>NZ_JADWYO010000013.1 GCF_022414595.1 Streptomyces sp. MUM 203J | reverse complement strand
CAGCCAGCTGTCGCTCGCGAACGTCGTCGCCCTCGAGGAGCTCCTGCACGTCGGAGGGGAGAACGGCACCGGTGGCCGGGGCGCCGCCGCCGGTCGGCCCGGGGCCCGCCGCACCCGGCAGCAGCCTCCGCGCCGACCGGCCGCAGGCGGGGGGCTGCGGCTCAGTGACCACCGGCCGCGGCTGCGGCTCGTCAGCATCGGGCTGACCGTCGTCATGCTGGTGTTCGTCGGGCGCCTGCTCCAGGTCCAGGCCGTCGACGCCGCCGCGTACTCCGCCAAGGCCGAGGAGCACCGCTACCTCAGCCACAAGCTGTCCGCCGAGCGCGGTGTGATCACCGACCGGGCCGGCGGGATCCTCGCCACCAGCGTCGACGCGTACGACATCACCGCAGACCCGATGATGTTCACCCCCGAGCAGGCGAAGGTCCCCGACGCCCCCGAACAGGCCGCCGCGCTCCTCGCCCCCATCCTCGGCAAGGAGCCCGCCGACCTGGTCCGCACCCTCAAGTCGCCGCCCGCCCCCCGCTACGCCGTCCTCGCCCGCAAGCAGACCCCGCAGGTGTGGAACCAGATCAAGGACCTGAAGCGGCTCTTCGCCAAGAAGGCCCGCGAGGACCAGACGGAAGGCGGCCCCGGTGTCAGCGTCCTCGCCGGTGTCCTGAGCGAGAAGAGCACCAGGCGGATCTACCCCAACGGCACCCTCGCCGCCGGGATACTGGGCTGGGTCAACGCCGAGGGCCGCGGCGCGGGCGGCCTGGAGTCCATGCTCGACGAGGAACTCGCGGGCCGCGACGGCACCCTCACCTATGCCCACTCCGGCGGCCGTCGCGTCCCCACCGCCGACGCCCGCGAGACCCCGGCCGTGCCCGGCTCCGACATCGAGCTGACCATCGACCGGGACATCCAGTGGGCCGCGCAGAAGGCCATCAGCGAACAGGTCGCCGCCTCCCGCGCCGACCGCGGCTATGTCGTCGTCCAGGACACCAGGACCGGCGAGATCCTCGCCATGGCCAACGCCCCCGGCTTCGACCCCAACGACCTGTCCCAGGCCAATGCCGCCGCCATGGGCAACGCCGCCCTCCAGGACGCCTACGAACCCGGCTCCACCGCCAAGGTCATCTCGATGGCGGCCGTCCTCGAAGAGGGCGTGGCCGCCCCCGGCACCCATGTCGTCGTCCCCAACCGGCTGCACGCGGGCGACCGGCTCTTCAAGGACGACATCGACCACCCCACCTGGCACCTGACCCTCAACGGCGTTCTCGCCAAGTCGTCCAACATCGGCACCATCCTCGCCACCCAGCAGCTCGGCAAGACCCAGCCGGAGGCCAACAAGGTCCTCCACTCCTACCTGCGCAAGTTCGGCCTCGGCAGCCCCACCGGCCTCGGCTACCCGGGCGAGACCCCGGGCATCCTCGCGCCGCCGGAGAAGTGGAACACCTCCCAGCAGTTCACCATCCCGTTCGGCCAGGGCCTGTCCGTGAACGCCCTGCAGGCCGCGTCCGTCTACTCGACCGTCGCCAACGGAGGCGTACGCATCGAGCCGGTCCTGGTCCGCGGCACCCGCGGCCCCGACGGCCGCTTCACCCCCGCCCCGGCCCCCGAGAAGACCCGGGTCGTCAGCGAGAAGACCGCCAGGACCCTGGCCGAAATGCTGGAGTCGGTCGTCGAGGACGAGGAGGGCACCGGAAACAAGGCCGCCATCCCCGGCTACCGGATCGCGGGCAAGACCGGCACCGCCGACCGCGTCGACCCCGTGCTGGGACGTTACGAGGGCTTCACCGCTTCCTTCGCCGGCTTCGCCCCCGCCGACGACCCGAGGGTCACCGTGTACTGCGTCCTCCAGAAACCCACCAAGGGCAGTGTCTTCGGCGGCCAGACCTGCGGTCCCATCTTCAAGAAGGTCATGGAGTTCGCCCTGAAGACCCTGCACGCCGCACCGACCGGAAAACAGCCCCCGCGCATGCCGGTCACGTTCACACCTGGTACCTGACCGAGGGAGCTGTCAGTGACGACGATCACGCCCGGCCCCGGGGAACGCCCCGGCACCGACCAGGGCCCCGCGGCCCCATTTAGCCCGATCACGGGTACGCCCGGTACGCTCACCGCCGTGCCACACCCCGATCAGCCCCCAAGCACCGGCCAGGACGTCCCCGCGAAACCGCAGGGAGCGCCCCGCCCGGTCCAGGTCAGCCCCACCCCCCTCGCCGTACTGGCGGCTCGGCTGGACATCGAGGCCCCTCCGGCCACCGCCGAAGCCCCGCAGGTCACCGGCATCACTCACGACTCCCGGGCGGTCCGCCCCGGTGACGTGTACGCCGCGCTGCCCGGCGCCCGCGTCCACGGCGCCGACTTCGCGGCCCAGGCCGCCGGGCTCGGCGCCGTCGCGATCCTCACCGATCCGGCCGGCGCCGACCGCGCCGCCGAGACCGGGCTGCCGGTCCTCGCGGTCGAGGACCCGCGCGGCCGGATGGGCGAACTCGCGGCCGGAATCTACGGCCACCCGGGCGGTGACCTCCTCCAGATCGGCATCACCGGCACCTCCGGCAAGACCACCACCGCCTACCTCGTCGAGGGCGGTCTTCAGGCGGCCGGTCACAAACCGGGCCTCATCGGCACCGTGGAGACCCGCATCGGGGAGGAGCGCATCAAGTCCGAGCGCACCACCCCCGAAGCCACCGACCTCCAGGCCCTGTTCGCCGTCATGCGCGAGCGCGGAGTCGACGCGGTCGCCATGGAGGTATCCAGCCACGCACTGGTCCTCGGCCGGGTCGACGGCTGCGTCTTCGACGTCGCCGTGTTCAACAACCTCAGCCCGGAGCACATGGAGTTCCACTCCGGCATGGAGGACTACTTCCAGGCCAAGGCGCAGCTCTTCACCCCGGGCCGCTCCCGCCAGGGGGTCGTCAACTTCGACGACCCGTACGGCAGGAGGCTGGTGCAGGAGGCCACGGTCCCGGTCGTCACGTTCTCCGCCGAGGGCCACCCGGACGCCGACTGGCGCGCCGAGGACGCCGAGATCGGCCCGCTCGGGAGCACGTTCACCGTCGTCGGCCCCAAGGACGAGCGGATCACCGCCCGGGCCCCGCTGCCCGGCCCCTTCAACGTGGCCAACACCCTCGCCGCGGTCGTCACCCTGGCCGTCGCCGGGATCGACCCGCAGGAGGCCGCCGACGGCATCGCCGCCGTGCCCGGTGTCCCCGGCCGCCTGGAGCGCGTCGACGCCGGCCAGCCCTACCTCGCTGTCGTCGACTACGCGCACAAGACCGACGCCGTCGAGTCCGTGCTGCGCTCCCTGCGCAAGGTCACCGAGGGCAGACTGCACATCGTCCTCGGCTGCGGCGGCGACCGGGACACCACCAAGCGCGGCCCGATGGGTGCCGCCGCCGCCCGGCTCGCGGACACCGCCGTCCTCACGTCCGACAACCCGCGCTCGGAGGACCCGCTGGCGATCCTCGCCACCATGCTGGCCGGTGCCGCCGAGGTGCCGGTCCACGAGCGCGGTGAGGTCGCGGTGTTCGAGGACCGGGCCGCCGCGATCGCCGCCGCCGTGGCCCGCGCACAGCCGGGCGACACGGTGCTCGTCGCGGGCAAGGGCCACGAACAGGGCCAGGACATCGCAGGAATCGTCCGCCCCTTCGACGACCGCCAGGTCCTGCGGGAAGCCATCCAGAACAGTCGGGGATGAAGAAGTGATCGCCCTCTCCCTCACCGAGATCGCCGCAATCGTCGGCGGGCAGACGTTCGACATACCGGATCCGGCCATTCAGGTCACCGGTTCAGTCGTCTACGACTCCCGCCAGGTCGGGCCCGGCAGCCTCTTCGCCGCGTTCGCCGGCGAGCACGCCGACGGGCACGATTACGCGGAACGCGCCGTCGCCGCAGGAGCGGTGGCCGTCCTGGCCACGCGCCCCGTCGGCGTGCCTGCCGTCGTCGTGCCCGACGTCACCGCCGCGCTCGGCGCACTCGCCCGCGCCGTCGTCGAGCGGCTCGGCACCACGGTCGTCGCCCTGACGGGCTCGGCGGGCAAGACCAGCACCAAGGACCTCATCGCGCAGCTCCTCCAGCGAAAGGCCCCCACCGTCTGGCCGGCCGGCAACCTCAACAACGAGATCGGCCTGCCGGTGACCGCTCTGCGCGCCACCGAGGACACCCAGCACCTGGTCCTGGAGATGGGTGCCCGGGGCGTCGGCCACATCCGCTACCTCACCGAGCTGACCCCGCCCCGCATCGGCCTCGTCCTCAACGTGGGCACCGCGCACATCGGGGAGTTCGGCGGCCGGGAGCAGATCGCCCGGGCGAAGGGGGAACTCGTCGAGGCACTGCCGTCCGCCGAGGAGGGCGGTGTGGCCGTCCTCAACGCGGACGACCCGCTCGTGAAGGGCATGGCCGACCGTACGAAGGCGCGCGTCGTCCTGTACGGAGAGGCCGCAGACGCGGCCGTACGTGCCGAAAATGTCCGGCTCACAGAGAACGGACGCCCCTCTTTCAGTCTTCACACACCCTCCGGGTGCAGTGACGTGACCATGCGCCTGTACGGTGAGCACCACGTGTCGAACGCGCTCGCCGCGGCCGCCGTCGCCCATGAGCTGGGCATGTCCGTGCACGAGATCGCCGTCGCGCTCTCCGAGGCGGGCACCCTCTCCCGCTGGCGCATGGAGGTCACCGAGCGCCCTGACGGCGTGACGATCGTCAACGACGCCTACAACGCGAACCCGGAGTCCATGCGGGCCGCCCTGCGCGCACTGGCCGCCATGGGCGGGGCCGCACGGGCCGAGGGGGGCCGGACGTGGGCGGTGCTCGGCCTGATGGCCGAACTCGGGGACGAGGCGCTCGCCGAGCACGACGCGGTGGGACGGCTCGCCGTCCGCCTCAACGTCAGCAAGCTCGTCGCAGTCGGGGGCAGGGAAGCGTCCTGGCTGCAACTGGGCGCATATAACGAGGGTTCGTGGGGTGAGGAGTCGGTGCACGTGTCCGACGCGCAGGCGGCGATCGACCTGTTGCGCAGGGAACTGCGGCCAGGGGACGTCGTGCTGGTGAAGGCATCCAGGTCGGTCGGTCTTGAGCGGGTCGCCGCGGCCCTGCTGGAGAACACCACCGAGGGCGAGGTCACCGGCCGATGAGGCAGATCCTCTTCGCGGGAGCCATCGGGCTCTTCCTGACCCTGATCGGTACGCCGCTGCTGATCAAGCTTCTGGCCCGCAAGGGATACGGGCAGTTCATCCGTGACGACGGTCCGCGCGGTCACGCAGGCAAGAAGGGCACGCCCACCATGGGCGGTATCTCCTTCATCCTGGCCACGCTGATCGCGTACGCCCTCGCCAAGGTCATCACCGGCGAGAACCCGACGTACTCGGGTCTGCTGGTGCTGTTCCTGATGGCGGGCATGGGCCTCGTCGGCTTCCTCGACGACTACATCAAGATCGTCAAGCAGCGCTCGCTGGGCCTGCGGGCCAAGGCGAAGATGGCCGGCCAGCTGATCGTCGGCATCGCCTTCGCCGTGCTGGCGCTCCAGTTCTCCGACAAGCAGGGCCTGACGCCCGCCTCCACCAAGCTGTCGTTCATCACCGACTTCGGCTGGTCCATCGGCCCGGTGCTGTTCGTGGTCTGGGCGCTGTTCATGATCCTGGCCATGTCCAACGGCGTGAACCTGACGGACGGTCTGGACGGCCTGGCCACCGGCGCCTCGGTGATGGTCTTCGGCGCGTACACCTTCATCGGGCTCTGGCAGTTCCAGGAGTCCTGCCTCAACGCGCAGACCCTGACCAACCCGAACGCCTGCTTCGAGGTGCGTGACCCGCTCGACCTCGCCGTGGTCGCCTCCGCGCTCATGGGGGCCTGCTTCGGCTTCCTGTGGTGGAACACCTCGCCCGCTAAGATCTTCATGGGCGACACCGGCTCGCTCGCCCTCGGCGGCGCCCTCGCCGGCCTCGCCATCACCTCCCGCACGGAGCTGCTGCTCGCGCTCCTCGGCGGCCTCTTCGTCCTGATCACCCTCTCCGTGATCATCCAGGTCGGTTCCTTCCGCCTGACCGGCAAGCGGGTCTTCCGGATGGCGCCGCTCCAGCACCACTTCGAACTCAAGGGCTGGTCCGAGGTCCTCGTCGTGGTCCGGTTCTGGATCATCCAGGGCATGTGCGTCATCGTGGGTCTGGGGCTCTTCTACGCGGGATGGGCAGCCGACAAGTAATGAGCAGCGAGATCCAGGACTGGTCCGGCAGGCAGGTGACCGTCGCGGGCCTGGGCGTCAGCGGCGTCCCCGCCGCCCGCGTCCTGCAGGGGCTGGGCGCGCGGGTCACGGTCGTCAACGACGGCGACGACGCGCGCGCCCGCGCCCAGGCGACGGAACTGGAGGCCGAGGGGATCACGGTCCGCCTGGGCGACGGCGACACGCTCCCGTCCGGCACCGACCTGATCGTCACCGCTCCCGGCTGGCGCCCCGACAAGCCGCTGTTCGCCGCGGCTGAGGCGGCGGGCGTCCCGGTGTGGGGCGATGTCGAACTGGCCTGGCGGCTGCGCGGCCGCGGCGGCCGGAATCCCGCGCCCTGGCTCGTGGTGACCGGCACCAACGGCAAGACGACGACCGTCCGGATGCTCGCCTCCATCCTGGAGGCGGCCGGGCTGAGGACCGCCGCCGTCGGCAACATCGGCGTCTCCCTGCTGGACGCGGTCCTCGGCGAGGAGGAGTACGACGTCCTCGCCGTCGAGCTGTCCAGCTACCAGCTCCACTGGGCTCCGTCCCTGCGCGCCCACTCGGCGGCCGTCCTCAACCTGGCCCCCGACCACCTCGACTGGCACGGCTCCATGGAGGCGTACGCCGCCGACAAGGGCCGTGCCTACGAGGGCAACACGGTCGCCTGCGTCTACAACGCGGCCGACAAGGCCACCGAGGACCTGGTGCGCGAGGCCGACGTGGAGGAGGGCTGCCGCGCCATCGGCTTCACCCTCGGCACACCCGGCCCGTCCCAGGTCGGTGTCGTCGAGGACCTGCTGGTGGACCGCGCCTTCGTCCCGGACCGCCAGAAGCAGGCGCAGGAACTGGCCGAGGTCGCGGACGTCCGGCCGCCGGTCCCGCACAACATCGCCAACGCCCTGGCCGCGGCGGCCCTCGCCCGCGCCTTCGGCGTGGAGCCCGCGGCGGTGCGGGACGGTCTGCGGGCCTTCCGCCCCGACCCGCACCGCATCGAGTACGTGGAGGAGATCGCCGGGGTCTCGTACGTCGACGACTCCAAGGCCACCAACACGCACGCGGCGGAGGCGTCGCTGGCCTCCTACGACCCGATCGTCTGGATCGCGGGCGGCCTCGCCAAGGGCGCCACGTTCGACGAACTGGTCCAGAAGTCGGCGGCCCGGCTGCGGGGCGCCGTCCTCATCGGCGCCGACCGCGCGCTGATCCGTGAGGCCCTCGCGCGACACGCCCCCGAGGTGCCGGTGGTGGACCTCGACCGGACCGACACTGGGGCGATGGCGGCGGCGGTCCGGGAAGCG
Source organism: Streptomyces sp. MUM 203J (assembly GCF_022414595.1). Classification (GTDB taxonomy): domain Bacteria; phylum Actinomycetota; class Actinomycetes; order Streptomycetales; family Streptomycetaceae; genus Streptomyces. The sequence continues at coordinate 103,535 of NZ_JADWYO010000013.1, read as the reverse complement.
ACGGCCCTCGCCCGTCCCGGCGACACGGTCCTGCTGGCCCCGGCCTGCGCCTCGATGGACATGTTCGTCAACTACAACAAGCGGGGCGAGGCGTTCGCGGACGCGGTCCGTGACGTCGCCGCCGAGCGCGACGCCTGACCCACCCGGTCCGGTGCCGCCGGACCCGACTGGAGGGGGACGCGATCATGCTGCTCGCCGCGCGGTTCTGGGGGCTCCGTCCCCGTACCCCCGTCGTCGTGACCCCCTCGGACAGCTCGGGGAAGTCCGTCCGGCAGGGGTCCGGGGACAGGGCCCCCGCCTTCGCCGGACTGGCCCTGCGCACGCGTACCAGCGGCCCCCGCAGGGCACCGGCCCCGCGCCGGGGGGACACCGGGGGCGGAGCCCCGGGGCCGGGGCGCCCTCCGCGCGGCCGACGGGTGCGGCGAGCGTACGAGCGGGCCCGGCGCGCCTGGGACCGCCCTCTCACCGCGTACTACGTCATCCTCGGCGCCAGCCTGCTGATCACCGTCCTCGGGCTCGTCATGGTCTACTCCGCGTCGATCATCAAGGCGCTGGAGCTGTCCCTGCCCGCCACCTACTTCTTCCGCAAGCAGTTCCTCGCCGCCGCCATCGGCGCCGTCCTGCTGCTGACCGCCTCCCGGATGCCGGTCAGACTGCACCGCGCCCTGGCCTATCCGCTGCTGATGGGCACCGTCTTCCTGATGGTGCTGGTCCAGGTCCCCGGGATAGGGCGCGAGGTCAACGGCAACCAGAACTGGATCCACCTGGGCGGCCCGTTCCAGCTCCAGCCCAGCGAGTTCGGCAAGCTGGCGCTCATCCTGTGGGGCGCCGACCTGCTGGCCCGCAAACAGGACAAGCGGCTGCTGACCCAGTGGAAGCACCTGCTCGTGCCGCTCGTCCCGGGAGCCTTCCTGCTGCTCGGCCTGATCATGATGGGCGGGGACATGGGGACGGCGATCATCCTGACCGCCATCCTCTTCGGGCTGCTGTGGCTGGCGGGCGCCCCGACCCGGCTTTTCGTGAGCGTCCTCGCGGTGGCCGGGGCCATCGGCGTGACCCTGATCCGCACCAGCCCGACCCGCATGGCCAGGATCGGCTGCCTCGGCGCCACCGACCCGGGGCCGGGGGACCTGTGCTGGCAGGGCGTACACGGCATCTATGCTCTGGCGTCCGGCGGATGGTTCGGTTCCGGACTGGGGGCAAGTGTGGAAAAATGGGGCCAACTCCCCGAACCACACACCGACTTCATCTTCGCCATCACCGGGGAGGAACTGGGGCTGGCGGGGACGCTGTCGGTGCTCGCCCTGTTCGCGGCTCTAGGCTATGCGGGTATCCGCGTGGCCGGACGCACGGAGGACCCCTTCGTGAGGTACGCCGCGGGAGGCGTGACCACCTGGATCACGGCCCAGGCCGTGGTCAACATCGGTGCGGTGCTCGGTCTGCTGCCGATCGCCGGTGTCCCGCTCCCGCTGTTCTCCTACGGAGGCTCCGCCCTGCTGCCGACCATGTTCGCTGTCGGGCTGCTGATCGCGTTCGCGCGGGACGAGCCCGCCGCGAAGGCGGCTCTGGCCATGCGGAAGCCCGGACCGGGCGGAAGGGCCGGGGTGAGTTGGATGTCGATGAGACGGCGCGTGAGGAAGCGCCCGTCCGGAGAGCGGTGAATTTCGGTGCATGTCGTACTCGCCGGCGGGGGGACCGCCGGCCACATCGAGCCCGCGCTCGCCCTCGCGGATGCCCTGCGCAGGCAGGACCCTTCCGTGGGGATCACGGCCCTCGGTACGGAGCGGGGTCTGGAGACCAGGCTGGTGCCCGAGCGGGGCTACGAGCTGGCGCTCATCCCTGCCGTACCGCTGCCACGCAAGCCCACCCCCGAGCTGATCACCGTGCCGGGCCGGCTGCGCGGCACGATCAAGGCCGCCGAGCAGGTCCTGGAGCGCACCAAGGCGGACTGTGTCGTCGGCTTCGGCGGCTATGTGGCCCTGCCCGGCTATCTGGCCGCGAAGCGGCTCGGCGTGCCGATCGTCGTCCACGAGGCGAACGCCCGCCCCGGCCTGGCCAACAAGATCGGCTCCCGGTACGCGCACGGGGTCGGCGTCGCCACGCCCGACAGCAAGCTCCGGAACGCCCGCTACATCGGCATCCCGCTGCGGTACACCATCGCCACCCTGGACCGCGCCCGGGTCCGCCCGGAGGCCCGCGCCGCCTTCGGGCTCGACCCGAACCTGCCGACGCTGCTGGTCTCCGGCGGCTCGCAGGGCGCCCGCCGTCTCAACGAGGTCATCCAGCAGGCCGTTCCGGCGCTCCAGCGCTCGGGTATCCAGGTGCTGCACGCGGTCGGCCCGAAGAACGAACTGCCACACGTCGAGAACATGCCGGGAATGCCCCCGTACGTCCCGGTATCGTATGTGGACCGTATGGATCTCGCGTATGCCGCGGCGGACATGATGCTCTGCCGTGCGGGCGCGATGACCGTCGCCGAACTCTCCGCCGTCGGGCTTCCCGCCGCGTACGTCCCGCTGCCGATCGGCAACGGCGAGCAGCGGCTCAACGCCCAGCCGGTGGTCAAGGCCGGCGGCGGTGTGCTGGTCGACGACGCCGAGCTGACCCCGGAGTGGGTGCACGGGAACGTCCTCCCGGTGCTCGCGGACCCGCACCGGCTGTACGAGATGTCCCGCGCCGCCGCCGAGTTCGGCCGCCGGGACGCCGACCAGCTGCTGGTGAACATGGTCTACGAGGCGATCGCCGCCAACCGGGCGTGACTGCCCGGACGCGAGCAGCACGCCGAGAGGCGTGAGAAGGCAGGGAGCATGGCCGGACCGACGACCACCGAGCGCGGCGCATCGAAGCCGTCCGCGGGCACGTCGTCGGGCCGGTCCGGCTCCCGGGGCCCCGGGAGAGCCCGGGGCTCCCGCGGTTCCGGTGAAGCCGGACCGGAGGACCGGAGGACACGTTCCCGCCTCCGGCTGATCCTGCTCGGGTCTGCCCTCCTCGCCCTGGCCGGCGGCGTCCTCTGGGCCCTGTACGGCTCCTCCTGGCTGCGCGCCGAGAACGTCACCGTCTCCGGAACGCGGGTCCTGACGCCCCGGCAGGTCGAACAGGTCGCCGCCGTGCCCGTGGGATCGCCGCTGGCCTCCGTCGACACCGGCGCCATCGAGGAGCGGCTGCGCCGCGAACTCCCCCGGATCGACTCGGTCGACGTCGTGCGCTCATGGCCCGGCACGATCAGTCTCGAAGTGGCCGAGCGCGTCCCGGTCCTGGTGGTCGAACAAGGTGGCGAATACACCGAAGTGGACGCCGGGGCCGTACGGTTCGCGACCTCTGTCACCGCCCCCCGCGACGTCCCGCTGCTCCGGCTCGACACCGGCGACTCCCCGGGCAGGCGTCGCTTCGGAGGCGGGCGGCTCACCGCCGAGGCGGTCCGCGTGGTGACCGGACTGCCTGCCGGCCTCGCCCGCCAGGTGACCTCGGTCCGCGTCCGTTCGTACGACTCCGTCACGCTGGAGCTGGCCGGCGACCGCACGGTGTTCTGGGGGAGCGCCGGGCAGGGTGAGGCGAAGGAGCGTGCGCTGGTCGCACTGATGAAGGCGGCGCCCAAAGCGGGACACTTCGATGTGAGCGCCCCGAGCGCCCCCGCCGCGTCGCGGAGTTGACGCACATCTGCCCTGACCAGCACCCTGGTTGGTCAGCAACCCGGGTGATCACATAGGGTGAAAAGAAAAACGGGAGGTTCGGCGTGTTCGTTGAACGTGCGCCGCTTGTCGACTTAGTGTCCTGTTCGGAAGAGTCCAGGGAGCAGGCACACTGGTAACCCTAAACTTCAACGTTAGGGTTTGGGTCGGCATTTGGGACCGTCCCATCGGCATCCGTCGTCGCGGCGCGCCAGGCAGCGCGCAGCGGCGGCCCGTTAATCGAGGCGAGAGGCCTTCGACGTGGCAGCACCGCAGAACTACCTCGCAGTCATCAAGGTCATCGGTGTCGGCGGCGGTGGTGTCAATGCCATCAACCGAATGATCGAGGTCGGTCTCAAGGGTGTCGAGTTCATCGCCATCAACACGGACGCACAGGCGCTGTTGATGAGCGACGCCGACGTCAAGCTGGACGTCGGCCGCGAACTCACCCGGGGACTGGGCGCCGGCGCCAACCCGGACGTCGGGCGGAAGGCCGCCGAGGACCACGCCGAGGAGATCGAGGAGGTCCTCAAGGGGGCCGACATGGTCTTCGTGACGGCGGGCGAGGGCGGCGGCACCGGCACCGGCGGCGCACCGGTGGTGGCGCGCATCGCGCGTTCGCTGGGCGCGCTCACCATCGGCGTGGTCACGCGCCCCTTCACCTTCGAGGGGCGCCGCCGGGCCAACCAGGCGGAGGACGGCATCGCCGCCCTGCGCGAAGAGGTCGACACCCTCATCGTCATCCCCAACGACCGGCTGCTGTCCATCTCGGACCGCCAGGTCAGCGTGCTCGACGCCTTCAAGTCCGCCGACCAGGTGCTGCTCTCCGGTGTCCAGGGCATCACGGACCTGATCACCACCCCCGGTCTGATCAACCTGGACTTCGCCGACGTCAAGTCGGTCATGTCCGAGGCCGGTTCGGCGCTCATGGGCATCGGCTCCGCACGGGGCGACGACCGGGCGGTGGCCGCCGCCGAGATGGCGATCTCCTCGCCGCTGCTGGAGGCTTCCATCGACGGCGCCCGGGGCGTGCTGCTCTCCATCTCCGGAGGCTCCGACCTGGGCCTGTTCGAGATCAACGAGGCCGCCCAGCTGGTCAGCGAGGCCGCCCACCCCGAGGCCAACATCATCTTCGGTGCCGTCATCGACGACGCCCTGGGCGACGAGGTCAGGGTCACGGTCATCGCGGCCGGATTCGACGGCGGCCAGCCGCCCGCCCGCCGCGACAACGTCCTGGGTGCCTCGGCCGGCGCGAAGCGCGAGGAGCCGTCCGCCCCGGCGCCCGCCCGCCCCGCCGAGCCCGCCCGCCCGGCGAGCAGCGGCCTGGGTACGGTCCCGGTGCGCGAGGAGCCCCCGGCCGCCCCGGCCGAGCCGGCCCCCGCGGTGAACGAGACCCCGCTCTCGCAGGTCGCCCCGGCGGCCATCCCCACGACCCGCCCCTACCAGGACTCCCAGGCCGAAGAGCTGGATGTCCCGGACTTCCTGAAGTGATCCCTGCGTGATAGGGCAGCACGAGATCGTGGACGGCGCGCACTTCGCCTTCACCGACCGGTGGGGCGGGGTGAGCGCCGTTCCGTACGAGGAGCTGAACCTGGGCGGCGCGGTCGGGGACGAACCGGCCGCCGTCCTCGCCAACCGGGGGCTCGCCGCCCGCGCTCTGGGTGTCGACCCGGCGCGGGTCGTGTGGATGAACCAGGTCCACGGCCGGACCGTCCATGTGGTCGACGGACCCCGGCCCGCGGAAGCGGACGTTCCGGAAGGTGACGCGGTGGTGACCGCCCGGCGCGGACTTCCGCTCGCGGTGCTCACCGCCGACTGTGTCCCCGTCCTGCTGGCCGACCCGGTCGCCGGTGTGGTCGCGGCGGCGCACGCGGGCCGCCCCGGCATGGTGGCGGGCGTAGTCGCCGCGACCGTGGAGACCATGATCACACTGGGCGCCGAGCCCGCTCGGATGACGGCCAGGACCGGCCCCGCCGTCTGCGGTCGCTGCTATGAGGTGCCCGCGGCCATGCGGGACGAGGTCGCCGCCGTAGAGCCGGCCGCCCACGCCGGGACGAGCTGGGGAACCCCGGCAGTCGACGTGGTCGCCGGGGTTCACGCGCAGCTGGAGCGGCTGGGCGTCCGGAACCGGAGTGCCTCGGACGTCTGCACCCGTGAGTCGGCCGACCACTTCTCGTACCGCCGCGACCGCGCGACCGGACGGCTCGCCGGATATGTCTGGGCCGAGGGGAACGACAGGTGACGGACCGTAAGACGGAGCTCGCGCGGAACCTGGCGCGGGTGGAGGAGCGCATCGCCCGGGCCTGCGCCGCCGCCGGACGCAGGCGGGAGGAGGTGACCCTCGTCGTGGTCACCAAGACCTACCCCGCGAGCGACGTCCGGCTGCTGCACGAGCTGGGGGTGCGTCATGTCGCGGAGAACAAGGACCAGGACGCCCGTCCCAAGGCCTCGGCCTGTGCCGACCTCGATCTGACCTGGCATTTCGTCGGCCAGCTGCAGACCAACAAGGCCAAGTCGGTGGCCGGTTATGCCCAGGTTGTGCAGTCTGTCGACCGGTTGCGGCTGGTTTCGTCGCTGTCGACGGCCGCTGAGCAGGCCGGGCGGGAGCTGGACTGCCTGGTGCAGGTGGCGCTTGACGCGGAGTCGGGCGCGCGTGGCGACCGCGGGGGTGTCGCGCCCGACGGGGTCGGGGAGCTGGCCGACGCGATCGAGGCGGCGCGGGGGCTGCGGCTGCGCGGACTGATGACGGTGGCTCCGCTGGCGGGGCCGTACGCCGGACGTCAAAGGGCCGCGTTCGAGCGGCTGGTGGAATTGGCATCTCGCCTGCGCGCGGCCCATCCGGCTGCGAACATGGTCTCGGCGGGGATGAGTGCGGACCTTGAGGACGCCGTCGCGGCCGGGGCGACACATGTGCGCATCGGCACGGCGGTACTCGGAGTCCGTCCCCAGCTCGGGTAACGTCGCGAAGCAAGTCGGACCACAGTAGAAAATATGGTCATTTCCGCCCGATGGCGGACGGGCCGAGTGGATCGCAGGCGCGACCTGACGTTGCCGATCCACCACAGAGCGGAGGACTCAGAGCATGGCCGGCGCGATGCGCAAGATGGCGGTCTACCTCGGCCTCGTGGAGGACGATGGGTACGACGGCCGGGGCTTCGACCCCGATGACGACTTCGAACCCGAGCTCGATCCGGAGCCGGAGCGCGACCGGCGGCGTCACCAGCCCCCCCACCAGGTGGAGCGCGAGGAGCCGGTGCATGCTCCGGTGCCTCAGCCGCCGGCCCCGCGTGAGCCCGTCGCGCTCCCCGCGGACAGTGGCCGGCCCGCACGGATCGCCCCCGTGGCGTCCATCACACCCGAACGCCCGAGCCTGGAGAAGAACGCACCGGTGATCATGCCCAAGGTCGTGTCCGAGCGGGAGCCCTACCGCATCACCACCCTGCACCCGAGGACCTACAACGAGGCCCGTACCATCGGGGAACACTTCCGCGAGGGCACGCCGGTGATCATGAACCTCACCGAGATGGACGACACGGACGCGAAGCGACTTGTCGACTTTGCCGCCGGTCTGGTGTTCGGGCTCCATGGCAGCATTGAGCGCGTGACGCAGAAGGTGTTCCTGTTGTCGCCTGCTAACGTCGACGTTACGGCGGAGGACAAGGCCCGCATCGCAGAGGGCGGATTCTTCAACCAAAGCTGAGACCACAGCAGGGACAGCGAGACCGGAACGGCCCGGCCGGAAGGCCGGTAAGACGAGAGCCAGGGGAGAGGGAAGCGGGGCATGGGCGTCGTACTACAGGTGATCTACATCGCCTTGGCGTGCTTCATGGTCGTGCTGATCTTCCGGCTGGTCATGGATTACGTCTTCCAGTTCGCCCGTTCATGGCAACCCGGCAAGGCGATGGTGGTCGTTCTGGAGGCCACCTACACTGTCACCGATCCACCACTGAAGCTTCTGCGGCGGTTCATCCCACCGCTGCGTCTCGGGAGCGTGGCACTCGACCTGTCCTTCTTCGTTCTGATGATCATCGTGTACATCCTGCTCAACATCGTGGGTAGTTTCGCGATGAGGGTGTGAGCGATCCGGTCCTGCCGACTGCCGACGACTACGTAGAGGTGAAGAAGAGATGCCGCTGACCCCCGAGGACGTGCGGAACAAGCAGTTCACGACCGTCCGCCTCCGAGAAGGCTATGACGAGGACGAGGTCGATGCCTTTCTCGACGAGGTCGAGGCCGAGCTGACGCGCCTGCTCCGCGAGAACGAGGACCTGCGCGCCAAGCTGGCGGCCGCCACGCGCGCCGCCGCGCAGAACCAGCAGCAGGCCATGCGCAAGCCTCCGGAGCAGCAGGAGCGTCCGCAGGGCCCCGGCGGCCCTCAGGGCCCGGGCGGTCAGGGCGGACCCCAGGGCCCCGGTGGTCCTCAGGGGCCCGGCGGCGCTCCGGTGCCCGCCGGGATATCCGGACCCCCGGTCCAGCAGCAGCCGCAGCAGCCGCAGATGGGTCCGCCCCAGCTGCCGGGTGGCGCGCCTCAGCTGCCGGCCGGTCCCGGTCACGGCGGGCCGCAGGGCCCGCACGGCCCCGGCCCCATGCAGGGCGGCCCCATGGGCGGTCCGATGGGCGGCCCCATGGGCGGTCCGGGGATGCCGCAGCAGGGCCCGGGCGGCGACAGCGCCGCGCGTGTGCTGTCGCTGGCACAGCAGACCGCCGACCAGGCGATCGCGGAGGCCCGCGCCGAGGCCAACAAGATCGTCGGTGAGGCCCGTTCGCGCGCCGAGGGCCTGGAGCGGGACGCCCGCGCCAAGGCCGACGCGCTGGAGCGGGACGCGCAGGAGAAGCACCGCGTCGCGATGGGCTCCCTGGAGTCCGCCCGCGCCACGCTGGAGCGCAAGGTCGAGGACCTGCGTGGCTTCGAGCGTGAGTACCGCACGCGGCTGAAGTCGTACCTGGAGAGCCAGCTGCGTCAGCTGGAGAGCCAGGGCGACGAGTCGCTGGCGCCGCCGCGCACCCCGTCCTCCGCACCCTCGCTGCCGCCGTCCCCCTCTATGGCGTCGGCGGGCACGAGCGGCCCCTCGTACGGTGGCAACCAGCCCATGGGCGGCCCGCCCGGGATGGGCAACGGCCCGTCGTACGGCGGCCAGCAGCAGATGTCGCCGGCGATGACTCAGCCGATGGCACCGGTCCGGCCGCAGGCGCCGCAGCCGATGCAGCAGGCGCCGTCTCCGATGCGGGGCTTCCTCATCGACGAGGACGACAACTGACGCAGCCGTCGGCAGGCTGACAGGGCCGGGGCCCGGGACCGTACGGTCCCGGGCCCCGGCCCTTCGCGGTGCCCGGAAGCGAAGCCCGCCCGGCGTACGAGGGGGAAGTTGCCGTTCCGGGGCGATTCCGGCTCGCAGAGCCCGGCGGCGATGACGGGGGCTGGGAGCGGAGCCCGCACACGGCGGAGCCGCGAATCGAGCACAGCCGGGAGGGCGGGGCGGGGAGACAGCGGGAAGCCCCGGGCCGGAACGGCCCGGGGCTTCCCGGAGTGTGGGGGCGACGAGCCCCCACGGAGTCGGTTACGCCTTGCGGAGGCGGAACGTCAGGGACAGCGGCTCGTCCGTGAAGGGGGCGCCGTACGACTCGTCGGCCTCCCCACGGGCGAAGTCCGTCGCCAGCACCTCGTCCGCGATCAGCCCCGCGTGGTCCACGAGCGCCGACGCGACCTCCTCGTCCGCCGACTCCCAGCGCAGCGCGATCCGGTCCGCGACGTCCAGCCCGCTGTTCTTCCGGGCCTCCTGGATCAGCCGGATCGCGTCACGGGCCAGGCCCGCCCGCCGCAGCTCCGGCGTGATCTCCAGGTCCAGCGCGACCGTCGCGCCCGCGTCGGAGGCCACGGACCAGCCCTCACGGGGTGTCTCGGTGATGATCACCTCGTCCGGAGCCAGTGTGATCGTCTCCCCGTCGACCTGGAGCGTGGCCTCGCCGTCCCGCAGTGCACGCGACAGCGCCGCCGCGTCCGCCGCCGCGACCGCCTTGGCGACGTCCTGGACCCGCTTGCCGAACCGCTTGCCCAGCGCCCGGAAGTTGGCCTTCGCCGTGGTGTCGACCAGCGAGCCGCCCACCTCGGAGAGCGACGCCAGCGAGGAGACGTTCAGCTCCTCCGTGATCTGCGTGTGCAGTTCGGGGGAGAGCGCCTCGAACCCGGCCGCCGCGACCAGTGCCCGCGACAGCGGCTGACGGGTCTTCACACCCGACTCCGCGCGCGTGGCGCGGCCCAGCTCGACCAGCCGCCGCACCAGGGCCATCTGCTGAGACAGCTCCGGGTCGATCGCGCCCAGGTCGGCCTCGGGCCAGGCCGACAGGTGCACCGACTCCGGCGCGCCCGGGGTCACCGGCACGACCAGGTCCTGCCAGACGCGTTCGGTGATGAACGGGACCAGCGGGGCCATCAGCCGTGTCACCGTCTCGACCACGTCGTGCAGGGTGCGCAGCGCCGCCTTGTCGCCCTGCCAGAACCGGCGCCGCGAGCGGCGCACGTACCAGTTCGACAGGTCGTCGACGAACGCCGACAGCAGTTTGCCGGCCCGCTGGGTGTCGTACGCCTCCAGCGCCTGGGTGACCTGGTCGGTGAGCGCGTGCAGCTCGCTCAGCAGCCAGCGGTCCAGGACCGTGCGCCCGGCCGGTGCCGGGTCCGCCTCGGACGGGGCCCAGCCCGACGTGCGCGCGTACAGGGCCTGGAACGCGACCGTGTTCCAGTACGTGAGGAGCGTCTTGCGCACGACCTCCTGGATCGTGCCGTGCCCCACCCGGCGGGCCGCCCAGGGAGAGCCGCCGGCCGCCATGAACCAGCGGACCGCGTCCGCGCCGTGCTGGTCCATGAGCGGGATCGGCTGGAGGATGTTGCCCAGGTGCTTGGACATCTTCCGGCCGTCCTCGGCCAGGATGTGACCGAGGCAGACCACGTTCTCGTACGGCGACTTGTCGAAGACCAGCGTGCCGATCGCCATCAGCGTGTAGAACCAGCCACGTGTCTGGTCGATGGCCTCAGAGATGAACTGCGCCGGGAAGCGCTTCTCGAAGAGTTCCTTGTTCTTGTACGGGTAGCCCCACTGAGCGAACGGCATGGAGCCCGCGTCGTACCAGCAGTCGATGACCTCGGGCACGCGGACGGCGGACTTCGCGCACTGCGGGCAGTCGAAGGTCACCTCGTCGATGAACGGGCGGTGCGGGTCGAAGTCCGACAGGTCGCGCCCGGCCAGCCCGCCCAGCTCGGCGCGGGAGCCCACGACGGTCAGGTGGTCGTCCTCGCAGCGCCAGACCGGCAGCGGCGTGCCCCAGTAGCGGTTGCGGGACAGCGCCCAGTCGATGTTGTTGTTCAGCCAGTCCCCGAAGCGGCCCTCCTTGACGGAGTCCGGGAACCAGTTGGTCGCCTGGTTCTCCTCCAGCAGCCGGTCCTTGACCGCGGTGGTGCGGATGTACCAGGACGGCTGTGCGTAGTACAGCAGCGCCGTGTGGCAGCGCCAGCAGTGCGGGTAGCTGTGCTCGTACGCGATGTGCTTGAACAGCAGCCCGCGTGCGTCCAGGTCCTTCGTCAGCGCCTCGTCGGCCTTCTTGAAGAACTGGCCGCCGACGAGCCCGACGGATTCCTCGAAGGTGCCGTCAGCGCGGACCGGGTTCACCACGGGCAGGCCGTAGGCCCGGCACACCTTGAGGTCGTCCTCACCGAACGCCGGGGCCTGGTGGACCAGACCCGTACCGTCCTCGGTGGTCACATAGTCGGCGTTGACGACGAAATGCGCCCGCTCCGGGCTGCGCCCGTCGGTTCCCTCGCCGGGGCTCGGGAACTCGACCAGCTCGAACGGGCGCTGGTACTCCCAGCGCTCCATCTCCGCGCCCGTGAAGGTCTGCCCGGTGGGCTCCCAGCCCTCGCCCAGCGCCTTCTCCAGCAGCGGCTCCGCGACGACCAGCTTCTCGTCGCCGTCCGTGGCGACCACGTACGTCACCTGCGGGTGTGCGGCCACGGCCGTGTTGGACACCAGCGTCCACGGGGTCGTCGTCCAGACGACGAGCGACGCCTCACCGGCCAGCGGGCCGGAGGTGAGCGGGAAGCGCACGTACACGGACGGGTCGACGACCGTCTCGTAGCCCTGCGCCAGCTCGTGGTCCGACAGGCCCGTGCCGCAGCGGGGGCACCAGGGGGCGACCCGGTGGTCCTGGACCAGCAGACCCTTGTCGAAGATCTGCTTCAGGGACCACCACACCGAGTCGATGTACTCGGGGTTCAGCGTCCAGTACGCCTCATCCAGGTCCACCCAGTAGCCCATGCGCGTGGTGAGTTCCGCGAAGGCGTCGGTGTGACGGGACACGGACGCGCGGCACTTGTCGTTGAACTCCGCGATGCCGTACGACTCGATGTCCTTCTTGCCGGAGAAGCCCAGCTCCTTCTCGACGGCCAGCTCCACCGGCAGACCGTGGCAGTCCCAGCCGGCCTTGCGGGACACGTGGTAGCCGCGCATCGTGCGGAAGCGCGGGAAGACGTCCTTGAAGACGCGGGCCTCGATGTGGTGGGCGCCGGGCATGCCGTTGGCCGTGGGCGGGCCCTCGTAGAACACCCACTCGGGACGCCCCTCGGACTGCTCCAGGCTCTTGGCGAAGATCTTCTGCTCGCGCCAGAAGTCGAGCACGGCGTGCTCAAGGGCGGGCAGGTCGACCTGGGCGGGTACCTGGCGGTACTGCGACATCGGATCCTCCGGCGGACAGGCTTCTCGTTCCGTCGGAGGGACGAGAGCCCGTGTGCGCTCCCGCGGTACCACCCTCCTTGGCCCCGGGCGCCGCCCGGAACCCCCTCATTCGGGTCACGATGCCGGTTCTACTCGCCTCGGGCCGCGGGCGACGCCCACGTCCAAGGCTTTCTTCCGGCGGCTCCGGGGTGATGCTTCACATCGGGCTGGCCCCCGGGCTCGCACCGTCCCCGGGTCGCTCATGGCTGCGTGCGACGCTACTCGTCCCCATCCACGCCTTTCGCTGCTCCCCCAAGCTCTCGGCTCCGCTCGAGCAGGGGGACCCCCACAGTGTACGGGCCCGCACGGACACCGGCCGACCGGATATTCCGGGGGCCGCGCGGCGTGACCCGAATGGGCATACGGGACCAGGTCCGCCCGGATGGGGCAACCACGTGATGACCGGCCTGGGAACTGGGCACAACCCCTTAGGGCCCGCCGTGCCCGGCAGACCCGCGCCGGACCGGCGGCGCGTCCCGTTGCCGCCGGGCCTGGGCCGATTTATCGTCCCAGCACGGTGCGCGAGCAAGATCACAATATGTGAAGGGGCCGCGGCATGGTGGCGAAGAAGACCGCCGTCAGCAGAACGGCGCCCGCGGAACCGGCCGAGCCGGGCGGCCCGCGGAAGAGCACGTCGGCCGCGTCCCGGAGCCGCGCCGGGGCCACGTCCGGTCCCGTCGCCGCGGAGTCCGAGGCGGCGTCCGGCAGCGGCGCGCGGGGTGCGGCCCGGAAGGCCGCCACGAGGAAGCGCGCCGCGGAGGACCCCGGCACCGGCGGGACCGACGCCACGCGCGCGGCGGCGCGGAAGGCGACGGCGAAGAAGGCCGCCGCAGGCAGGGCGGCCGCGGCCGAGGCGGCGGAGGGGGCGCCGACGGCGAGCACGGCGAAGAAGGCGACCACGAAGGCCGTCGCCAAGAAGGCGGCTGCCAAGAAGGCGGCCTCCGGGAAGACGGCCACGCGGAAGGCCGCCGCAGCGAAGACCACGGCGAAGAAGACGACCGCCGCCGAGAAGACGACCGCCCGGAAAGCGGCCTCCCGGGAGAAGGAGGCCGGGACGGGGGCCGGGGCCGGCGCGGGCGCCGAACCCGTCAGGCGCCCGGCTCGGAGGAAGACCGCCCCCAGGAAGGCCCCGGCGGGCGGGAAGGGCGCGGGCGGCGAGCCCGCGCGCAGGGCCGCAGCCGCGGCCGACGTGGAGCAGACAGGAGACCGGACGGTGGCAGCGAAGAAGACGGCGGACGTGAGCGCGGCCGGCGCGGGCGTGCCCCCCGCGCGTGGGATCGCCGGAACGGCGCCCGAGGAGCTCGCCGTACGGCCCGGCGAGGAGCCGTGGACGCCCGAGGAGGTCGCGGAGGCCCGCGCCGAGCTGGAGAGCGAGGTGCTGCGCCTCCAGCAGGAGATCGCCGCCTCCGAGGCCGCGCTGACCGGGCTGATGCGGGACTCCGGGGACGGGGCGGGCCACGACGAGGCCGACACCGGTACCAAGAACATCACCCGCGAGCACGAGATGGCGCTGGCCGCCAACGCCCGCGCCACCCTTGAACAGACCGAGCACGCGCTCCAGCGCCTCGACTCCGGCACATACGGCCTGTGCGAAGTGTGCGGCAGGCCCATCGGCAAGGCGCGGATGCAGGCGTTCCCCCGGGCCACGCTGTGTGTCGAGGACAAGCAGAAGCAGGAGCGGCGAGGCTGACCCGTACGTGTGTGCCGTACCCTCGTCACAGTCAGGAACCTAGGTTGAGGGACTCACGTGGCAGAGGCGGAACACGTCATCGGTACGCCGGATGTGGACGACGAGGCCGGCGCGCCTGCCGAGCAGCCCAGGGGCAGGCGGCGGGTCGTGGCACTGCTCGCCGTGGCCGTCGTGGCCTACCTGCTGGACCTCGGCAGCAAGATGCTCGTCGTGGCCCGGCTGGAGCACCACGAGCCGATCGTGCTCATCGACGGCCTGCTGAAGCTGGAGGCGGTGCGCAACCCGGGCGCGGCGTTCGGGATCGGCGAGGCCTTCACCGTGCTGTTCACGATCATCGCGGCCGCGGTGATCGTCGTGATCATACGGCTGGCCCGCAAGCTCTACAGCCTGCCCTGGGCCGTCGCGCTGGGTCTGCTCCTCGGGGGCGCGCTCGGCAACCTCACCGACCGGATCTTCCGGGCACCAGGCGTGTTCGAAGGCGCGGTCGTCGACTTCATCGCGCCCGCCCACTTCGCCGTCTTCAACCTCGCGGACTCCGCGATCGTCTGCGGTGGCTTCCTGATCGTGATCCTCTCGTTCCGCGGCCTGGACCCGGACGGCACCGTCCACAAGGACTGAGCCCGGGCCGGGAGGCCGGGAGGTTGTCCACAGGGCTGGTCGGGTGAGTCGGCCGACAAGGCATACTCGACGGGTGAGCACGATTCCCGAGATCCGCACCCTGCCCGTTCCCGACGGCCTCGAAGGCGAGCGCGTCGACGCCGCCATCGCCCGCATGTTCGGATTCTCCCGTACGAAGGCGGCCGAGCTGGCCACGGCCGGGAAGGTCCTGGTGGACGGCGCCGTCGTCGGCAAGTCCGAGCGGGTCACCGGGGGTGCCTGGCTGGAGGTCGAGATGCCCGGCGCGCCCGCGCCCGTGCAGATCGTCGCGGAGCCCGTGGAAGGCATGGAGATCGTCCACGACGACGAGGACATCGTCGTGATCGTCAAGCCTGTCGGCGTGGCCGCCCACCCGAGCCCCGGCTGGACCGGCACCACCGTGATCGGCGGTCTCGCCGCGGCCGGGTACCGCATCTCGACGTCCGGTGCCGCCGAGCGGCAGGGCATCGTGCACCGGCTCGACGTCGGAACGTCCGGGCTGATGGTGGTCGCCAAGTCCGAGCGCGCCTACACGCTGCTGAAGTCCCAGTTCCGGGAGCGGGTCGTCGACAAGCGGTACCACGCGCTCGTGCAGGGCCACCCGGACCCGCTGAGCGGCACGATCGACGCACCGATCGGGCGGCATCCGAACCACGACTACAAGTGGGCGGTCACCGCCGACGGCAAGCCGTCCGTCACGCACTACGACCTGATCGAGGCGTACCGCGCCGCCTCCCTGCTCGACATCAAGCTGGAGACCGGCCGCACCCACCAGATCCGGGTCCACATGTCGGCTCACCGCCATCCCTGTGTCGGTGACCTGACCTACGGCGCCGACCCGACGCTCGCCAAGCGGCTCAAGCTGACACGTCAGTGGCTGCACGCGGTGCGGCTGGGATTCGAGCACCCCTCGGACGGGCGCTGGGTGGAGTTCGAGAGCTCCTACCCGGACGACCTCCGGCACGCGCTGGACACGATCGCGGCCGAGAGCGCATGAGGGACCGCACCTTCGCCCTGAGGGAGGTCCGTACCGGTACGGACCTGGAGACGGCGTTCGATGTGCGCCGCGAGGTGTTCGTCGTCGAGCAGGGCGTGCCCGAGGAGCTGGAGTTCGACGCGTACGACGCACAGGCACTGCACATCTGCGCGGTGCGCACCGAGGACGGCGTCGCGCTGGGCACGGCGCGGCTGCTGTACGGCGGGCACGCGCCCGAGCCGATCGCGGCGACCGAGGGGCTGGGCGCGCTGGGGCGGCTCGCCGTGACCCGGGCGGCGCGGGGGCTCGGGGTGGGCGCGGCGCTCGTCCGGGGGATCGAGGACGCGGGGCGGGCTCGCGGGCTGACCGTGATGGAGCTGTCCGCGCAGACGCAGGCGCTGGGTTTCTACGAGCGGCTCGGGTATGTGCCGTACGGCGACGTCTACCCGGACGCGGGCATCCCTCACCGCGCGATGCGCCGCGCCCTCTGACGGACCACGTGTCCGGCGTCACGAGCCGGATGCCTCCCCGGACCCGTGCCGTGCCGACGCCGGGAGCCCTTCCGCTGCGCGCGTGCCGCTCCGTCCCTGAGCTCTTCGATCCGGGGGTGCCCCGGCGCCCGCTCACGAACGCCGGGTGCGGCCTGACGTGCCCGGGGAGCGACGGGCACGGGGCGGAGTCCCCGGGTCTCAGTCGTTCCGGTGCGGAGTCCTGTCCGGTTCGCCCCGTTCCGGGGCGGGCATCGTGGCGACGCGGGGGAGGGCGTAAGGGTGGTGGGCGGAGAGCCAGGTGATCAGTTCCTCCCGGACGTGACAGCGGAGGGTCCACAGGTCGTCGGAGTCCTTCGCCGTGGCCACGGCGCGTACCACCATGGTGCTCGGCGTGGTGTCGGTGACGACCAGCGACCAGCCGCGCCCGTCCCACTGCGGGGACTGCTGGAGCAGTTCGCGGAGCCGCTCACGCATGAGGGCGACGGGCGCCGCGTGGTCGAGCTGGAAGTAGACCGCGCCGGTGATCTGGGGGCCGCCCCGGGACCAGTTCTCGAAGGGCTTGCTGGTGAAGTACGTGACCGGCATGGTGATCCGGCGCTCGTCCCAGGTCCGTACCGTGAGGAAGGTCAGCGTCACCTCCTCCACGACACCCCAGTGGCCGTCCACGACCACCGTGTCCCCGATCCGCACCATGTCCCCGAACGCGATCTGGAACCCGGCGAACACGTTGCTCAGCGTGGACTGCGCGGCCACACCGGCCACGATGCCGATGAGGCCCGCCGACGCCAGCACGGACGTGCCGATCGCCCGGAAATCGGGGAACGTCAGCAGCATCGCCGCGGCCGCAACCACCGCGACGACGGCCGTGACGATCCTCATGATGAGCGTGATCTGGGTCCGGACCCTGCGCACCCGCCCCAGGTCGCTGGAGGCCGCCTCGTACCGGGCGTAGGTCGCCTCGACCACCGCCGAGACGATGCCCATCACCAGCCAGGCGCCGGCGCCGATGAGCAGGATGGTCAGGGTGCGTTCGATGCCGACCTGGTGGTCGTCGACGAGCTGCCACTCGGTCTGCCGGTAGGAACCGCGCAACAGGGCGAGGAGCAGCACCAGCTGGAGCGGCAGACGGCAGCGGCGCAGCAGGTCCCACAGCGGGGTTTCGGGGTGGCGGGCGTCGGCCCTGCGCAGTAGCCGGTCGGTCACCCAGCCGACCAGCAGGGTGAGCAGGACCGAACCGCCAAGGACGATCAACGGACGCAGAACGTTCTCCATGACCCCGAACGCTAGACCGGGAGTGGCAGGATGACCGAATGGAGATCATGCTGTTTCACTCGGTGTACGGGCTGCGCCCGGCAGTGCACGCCGCCGCGGAGCGACTGCGTGCCGCCGGGCACCAGGTGCATGTGCCCGACCTCTACGAGGGCGAGACCGCCGGTACGGCGGAGGCGGGTATGGCGATCAAGGACCGGATCGGCTGGGACGAGCTGCTCCGGAGGGCCGTCGTGGCCTCCGCCCCGCACTCGGACAAGGGCCTGGTCTACGCCGGGTTCTCGCTGGGCGCCGCGTTCGCCCAGATCCTGGCCGCGGCGGACGAGAAGCGGCGAGGGCTGCTCCTGCTGCACGGCACCTACGACGTGTCGGAGGACGACTCCGTGGACGGGCTGCCGGTGCAGCTGCATGTCGCGGACCCGGACGCCTACGAGCCGGACGACTGGCTGAACTCCTGGTACCTGAAGATGCGGGAGGGCGGTGCCGAGGTGGAGATGCACCGGTACCGGGGGGCCGGGCATCTGTACACCGACCCGGACCTGCCGGACTACGACGAGCGGGCGGCCGAGCGGACCTGGGCGACGAGCCTGGCGTTCCTGGAGAGTCTGTAGCCCCCCGAGCGGTCCCTGTGCACGACGGACGGTCCGGCCGCAGTGGCGGCCGGACCGTCCGGGGACATCAAGGGGATGTCATGCGTGGTCAGGAGGCGCGGTACGCGATCCAGTGGTCCTGCATCCGCTGCACCTGGCCCGAGGTGAACTGGTACATGCAGGCGTCGTACGTGTAGTCCATGAAGTTGTGGATCGGGTCCACGCCCGCCTTGCGGGTGCAGGAGTCACGGCCCTCGGGGCACTGGTAGGCCGGGCTCTTCTCGGCCGCGGTGTCGTCCACGTAGTCGCCCTTGCCGTTACAGCCGCCCTGGAAGGTGTGGTACAGGCCCATCCAGTGGCCGACCTCGTGCGTGGCGGTGTCGCCCTGGTTGTAGTTGGCCGCGGAACCGCCGGGCAGCGAGGCGTCGAGGACGACGACGCCGTCCATGTCCGGGCTGGACCTGTACGAGGACGGGAAGGTCGCCCAGCCGAGCAGCCCGCCGCCCAGGTTGGCGGTGTAGAAGTTCAGGGCGTTCGCGCCGCCTTGGCGGAGCGTGGACTTCATGGCCTTCTCCTCGGCGGAACCGGAGGAGAGGTTGTACCAGGCGGCGTTGTCCGTGTAGGTGGTTCCGGCCAGCGTGAACTGGAAGCCGGAGTCGGTGTTTCCGTCACCCTGGCCGCCGAAGGCGGAGTTCAGCACGGACATCTGGGCGTTGATGTCGGTGGCCGAGAGCTTGCCCTTGGTGCCGTCGTGAACGACGTGGAAGTAGACCGGGATGCTCGTCGCGGCGGCCTCGGCGGCGGCCGAGCCGAAGCGCCCGCTGTCCCGGCCCTGGGACCTGGCGTCCTTCAGCTTCTTCTTGAGGTCGGCCTCCATGGCCTCGGCCTTGGCCGCGGTGACGTCGTTCGGCTCGTGCTTGTGGACGTCACCCTGAGGACGTGCGACACGGGCGCCGGCACTCGTGCCGTGGTCGTCGTCGAGGCACTCCTCGGCGGCCGTGGCGGCGGCCGAAGTCGTGGCGGCGGAGGCTCCGGTGGGGGCGGAGAAGGGGGCCAGGGCCAGGGTTCCGGCCAGGACCGTGGCGCCGAGGACGCGGCGGTGCGTACGCGGCGATATTCGTGCAAGAGCACGCATGGGTGACTCCTCGCGGGGGGCTGTGGGAGGGCTCTCCTCACCACCGGCCGAGGAGATTACGTGGCCATGTCAGAACTGGAGGAGGAGCGTTCCAGCCCAATCAATCGTTGGGGGAATGGAGACAACAGGAAGAAATCCTTCTGCCGGGTCCGGTAGTTGAGACGTGTACGTAACGTGTGCGCTGACGCGAGCGGGCGGTGTGTCCGGATTCGATCTCCGGAACACGCCGCCCGCCATCCGTCTGTGATCTTCGGTTAACACGCCGGTGTATGGCTGAAAAGCGCCCTTGCGTAGGCTCAGCGCACCGGCGTGTACACCCGCTCGACCTTCTGTGTACCGCTGAGCGTCCGGTACGAGCGGGTCCACTTGGACGACGCGGCCGGGTCCTCGCGGTCGGACAGTACGTAGTAGTCCATCTGCGACCGCTGGTCCGTCACGTCCAGGACGCCGTACCCGTGGTGGTCCATGTCGATCCAGTGGACGTGCCTGTTGGCCGCCTTGATGGCCGCCGACGCGATGTAGGAGGCGGTGTTCGCCGGGACGTGCAGGATGTCGTCCAGGTTGTCCGAGGTCACCGAGGTCACCACGAACTCCGTGGCCGCCGAGGCGGACTTCGGGTAGGTCGCCGCCGTCACCGGCACGTCGTTCGCCCAGGCCATGTGGATGTCACCGGTGAGGAAGACCGTGTTGCGCACCCCCCGGTCCTTCAGGTGCGTCAGCAGCTCCCTGCGGTCGTCCGTGTAGCCGTCCCACTGGTCCGTGTTGACGGCCAGCCCGCCGGACGGAATCCCCATCAGTTCGGCCACCGGCCCCAGCAGATGGGACGGCAGCGAGCCGAAGGCCACCGGCGAGATCATCACCGAGGTGCCCACCAGCTTCCAGGAGGCGTCCGAGGACGCCAGCCCGGCCTTCAGCCAGTCGAGCTGGGCGCGGCCCGTGATCGTCCGCTCCGGGTCGTCGACCTTGCCGCTGCCGGTCCGCACCTGCTGGTCGCGGAACGAGCGCAGGTCCAGCAGGTGCAGATCGGCCAGCCTGCCGAAGCGCAGCCGCCGGTAGACCGTGCCCTCCGTGGAGGTCCGTACCGGCATCCACTCGAAGTACGCGCGCTTGGCCGCCGCCATGCGCTGCGCCCAGGCGCCCTCGCTGTCCGGGCTGTGGTTGTCGGCCCCGTCCGACCACGTGTCGTCGGCGAACTCGTGGTCGTCCCATATCGCGATGACGGGGTGGGCGGCGTGCAGTGCCTGGAGGTCGCGGTCCGACTTGTACTGGGCGTGCCGGGTCCGGTAGTCGCCGAGGGAGACGATCTCGTGCCGCGGCTCGTGTGCCCGCAGGACGTGCCTGGTCTTCGGGTACTCGCCGGTGCCGTACTCGTAGATGTAGTCGCCGAGGTGGAGCACCGCGTCCAGGTCGGCGCGGGCCGCGAGGTGGCGGTACGAGGCGAAGTGGCCGGCCTCCCAGTTGGAGCAGGAGACCACGCCGAACCGGATGCCGGGCACGGCGGCGTCGTAGACGGGGGTGGTCCGCGTCCGGCCGGCCGGTGACAGGGTCTCGGCGACGCCGGTGGAGGAGTCGCCGGCCGCGAAGCGGAACCAGTACGAGGTCTCCGGGCGGAGGCCCCGTACATCCACCTTCACGGTGTGGTCCGTCGCGGTGGTCGCCGTGACGGCGCCGCGGGCGACCGTGCGGGAGAACGCCTTGTCCTCCGCGACCTCCCATCTCACCTCGGTGTCGGGGCCCTTGCCGGAACCGGGCACGGCGTCGGGCGTGGGCGTCACGCGGGTCCAGAGCAGGACGCCGTCGGGCAGCGGGTCACCGGAGGCGACTCCGTGGAGGAAGGCGGGGGCGTGGCCGTCCGCCGCGGCGGGGGAGGCGGCGGCGACGAGAGCGGGCGCCGCGACAGCCGTGACGGCTGCGGCCTTGACGAGCGTGCGGCGGCTGGGGGCAGCGGAAGGAAGGGTGTTTCGACTGGTCACGGCCGGTCAGACTACCTGTCACATTACCGACGAGTAAGCCCTCGGTGAAGGAATTGGCCGGGTGGTCGAGGTCCGTTCGCCGGAAACGGGCCGCGGGTTGGGCTCCACCGGAGCGGAAGCCGTCGGCGGGCCGGGGCCGTCCGGCGTCTCCGCGACGCCGCCTCCCCCGCCGCGGCGGCCGTCCCCGCGTCCGCCGGCCGCGCCGTTCCGGCTGGAGCCGCAGAATCCGGGGACGCCCTTCGCGCCGTCCCTGAGGCGGGCCTTGGTGGTCACCTTCGTGCCCTCGGGGTCGCCCGGATGCCGCAGGTCCCGATGTGCTCGCCGCCCGCCCGGAGTTCCGCCCGCCCGCCGGGCCCGGAGCCCGTGGTGAACGCGTGGTCGTTCCTGGCGGCGATGGCCGGGGTGGTCCCGGTGGCGGGCAAAATCAGTCATGGTCATGACATGAATGGTTTCCTTCTGCGGGATCACGAGTTCTCCTCTCATGGGTGCCCGGCCCCGTGTGTGGTCAGAACGCGTGGTCGAGCGTCCGGGCCCCCTCACATGCGAGGGCCGGTGATCCCCTTCGGGAGCGTCCGCGGCCCGTGTCACGGGACCGCGGCGTGCCGTCCGGTCCGTCCGCCGTCCGGCACGCCGTTCCCGGCCTCCGTCCGCGCTACTTGGCCAGCGCCTTGTCCACCGCCGCGCGGAACTGGGCCACGGTCATCGGCGGGTTGTCCGTGCCCTCGGCCGTGAGCTTGTCGCCGCCCATCTTCAGCGTCGGCGTGCCGCTTACGCCGCTCTCCGCGAACTTCTTCGACATCTCAAGAGCCCACCGGTCGAACGTGCCGTCCTCGACGTTCTTCCGGAACTCCTTGTTGTCCTTGAGCGCGTCCACGGTGTCCGCCACCTTGATCAGGTAGGCGTCGTCCTTGAACTTGTCGTCGGACTCCTCCGGGTGGAACTCGGCCGAGTACAACGCCGCCTTGTAGTCGAGGAAGGCGTCGGTGCTCACGTCGAGAGCCGCGCCCAGCGCGCTGAGCGTGTTCTTCGAGCCCTCGCCGTAGGCGCCGACCCTGTCCTCGGACAGGTCGTCGCCGTCCAGGAACGTGGCGCCGACGAACTGGAGCTTGTACTTGCCCTCCTTGACATCCTTGTGGAGCTCGTCGCCGACGGCCTGCTCGAAGCCCGCGCAGACCGGACAGCGTGCGTCCTCGTAGATCTCAAGGGTCTTCTCGGCGTCCTTCTTGCCGATGACGATCGTGGTGCCGTTCTCCCCCGAGGTGTTGGCGGGCTTCACCAGCGACTGGTTCCTCGCCGCCTCCCAATGGGCCGGCTTGTTGGCCTGGACGACCGCGTAGCCGATGCCGCCGGTGAGGGCCAGGACGCCCAGGCCGACCAGGCCGACCGTGAGCTGACGGCGGCGCTTGTCGCGCTTCGCCTGGAGCTCCCGCTCCTGCCGCAGGCGCTCCCGTGCCGCGGCCTTGTTGGCCCTGCTGTTGCGTGCGCTCATGGTGATGTCTCTCCGTCTCAGGAAAACGTCGGTGGGGTGATGCCGTACGGGTCCGCCGGAGCCGCGGCACGGCTCCGGGGCGGACGCTCAGGTGAGAGCGGCCCGGTACGGCGGGCCCCGCCGCCCCACGGAATGCACCAGCAGGCGGGCCCGGGACACCCGGGCCCGCTCCCGCCCGCGTACGGCCCCGCCCCGCGGCCCGCCGTCGCCGCGTACCGCCGCGCCCACCACCGCGCACGCGACCAGCAGGGGGCTGAACGTCAGCGTCGCCACCGCGCGCAG
Organism: Streptomyces sp. MUM 203J; assembly: GCF_022414595.1. Classification (GTDB taxonomy): domain Bacteria; phylum Actinomycetota; class Actinomycetes; order Streptomycetales; family Streptomycetaceae; genus Streptomyces. Next base: position 80,574 of record NZ_JADWYO010000013.1, on the reverse strand, counting down.
CAGCCGGGCCAGCGCGGCCTCACCGCGCCGCAGCCAGCCGGCCGCGGCCAGCCCGACCGCGGCATGGGCGGTGAGCAGCAGCCACGGCACCGCCGGGTCCGGGGAGTGCACGAGCGCGGCCACCGCGGAGTCCGGCACGGCGACCCCCGGCAGGGGCGTCCCCACCGCGTCGCCGCACAGCACGTCCAGCCCGACCGCCCGCAGCGAGCCCGCCACGGGGCCGCCCGAAGGGCCGTAACAGGTGTCCTGGCCGACGGTGAAGACCGTGTCGGCCGCCAGTTCGAGCGGCACCAGCAGGCCCGCGATGGCCCAGAAGCCGCGCTCCCGCCCGGCCAGCGCGTACGCCGCGGCGAACACCACCCCGGCGACCGCCAGCACGGCGGTCAGCGGGAGCGGCACACCGGACAGCAGCACATGGGAGGCGACGGACAGCGTCACGACCAGCGCCGTGAAGAACGCCGCCCGCACCCCCCTCAGCTGGGTCCCGGCCATGTCTTCCATCAGTCCGAGAGTGTGCCACGCGCGCGTGTAAGGGCCCCCTAAAAACGGGCCCCCGGCGGCGGCCCGGAATGTGACCGTTACGGATCGCGGCGCGCCTCCGGTGTCACTGCGGAGCCGTAGACTTCCGAGCTGACCCCTCATCTCCGCAAGCCCAGGACCCCCGGAGGCCGCAACCGTGTCGAAGCCGCCGTTCACGCACCTTCACGTGCACACCCAGTACTCCCTGCTGGACGGTGCCGCGCGGCTCAAGGACATGTTCAACGCCTGCAACGAGATGGGCATGACCCATATCGCCATGAGCGACCACGGCAACCTCCACGGGGCGTACGACTTCTTCCACTCCGCGAAGAAGGCCGGGGTCACCCCGATCATCGGCATCGAGGCCTATGTCGCCCCCGAGTCCCGGCGCAACAAGCGCAAGGTCACCTGGGGCCAGCCGCACCAGAAGCGCGACGACGTCTCCGGCTCCGGCGGCTACACCCACAAGACGATCTGGGCCGCGAACGCCACGGGCCTGCACAACCTCTTCCGGCTCTCCTCCGACGCGTACGCCGAGGGCTGGCTCCAGAAGTGGCCGCGGATGGACAAGGAGACCATCGCCCAGTGGTCCGAGGGCCTGATCGCCTCCACCGGCTGTCCCTCCGGAGAACTCCAGACCAGGCTGCGCCTCGGCCAGTTCGACGAGGCCCTCAAGGCGGCCTCCGACTACCAGGACATCTTCGGCAGGGACCGCTACTTCCTGGAGCTGATGGACCACGGCATCGAGATCGAGCGCCGGGTCCGCGACGGCCTGCTGGAGATCGGCAAGAAACTCGGCATCCCGCCCCTGGTCACCAACGACTCGCACTACACCTACGCGCACGAGGCGACCGCCCACGACGCCCTGCTGTGCATCCAGACCGGCAAGAACCTCTCCGACCCAGACCGCTTCAGGTTCGACGGCACCGGCTACTACCTCAAGTCCACCGACGAGATGTACGCCATCGACTCCTCGGACGCCTGGCAGGAGGGCTGCCGCAACACGCTCCTGGTCGCGGAGCAGGTCGACACCGCCGGGATGTTCGAGAAGCGCGACCTGATGCCGAAGTTCGACATCCCGGAGGGCTACACCGAGGTCACCTGGTTCCAGGAGGAGGTGCGCCGCGGCATGGAGCGCCGCTTCCCGGGCGGCGTCCCCGAGGACCGGCAGAAGCAGGCCGAGTACGAGATGGACGTCATCATCCAGATGGGGTTCCCCGGCTACTTCCTCGTCGTCGCCGACTTCATCATGTGGGCCAAGAACAACGGCATCGCCGTCGGCCCCGGACGAGGCTCCGCGGCGGGCTCGATCGTGGCGTACGCCATGGGCATCACCGACCTCGACCCCATCCCGCACGGCCTGATCTTCGAGCGGTTCCTCAACCCCGAGCGCGTCTCCATGCCCGACGTCGACATCGACTTCGACGAGCGCCGGCGCGGTGAGGTCATCCGGTACGTCACCGAGAAGTACGGCGCCGACAAGGTCGCCCAGATCGGTACGTACGGCACCATCAAGGCCAAGAACGCGATCAAGGACTCCGCGCGCGTCCTGGGCTATCCCTACGCGATGGGCGACCGGCTCACCAAGGCCATGCCCGCCGACGTGCTCGGCAAGGGCATCCCGCTCTCCGGCATCCTCGACCCCCAGCACCCGCGCTACGGCGAGGCCGGCGAGATCCGGGGGATGTACGAGAACGAGCCCGACGTGAAGAAGGTCATCGACACCGCCCGCGGTGTGGAGGGCCTGGTCCGCCAGATGGGTGTGCACGCCGCCGGCGTGATCATGTCCAGCGAGACCATCACCGACCACGTCCCGGTCTGGGTGCGGCACACCGACGGCGTCACCATCACCCAGTGGGACTACCCGAGCTGTGAGTCGCTCGGCCTGCTGAAGATGGACTTCCTCGGCCTGCGCAACCTCACGATCATGGACGACGCCGTCAAGATGGTGAAGGCCAACAAGGGGATCGACATCGACCTCCTGAGCCTCCCGCTCGACGACCCCACGACCTTCGAGCTGCTCCAGCGCGGCGACACCCTCGGCGTCTTCCAGTTCGACGGCGGCCCCATGCGGTCCCTGCTGAGGCTGATGAAGCCCGACAACTTCGAGGACATCTCCGCCGTCTCGGCCCTCTACCGGCCGGGCCCGATGGGCATGAACTCGCACACCAACTACGCGCTGCGCAAGAACGGCCAGCAGGAGATCACCCCGATCCACCCCGAGCTGGAGGAGCCGCTCAAGGAGGTCCTGGACGTCACCTACGGCCTGATCGTCTACCAGGAGCAGGTGCAGAAGGCCGCCCAGATCATCGCCGGCTACTCGCTCGGTGAAGCCGACATCCTCCGCCGCGTCATGGGCAAGAAGAAGCCCGAGGAGCTGGCGAAGAACTTCGTCCTCTTCCAGAAGGGCGCCCGGGAGAAGGACTTCAGCGACGAGGCCATCCAGGCCCTGTGGGACGTGCTGGTCCCCTTCGCCGGCTACGCCTTCAACAAGGCGCACTCCGCCGCGTACGGACTCGTCTCCTACTGGACCGCCTTCCTCAAGGCCAACCATCCCGCCGAGTACATGGCGGCGCTGCTCACCTCGGTCAAGGACGACAAGGACAAGTCGGCCGTCTACCTCAACGAGTGCCGCCGCATGGGGATCAAGGTCCTCCCGCCGGACGTCAACGAGTCGGAGCCGAACTTCGCCGCCCAGGGCGACGACGTGATTCTCTTCGGCCTCTCCGCCGTGCGGAACGTCGGCACCAACGTCGTCGAGTCGATCATCAGGACCCGCAAGTCGAAGGGGAAGTACTCCTCCTTCCCCGACTTCCTCGACAAGGCCGAGGTCGTCGCCTGCAACAAGCGGACCGTCGAGTCGCTGATCAAGGCCGGGGCCTTCGACACCATGGGCCACACCCGCAAGAGCCTCGTCGCCCAGCACGAGCCGATGATCGACAACGTGGTCGCGGTGAAGCGCAAGGAGGAGATCGGGCAGTTCGACCTCTTCGGCGGCATGGGGGAGGAGACCAGCAGCGAGCCCGGCTTCGGCCTCGACGTCGAGTTCTCCGAGGACGAGTGGGACAAGGCCTATCTGCTCGCCCAGGAGCGGGAGATGCTCGGCCTCTACGTCTCCGACCACCCCCTGTTCGGCATCGAGCACATCCTCACCGACAAGGCCGACGCCTCCATCGCCCAGCTCGCGGACCTCTCCGACGGCGCCATCGTCACCATCGGCGGCATCATCTCCGGGCTCCAGCGCAAGATGACCAAGCAGGGCAACGCCTGGGCCATCGCCACCGTCGAGGACCTGGCGGGCTCCATCGACTGCATGTTCTTCCCCGCCTCGTACCAGCTGGTCTCCACCCAGCTCATCGAGGACGCGGTCGTCTTCGTCAAGGGACGGCTCGACAAGCGCGAGGACGTCCCCCGGCTCGTCGCCATGGAGCTGATGGTCCCCGACCTCAGCGACGCGGGCACCAACGCGCCCGTCACCATCACCATCCCCGCCCTGAAGGTCACCCCGCCCATGGTCAGCCGCCTCGGGGAGATCCTCACCCACCACAAGGGCAACACCGAGGTGCGGATCAAGCTGCAGGGCCCCCGCAAGACCACCGTCCTGCGGCTCGACCGGCACCGGGTCCAGCCCGACCCCGCCCTCTACGGCGACCTCAAGGGGCTGCTCGGGCCGTCCTGCCTCGCGGGCTGACCCCCGGCCCCGTACCCCCCGCGCGGACACACCAGAGGGGCGCGCCCGTCACCCACGGGCGCGCCCCTCTGGCGTGCGTACGTCTTCCGGGCGCGTCAGTTGTGGCCGAAGCGGCGTTCCCGGTGCTTGCGCGCGACATCGCCCGGAGTCGCCTCCACGGCGCTCTTCGCCCGCTCCTCCATCGACGCGCTCTTCGCCTGCTGGGCCTCCCGCTCGGCCTGCGACGCGCCCTTCTGACTTCGGTCCTGCTTCTTGTTCTTGGCCATGGTGGTGCCTCCTGTGGGGGGTGCTAGGGGCCAGGGCCGCTGTCAGCCTCACACACCCGTACAAACCCCGCATGTTGGATCACTACGGAGCGTGGTCACGCGGCGTTCGTCCCCGAGGTGCTCCGAAGGCGTGGTCAGAACGCCGCCGAACGCGTACGGTGAGGCGCCACGCCGAAGATCGCGTTCCGGCCGTTAAGACTCCGGTAGTCGGGCAGACTCGAAGGAAACCCGAAGCAACCTCCCGATCCCGAGGTTCCCGAAAGAGGGTGGAACACGTGGACCGCTGCGTCGTGCTCGTGGACGCCGGCTATCTGCTCGGCGCCGCAGCAAGCCTCATCGCCGGGGAGCCGGCGCGCTCCCGGATCACCGTCGACCACGCCGCCCTCGTCCACGCACTGCGGGAAGGCGCCGAGGCCGACACCCGGCAGCCGCTGCTGCGGATCTACTGGTTCGACGGCGCCCCCGACCGCGTCCCGCAGCCCGAGCACCGCAGGCTGCGCGTCATGCCCCGGGTCACCGTCCGGCTCGGCGCCCTGACCCGAAGCGACGGACGCTGGGCCCAGAAGGGCGTCGACGCCGCCATGCACGCCGAACTGACCGAGCTGGCCCGCAACCGCGCCTGCTCCGACGTGGTGCTGGTCACCGGCGACGGCGACCTGCTGCCCGGCCTGATGTCCGCCAAGGAACACGGCGTCGCCGTGCACCTGTGGGCCGTGCAGGCCGCCGACGGGGACTACAACCAGTCGGAGGACCTCGTCGCGGAAGCCGACGAGCGACGCGTCCTCGACCGGGCCTGGATCACCCGCGCCGTCCGCGCCAAGGACCTCACCGGGCCCTGCGCCCCGCCTCCCGCGCCCCGTCCCGAGATCGCCGCGATCCTCGCCGCGCCGCTGCCCGAGTCCGCCCTCGCCGCCTCCGGCGAACGCGGCGGCTCCGGCAACGGCACCCCGACCCACCCCCCGGGCACCCCACCGAGAGACACCGCCCCCGCCTCCGGCACCGCCCCCTCCGACGGTGCGGCCGCCGACGGCACCTCCTCCGGTTCCGGCAGCACCTCCGCCGCCGTCGGCGCGCCCAGGGGCGTTCCCACCCCCAAGGACCTGGCCGGACTGCGCGCCCCCGGCCACCAGTCCGCCCCCGCCCCCGCCAACGCGACCCTCCGGTGGTCCTCCGACCGGGGCTGGATCGACCGCCCCGGTGCCCTGGGCGAACCCGCCGAGACCGCCTCCCTTCCCACCCTCGCCCAGCTCACCAGCGCGGAGCAGCGCTGGGCCGACCGCGAGGAGGACATCACCACCGTCGGCGGCGATCCCTTCGAGGTCGGCCAGGTCTTCGCGCGCCGCTGGATGGACCGGCTCCCCGAGTCCCACCACGTGGACAACCTGTCCAGCATGTATCCCCGCATCCCGCACCGCATCGACGGCGAACTCCTCCGCTACGCCGCCCGCTTCGGCCTCCTGGCCCACAAGGACGACCAGATCGACGAGCACGACCGCTACGCCATCCGGGCCGGATTCTGGCGCGAGATCGACGTCCGCGCCGCAGCCGCGAACACTGCCGGGAGCAGCGGGTCAGGAGGAGGCGGAAGCACGTCGGCCCCGCAGTAGCGGCCCGCCAGGGGCCGACCCGCGCGCAGCCGGGGCCGTCCGACCCCTTAGGCTCGTCCCTCGTGAGTACGGTGTGCGTGGTGCGGGAGCTGGTGAAGACGTACCCCGCCGCGCGCGGCAGGCGCGGAGCGCCCGCCACCCCCGAGGTGCGGGCCACCGACGGGGTCGGCCTGGAGGTGCGGGGCGGCGAGGTCTTCGGCCTGCTCGGCCCCAACGGTGCCGGAAAGTCCACACTCGTCCGCCAGCTCACCGGGCTGATGCGCCCCGACTCCGGCACCGTCCAGGTGCTCGGGCACGACCTCGTACGGCACCCGGAACGGGCCGCCCGCCTCATCGCGTACCTGGGCCAGGAATCCACCGCGCTCGACGAGCTGACCGTCGCCCTGGCCGCCGAGACCACCGGGCGGCTGCGCGGCCTCACCGCCCGCGACGCGCGCGCCGAGCGGGACGCCGTCCTGGACGAACTGGGGCTCGGGCCGCTCGCCTCCCGGCCTCTCAGGAGACTGTCCGGCGGCCAGCGGCGGCTCGCCTGCGTCGCCGCCGCGCTGGTGGGGGAGCGGCCTCTGCTGGTCCTCGACGAGCCGACCACGGGCATGGACCCGGTGGCCCGTCGCGCCGTCTGGGCGGCCCTCGACCGGCGGCGCGCCGAGCACGGAACGACCGTGCTGCTGGTCACCCACAACGTCATCGAGGCGGAGACCGTGCTGGACCGGGTCGCCGTGCTGGACCGGGGACGGGTCATCGCCTGCGACAGTCCGGCCGGGCTGAAGGAACGCGTGGCCGACGAGGTCCGCGTCGATCTCGTGTGGCGCGAGCGTGCCCCGCTCGACGTCCCCGAGGTGGCCGCGCTGCGCGCCTCCGCCCACGAGTCCGGCCGCCGCTGGGTCCTGCGCCTCTCTCCCGACGAGGCCCGCGCGGCGGTCGCCGCGGTCACCGGCGGTGCGGCCTTCGCCGCCCTCGACGACTTCACCCTCGCCACGCCCAGCCTGGAGGACGTGTACCTCGCACTCGGCGGCGAGACGGCGAAGGGGCTGGTCAAGGCGTGACGGGGCGGGACGTCGGCGTGGCACCGGGGCACGGTGGACGGCCGGGTCGGGCTGCGGAGCCGGGGTGCTCCCGGCTCCCGGGGCTCCGAGGCCTGCGCGGACGGCTCGGGCGGACGCGACGACCGGAGCGGCCTGAACGAGCAGGGCGCCCCGGGCCGTATGGACGGCTGGAGTGCCCAGGACGCCCAGGGTGGCTCGGCCGACCCGGGCACCCTGTACGGGCCGGGTACGAGAACGGGAGAGAGGAACTGTGAGCACCTTGCCTGTGGAGGCGCCTTCGGCGGGGGCCGCGAGACCGGCCGCCGCCGCGGTACGTGAGCGTTCCGCCGCGCCGCTCGCCCCGCGGGCCCGGCTGCTGCCCGCGCTCGCCGCGGTGTACCGGGCCCAGCTCTCCCGGGCCCGCGTCGCCCGGATCCCGCTGCTGTTCGTCGCCACCTTCCAGTCCGTCGGGATCATGGTCCTGATGCGTGGCGTCGTCGACGGGGGCGCCGAGGCCCGTGCGGTGGTCGCCGGGTCGTCCGTCCTCGTCGTCGCGTTCGTCGCGCTGAACCTGCTCGCCCAGTACTTCGGGCAGCTGAGGGCCAGCGGGGGGCTCGACCACTACGCCACCCTGCCCGTGCCGCCCGCCGCCGTGGTGCTCGGCGCGGCCGGGGCGTACGCCTCCTTCACGGCGCCCGGCACGGCGGTCACGGCCGTCGTCGGCTCCCTGCTGTTCGGGCTGCCGCTCACCCACCTGTGGGTGCTGGCCGCCGTGGTGCCGCTGGCCGGTGCCGCGCTCGCCGGTCTGGGCGCCGCGCTCGGGCTGCTGGCGCCGCGACCGGAGCTGGCCACGCTGCTCGGCCAGCTCGGCATGTCGGCCGCGCTGCTGCTCGGGGTGCTGCCGCCCGAGCGGCTGCCGGGGCCGGTGGACTGGGCGCGGGACCTGCTGCCGTCGACATACGGGGTGGAGGCCCTCGCCCGTACCTTCGACGCCCACCCCGACTGGACGGCTGTCGTCCTGGACCTGTCGGTCTGCGCGGCCGTCGGTGTCGCCTCGCTGGCGGTCGCGACCTGGGCGTACCGCAGGGCGGCGGTCCGTTGAGCGCTGCTCCGTTGAGGCGGGCCCGGTCGTCGCCTGGCAGGATGACAGAGTGACGGCACCCCTGACCCCACCCCACCAGCCACCGAGTGACGACGTGCACCACGAGAACCCTGACGTTCCGAACGACGGCCCGGCCGGCTGGCCGCCGCGCCGTCCCGGGGCCGCGTATCCGCACGGCGAGGGCGAGGCACCGGCGCCGGACATGACCGCCGAGGTACGGACCGGCGCCCTGGTGCTGCTCGCGGTCGCCGTCACGGGCTTCCTGCTGGGCCTGCTGTGGGTGTGGCTGGCGCCGCGTATCCCGCTCGTCTCGAACGGCACGGCCGTGTTGCTGAAGGAGACGGAAGGGGAGAGCGCGGTCGGCGCGGACGGTGTCTTCGTGCTGCTCGCGCTGGGCTTCGGGGTCGTCACCGCGGCCGGGGTGTACCTGGCGCGGCGGCAGGGCGGCGTCGCCGTCGTCGTGGGGCTCGCGCTGGGCGGGCTGCTGGGGTCGCTGCTGGGCTGGGGTACGGGCACGTTGCTGGGGCCGACCCAGGATGTGGTCGCCCATGCCGAGGCGGTGGGCGAGGGGGTCGTGTTCGACGCGCCGCTGGAGCTGCGGGCCTACGGGGCGCTGCTGGCGTGGCCGGTCGCGGCGATGGTCACGCACCTGGGCCTGACGGCGCTGTTCACCATCCGGGACCCGGAGCCCTGGGGCGGGCCGCCGGTCGGTTAGCCCCCACCCCACCCCGTCCCTTTCCCGAACCGGGGCAGTGCCTCCGGACCTCCCCTTTCTTCCGCACCTCGGGGGAGTGTGCTCCCGGACGCCGGTCGGGCCCGTTCCGGCGGTGCCCCGGCCCACGAGCGGCCCCGACCCGTTCGCGGACCGCTGCGAGGTCTGCGCGGATCCGTTCGGCAGCCGCTCCGCCACCGGCGGGACCGACGTGCGCCGGCCGTCCGGGACCGCCACCGCCACCCAGACCCGGCATGGCGACGAGGCGGGCACACCGCGACGAACGCCGCCGGCTCAGCTCGCGGCCGTTCCGGCTCCCCGGGCGACACCCTCGGCCGCCGGGATCCCGCTGCGTGACGGGCGGGCGCCATACGGGTGCAGGCGAACCGCCCGATCCCCTAACCCCGGCCGATCTCCGCCAGCACCGCCCCCGTCAGCGCCGCCAGATCACGCGGCGACACCTCCACCTCCACGCCCCGGCGGCCCGCCGAGACGCAGATCGTCTCGTGGTGGGAGGCCGACGCGTCCAGGACCGTCGGGAGGCGCTTCCGCTGGCCCAGCGGGGAGATGCCGCCCCGGACGTAGCCGGTCGTGCGCTCGGCCGCCGCCGGGTCGGCCATCGCCGCCCGTTTGCCGCCCACCGCCGCCGCCAGGGCCTTCAGGTCCAGATGGCCGGCCACCGGCACCACCGCCACGGTCAGCGTGCCGTCCACGTCCGCGACGAGGGTCTTGAACACCCGGTCCGGCGACACGCCCAGCGCCTCCGCCGCCTCCTCGCCGTACGACGCGGACGCCGGGTCGTGCGCGTAGGTGTGCACCGTGAACGGCGTGCCCGCGGCGGTCAGCGCCACCGTCGCCGGGGTTCCCGCCGACTGCTTCCTCGTCTTCTTCGCCACCGTCCGCCGTCCTCCGCTCAGTTCGGGTTCGTCGGGTTCTGCGTCAGATCCACCGCGGGCAGCGACGGCAGGTGCCGCAGCAGCGCCGTCTCGGCGCGCAGCAGCCGAAGCTCCTCGCGCAGCCTGGTCGCCGTGTCGGGGGACTCCAGCAGCCGCTGCTTCGTGGGGCCGTCCAGCACCGCCGCCGCGGCGACCAGGTACGACACGACCGACGGCTCGTCGGGGAGCTCGGCGCTCGTCGCCAGGGACCGCTCCCTGGCCCCGGCCAGCCGCTTCTGGTAGGCGCGGAAGGCCCTGAGCACACCCTCCGCGAGCGCGCCGGCACCCTCCCCCTCCCGCTCCTGCAGCTCCTCCAGCTCCGCTGTGAGGAACGGGCCGCTCGCGTCCACCGACAGCAGCCGCATGCGGGTCGTGCCGGTCGCCAGCACTTCGAAGCCGCCGTCCGCCCGCTCCCGGATGGTCGCCGCGTCCGCGACGCACCCCACCCGGTGGAACGAGGTGATCGGGTCGGGCCCGAAGCCGGCCGCGGGGCCCTTCTCCGGCAGCGCCGTCGGGTCGGGCAGGCCGGGTGCGGTCCGCGCGACCTCGTGCCCGTCGCGGATCGACACCACGGCGAAGCGGCGGGGCTGCGACTCGTCGGCCGTCAGAAGCTCGCGCATCATGGCGCGGTACCGCTCCTCGAAGACGTTCAACGGCAGGACGAGGCCCGGGAACAGCACCGCGTTCAGCGGGAAGAGGGGCAGGCGAGCGGTGGTCACAGCGGCCAAGCCTAATGGCCGCCCCGATCACACATGGCGCCCCCGTGGTTCCCGGGCCCCGCGGCGGGTGGTGGCGGGCTGCCATGCCGCGTGCGAGGACCCCCGCGGCACCCGGGCCGCAGCGCCCCCGGGCCCGTGGCACCGGTGGTTCCCGTGTGCCTGCGGCCTCCGGGACCCCGCACCACATGCGGGCACTCGCGGTGCCCGCGTCGTGGCGGCGTCCGGGGACTCGGTGAGCGTGGTCGCCCGCGGCCCGTGGTTCCGCCTCCGCTCTTCCTCCGCGGTGCCTCGTTCCCACGTCCCCGTGGCCTGTGGCCCCCCCGGGGCGTGAGCGGGCTCGCTGAGGACACGAGGGCCGCCGCGGCCCCGGGCCCCGTGGTGTCCCGGGACACTCCTGGCCTCCGGGCCCCTGTGGCCGCCCGAGCGACGTGACTCCGCCCCCGGCCCCGATCGCCCCTCGACCCGGAGTGCCCGCAGCCCGTGCCCCCGGTGTCCGGGCCCTCGTGGCCCCCCCGCCGGTGGCGCCCGCGCCTCCCCGGGGCCGGCTTCCCGGGCCGGTCACCCCCTCGTGGTGCCCGCTCGCTCAGCTTCGCCGCAGCAGTCGGGACGCGCCCGCCGCCACCGTCGTGGCCAGGATCCAGCCGACCAGGACCAGCCCCGCCGACAGCCACTGCCATCCGCCCGGCATCCGCCAGTAGCCCTCCTGCCCCAGGTTGATCACCGGGAGCAGCAGGTCCAGCGTGTACAGGGCCCCGTTCCAGTGCGGCGCCTCGTCGTCCTTGATCGGCACCGGTTCGTACCAGGAGAAGGCCAGCGCACCGGCCGCCCACAGCACGGCCATCCACACCATCGCCCGCCCCGGCCGGTAGCCGTACGCCACCGTCCAGTCCTGGAGGTAGCCCCACAGCTTCGCTGCCAGCGGCAGTGTCTCGCGGCGCCGCCGCTGCTTGGCCAGCAGCACCTCCCGGGCGTCCGCGTCCTCCCCGCTCGCCCGCAGCACCGTCGCCAGCCGCTCATACGGCTCCGGCCCGTACTCCGGGGTCGCCGCCGCCACCCATTCCAGCCGCCGGGACAGCGGGAACGGCCCGTACGGCACGAGGTTCTCGTACACGAAGCCGCTCAGCGCGAGCCCGCCCGGGCCCGGCCAGCTCACCGCCTGGTCGACCAGCGTCACCACCTTCGCCCCGTTCAGCACCACCCGTCCCTCCTCCGGCCGCTCGCAGATGAACCGCAGCTCCGGCGTGACGATCCGGCGCATCGACAGCTCCTCCTTGCGGGCCGACGACAGCAGGAACCGGGCGTGCCGCAGGTCGACCGCGTCCTGGAACCGTCCGTCGTCCAGCCGCACCGCCCCGTGGCACTCGAAGGCCCGCATCCGCGTCCCCCGCATCGGCGTGTGCACGTCGCCCAGCCCGTACGGCGGAGTACCCCCCAGCGAGTCGCCCGGCCCGCCCACGGAGTCGCTCACCCATGCGTACGTCATGTACAGCGTCCGCTCCACCGAGAGCTGCGGGGCGTTCAACGCTCTCCGCCCCTCCGCCCCGCGCAGCCTGCTGCCGCGCAGACTCAGCGAGCCGCCCACCTTCGCGCCGCGCAGGCTGAACTCCCCGTACGTCTCGATCAGCTCGGCCTGCAGGTCCTGTGCCACCGACAGACCGTCCGCGACGATCGCCCTGCCGCGCCGGTCCGGCTCCGCATGGATCTGGCTGATCAGCAGGTCCGTGCCGATCTGCGCGTCGGTGAGCCGCACGCCCCGGTCCACCCGGCAGCGAGGCAGGTGCAGGTCCCCCTCCGTGTGCAGCCTCGCCCCCTCCAGGCGGGGGATCGCACAGCCCACCATCCGCAGCGTCTTGAAACGGGACTCGGGCAGCACCACCTCCTCCTCGAACCGGCACCTCCGGAACTCCACGTACGGCCCTATGTGCCCGCCCGCCAGATCCAGCGTCCCGGTGACCACCACACCGCGCAGCTTCAGCGCCGGCACCCTGCCCGCCTGCGCGGGCGGCCCGGACAGCAGCAGCCGCGCCACCACCTCCGCCCGCACCCGCCGTCCCTCCGGCCAGGGACGCGGTGCGAACGGGTCGTCGAGCACCGGATGCTCCTCGGCCAGGTCGCACCACGTGCCGACCCGGAACGCCCGCCACATCGTCAGCTCCGCGGGCGTGAGGCCACCGGGCACATCGGTGTCCTCCTGGTCCCGCCCCGCCTGCCCCTCGGTCACCGCCGCCCCCTCACTGCCGCACACCCAGCGGTTCGTACAGCCGTTCTTCCCGCTGTGTGACTGACTGAACGCTAACGGTCAGGTGTGACAGTCCGGGGCGCTGTGGCGTGTATCAGCCAGTGATACGGGCGACCAGCGGCGGGAAACCGTCTGCGAGAATTGACCTGTGATCTCACGAATCGATCTGCGCGGTGACGCCCTCCCGAAGGGCGGCGCCCTCCGCGACCTGCTGCCCCGAGCCGAGTTCGACGTCGAGGCCGCCCTGGAGAAGGTGCGGCCCATCTGCGAGGCCGTACATCATCGGGGAGACGCCGCGCTGATCGACTACGCCGAACGGTTCGACGGCGTGAAACTGGACCAGGTCCGCGTACCGGCCTCCGCACTGGCCCGTGCCCTGGAAGAACTCGACCCCGCCGTACGCGCCGGCCTCGAGGAGTCCATCCGGCGCGCCCGGACCGTCCACCGTGAGCAGCGCCGCGCCCCGCACACCACCCAGGTCGTACCCGGCGGCAGCGTCACCGAGAAGTGGGTGCCCGTCGAGCGCGTCGGCCTGTACGCACCGGGCGGGCGGTCCGTCTACCCCTCGTCCGTGATCATGAACGTGGTCCCGGCCCAGGAGGCCGGCGTGGAGTCCGTCGCGCTCGCCTCCCCGCCGCAGCAGGAGTGCGGCGGCCTGCCGCACCCGACCATCCTCGCCGCCTGCGCGCTGCTCGGCGTCGACGAGGTGTACGCGGTCGGCGGCGCCCAGGCCGTCGCCATGTTCGCGTACGGCACCGAGACCTGCGCCCCCGCGAACATGGTCACCGGCCCCGGCAACATCTGGGTCGCCGCGGCCAAGCGCTACTTCACCGGCCGCATCGGCATCGACACCGAGGCGGGCCCGACCGAGATCGCCGTGCTCGCCGACGCCACCGCCGACCCCGTGCACGTCGCCGCCGACCTGATCAGCCAGGCCGAGCACGACCCGCTCGCCGCCGCCGTCCTGGTCACCGACTCGCCCGAGCTGGCCGATGCCGTCGAGCGCGAGCTCGAGCCGCAGGTCGCCGCCACCAGACACGTCGATGACCGCATCCTGCCCGCGCTCGGCGGCAAGCAGTCCGCGATCGTCCTCGTCGACGGACTGGAGGAGGGCCTGCGTGTCGTCGACGCGTACGGCGCCGAACACCTGGAGATCCAGACCGCCGACGCCGCCGCGGTCGCCGAACGCGTCCGCAACGCCGGCGCGATCTTCGTCGGCCCCTGGTCGCCGGTCTCCCTCGGGGACTACTGCGCCGGCTCCAACCACGTGCTGCCCACCGGCGGCTGCGCCTGCCACTCCTCAGGCCTGTCCGTCCAGTCCTTCCTGCGCGGCATCCACATCGTGGACTACACGCGCGACGCGCTCGCGGAGGTCACCCACCACGTGGTCACCCTCGCGGAGGCCGAGGACCTGCCCGCGCACGGAGCCGCCATGAAGGCGCGGTTCGGATGGAAGGTGCCGCAGCAGTGACCTCCCAGAACCCCGCGGACCTCCGGCCCGACGACCTGCCCATCCGCGACGAGCTGCGCGGCAAGTCCGCCTACGGCGCGCCCCAGCTCGACGTCCCCGTACGCCTCAACACCAACGAGAACCCGTACCCGCTGCCCGATGCGCTCGTCGAGCGCATCGCGGAGCGCGTCCGGGAGGCCGCCCGCAGCCTCAACCGCTACCCCGACCGGGACGCAGTCGAACTGCGCACCGCGCTCGCCCGCTACCTCACCCGCACCACCGGGCACGAGGTCGGTACCGGCCAGGTCTGGGCCGCCAACGGCTCCAACGAGGTGCTCCAGCAGCTCCTCCAGGCCTTCGGCGGGCCCGGCAGGACCGCGATGGGCTTCGAACCCTCGTACTCGATGCACGGCCTGATCTCGCGCGGCACCGGCACCGGCTGGATCTCCGGCCCCCGCCGTGAGGACTTCGGCCTCGACGCCACCGCCGCCGCCGAGGCGGTCGCCCGGCACCGGCCCGACGTCGTCTTCGTCACCTCGCCCAACAACCCCACCGGCACCGCCGTCGGCGCCGACACGGTCCTCGCCCTGTACGAGGCCGCCCAGGCCGCCAAGCCGTCCCTGGTCGTGGTCGACGAGGCGTACGTGGAGTTCAGCCACCGAGCGTCCCTGCTGCCGCTCATCGAGGGCCGCCCCCACCTGGTGATCTCCCGCACCATGTCCAAGGCCTTCGGCGCCGCCGGACTGCGCCTCGGCTACCTCGCCGCCCACCCGGCCGTCGTCGAGGCCGTGCAGCTGGTCCGCCTGCCCTACCACCTGTCCGCCGTCACCCAGGCCACCGCGCTCGCCGCACTCGAACACACCGATACGCTGCTCGGGTACGTCGAACAGCTCAAGGCCGAACGGGACCGGCTCGTCACGGAGCTGCGCGGCATCGGCTACGAGGTCACCGAGTCGGACGCCAACTTCGTCCAGTTCGGGCGGTTCGACGGCGAGGGGGCGACCCACCGGGCGTGGCAGAAGATCCTCGACCGGGGTGTCCTCGTCCGCGACAACGGCGTACCGGGCTGGCTGCGGGTCACCGCCGGCACGCCCGAAGAGAACGACGCGTTCCTGGATGCGGTTCGCGCAGTCAAGAAGGAGCAGAGCTCATGAGCCGCGTAGGACGGGTCGAGCGCACCACCAAGGAGACGTCCGTCGTCGTCGAGATCGACCTCGACGGCACCGGCAAGGTCGACGTGTCGACCGGAGTCGGCTTCTACGACCACATGCTGGACCAGCTCGGCCGCCACGGGCTGTTCGACCTGACGGTCAAGACCGACGGCGACCTGCACATCGACTCGCACCACACCATCGAGGACACCGCCCTCGCCCTCGGGGCCGCCTTCAAGCAGGCCCTCGGGGACAAGGTCGGCATCTACCGCTTCGGCAACTGCACCGTCCCGCTGGACGAGTCCCTCGCCCAGGTCACCGTCGACCTCTCCGGCCGCCCCTACCTCGTGCACACCGAGCCCGAGAACATGGCGCCGATGATCGGCTCGTACGACACGACGATGACCCGGCACATCCTGGAGTCCTTCGTGGCCCAGGCGCAGATCGCCCTGCACGTCCACGTCCCGTACGGGCGCAACGCCCACCACATCGTGGAGTGCCAGTTCAAGGCCCTCGCCCGCGCCCTGCGCTACGCCTCGGAGCGCGACCCCCGCGCGGCCGGGATCATCCCGTCGACGAAGGGCGCCCTGTGAGCGACGCACGGACCGGAGCAGCCTGCGCGCAGCGCGGTCGGCTGCGGGCGGTGGCGGGAGACGGACGGGACACCGGCCAGCGGACGCCGACGGCCGCACAGGTGCGCCGGGCGTGCGGAGAAGCGAACGAGGCGACGCGGTGACCGGGCTGTCCACCATCCTCATCGCCGTCGGCCTGTTCCTGGCCGGCGGCGCGTACTCCTTCGGCAGGCAGCAGCTGCCCAAGGGCGTCGTCGTCCTGCTCGCCGGCGCCGCCGCGATGTGCCTGGTCGCCGGTGTCCTGCGGATCCAGGGAATCTGGGAGTGACCGGAATGACCACCGCCAAGAACGTCGTCGTCCTCGACTACGGCTTCGGCAACGTCCGCTCCGCCGAGCGGGCCCTCGCGCGCGTGGGCGCCGACGTGGAGATCACCCGCGACTACGACAAGGCCATGAACGCCGACGGACTCCTCGTCCCCGGCGTCGGAGCCTTCTCCGCCTGCATGGCCGGCCTCAAGGAGGCCCGCGGCGACTGGATCGTCGGCCGCAGGCTCGCCGGCGGTCGCCCCGTCATGGGCATCTGCGTCGGCATGCAGATCCTGTTCGAGCGCGGCGTCGAGCACGGCGTCGAGACCGAGGGCCTCGACGAGTGGCCCGGCACGGTCGGCCCCCTCAAGGCCCCCGTCGTCCCCCACATGGGCTGGAACACCGTCGACGCGCCCGAGAACAGCGAACTATTCGCCGGACTCGACGCCGACGCCCGGTTCTACTTCGTGCACTCGTACGCGGTGACCGACTGGAACCTGGAGATCACCAACCCCGCCATGCGCGCCCCCAAGGTCACCTGGGCCGAGCACGGCGAGCGGTTCGTGGCCGCCGTCGAGAACGGCGCCCTGTGGGCGACCCAGTTCCACCCGGAGAAGTCCGGCGACGCGGGAGCCCAGCTGCTCACGAACTGGCTCCGCTCCTTCTGATCCCGTCTTCTTCGCCTTCTTCGAACTCCGCTAGACGCTAGGACCGCTGAGATGACCAAGCTCGAACTCCTCCCCGCCGTCGACGTCCGGGACGGCCAGGCCGTACGGCTCGTCCATGGCGAGTCCGGCACGGAGACGTCCTACGGCTCCCCGCTGGAGGCGGCCCTGGCCTGGCAGCGCGCGGGCGCCGAGTGGCTGCACCTCGTCGACCTCGACGCCGCCTTCGGCACCGGTACCAACCGCGACCTGATCGCGCAGGTCACCGGAGCCATGGACATCAAGGTCGAACTGTCCGGCGGCATCCGCGACGACGCCTCCCTGGCCGCGGCCCTCGCCACCGGCTGCACCCGTGTCAACCTCGGCACCGCCGCGCTGGAGACCCCCGAGTGGGTCGCCGAGGTGATCGCGGAACACGGCGACAAGATCGCCGTCGGCCTCGACGTCCGCGGCACCACCCTGCGCGGACGCGGCTGGACCCGCGACGGCGGCGACCTGTACGAGACGCTGGAGCGCCTCGACAACGAGGGCTGCGCCCGGTACGTCGTCACCGACATCGCCAAGGACGGCACCCTCCAGGGCCCCAACCTGGAGCTGCTGAAGAACGTCTGCGCGGCCACCGAGCGCCCCGTCGTCGCCTCCGGCGGCGTCTCCTCCCTGGACGACCTGCGCGCCATCGCCGGGCTCGTCCCGCAGGGTGTGGAGGGCGCCATCGTCGGCAAGGCGCTGTACGCCAAGGCGTTCACGCTGCAGGAGGCGCTGGCGGCGGTGGCGCCGTGACGGCGCCGGACGGCGCCGTACGGCGGGTGCGGAGCGGCAGCCCCTGGGAGGAGCCCTTCGGCTTCTCCCGCGCCGTGGCGGCGGGCGACCGCGTCCTGGTCGGCGGCACCACCGCCTTCGAGGGCGAGGTCCTGCACGGCGAGGGCGACCCGTACGAGCAGACCCGGGCGGCCTTCGCACACGCCGTCGAGGCGCTGGGCGCCTTCGGGCTGGGCGCCGGGTCCGTGATCCGCACCCGGATGTACGTGACCCACGCGCGGGACGTGGACGAGGTGGGCCGTGCCCACAAGGAGTTCTTCGACGCCGTCCGTCCGGTGACCACCCTGGTCGTGGTGTCCGGCTTCGTCGACCCGCGCATCATGGTGGAAGTAGAGCTGGAAGCATTCCGAGGAGCCGTGTCGTGACGCTCGCCGTACGAGTCATCCCCTGCCTGGACGTGGACAACGGCCGGGTCGTCAAGGGCGTCAACTTCCAGAACCTGCGGGACGCCGGGGACCCCGTCGAGATGGCCAAGCTGTACGACGCCGAGGGCGCCGACGAGCTGACCTTCCTCGACATCACCGCGTCCTCCGGCAACCGCGAGACCACCTACGACGTGGTGCGCCGCACCGCCGAACAGGTCTTCATCCCACTGACCGTCGGCGGCGGGGTGCGCAGCGCCGAGGACGTCGACAGGCTGCTGCGCGCGGGCGCGGACAAGGTGGGCGTCAACACCGCTGCGATCTCCCGGCCCGAACTGATCCGGGAGATCGCGGAGCGCTTCGGCCGCCAGGTGCTGGTGCTGTCCGTGGACGCCCGGCGCGCGGAGGGAACCCCGTCCGGCTTCGAGGTCACCACCCACGGCGGGCGCCGGGGCACCGGCATCGACGCGGTCGAGTGGGCCCACCGGGCCGCCGGGCTGGGAGCCGGCGAGATCCTGCTGAACTCCATGGACGCGGACGGCACGAAGGACGGCTACGACACGGAGATGATCACGGCGGTGCGCCGCGAGGTCACCGTGCCGGTGATCGCCTCGGGCGGCGCGGGCCGGCTGTCCGACTTCGCCCCGGCGATCGACGCGGGCGCGGACGCGGTGCTGGCGGCGTCGGTCTTCCACTTCGGCGACCTGCGCATCGGAGACGTGAAGTCCACGCTGCGGGAGGCGGGCCACCCGGTCCGGTGACGGGGTCCGGGGGCTCTCCCCGGACCCCCGTCCTCGCGCCGGGTCAGACGCCCAGTCCCGCCTCCATCACCCGGGCCACCGCGTCCTTGTCGCCCTCCAGCTCCACCTGCGCCGCGGACTGCCTCCCGTACAGGAACAGCACCAGCTCCCCCGGCTCTCCGGTCACCGTCACCACCGGCGTGCCCCGGTGCGCCACGGCCGTCTGGCCGTTCGGCCGCCGGACGACCAGGCCCACCGGGCACCGCCGCCCCGCGAGCCGCGCCATCTTCTCCAGGCGCGTCCACAGCGCGTCCGCGAACACCGGGTCCACCTCCCGCGGGCTCCAGTCGGGGTGGGCCCGCCGCACGTCCTCGGAGTGGACGTAGAACTCGACGGTGTTCGCCCCCTCGTCCACCTGCTTCAGGGAGAACGGCGACATCCGCGGCGGCCCGCTCCGGATCATCTGCACCAGTTCCTCGTAGGGCTTCGCCGCGAACTCCGTCCGGACCCGCTCCATCCGGTCCCGCAGCGCGCTCACCAGCACCCCCACGGCCGCGTCCGGGCGCTGCTCCCGCACCACCACGTGGGCCGCCAGATCACGGGTCGACCAGTCGTCGCAGAGGGTGGGTGCGTTCGGTCCAGCGGCCTCCAACAGATCGGCAAGGAGCAGTCGTTCACGCTTCGCATGGGTCGACATGTCCGCCAGCGTACGGCCGCCGGGGCCGGTCCGCCCAGTGGACGCGGCGCGGACCGCCCCGCCGGGCGCGGCACAATGGCCGCATGACCAGCAATCTCGACCCGGCCATCGCCGCCCGCCTCAAGCGCAGCCCCGACGGGCTGGTCCCGGCCATCGCTCAGCAGTACGACACCGGAGAGGTGCTGATGCTGGGCTGGATGGACGACGAGGCCCTGCACCGCACCCTCACCACCGGCCGCTGCACCTACTGGTCCCGCAGCCGCCGGGAGTACTGGGTCAAGGGCGACACCTCCGGGCACGTCCAGCTGGTCAAGTCCGTCGCCCTCGACTGCGACGCCGACACCGTCCTCGTCAAGGTCGACCAGACCGGTGCCGCCTGCCACACGGGCGCCCGGACCTGCTTCGACGCCGACGTGCTCCCCCTCGGTCGGTAGGGTCGGGCGCCATGGACCTCGAGACCTTCCGCAAGCTGGCCGCCGACCGCCGTGTCATCCCCGTCAGCCGCCGCCTGCTCGCGGACGGCGACACCCCGGTCGGCCTCTACCGCAAGCTCGCCGCGGAACGCCCCGGCACGTTTCTCCTGGAGTCAGCCGAGAACGGCCGCTCCTGGTCCCGGTACTCCTTCGTCGGGGTGCGCAGCGCCGCCACCCTCACGGTCCGGGACGGCCAGGCCCACTGGCTCGGCGTCCCGCCCGTCGGCGTCCCCGTCGACGGCGACCCGCTGGAGGCCCTGCGCGCCACGGTCGCCGCCCTCCACACCCCGCACGACCTGGCCTCCGGCATGCCGCCGTTCACCGGCGGCATGGTCGGCTACCTCGGCTACGACATCGTGCGCCGCCTGGAGCGCATCGGAGAGCACGGCACCGACGACCTGCGGCTGCCCGAGCTGACCATGCTGCTCACCTCCGACCTGGCCGTCCTGGACCACTGGGACGGCACGGTCCTGCTGATCGCCAACGCGATCAACCACAACGACCTGGAGACCGGAGTCGACGAGGCCTACGCCGACGCCGTCGCCCGGCTGGACGCGATGCAGGCCGACCTCACCCGGTCGGTCCCCTCCGCTCCGGCCGCCCTGCCGCCGTCCGAGCTGCCCGAGTCCACCGCCCTGTGGGGCGGGGCGGCCTACCAGGACGCCGTGGAGGACATCAAGGAGCGCATCCGCGCGGGTGAGGCCTTCCAGGTGGTGCCCTCGCAGCGGTTCGAGACGTCCTGCACGGCAGGTGCCCTGGACGTCTACCGGGTCCTGCGGGCCACCAACCCGTCCCCGTACATGTACCTGTTCCGCTTCGACGGGTTCGACGTCGTCGGGTCCAGTCCCGAGGCACTGGTCAAGGTCGAGGACGGCCGCGCCATGGTCCACCCCATCGCCGGAACCCGCCCCCGCGGCGCCACCCCGCAGGAGGACCAGGCCCTCGCGGACGAACTCGTCGAGGACCCCAAGGAGCGCGCCGAGCACCTCATGCTCGTCGACCTCGCCCGCAACGACCTGGGCCGGGTCTGCGAACCGGGTTCCGTCGAGGTGGTCGACTTCATGTCCATCGAGCGGTACTCGCACGTCATGCACATCGTCTCGACCGTCACCGGCCGGGTCGCGCCCGACCGCACCGCCTTCGACGTGCTGACCGCCTGCTTCCCCGCCGGGACCCTGTCCGGTGCGCCCAAGCCGCGCGCCATGCAGATCATCGAGGAACTGGAGCCGAGCAGGCGCGGCCTGTACGGCGGTGCCGTCGGCTACCTGGACTTCGCGGGCGACTCCGACACGGCCATCGCCATCCGTACGGCCGTGCTGCGCGACGGCACCGCCTACGTCCAGGCGGGCGCGGGCGTCGTCGCGGACTCCGACCCGGTGGCCGAGGACACCGAGTGCCGCAACAAGGCGGCGGCCGTGCTCCGCGCCGTACACACCGCCAATCGGATGAACCGGGTCTGACCGTCGCACTCGCGGAGGCATGGGGGATAGTGGGGGGCGTGAGTGCCGCATCCGTACCCCAGCCCCGTCCCACGCGCGCGGGTGACGCGGCGGTCGCCACCGGCGGCCGCCGCAGCCTCGCCGTCGCCCTGCTGCTCGGCGCCCTCGGCGCCACGGTCGTCCTCCTCGCCTCCGGCCAGACCTGGACCAGGGGCACGGTCACGGCGACCGGCGGGAGCATCAGCCTCGACGCTGCCGGCGGTGAGGTCACCGGCGCCCCGACCGCCCTCGCCATCGTCGGCCTCGCCGCCCTGGTGGCCGTCCTCGCGGCCCGCGGCCCGGGCCGCCGCCTGGTCGCCCTGCTGCTGGCCCTGAGCGGCGCGGGCGCGTCCCTGGCGGCCTTCCTGGGCGGCTCCGACAGCGCGGCCCTGGACGCCGAGGCCGCGCGCACCACGGGTGACACCGCTGCCAGAGTCGGGACGCTCACCCAGACGGCCTGGCCGGCCGTCGCGGGCACCGCCGCCCTGCTGATCCTCGCCGCCGGGCTGATCGCCCTGCGGTACGGCTCCGCCTGGCCCACCATGTCCGGCCGGTACGAGCGCGAAGGCGGCCCCCGCGCGCGGGCCGTCCGCCGCCGGACCACCGGCCCAGACCGGCCCGAGGACCTGTGGAAGGCCCTGGACCGGGGCGAGGACCCCACCGACCCCGACGAGACCGGTGCCCCCGGCGGACGGGGTTGACCGGGCCCGTGCACCACGCGCCCCGACGCGCGCACCGGCACCCCCGGATCACCCCGCCCGCGCGCGTGCGGAACAATGGCGACGAGCGTCCGCACTCGGCGGGGCCTCACCACAGAGCAACATCAACGAGGAGCAACTCATGGCGGGCAGCGCCCACGGACACACCCCGGCCGCCTGGACCGGTGTCACCATCTCCTTCATCGGCTTCTGTGTCGCCGGTGTGCTCATGGTGGCGAACAACCCGCTCGGGTTCTGGGCCGGCATGGGCATCGTGGTGCTCGGCGGGGTCGTCGGCCTCATCATGAAGATGATGGGTCTCGGCAAGGCCAAGGAGAGCGACGAGCAGCGCGAGCTCCGTGAGAGCGCCGCCAGGGCCCAGCTCGCCTCCTGACCCACCGGCACCTCCCGGCCCACCGAGTGGGCCACAGCGGTGCGGGGCGCGGTCCGGCACGGCCGGGCTGCGCCCTCCCCTCCTCCACCCGTACGGCAGCTCCGTCTTCCGTACCGGCCGGGCTGCGCCGCCCCGTACCAGCGGTCACAATCGCCGGATGGACGCCACCACGAACGCCGCCGCACCACCCCCGCTCGCCCGCCGCCTCGCCGCACCGGCGGGCATCCTCGCCGGGGTCGCCGCCGCCTGGGCGTACGTCGGGGCGGTCGACCCCAACGAGCCCGGCCACTACCCGGTCTGCCCCCTGCTCCAGTTCACCGGGCTGTACTGCCCCGGCTGCGGCGGCCTGCGCAGCGCGCACGCCTTCGTGCACGGCGACCTCGCCGCCGCGTTCTCGGCCAATGCGATGGCCGTCGCCGGTTACTTCGCGTTCTTCGTGGTCATGACGGTCTGGCTGGTCAGAGCCGTGCGGGGGGTACGGTTCGAGCTGTACCTGCCGCCCGTCGCCCTGTGGAGCCTGGGCGCGGCGGGAGCCGTCTTCAGCGTCGTACGGAACCTGCCGTTCGGCGCCGTGCTCGCCCCTTGAGACGCCGGTGCGCGTCCTGGGCGCCCCTGCGGATACCATCGAGGTGTCCGGCCTGATCAGCATCACACCCTCCCGGAAGGGGGCCTCTCGCGTGAGTGTGCTCGACGAGATCATCGAAGGAGTGCGCGCCGACCTCGCGGAGCGGCAGGCGCGGGTCTCCCTCGACGAGCTCAAGGAGCGGGCCGCCAAGGCGCCCCAGGCCCGTGACGGTGTCGCCGCGCTGCGCGGCGACGGCGTCAAGGTCATCTGCGAGGTGAAGCGGTCCAGCCCCTCCAAGGGGGCCCTCGCCGCCATCGCGGACCCGGCCGGTCTCGCCGCCGACTACGAGGCGGGCGGCGCCGCCGTCATCTCCGTCCTCACCGAGGAGCGGCGTTTCGGCGGCTCGCTGGCCGACCTGGAGGCCGTCCGCGCCCGGGTCGACATCCCGATCCTGCGCAAGGACTTCATCGTCACCGCGTACCAGCTGTGGGAGGCGCGGGCGTACGGCGCCGACCTCGCCCTGCTGATCGTGGCGGCGCTGGACCAGCCCGCGCTGGTCTCGCTGATCGAGCGCGCCGAGTCCATCGGGCTCACTCCGCTCGTGGAGGTCCACGACGAGGAGGAGGTCGCGCGCGCGGTCGACGCGGGCGCTCGGGTCATCGGCGTCAACGCGCGCGACCTGAAGACCCTGAAGGTCGACCGCTCCACGTTCGAGCGGGTCGTCCCCGAGATCCCCTCGTCGGTCGTGAAGGTGGCGGAGTCCGGCGTGCGGGGTCCGCACGACCTGATCGCCTACGCCAACACGGGGGCCGACGCGGTCCTCGTCGGGGAGTCGCTCGTCACCGTCCGCGACCCGAAGGCGGCGGTGGCCGACCTCGTCGCGGCGGGCGCGCATCCCGCGCTGCGGCACGGGCGGGACTGAGCGCCGCGCCATGACCGCCGCCTGCCGTTCTGCCGCCGCGCCGCCGCCCGCCTATGCCCGGCTGGCGCGCGGCTGCCGCCCGCGCGGGTGCCGGGCGCCCGCGCGGCGGGTGCACGGGCGGCGGGTGCGGTATGTCATCGGGGACGAGCCGGGGCAGGTCAACGGGATGCGATGGCGGGTGCGTCTTCCCCGCCCCGCCCCCTCCCGTCACCGGGGGCGCCGCCCCCGGACCCCCGGCATCGTGCCTTCGATGCCCGTCCTCAAGCGCCGGACGGGCTGAATCAGCCCCTCCGGCTCGTGAGGAGCGGGGGACCAGGGGGCGTGGGGACGTGTACCCGCCCACCCGCCAACCCGCGGCCAGGAACCGTCCTGGCATAGGAGCGTCCGCTGATGTCCAGCGAGTTCTTCATTCCCGATCCGGAGGGTCGGACCCCCGACGCCCAGGGCTACTTCGGAGCCTTCGGCGGCAAGTTCATCCCCGAGGCCCTCGTCGCCGCCGTCGACGAGGTCGCCGTCGAGTACGAGAAGGCGAAGGCCGACCCCGCCTTCGCCGCCGAACTCGACGCGCTGCTCGTGCACTACACCGGCCGTCCCAGCGCCCTCACGGAGGTACCGCGGTTCGCGGAGCACGCCGGCGGCGCCCGCGTGTTCCTCAAGCGCGAGGACCTCAACCACACCGGCTCCCACAAGATCAACAACGTGCTGGGCCAGGCCCTGCTGACCCGTCGCATGGGCAAGACGCGGGTCATCGCGGAGACCGGCGCCGGGCAGCACGGCGTCGCCACCGCGACCGCCTGCGCGCTGTTCGGGCTCGACTGCACCATCTACATGGGCGAGATCGACACCCGGCGGCAGGCCCTCAACGTCGCCCGCATGCGGATGCTGGGGGCCGAGGTCATCGCCGTGAAGTCGGGGAGCCGCACCCTCAAGGACGCCATCAACGAGGCGTTCCGCGACTGGGTCGCCAACGTCGACAGCACCCACTACCTGTTCGGGACCGTCGCCGGGCCGCATCCGTTCCCCGCCATGGTCCGGGACTTCCACCGGGTCATCGGCGTCGAGGCCCGCCGCCAGATCCTGGAGCGTGCCGGGCGGCTCCCCGACGCCGCCATCGCCTGTGTCGGCGGCGGCTCCAACGCCATCGGGCTGTTCCACGCGTTCATCCCGGACACCTCCGTCCGCCTGGTCGGCTGCGAACCGGCGGGGCACGGCGTCGAGACCGGCGAGCACGCCGCCACGCTCACGGCGGGCGAGCCCGGCATCCTGCACGGCTCGCGCTCGTACGTCCTCCAGGACGAGGAGGGGCAGATCACGGAGCCGTACTCGATCTCGGCCGGACTGGACTACCCCGGTATCGGGCCCGAGCACGCCTACCTCAAGGACAGCGGGCGCGGCGAGTACCGGGCCGTGACCGACGCCGCCGCCATGGAGGCGCTGCGGCTGCTGTCCCGCACCGAGGGCATCATCCCGGCCATCGAGTCGGCGCACGCCCTCGCCGGTGCCCTGGAGGTCGGCCGTGAACTCGGCCCCGAGGGACTCCTCGTGGTCAACCTCTCCGGACGCGGCGACAAGGACATGGACACCGCCGCCCGCTACTTCGGGCTGTACGACGGAAACGACGCGGGGGAGGCCGCCAAGTGAGCGGAAACATCCAGCTGCTGAGCGACACCCTGGCGAAGGCCAGGGCGGAGGACCGGGCCGCGCTCATCGCCTACCTGCCGGCCGGGTTCCCGACCGTCGACGGCGGGATCGCCGCCGTCAAGGCGGTCCTCGACGGCGGCGCCGACATCGTCGAGGTGGGGCTGCCGCACAGCGACCCCGTCCTGGACGGGCCCGTCATCCAGACCGCCGACGACATCGCCCTGCGCGGCGGCGTCAAGATCGCGGACGTCATGCGGACCGTGCGCGAGGCGCACACGGCCACCGGCAAGCCCGTCCTCGTCATGACGTACTGGAACCCCATCGACCGGTACGGCGTCGAACGCTTCACCGCCGAACTCGCGGAGGCGGGCGGCGCCGGGTGCATCCTGCCCGACCTGCCGGTCCAGGAGTCCGCGCTGTGGCGGGAGCACGCCGAGAAGCACGGCCTGGCCACCGTCTTCGTCGTCGCCCCCAGCAGCCGGGACGAGCGGCTCGCCACCATCACCACCGCCGGATCCGGGTTCGTGTACGCCGCGTCCCTGATGGGCGTCACGGGCACCCGGGAGTCCGTGGGCGAACAGGCCGCGGACCTGGTGCGCCGCACCCGCGCCACCACCGACCTGCCGGTCTGCGTGGGGCTCGGCGTGTCGAACGCCGCACAGGCCGCCGAGGTCGCCTCCTTCGCGGACGGCGTCATCGTCGGCTCCGCGTTCGTCCAGCGGCTGCTGGACGCCGGGGACCCGGCGGCGGGGCTGGCCGCCGTACGGGAACTGGCGGGCGAACTCGCCCGGGGCGTACGACGCGACTCCTGACCCCTCACGGGGTTTCGTCGCTCGAACGGGTGGTTGTCGGTCCGGGGAGGCACGCCGGTGCCTCCCCGGTTCGTTTGCCGGGCGTGAACGAGAAGAACAGCAGCGCGGGGAAGCGGAGCGCCCGGGAGCGGCTCCAGATGGAACGCGAGCGGGAGCGGGCCCGGGAGAAACGGCGTCGTCTGGTGCTCGTGTCGGCGGCCGTCGTGGGTGTGCTCGGCCTCGCCGCAGTGATCGGCGTCATCGCCGCCAACACCGGCGGGGACGGCGACGACACGGCCGGTCCGGTCGTGGCCCCCTCCGGCGCCACCGGTGATGACCAGCTGATCATCCCGGTCGGCGCGTCCGACGCCCCTTCCACGATCACCGTCTGGGAGGACTTCCGCTGCCCGGCCTGCGCCGCGTTCGAGATCAACTTCAAGGACACCCTCCACGAGCTGGAGGACTCGGGCCAGGCCAAGGTCGACTACCGGCTCGCCACGATCATCGACGGCAACCTCGGCGGCAGCGGCTCGCTGAACGCCGCCAACGCCTCGGCCTGTGCCCAGGACGCCGGGCTCTTCCTGCCGTACCACGACGTCCTCTACGCGAACCAGCCCGAGGAGCTGGACGACGCCTTCGCCGACGACGACCGGCTGTTCGAGCTGGCCGGGCAGGTGGAGGGTCTCGACACCCCCGGCTTCCGCAGCTGTGTCACCAACGGCACCCACAAGAGCTGGGTGGACAAGTCGAACGAGGCCTTCCGCAGCGGCGGCTTCCGGGGCACGCCGACCGTGCTGCTCAACGGCGAGTCGGTCTTCCCGCAGAAGGGGAACGAGCAGATCTCCCCGGAGAACCTGAAGAAGTGGGTCACCGAGGCCAACCAGGGCAAGCAGCCCGGCACGGTCACCGCCCCGCCGACCGGCGGCCCCACGGCCACCGCGACCGCCGGTCCCACCGCGGCGACCCCGGCGGGCTGACGGGCAGCGTTATGCAGTCTTTGCCGGGCGGGCTGCCGTCTGATCCGTCCGGCAAGGTAGCGTCGGTTCTGCCATGGACCTTGCCTACATTCCCAGCCCGTCGACCGGTGTCCTCTACCTCGGACCGGTCCCCCTGCGCGGCTACGCCTTCTGCATCATCCTCGGTGTCTTCGTCGCCGTCTGGTTCGGCAACAAGCGCTGGATCGCCCGGGGCGGCAGAGCCGGCACCGTCGCCGACATCGCCGTCTGGGCGGTGCCCTTCGGGCTCGTCGGCGGCCGGCTCTACCACGTGATCACCGACTACCAGCTGTACTTCGGTGAGGGGAAGAACTGGGTCGACGCCTTCAAGATCTGGGAGGGCGGGCTCGGCATCTGGGGCGCGATCGCGCTGGGCGCGGTGGGCGCGTGGATCGGCTGCCGTCGCAGGGGCATCCCACTGCCCGCGTACGCGGACGCCATCGCCCCCGGTATCGCCCTGGCGCAGGGCATCGGCCGCTGGGGCAACTGGTTCAACCAGGAGCTGTTCGGCCGGCCGACCGACCTTCCCTGGGGTCTGCGCATCGACGAGGCGAACCGCCCGATGGAGACCCTGGACCAGGCGACGTACCACCCGACCTTCCTGTACGAGTCGCTCTGGGTCGTCGGCGTCGCGCTCCTGGTCGTCTGGGCCGACCGCCGCTTCACCCTCGGGCACGGACGGGCGTTCGCCCTGTACGTCGCCGCCTACTGCTCGGGGCGCGCGTGGATCGAGTACATGCGGGTCGACGAGGCGAACCACATCCTGGGGATGCGCCTCAACTTCTGGACCTCGCTGATCGTCTTCCTGCTGGCGGTGACGTACATCGTGGTCTCGGCGCGGTTGCGGCCGGGGCGCGAGGAGGTCGTCGAACCGGCCGCGGTCGCCGGGGCGGCGGCACAGTCCGCGGGGCCCGCGGGCGAGAAGGACGGCAAGGCCGAGGAGGGCGGCAAGGCCGAGGCGGCGTCGTCTGACACCGAGGCGAAGCAGAAGTCGTCGTAGGGCCTGCGGCGGGTTCTTCCCGCCGTGCCCGAGTGCCGCTGCACGGCGGGCGTCCCTTCCCGGGGCCGGGGACGCCGCTGCTCCGGTCCGGCTTCCTGAAGGCCGGCGGGGACGGTCGGCCACCCCCTCCGGTGCGGGGAGGGGCGGCACTCCAGCCCGCCCGGCGGTTGAGGACGAGCGCGGCTCAGGTCTGACAGGGGTACCGGTTTCCAGGGGCGGAGCCCCCGCCCTCCGTCACGGCGCCGCCGCCCCGTCGATCTCCGCGCGGTGCGGCATCGAGGACGACGCCCCGGGACGCTCCACCGCCAGTGCGGCCGCCGTGGAGGCCCAGGTCAGGGCGTCCCGCACCGGGCGGCCCTCCGCGAGGGCGACCGACAGTGCGCCGACGAACGTGTCACCTGCGGCCGTCGTGTCGAGGGCACGGGCCGGGCGGGCCGGCACCGTCACGGGGCTCGCGCCCCGCGCCGCGTACAGGCAGCCGGACGCGCCCAGCGTCACCACCACCTCCGGGACCGCCCGCAGCAGCTCCTGCGCCGCCGCCAGGGGGTCGGCCACCCCGGTCAGCTCGGCCGCCTCGTGCTCGTTGGGCACCAGCAGATCCGTCGCGGCGAGCAGCTCACCCGGCAGGTCCTGGGCGGGCGCGGGCGTCAGGACGGTCCGCACCCCGCGGCGCCGGGCCGCCGACGCCCCGGCCACCACCACGTCCAGCGGCAGCTCCAGCTGGAGCAGCAGGACGTCGGACACGGCGACCCGCTCCTCGTCGGCACGGGACAGGCCGGTGACCGCGCAGTTGGCGCCGGGGACCACCACGATCGCGTTGCCGCCCTCGTCGTCCACCACGATGTGCGCCGTGCCCGACGGGCCCTCGACGGTCCGCAGCAGGGCGGTGTCCACGCCCGACTCCTCCAGCGTGGCCCGCAGCCGCGCGCCGAAGCCGTCCGAGCCGACCGCCCCGATCATGGCCACCTCGCCCCCGGCCCGCGCGGCGGCGACCGCCTGGTTCGCGCCCTTGCCGCCGGGTACCGTCCGGAACTCCCGGCCCCGGACGGTCTCACCGAGCCGGGGCGCGCGCCGCACGAAGGCGACGAGATCCATGTTGGCGCTGCCGAGCACGGTGACCCGGGGAGCAGGAGTCGTGGGTGTCATATGGGCATTCTCCCCCGTGAACCGGCCCACGGACTCAGGAACAGAAGGCCAGGTCAGCCTTAGTAAGTAAAGCCTGCCTTGCTGGCATGCCCCTTACATCGAGCGTATTTTCTAGGGCGTGGGGGGTGCCCGGACGGGGGTGCCGTCCGGGGAATGCAAGGGGAGAGCTGTGTCCATCATCGAGACCGAGGCCACGCTGCACGCGGCGCACCGCGACAACCACACGCACCGCGATGTGAGCGGTGGCTGGCTGCGGCCCGCCGTGTTCGGCGCGATGGACGGCCTGGTCTCCAACCTCGCGCTGATGACCGGTGTCGCGGGCGGCGCGGTCGCCCCGCAGGCCATCGTCATCACCGGTCTCGCCGGTCTCGCCGCCGGGGCGTTCTCCATGGCCGCCGGCGAGTACACCTCGGTGGCCTCCCAGCGTGAACTGGTCCAGGCTGAGCTGGACGTCGAGCGGCGCGAGCTGCGCAAGCACCCGGTGGACGAGATGGAGGAGCTGGCCGCGCTGTACGCGGCGCGGGGCGTCGAGCCCGCGCTCGCCCGCGAGGTGGCCATGCAGCTGTCGCGGGATCCGGAGCAGGCGCTGGAGATCCACGCGCGCGAGGAGCTGGGGATCGACCCGGACGACCTGCCGTCGCCGCTGCTCGCCGCCGCGTCCTCGTTCGGCTCGTTCGCACTGGGCGCGCTGCTGCCCGTGCTGCCCTATCTGCTGGGCGCCACCGCCCTGTGGCCCGCCGTGCTGCTGGCGCTGCTCGGACTGTTCGGCTGCGGGGCGCTGGTGGCCCGGGTCACCGCGCGCACCTGGTGGTACAGCGGGCTGCGGCAGCTGGCGCTCGGCGGGGCCGCTGCGGCTGTCACGTACGCCCTGGGCGCGGCCTTCGGAGCCGTGCTCTGACCGAGGAGGCGTCCTTCGGGGCCGCTGCCCGGCCGGAAGCCGGGCAACGCGCGGCCGTCGTCGCAGTCAGCGGCGGCGGTCGCGCGTTGTGATGAAGCTCCAATGGCGGGATCGCCCGCACGGTGGGACACTTTGCGGGTCGCTGCATAAGTAGCCGTTACGCGACGGTTTCGATTCCCTCATCCCGGGGCATGAGCCGTAAGCGCCGCGGGCAATGAAGCCCGCATTCCGCCGGCAGGGCTGCGGACGTCATCCACGTCCCGTACGCGCGCTGCCTCCCCCCTCAGATACCGGTCGGACTGCTGTCGGACATCTGTCATACCCAGGGGCGCCGCTCCGCGCGGTGTCCGCATGCTGGAACGGACTATCCATTTTCCGAGAACCGTTCCATCATGTAACCTGCACGAAATTTCGCGGAGGGCCAACGTCGTCCCTCTGGCACCTGCACATGCCACGACGACGACGGGAGAGCCGATGCGTTCCGACGCCTGGTCGCCCATGGACGGTCGCCCCGCCCCGCAGGGGATGTACGACCCGCGCAACGAACACGACGCGTGCGGCGTCGGGCTGGTGGCCACCCTCACCGGTGTGCCCAGCCACGAGCTGGTCGAGCAGGCGCTGACCGTACTGCGCAACCTGGAGCACCGCGGCGCCACCGGCTCCGAGCCCGACTCCGGCGACGGCGCCGGAATCCTCCTCCAGGTCCCCGACGCCTTCCTCCGCGAGGTCGCCGGTTTCGAGCTGCCCGAGGCCGGTGCGTACGCCGTCGGCACCGCCTTCCTCCCGCAGACCGGAGCCGAGGAGAGCACCGCCGCCGTCTCGCAGATCGAGACGATCGCGACCGAGGAGGGCCTCACCGTCCTCGGCTGGCGTGATGTCCCGGTCACCCCGGACCTGCTGGGCGCCACCGCCCGCTCCACCATGCCGGTCTTCCGTCAGCTGTTCGTCACGGACGGCGTCAGCACCGGCATCGGCCTGGACCGCAAGGCGTTCGTGCTGCGCAAGCGCGCCGAGCGCGAGACCGGTGTCTACTTCCCGTCGCTCTCCGCCCGCACCCTCGTCTACAAGGGCATGCTCACCACCGGGCAGCTGGAGCCGTTCTTCCCGGACCTGTCCGACCGGCGGGTCGCCACCGCCGTCGCCCTGGTCCACTCCCGCTTCTCCACCAACACCTTCCCGAGCTGGCCGCTCGCCCACCCGTACCGCTTCGTCGCCCACAACGGCGAGATCAACACGGTCAAGGGCAA
Source organism: Streptomyces sp. MUM 203J (assembly GCF_022414595.1). Lineage (GTDB taxonomy): Bacteria > Actinomycetota > Actinomycetes > Streptomycetales > Streptomycetaceae > Streptomyces. The sequence continues at coordinate 48,748 of NZ_JADWYO010000013.1, read as the reverse complement.
CCGCAACTGGATGCGCGCCCGCGAGTCCCAGCTGGCCTCCGACCTGTTCGGGAACGACACGAACCTCGACCGGGTCTTCCCCGTCTGCACGCCGGACGCCTCCGACTCGGCCTCCTTCGACGAGGTCCTGGAGCTGCTCCACCTCGGCGGGCGCTCACTGCCGCACGCCGTGCTGATGATGGTCCCCGAGGCGTGGGAGAACCACGACTCCATGGACCCCGCCCGCCGAGCCTTCTACCAGTACCACTCCACGATGATGGAGCCCTGGGACGGCCCCGCCTGCGTCACCTTCACCGACGGCACCCAGATCGGCGCCGTCCTCGACCGCAACGGCCTGCGGCCCGGCCGCTACTGGGTCACCGACGAGGGACTCGTCGTGCTCTCCTCCGAGGTCGGCGTCCTCGACATCGACCCCGCGAAGGTCGTCCGCAAGGGCCGCCTCCAGCCCGGCAGGATGTTCCTCGTCGACACCTCCGAGCACCGCATCATCGAGGACGACGAGATCAAGGCGAAGCTCGCCTCCGAACAGCCGTATCAGGACTGGCTGGAGAGCGGCATCATCGAACTCGGGGACCTGCCCGAGCGCGAGCACATCGTCCACACCCACGCCTCGGTCACCCGCCGCCAGCAGACCTTCGGCTACACCGAGGAGGAACTGCGCGTCATCCTCGCCCCGATGGCCCGCACCGGCACGGAGCCGATCGGCTCCATGGGCACGGACTCCCCGATCGCCGCGCTCTCCGAGCGGCCCCGCCTGCTCTTCGACTACTTCACCCAGCTGTTCGCCCAGGTCACCAACCCGCCGCTGGACGCCATCCGCGAGGAGCTCGTCACCTCGCTGATCTCCTCCCTCGGCCCGCAGGGCAACCTGCTGGACCCGGGCGCCGCGTCCTGCCGCAGCGTCACCCTGCCGTTCCCGGTCATCGACAACGACGAGCTGGCCAAGCTCATCCACGTCAACGCCGACGGCGACATGCCCGGCATGACCGCCGTCACCCTCTCCGGCCTCTACCGGGTCTCCGGCGGCGGCGACACCCTCGCGGCCCGCATCCGGGAGGTCTGCGCCGAGGCCGACGCGGCCATCGAGGACGGCGCCCGCCTCATCGTGCTGTCCGACCGGCACTCCGACGCCGAGCACGCCCCGATCCCGTCCCTGCTGCTCACGGCGGCCGTCCACCACCACCTCATCCGCACCAAGCAGCGCACCCAGGTGGGCCTGCTGGTCGAGGCGGGCGACGTCCGTGAGGTCCACCACGTGGCCCTCCTCATCGGCTACGGCGCCGCCGCCGTCAACCCGTACCTGGCGATGGAGTCCGTCGAGGACCTCGTCCGCGCCGGTACGTTCATCGAGGGCGTCGAGCCCGAGAAGGCCATCCGCAACCTCATCTACGCCCTCGGCAAGGGCGTGCTGAAGGTCATGTCGAAGATGGGCATCTCGACCGTCGCCTCCTACCGCGGCGCCCAGGTCTTCGAGGCCGTCGGCCTGGAGCAGGACTTCGTCGACACCTACTTCAACGGCACCTCCAGCAAGATCGGCGGTGTCGGTATCGACGTCGTCGCCCAGGAGGTCGCCGCCCGCCACGCCAAGGCGTACCCGGCCAGCGGCATCGCCCCGGCCCACCGGGCCCTGGAGATCGGCGGCGAGTACCAGTGGCGCCGCGAGGGCGAACCGCACCTGTTCGACCCCGAGACGGTGTTCCGCCTCCAGCACGCCACCCGCTCCAAGCGGTACGACGTCTTCAAGAAGTACACCGACCGGGTGAACGAGCAGTCCGAGCGGCTCATGACGCTCCGCGGCCTGTTCGGCTTCACGTCCGACCGCCCCTCGATCCCGGTCGAGGAGGTCGAGCCGGTCAGCGAGATCGTCAAGCGCTTCTCCACCGGCGCCATGTCGTACGGCTCCATCTCGCAGGAGGCGCACGAGACCCTCGCCATCGCCATGAACCGGCTCGGCGGCAAGTCCAACACCGGTGAGGGCGGCAAGCACCCGGACCGCCTGTACGACCCGGCCCGGCGCTCCGCCATCAAGCAGGTCGCCTCCGGCCGCTTCGGCGTCACCTCCGAGTACCTGGTCAACGCCGACGACATCCAGATCAAGATGGCTCAGGGCGCCAAGCCCGGCGAAGGCGGCCAGCTGCCCGGCCACAAGGTGTACCCGTGGGTCGCTCAGACCCGGCACTCCACGCCGGGCGTCGGCCTCATCTCGCCGCCGCCGCATCACGACATCTACTCCATCGAGGACCTGGCGCAGCTGATCCACGACCTCAAGAACGCCAACCCGGCCGCCCGCATCCATGTGAAGCTGGTGTCCGAGGTCGGCGTCGGGACCGTGGCCGCGGGCGTCTCCAAGGCCCACGCGGACGTCGTCCTCATCTCCGGCCACGACGGCGGCACCGGCGCCTCCCCGCTCACCTCGCTGAAGCACGCGGGCGGTCCCTGGGAGCTGGGCCTGGCCGAGACCCAGCAGACCCTGCTGCTCAACGGCCTGCGGGACCGGATCGTCGTCCAGACCGACGGCCAGCTGAAGACGGGCCGTGACGTCGTCATCGCCGCGCTGCTCGGCGCGGAGGAGTTCGGCTTCGCGACCGCGCCGCTCGTCGTCTCCGGCTGCGTCATGATGCGCGTCTGCCACCTGGACACCTGCCCGGTCGGTATCGCGACCCAGAACCCGGTCCTGCGGGAGCGGTTCTCCGGCAAGGCCGAGTTCGTCGTCAACTTCTTCGAGTTCATCGCGCAGGAGGTCCGCGAACTGCTGGCCGAACTGGGCTTCCGCACCCTGGAGGAGGCCGTCGGGCACGCCGAACTCCTCGACGTCACCCGGGCCGTGGACCACTGGAAGGCCCAGGGTCTCGACCTGGCCCCGCTGTTCCACGTCCCCGAGCTGCCCGACGGCGCCGTCCGCCACCAGCTCGTCGAGCAGGACCACGGCCTGGAGAAGGCCCTCGACAACCAGCTCGTCGAGCTGGCCGCGGACGCGCTCGGCGCCGCCACGGCCGAGGACGCCCAGCCGGTCCGCGCCCAGCTGGAGATCCGCAACATCAACCGCACGGTCGGCACCATGCTCGGCCACGAGGTGACGAAGAAGTTCGGCGGCGCGGGCCTGCCCGAGGACACCGTCGACATCACCTTCACCGGTTCCGCCGGCCAGTCCTTCGGCGCATTCGTCCCGCGCGGCGTCACCCTGCGCCTGGAGGGCGACGCCAACGACTACGTCGGCAAGGGCCTGTCCGGCGGCCGGATCGTCGTCCGCCCCGACCGGGGCGCCGACCACCTGGCCGAGTACTCCACCATCGCCGGCAACACCATCGCGTACGGCGCCACCGGCGGCGAGATCTTCCTGCGCGGCCGCACCGGCGAGCGCTTCTGTGTCCGCAACTCCGGCGCACTGGTGGTCTCCGAAGGCGTCGGCGACCACGGCTGCGAGTACATGACCGGCGGCCGCGCCGTCGTCCTCGGCGAGACCGGGCGGAACTTCGCGGCCGGCATGTCCGGCGGTATCGCCTACGTCGTCGACCTCGACCGCGACAACGTCAACTCCGGCAACCTGGAGGCGATCGAGCCCCTCGACGACGCCGACCGGGCGTGGCTGCACGACGTGGTGCGCCGCCACCACGAGGAGACCGGCTCCACCGTCGCCGAGAAGCTCCTCGCCGAGTGGTCCGTCGCCGTGGACCGCTTCAGCAAGATCATCCCCACCACGTACAAGGCAGTGCTCGCCGCCAAGGACGCCGCCGAGCGGGCCGGACTCTCCGAGGCCGAGACCACCGAGAAGATGATGGAGGCGGCGACCAATGGCTGACCCCAAGGGCTTTCTGAACCACGGCCGCGAGGTCGCGCAGTCCCGCCCGGTCGAGGAACGGGTCAAGGACTGGAACGAGGTCTACGTCCCGGGCTCCCTGCTGCCGATCATCAGCAAGCAGGCGTCCCGCTGCATGGACTGCGGCATCCCGTTCTGCCACAACGGCTGCCCGCTGGGGAACCTGATCCCCGAGTGGAACGACTACGCCTACCGTGAGGACTGGGGCGCCGCCTACGAGCGGCTGCACGCCACCAACAACTTCCCGGAGTTCACCGGGCGGCTCTGCCCGGCACCCTGCGAGTCGGCGTGCGTGCTCGGCATCAACCAGCCGGCCGTCACCATCAAGAACGTCGAGGTCTCCATCATCGACAAGGCGTGGGACTCGGGGAACGTCGCCCCGCAGCCCCCGGAGCGCCTGTCCGGCAAGACCGTTGCCGTCATCGGCTCCGGCCCCGCCGGTCTGGCCGCCGCCCAGCAGCTCACCCGGGCCGGCCACACGGTGGCCGTGTACGAGCGCGCCGACCGCGTCGGCGGGCTGCTGCGCTACGGCATCCCCGAGTTCAAGATGGAGAAGCGGCACATCAACCGCCGTATCGAGCAGATGCGCGCCGAGGGCACCCGCTTCCGCACCGGCATCGAGATCGGCCGCGACCTGAAGGCCACGGACCTGCGCAAGCGGTACGACGCCGTGGTCATCGCTGCCGGCGCGACCACCGCCCGCGACCTGCCCGTCCCGGGCCGGGAGCTCAAGGGCATCCACCAGGCGATGGAGTACCTGCCGCTCGCCAACAAGGTGCAGGAGGGCGACTTCGTCACCCCGCCCCTCTCGGCCGAGGGCAAGCACGTCGTCGTCATCGGCGGCGGCGACACCGGTGCGGACTGCGTCGGCACCGCCCACCGGCAGGGCGCGGCCTCGGTCACCCAGCTCGAGATCATGCCCAGGCCTGGCGAGGAGCGGGACGCGGCGGCCCAGCCGTGGCCGACCTTTCCCATGCTGTACAAGGTCACCTCGGCCCACGAGGAGGGCGGCGAGCGGGTCTACTCCGTCTCCACCACCCACTTCGAGGGCGACGAGGACGGCAACGTCCAGTGGCTCCACATGGTCGAGGTGGAGTTCGCGGACGGGAAGCTGACGCAGAGGCCGGGCACGGAGCGGAAGATCCCGGCCCAGCTGGTCACCCTCGCCATGGGCTTCACCGGCACCGACCGGGAGAACGGTCTCGTCGAGCAGTTTGGTCTGGACCTCGACGCGCGGGGTAACATCGCCCGTGACGCCGACTTCCAGACCAACGTGCCGGGTGTCTTCGTCGCCGGTGACGCCGGCCGCGGCCAGTCCCTCATCGTCTGGGCCATCGCCGAGGGCCGTTCCGCCGCCCGCGGCGTGGACCGGTACCTGACGGGCGCCAGCGACCTGCCGGCCCCGATCCGCCCGACGGACCGCGCGCTCGCGGTCTGACGGACCGGGCCCTTCCGGGCCTGTCGGGCCCCCGGGCCCCCGAGGAACGTCCCGTACAACGGCGTGCGGAACACAGCAGCGCCTGCCAAGTCCCCGACCGGACCCATGGCAGGCGCTGCGCCTTTCCCGCTCCGTCTGCCGTTCCTCCCGGCCCTCCCCGCCCCTCGGCACCGTGCTTCGGGGGCCGGCACCGTGCTGCGGTCGGCACCAGGCCGGTGGCGGCGGCGGGCCTGGTGGTGACCGGTGCCGGGCCGTGGCGAGCGGCGGCGGTTGCGGCCCGTGCCCGGCGGCGGTGGCGTAACGTCCCTCGCGGGGAAGGGAGTCACTCATGCCGATCAGCCTCCAGAAGGTGCAGCAGACCGCGCCCGCGCTGGTGGACCTCTACCGGCGCGCGGGCGTCTCGCTGCGCAAGCACGGACTGGAAGGGCAGAGGGCCGCGGTCTACCTGGTCGTCGACTACTCCGGCTCGATGCGCCCCTACTACCAGGACGGCAGCGTGCAGGCCCTGGCCGACCGGGTGCTGGGGCTGTCCGCGAACCTGGACGACGACGGGCAGGTCCCGGTGGTCTTCTTCTCCACGGACGTGGACGCCGAGACCACCATCGGCCTGGCCGACCACCAGGGCCGTATCGACCGGATCGTGGCCGGGCTCGGACACATGGGGAAGACCAGCTACCACCTGGCCATGGACGCCGTGATCGACCACTACCTGGACAGCGGTGCGGACGCCCCCGCCCTGGTCGTCTTCCAGACGGACGGCGGCCCCGTCAGCCGCCCCGCCGCCGAGAAATGGCTGTGCAAAGCGGCCCGGCTGCCGCTCTTCTGGCAGTTCGTGGGCTTCGGAGACCCGCACAGCCGCCAGTTCGACTTCCTGCGCAAGCTCGACGACCTGCCGGTGCCCGCCAGGCGGCCGGTCGACAACGCGGGCTTCTTCCACGCAGGCCACGACCCGCGCCGGGTTCCGGACGACGTCCTGTACGACCGTCTGCTGGGGGAGTTCCCGTCCTGGCTGTCGGCCGCCCGGGCGCAGGGCATCGTACGCCCGTAAACCACGGGGTCCGGCAGGGCGCGGATGGCAGGCTGCCCCATACGGACAACACCTGCACGGGGCGGGACACCCTTCGGGCGCAGATCACCAGAACCAGCCACCAACCACCAACCACCCACCCTCTGCGCTACGTTCACGGCGGCACCCCCCACCACCAACACCGCCAGGGGACACCCGTGAACCAGCAGCCACCCGGCCCGCCCCAGCAGCCTCCCTACGCGATGCAGCCCGGCCAGCCCTACGCCCCCTACCCGCCACCCCCGCCTCCCAAGAAGGGCATGTCAGCCGGAGCCATCGTGGCCATCGTCCTCGGCAGCATCTTCGGCGGGGCCGTCCTCCTCATGGTCATCGTGGGCGCCCTCGTCGGCGGCGCCGACACCAGCCCTGACGACAAGGCCGCGCCCAAGAGCGCCGCGCCCGCTCCGGAGAAGCCACCGGCCGCCCCCGCCGAACCGAAGGCAGAACCGGAGCCGGAGCCGGCCAAGGAAGAGCCGGTGAAGGAAGAGCCGGTGAAGGTCGCCGCGATGAAGACGGCGTTCACCCCGAGCATCCTTCACGACGGCGGCACTTACACCAGCGTGTCCGTGACCATCACCAACAACAGCGACAAGAGCATCAGCATCAACCCGCTGTACTTCGCCATCACCGACACAGGCGGCGGCAAGCACACCCACGAACTGGCCGCGGACAAGAACCAGATCGACACCGTGGAACTGGCCCCCGGGGAGAACATCACCGGCACCATCACCGGGAAGGGCGACTTCACCCCGAAGTACGTCACGTACACCGAGGGCCTGTTCGGCGATCCGGTCCGCGGCGACGTGTCCTGACCACCGGCTGTGCAGGAGCCGCACATGGCTCATGATGGGGGGCTTGTCCGGCGTGCCCGGAGACAGAAGCCACCGAAGGCCCCGACCATCCATCCGGTCGGGGCCTTGGCTATGTCACCCTCGAACTCGCGGAATCGCGCCTACAGGGGCCTTGGTCCCCAGCTCTGGTCTACTCCGTCATGGATACCACGGCCTGCGCCGTCCTCTCCTTCAGCCAGCACCGGCCCCCAGCTCTGGTCCCACGCGTCGAACACACCACCGCCGAGACCCTCCACGCAGACGGCGCACGCCGCCAGGAGGACGCCGACAACCGCCGCTCTGAACCGCATGGGACAACCCTTCCGTCGGAAAACCGTCCGCTGATCATCCCGCGCGGCACTGTGCCCGGACAACGAGCCCGACGCCACCAACCCTCTCCATCGAGTCCCTACCGAACCCGGAACGGTTCAACAGGCTGCCTTGCATCACGCGTCCCTCTCAAGGCGCTACTCGACTCGTAACCGTTCCCAGGAAGCTCGCCATACGCGCCAAACCTTCCGTTAAATCAGGCCAAACTGTCGAACACTTAGTCGCATGTTGATCACACGAAGATAGAGTCCCGCGTGGATCGCTGAGCACATCGGCAACACGCGTGCTCTGGGGGAGCGGCTCCATGCCTTGCCCTCTCCTTGCGTGCTGTCAGGTGTGATCTACATGGGCAGATTGGACAGGCATGAACACAAGCAACCGACGTGTAACACGCGCCCTTGTCACAGGCGTCGCACTGTTGGGTATAGCCGCTGGGACGCCAGCCTAAGGGCTGTCCCGTAAATGATCTTCGAGTCGTCTCGGGCATGGCGGGCTGACGTATGGCTCGCTGGCCTATCCGGCGAGGGCGAGGTTGTGCATCCGGGCGATGCCGAGCATGGCGTGGTGGACGCCGTCGCCTCTGAGGCGGCAGTCGCGGAGGATCTTCCAGGTCTTCATGCGGGCGAAGACGTGCTCGACGCGGGCCCGGACCTGCTTGTGGGACTTGTTGTGCGCCTGCTTCCACTCGGGCAGGTCTTCGCCCTTTCGTCGACGATGGGGCATGACGAGTCCGGTGCCCGGGTAGCCGCCATCGGCGATCGTCAGCGTGTTGCCGACGGCGGCTTTGGCGCCGGATTCCTCCCATGCCTTGCAGTCGTTGCGGTTTCCGGCGAGCGGCCGGCCGACCACGACGACCAGGCGGGTGTCGGCGTCGATGACGACCTGGTGGTTGGTGGAGTACCGGTAGTTCTTCGACTGCTCGGCGATGGTGTGGTCGCGGGTGGGGACCAGGGTGCCGTCCACGATGAGCACGGTGTCCTTGGCGAACCGTTTGCGGGGCTGGAGCGCGAGCATCGGCCCGAGGTGGTCGATGATCCGGTCCGCCGCCGACTTGGACACCCCGAACAGCGGGGCGAGCTGCCGCATCGTCAGGTTTGTGCGCCAGTACGCGGCGACCAGCAGGGCCCGGTCCTCCAGCGGAAGGCTCCATGGCCGGCCCTTGCGGACCGCGTCCGCACCCTCGCGCCGCAACACGGTCACCAGCTTCCCAAAGGCGCGCGGGCTCAGCCCGGTGAACGGGGCTATCCAGGACGGCTCCGACGCCGTGATCACACCAGCCACACCAAGATCATCCCACCCGTGACCAGCAGTTACGGGACAGCCCTTACGCTGAGGGCTCGTGGTCGTCCTACATCGAAGATTGGATACCCACCAAGGAGTCGAGACGGTGGAACGACAGCAACCGTGACAACGTCAGTACTTCGGTCGGCTTCAGCGGTTGCCGTACTTCCTCTGAGCCCTTCCGCAGCGCTGGGCTGACCCTCTGGAAGGATGTCTTCGGCCCCGACGAGAACAAGGGACACCGGTCCAACTACTGCAACCGTGTCTACTGGGGAGGCATGGCGGCTGGAACCTACTATTTCAAGCTTGAGGGTTACAGCCCCAACGGCATCCTGAACGTGAATAGGGTAAACGTGCAGTACTGATCCTGAGAACACTGCCTGCGCCCCGGCGACGAGGCATCTCGCCGGGGCGCACACTTCCACCGAACCATCCCAAAGAGCTGCCCCTCCAAGGGGGCAGCGGAATGTGCGCCATGGCTCTGATCTTCGCAGATCTCTCCTTTCGGTATGGACGAAAGACCGAGGTATTTTCGAATTTCTCCACACAGATTGAGGGTGCCTCCACCGTTCTCCTCGGCCCGAACGGAGCTGGGAAATCTACTCTGATGGCTGTGGCAGCCTCCCACCTGAAGCCCTCCAAAGGCACCGTCAGCTGGAACGGAGTTGAAGCCACCACGCGTCGCGATCGAGCACGATATCGCCGTGCCGTCGCCTGGATTCCACAGCAGATCACCCCATTTCCCGGGCTCACTGTGCGGGAACAGGTGGCCTACGCTGGGTGGCTGAAGGGCCTCTCTCGGGCTGAAGCCTGGCAGGCTTCCGATGGAGCGATTAGGAGCCTGCGACTGGAGAAGTTGGCCAACCGTAAGAGTCACCAAGTCTCCGGCGGTCAACTACGCCGCATGGGGATCGCTGGAGCCCTCACCCATCAGAGCGAAATTATCCTGATGGACGAGCCTACGGCTGGCCTCGATCCCCGGCAGCGCGCAGTCTTTCGGGAACTCGTGGCTGAGCTCAGCCAGTCGGTGAAAGTTGTGATCTCGACGCACCAGACAGAGGATTTGGCCGATCTCTATCAGGAGGTGGTGGTCCTCGATGCAGGCGTGGTTCAGTTCCAGGGAAGTAGCCAGGAATTTCACGCCTTGGCCGAGAGTGCCACCTCCCCACGGGAGAGTGCTGAAATGGCGTACGCCAAGCTTGTTGACCGGGAGGCTTAAGCGTGCTCTTGCGTACCCTCATCAGGTCTTCTTCAGCAACTCCCCTCCTTCCTCTGCTGGTTGGGTTCATCTTTCTTGCCCTCGGTGACGATCTCTCTACCTGGGTGACGCCTCATTATTGGCCGTCGGTTACTGGGAGCGCCTCCTTCGCCCTCCCGTTCGTCAGTGCGGCATGCGCGGCCTGTGCTGCATGGGAGGGGGCCCGCCTCACAAAAGGACGTATTTTCGATCAGGCTCCCGTGCGAGGGCCGCTGGGCTCGGCAATCCCAGTTCTGACTCCCGTCTTGGCCTTGGGGTTTCTTGGTATCGCCGCTGCCCTCCTTACATCTGCGATCGCAGCTGACGTGCCGTTTGGCCTTCCTCATCTCGGAATTCTGGTAGTCATTGCAGCGGTCCTGGTCGCAAACGCGCTTGTCGGTTACATCATCGGTCGTGTACTGCCCGGGGTGATGGCAGCTCCTCTTGCCTTGGTCAGTAGCTTCTTCGTCAATGCCTATCCGGCGTCGTGGGGTACTTTCTGGCTCAGGCATCTTGTGGGCGGCGGTTTGAGCAGCTGCTGCGCTGTCGACACATCGTTGGACAGTCGGGCCGTGCTTGGTGCCCTCCTCTTCACTTCGGGGGTTTCCTGTGCAGCCCTGACCCTGATTTGCTTCCGCCGTACTGCATGGCCGCTGGTGGCCGCCAGTGCTCTCGTTGCCAGTGGTCTGACCTCGTCATGGTTCGTAGTGCGCGACCTAGGACCCGAGCCTGTGTTGGGCCGATCATCGCACACACTCGTGTGCGATGAATCCGGACAGCCGAGAATCTGTCTCTGGCCAGAGGTTGAGGACCAGGAAACGGTTCGTCATGATGCCCGGAAGGCCGCCGAGAGGCTGAGAAAGGCTGGAGTTCAGGTCCCGGCCACCCTAACCATGGCGGCCAGCCCTGGGCCTGATGCATCGAAACTCGGCATCGCCACTAATGCCAGTGCCGAGGACATTTCCGGTGGCCTTGTTTCGGGCTTGCTCCCGGTGCCCCCCGACTGCGCGTTGAAGGGTGACCCCTACCCTGCAGTCGTCGCCGCAGGACCGCTGGCTGCATGGCTCTACATTACAGCCGGAGTGCCTGCGGACGCAGTGAGTGGTCGTTTCGCCCCTGAGGAAGCCGCCTTGGCGCAGCGGGTTAAGTCCCTGCCTTCCGACCAGCAGCTTGCGTGGTTTGAACGAAACCGCAAGGCGATGGACTCTTGCAGGACGGAGCCACAGTTGGGTGTCACAGGGGCGCGCGAATGATCTGGTGGTGCAAGGTTCGTGCCATTCACGTCGTCGTGGCGTCGACCGTCGGCACGGTGGCACTTGGCCTGCTGATCGGCAATGCTGAACTGCCTGTTCCTGCCCTGACAGGACAGTCTGGCCAGTTTCTTGTTGCGCATCTCATGACACTGGTCCCTGCGGTAACTCTGCTCTACGGCTTAAGCCGGGGCAACATCCCGTCTGAAAGTATCGCCGCTCGCAATCTACGCTACTGGGACTCGGCTCTGGCTTTGTGTATCGCTGCCGTGGGGGTACTTGCCTCATTTCTTTGTCGAATCGCCCTGAGTTCCGATCTTCCTGTGGTCCTGGGTAGAAACCTGGTCGGTTATCTGGGCCTCGCGCTGCTGCTTTTTCCGCTGGTAGGCTCCCAACTTGCGGGAGCCGCGCTGGCAGCTGTCCCTCTAATTCTTGCGGCCAGTGGATGGGGTCCAGGCGGAACACCCGAGCCTTGGGCATGGCTTCTGCACCCAGCCGATTCGACCATGGCAATGGTGCTGGCAATTTCTGCAGTCGGGATCGGCGTGGCGATGACGGCACTCTGGTCACGTCCGCCATTTCAGGTCAACCCCTAATTCTGGCCCAGGTTGCCGTTCGCCACCCTATGTCATCCACGAAAGAGGATCAATGATATTCATATCCAAGCGCAGTCTCAGGGCTACCGTTACAGTCGCGACCAGCCTGATACTCTTTGGTCTTGCTGCTCCGGCTCAGGCCGAGGGAAGCTTCTCGTCCACTATCAAGAACTGGCTGGTAGGCTCCGGTGAATCACGTCGGTGGACTGACAAGAATACCGACGCCACCAGCACATCGATGGCACTCTCTGGCTGTTCGTCGACACCGACGTCGTTTAAGTCAGCCGACTTTTCCGTCTACAGGGACGTCTTCGGCCCTGACTGGAACCAGGGCACCAAAAGGAACTACTGCGGCACCTCTTACTGGGGAGACTTGGCCGCAGGCGAATACTATCTTCGGCTGGAGCTCGTCAACGGCAACGGTTCTGGATTCCGTCTTTCAGCCAAGGGTGTGACTGTTCGATACTAAATCTCTCACCGGCCGTGACACACAGCGGTCGCCGTGGGCGTTCACCTTCGACCACGCCACCCCACTCTCCCGCGGGTGGTGACCTCCTCAACCCCGCCAATGCCCGTAGCGCGCACCGGCAGTGCAACAGCTCCCGCGGCAACGGCACAGCGTCGCGGCCGCAGGAACGCGTATCCCGGAGGTGGTGAGAGCTGTACGTCGTGACCGGACCCCCGGCCGCAGGCAGAACCTTATGGATCACCGCCGATGCCCGGTCCACGGACATCGTCATCGACCTCGACCGCATCGCCCTCGCCGGCCGTGGCGCACTCGGCTGGCAGCACCACGAGCGGTTGCGCTCCAACCCTCCGAGCGCCGTCACAATGCGTCACGTCACCGAGGGGGAGGGTATGGAGAAGTCCCGGCCTGCGGCTGCATGCCGGCCGTGGCCCGTCCTGTGCCTCCCGTGCCCGGCCGAAGGGGGCCATGGACACCGGGCGCGGGAGGCTGTGAGGGGGCCGCCAGCCCCTCCACCCGAGGCGAGGGAAACGGGGCGGATGGTCGGCCTACACGGTGACGACCTCCCGCCGGACGGGACGGCCGTGGTGGCAGGCACATGCGCACCTGATCGAGATGACCGGCGGGCCGACCAGGGGGCGCCCGCGCGCGTTCACGTACAGGTCCAGCGGAGGGGTGCAGTAGCCGCAGTCACCGATGACGCACGCTCCGGACTTCCCGGTACGGTCCATCTCCTTCCACGCTTCCGCGCCCGTCAGGCGCCCGCTCACCGGTCGGGGACCTCGGCCGCGCGGGGCGCCGCGAGCGTGTCTGCGAACGCCCGGACCTCGTGGAGCTGCGCCGTCAGGTCGTCCGCGAGTTCGCGCAGCCCCTCCGGGCTGTACCGGTACGAGCCGCCGCCCAACTCCACCACCACCATGTCCCGTTCGCGGGCGCTGTGCGGCGCCGCGTCCACCACCGCGTGCAGCCACTTCGCCGGGCCCCGCCAGGACGGAGTCGCCAGGGACAGCGGCGGCCCGGTGTGGATCACATCCGCCGGGTACTGCGGAGCGCCGTCGTCGTGACCCCGGCACCGCGTCGGCTCCGGCACGGTCGTCGGGCCGTGGTCAAGGTTGTGCACGGTGACCGTGCGGGGCGCGCTCACAGGGTGCCGTCCGTGTTTCCGGGCCAACCGGGCCGACGCTCGGGGTGCGCGAAGTAGTACCGGGCGCACTGCGGGCAGCAATAGACGTTGAACCCCGGACCGGACGCAGAATCGATCTCCGCCACGATCAAGGGCGTGTCCGTCATGTGCTGGCATCTCACGCACATACGGACCGGTTTCCGCGCCGCCCGCACGCCGGGGGCCGCGTCGCTTGGGGCCGACCGCCCCGAGGGGCCCCAGGTCTGCGCGAACGCGTCCCGGTGCTCACCCTCGTGACCGGAAGGCAGGATGCACGGCAGGTGGTGGCGACCAGGGCCGGGGCGCTCCCTGCACGGCTCCGTACTCAGCGGCTCGACCCGCTTCAGGCCCGTGCTCACCGGGACACCCCCGCCCCGTGCAGGATCCGCCGGTCAAGGTCGATGCCGAAGTCCGCCGCCATCACGAGCGTGAGGCAGCGCTGCCTCTGCCGCGCCCGTTCCTGCCGCCGCTCGTGAGCGACCAGGTGCGGGCGGACGAGGGCGACCGTGTCGCCGTCGAACATCTCACGCAGCCCGTACGGGGGCCGGGGTCGCGCGGTCCAGCCCCACCCCGGACCGAACTGCGCAACCTGCCCGTACGGGGGATGGGAGGTCTGGGGCTGTGCGGCCGGGGCCGCCGTGGTCGGGCGGGCCCCCGCCCGCCGCCGACCGGAACCGGGCGTGAACACCGGCCGGAACCGTACGGCGGTCCGGCAGATAGGGTCTGTCATGTCGACGCTCCTCGTAAGCGTTGGCCACGCCCCCGGACGGCTCCACCCGTCGCGGGGGTCTCTTCTACGTCCTCCCGATCGTGAACCCCCGTAAGGGACGTATCTCACTGTGCGCAGGGACAGTTGGGCCTTACGGCGCTAGGGTCCTTAAGAAGGCCCGAACGTCCCTGCCAAGGGGGTTGACTTGAACGTCAGACTTCGTTCTGCCATGGATGAAGCGGGGCTCTCCGTCCGACAGCTCGCATACCGGGTGGGGGTATCCCCGAAGCAAGTGGAACGATGGGTTTCGAACGAGGCGTTAACGCCGCACGCCAGGAACCGCGAAGACGCCGCCCACGCTCTGGGAGTGGACGAGGAAATGATCTGGCCACAGGTGGTCAAGGACCGCATCAAGACCGGCACGGATCGCGAGATCACCCGCAGTTATCCATACCGGTCCGCAGCGCCGTCCTCCCTTTGGTCCGAGCTGGTCGACGGGGCCACGCAGGAGATCTACTTCGCCGGGTACACGAACTACTTCCTTTTCACGTCCGTCCCGGCGTTCTCCGAGACGCTGCGCCGTAAGGTCGCATCCGGTGTCCGGGTCCGCTTCCTGACCGGCGACCCCGAGGGCGAGGTGACGCGGCAGCGGGAGGCGATCGAGGACACCTCCCTGACCGTCTCCACCCGGATCCGGATCACCCTGGAGCACCTTGGCCGCCTCGGCTCCCCGGAGGGGCTCGAGGCGCGATTCTCGGCTCCCTCGGACGCGGTGAACCACGTGAGCCTGAGCGTCTTCCGGTTCGATGACGACGCGCTGGTGACACCCCACCTCGCACGGCTGGTCGGCCATGACTCACCCCTGCTGCACCTCCACCGGCAGGGCAGCGGCGGCATGTTCGACCGTTTCCGTGATCACGCGGAGGAGCTCTGGAGCCGGGCCGTGCCGGTCACGCCCCGACTCGGAGGCGCCGCGTGAGCACGGCTGCCTCATGACCGAGTGGGGCCAGTCCGCTTGAGGGGAGACGGTTGCGTCTTCGCATCACATGCCGGAGAAGCAGGACGCCGAGAACCGGGTCCACTTGGACCTCCAACCCCAGGACCGCACCCGCGAGGAGGAGGCCGAGCGCCTGCTCGCCCTCGGCGCCGTTCTCGTCGACGGCCGGCGCCGCCCGGACGGCACGGGACGGGCCGTCCGGGCGGGCGTCGAGGGCGACGAGCTCTGCGTCGAGCGCGGCGCCGCCGAACGGGCGACGGCCTGAGACACCGCGGACACCCGACGGGAGATGTCGGGTATCCGCGCTTTCATGGGCACCATGACCTCCTCGTGGAAGACGTTCCAGACCGCCGAACCCGACTTCGCCGACACCGTCCGCAAGCGCTTCGAGGCGTACACGCACCACGTTCTCGGCACCCTCCGCAAGGACGGCTCCCCGCGTCTGAGCGGGCTGGAGGTGAACTTCCGCCACGGCGAGCTGTGGCTCGGCATGATGCCCGGCTCCCGCAAGGCCGACGACCTGCGCCGCGACCCGCGCTTCGCCCTGCACGCCAACCCCGGCCCCGGCACCGGCATGGGCGGCGGCGACGTGCGCCTCTCCGGACGCGCCGTCGAGGTCACCGACCCCGGCAGCCTGAGCCGTTTCGCCGACGACACGGAGGAGCCGGGCCCGTTCGTCCTCTTCCGCGCCGAACTCACCGAGGCCCTCCGCACGACCGTGGAGCAGGACCGCCCGCGCCCGCGGGCCAGGCTGCCGGCGCGCCCGCCGACGGGCCCGCACCTGCCCCGCCGCCATCCACTAGGTCGCTAGGTGTCGCACTCCAGCACCATGCCGCACAGCCCGCACCGGGCCCGCACCCGCCCCCGCACCGGAACCCGGATCCGCTGCAGGCACGTCGGGCAGGGGAACGACACGCTCAGCCCCGCGCCGTCCCCGCCCTCGAACGCGTAGCCCGCGCCCCCGGCCACGCCCTCCCCGGCCGCCCCGCGCCCCGCCTGCCTGCCCCCCGCCGCGTACAGCCGCCGGTCTCGCGCGTACCGGTGCCGGGCCAGCCGTCCGGCCGCAGCCAGAGGGGGCCGCCGCTCGTCCCGGTCGGCCTCCGCCCGGCCCCGTACATACGCCGCGTACCCCTGCGGACTGGTGAACCACGGCGACGGGTCCTCGCCGAACACCCGCGCCCGCTTGGCCAGGACGTAGCCGAACTCCTCCGGCGTCAGATAGCCCAGCTTCTGGCTCGACACCGCGTCCTCCCGGTAGGCGTCCAGCAGCAGCCACCCGGTGCCCAGGTACGTGGTCACCGTGTCCGTCAGGATCTCGTTGTCCCGAGTGCCGGGGAAGGCCAGCCCCAGCCGGTGCAGCAGCACATGGGTGATCTCGTGCGCGAGCGCCGCGCCGATGTCCCGGCGGTGCGTGCGGAACCGGTCGTTCAGTTCGATGAAGTACTCGGGCCCGGCCGCCAGCTCCACGGTCGCCGCGTGCTCCATGGCCCGGAAGCTCACGATCATCCGGGCCTCCGGCAGCCGCAGCTGCCGGACCAGTGCGGCCGCCACCCGGTGCGCCCCGAGATGCAGGTCGTCCTCCTCCGGGAAGGCCACCTCGGCGGGGGAGACGCTCACCGCGTACTCGGTCAGCCCTTCGTACGAGATCCGCCGGTACAGCGCGGTGACCGCCGCCCGCACGGTTTCCAGGTGCGGAAAGCCGTGCGCGACCTCCCCGCCGCCCGCCCTGCCGTTCGCCACGTCCCGTACCCCCACGCACGATCCCGTACGACGCCAACGCCTCCCACAGTACGGCCGGAGGGCGCCGCCGCCCGCACCGCCGCGCGCCATCCGCGGCAGGCGGACCGTCACTGGCCGAAAGAGCGCCTTGCGGGGGGCACGCGGGTCTCCGGATAATCCCGCACAAGTCTTGACGCGCGCATGCCATCAAGTGCGAGTCGGGACCAACCCCCCACGAAAGGCAGACAGTTGAAGACGAAGCAGCGCACACTGCCGCGCACCCTCAAACGCTGCGCGGCCGCCTCCGCCGTCGCTCTCGCCGCCCTCAGCCTCCAGCCCGCACAGGCGAACGCCGCCCCCACCCCCGCCCCTCAGCCCGTCGTCGGCGGCACCCGCGCCGCCCAGGGCGAGTTCCCCTGGATGGTCCGCCTCTCCATGGGCTGCGGCGGCTCCCTCCTCACCCGGCAGATCGTGCTCACCGCCGCCCACTGCGTCAACGGCTCCGGCAACAACACCGGCATCACCGCCACCCTCGGCGTCGCCGACCTCCGCAGCCCCGATGCCGTCACGGTCCGCTCCACCAAGGTCCTCCGCGCCCCCGGCTACAACGGCAAGGGCAAGGACTGGGCCCTCATCAAACTCGCCCAGCCCGTCGACCTCCCCACCCTCCCCATCGCCACCACCACCGCCTACGACAACGGCACCTTCACCGTCGCTGGCTGGGGCGCCGACCGCGAAGGCGGCCGCCAGCAGCGCCACCTCCTCAAGGCCCAGGTCCCGTTCGTCTCCGACACCTCCTGCCGCCAGTCCTACGGCAGCTCCTTCGTACCCGACGAGGAGATCTGCGCCGGCTATCCCCAGGGCGGCACCGACACCTGCCAGGGCGACTCCGGCGGCCCCATGTTCCGCCGCGACAACGCCGGCGCCTGGATCCAGGTCGGCATCGTCAGCTGGGGCTACGGCTGCGCCCGCCCCGACTACCCCGGCGTCTACACGCAGGTCTCCGCCTTCGCCCCCGCCATCACACAGGCAGCCGCCACCCTGTAGCACCCGCGCATGAACCCCGGAGGGGCGGACCGCGGCCACACGCCGCCGGCCCGCCCCTCCGGCACGTCCCCACCACCCGTTCCGCATCCCGAACACCCTCCGGCCAAGCCCCCGCAACCCGTCTAAGCTCACCGCATGAACACGAGCGACCCGATCGACGACACGGTCCGCGCCGAGCTGGACCGCCTCCGCGAAAGCATCGACAACATCGACGCGGCCGTCGTCCACATGCTCGCCGAACGCTTCAAATGCACCCAGCAGGTCGGCCACCTCAAGGCCCGTCACCAGCTCCCCCCGGCCGATCCCGCCCGCGAGGCACGCCAGATCGCCCGCCTCCGCCAGCTCGCCGAGTCCGCAAAGCTCGACCCTGCCTTCGCGGAGAAGCTCCTCAACTTCATCATCGCCGAAGTGATCCGGCACCACGAGCAGATCGCGACCGACCCCCTGACCAGCAGCGGAGCCGCCCCGGAAGCCTCCGGGGTGACTCCACAGTGATCGTTTAGGAGAGATTCGGGAGATCAACTTTCCCAGACACTCTCCCACCCCAGATTCTTCAACCCCCGCTCGTACAGCTCCTGCAAGCCGTCGATCCGTTCCTGCCTCATCGGCGGGGTCGGGTGCCGATACGTCCCCTTGATGCCAGGGTACTTGTGCCCCATCTGCTCATACCCCAACACGGGCCGCACATCGATCTGCTCCTGCCACGTGTCGTGGGTGTGCCGCAGGTCCCTCATGGTGAGCCCTGGCATGATCGGATCCCACTTCTCCTTCACCGCAGTGCCACGGGCCTTCGGCCGCGCATCCCTGCCGTCAGCCGCCGGCCGAATGATGCGGAACCACTCCGAGCGCCACCACCACTTGCCCGTCGGCGTGCAGAACACATAGTCGTACGGCCAGCTCGCCAGGTGCTTCTCCAGCAGCTCCGCGAGGAACGGTGGGACGTCGATGTCTCGTGCCGACTTCTCGTTCTTCGGAGGCTCCAGGCCCCGGAAGATCTTCCGCTTGCCCTCCTCGTTCCGCGCGTAGTACTCAGCGAGAGCTCCGACCTCCTTGTCAACCCGGATGATCGGGCAGGTGAAGACACCACCGTCATGCCGCTGGCGTCGCTCCCGCAGCGCATTGTTGCGATGCAGACCCACAAGCTCCTCCCACCGCATGCCCGTAAAGGCGGCTGTGAGCACGTGCAGCCCGTACGCAGGTGCAGGGTGGGTCTGTACGGTGAGTGGTGTAACTCCCAAGCAGGAAGCGGTAGTTGATGACTACTGACGTGAGTGTCTCCGAGAGTGAAGGTCAGGCCGTCGGGCCGGCTGGGGTGGATGACGAGCTGGTCGCTCAGTTGGTGGCGCGGGCCCAGGCCGACGGGCTGCGGCTGACCGGTGAAGGAGGTGGAGTTCTCCGAGGAATGGGGAGCCAAGTACCCGGCGATCGTGCGGCTGTGGGAACGCGCATGGGCGGAGTTCGTGCCTTTCCTTCAGTTCGACGTCGAGATCCGCAAGATCGTGTGCACGACCAACGCCATCGAGAGCGTGAACGCCCGGATCCGCAAGGCCGTCCGTGCCCGCGGCCATTTCCCCACTGAGCAGGCCGCTCTCAAGTGCGTCTACCTCGCGGTCATGAGCCTCGACCCAACCGGGAACGGCGCGAAACGCTGGACCAGGCGATGGAAGCCCGCCCTCCAGGCTTTCGACATCGCCTTCGACGGCCGCCTCACCGCTGCCCAGCAGTAACAACCAACCCACGAGTTACACCACTCGCTGGACAGACCCTAGCCAGGCATGTCGGCTCCGGCCGCCGGCCCAGGCCGCACCCTCCGACTTCCCGGAAGGCGGCTACCCGCCTACATCGCTCAGCGGGTGCCAATCTCTGCAACTCGAAGAGTGCCCCACGCGATTGTTGCACCCAAGATTCCGCCTACGGTATTGAATAGCACGTCATCAACATCTACCGTACGGCCCGCCGCCATGAGGAATTGCGTTACCTCAATTGCAACACTTGCGAGCAAGCATGCGGCAGATATTTC
The DNA here is from genome assembly GCF_022414595.1 of Streptomyces sp. MUM 203J. Lineage (GTDB taxonomy): Bacteria > Actinomycetota > Actinomycetes > Streptomycetales > Streptomycetaceae > Streptomyces. Next base: position 28,783 of record NZ_JADWYO010000013.1, on the reverse strand, counting down.
CAGAACAGAAGCTTGCTGTACCGAGAACCGGGCCAATGCGGCCATCGGAACGAACATGGCCGCATTGGCGATCTGCAACTGGAAGATCATTTGGCGCTCTTCTGGGAAAAGCCCAGCCCCGCCATTTCCGCTCGCCTCCCACATTCCCTCACCGGGGACCCATGAGATGTCGTACCCTCCAGTGCCCAGGGGCTGCGTGGGCAGCAGAGTGGCGACCAGAACAAGCAGAGCCCATGAACTCAGCAGTATGCGGGCCAGCGTGACGAGACCCCGGCCCTCTGTCCGGTGATAACACCAAGCGCCAATTCCGCACAGCGCCGTGACGATGCCGATGAAGAGTGAGACCGTGAACGGGCTAATATAGAGAAGAACTTGCCACATGCCTATCCCGCGAACCGAGTCACGTCAAGCAGTAGCTGGGTGCAGTCATCGCAGCACCCAGCCTACCGTTCAACTCACGGACAGCGCCACTTCGTCACATAGGTCTTACCCTTGTATTCCATCACCCCGCGGATGCACTCGTTAGCATTCAGGTGATGCTTCTTGGAGAGTTCCACGTAGCCGTTCTTCGTCTTCTTGGAGCCAAACCAGAGCACAAGCGCGGTTATCTTGGAATTCTTGCGCTGAGTTCCCAGCTTGACGGTGATCTCAGCTTTCGGGGAACGGTAGTAGGAGACCTTGAACGTATAGTTCCCGTCCTTCCCCAGCGTTCCTCCGCGGACACAGAGTTGCCCATTTGAAGTGTTGCCGCACCCGTATGATCCTGCGCTGGCAGTTGGCGCCATTGTCAATCCGCCTCCCAGGAGGGCGATGAGGGCCGTCAGCGCAGCAAAAATTCTCTTCGCGATCATGTCGCGTTCCCCCAATGAAAAGGTGTGAGAGAGATACATCGAACACAGGAGTGCTGCCGGTCAGTGCAGGCTCCATGAGGCATGATCATATACACTCGAACGCCCAACTGGCGTAAGGGCAAGGACGCCTTCGCGCAGAGGCGATCATCCTAGCCTCTCAACGATCGAGCCTCGGGGCCTTGTGGCCCTTCGGGTGCAGTCGGCGCCCGAAGACGCGTCCCGGCCGATGACTTCGACTGCTGGCTGATCGGCACCGCCACCGCGTACCGGCTGAAGTCCGCGCGGGGGTAGTTCCTTGGGCTCGACCTGGACGTGCCCGTGCTAGTACTCCAGCAGCGGTTCGTGTCCTGAGCTGGTTCTTCTGCGGTAGTGGCAGCGGCGGGCGGTGGCTTGTCTGCGGCGTCGCCAGTGGGACCAGGTCAGTGTGTGTTCTTGAGGGGCGGGCGGGGTTCGGTGGTGGGGCAGGAGATGTTCCAGGAGCCGTCGGATCTCTGCCACGGTGAGGGCGACGATGGTGCTGGTGGGGTCGTTTCTGCAGCCCCCTTTGCCATCTCACCGGCGGCCAGGCCGGCGAGGAAGGCGTGAGCGAGCATGGCCAGGGTGATGTGCCGGTACCAGCCCACGTAACGTCGGACTTCGTACTCGTCCAGGCCACACTCGTTCTTCGCGGCCTGGAAACACTCCTCGATCGCCCACCGCATGCCGGCCACCCCTGCGAGATCGGCAATGGTGCAGGTCACCGGCGCGTAGGCGAAGTAGTAGGCGATCTCGTCGGGGCGGACAAGGCTGCGGCGGGCCAGCACCCAGCGGTGATGTGTCGGGGTGTCGCCGTCGAAGAAACCGATCGCGGGCAGTTTCGCGCTGGCCCAGTCGTAGACGCGCGGCCCCTTGGCACCGTCGCCGCAGGAGAGCCGCTGCCAGGCGTCCTCCGGCGCCTGGGCGATCAGCTCGTCGATCCTCCAGAACCCGGCCAGACTCTTGACCTGCTGAGACTTCGGCACCGCGACCACATAGCCGACACCGGCTCCACGCGGCTGTCACCGCGGCGCGGGCCGCGGACGGCAACGCGGCCTGGCGGTACTGGAAGGCGGGCGACCAGGTAGCGAAGAGCCTGCCCGCCTCTTACGTTCACCCGTCGACGGTGTTCGGCCGGGCGAACGCCGACTTCCACCAGATCAGCGTCGCTGTCGACCTGCGTACATCCCGTCAGGCCCTGTCATGGGCTGATGACCTGGACCCGGATGCGATGCCGTCGGTGGAGCGGCAGGCACGCCTGTGGGTGGAGGTGGCTCGCGGGCATCTCCAGTGGGGGGGGGGGGGGGGGACAGGACGGCCGCTCTGCACGTGATGCAGAAGGCGCACGAGATCGGGCCGGAGACGGTGGCGTACACCCCGTCCGCGCGTAGTGCAGTCGCTCAGCTGTGGCGTGAGGCGCCGCGGGCGCTGCGGCCGGAGGCGGCGCGGCTGGCGGAGAGGATCGGGGTACGAGAGGCGGGGTGAGGGGGGCGAGGTGGGTAGGGGGGACAACCAGTCCCCGTTACCCGCCGGTACGCGCTCTACGGTGACGGCCCGTCATTCAGCCGTCACCGAGAGGACGCCTACATGGCCACGCCCTCGCACGCCTCAGCCGCCACGGGCGCACCCACGCGCTACGACCCGGACACCGGCGAGGTCCGCGTACCCATCGACCTTTGGAAGGTCGACACTCTCGTCGGTTCCACGGACCTTGTCCTGTCGAGGGCCGAGGCGGAACGGCTGCATGCGGACTTGTCCCGCCACCTGGACAGCCCTCTGACGGTGGTGGAGCGGCCCTGATGAGTACGCCGCATCCCATGGGCCCGTACCCGACGTGGCTGGCCGCCTCCGCCCTCGTCTCGAAGCCCTACCCCCACCGCCTGCGGCAGGCGAGCGGCCTCCAGTGTACGCACTGCGGCCGGGAGCTCCGGGGGATCGACTCCGTTCCGCTGCCCGGGCATGAGCCTCGCCGCGCGTGCACCGACTGCCACCAGGGGACCGCGTCGTGACCGCCCCGGCGGCCGAGCAGCCGACCCGCTACACCATCCCCACCACGGCCCGCGGCCTGCCGTGGGACGTGCACGCCGGCGCCGCCTGCCTGTGGTGCCGCCAGTCTCCGCCTCCACCGGAACGGACAACAGCCCTGGTCCACCGTCCACCGGCCCGGCGCCCCACGGCAACGGCGAGACCATCACCGCCAACCACCACGCCGGCAACCGCCATGCGAGACCACACCACCGAAACCGCCTGATACTACCCTCGCCCACCCCCGCGCGAAGCTGGCAGCGGAACCCGCTGACCCGGCCCCACCCCGTCAGGCAGCATGGGGGCCATGCCCGCACTGACGCGCGAAGAGGCGCAGACCCGAGCCCGGATCCTGGACGTCGACCACTACACGGTCCACCTCGACCTCACCACCGGTGACGACACCTTCGAGTCCACCGCCCACATCCGGTTCACCGCCCGAACCCCCGGCGACACTTTCGTCGAACTCAAACCGGCCACGCTCCGCAGCGTCACCCTCGACGGGCAGCCCCTCGACCCCTCCACCCTCGACGACAACCGGTTCCCCCTCACCGGCCTCACCCAGGGCCCCCACGAACTCCGCCTCCACGCCGCCATGCACTACTCCCGCACCGGGGAGGGCATGCACCGCTTCACCGACCCCGCCGACGGCGAAACGTACGTCTACACCCAGCTCTTCCTCGACGACGTCCAGCGCGTCTTCGCCGCCTTCGACCAGCCCGACCTCAAAGCCACCTTCGACGTCACCGTCACCGCCCCCGACAGCTGGACCGTCCTCGCCAACGGCATCACCACCCCCACCGGCGACGGCCACTGGAGGGCCGCCACCACCCCCCGCATCTCCACCTACCTCGTCGCCGTCGCCGCCGGCCCCTGGCACTCCGTCCGCACCCAGCACGCCGGACTCCCCTTCGGCATCCACTGCCGCCGCTCCCTCGCCCCCCACCTCGACGCCGACGCCGACGAACTCCTCGACGTCACCCGGCACTGCTTCGACCGCTACCACGAGAAGTTCGACGAGCCCTACCCCTTCGACTCCTACGACCAGGCGTTCGTCCCCGAATTCAACGCCGGCGCCATGGAGAACCCCGGCCTCGTCACCTTCCGCGACGAATACGTCTTCCGCTCCGCCGTCACCATCGCCCAGCGCCAGCGCCGCGCCATGACCATCGCCCACGAGATGGCCCACATGTGGTTCGGGGACCTCGTCACCCTCAAGTGGTTCGACGACATCTGGCTGAACGAGTCCTTCGCGGAGTACATGGGATACCAGATCATCAACGAGGCCACCACCCGCTACCCCGACACCTGGATCAGCTTCGGCGTCGAACGCAAACCCTGGGGATACGACGCCGACCAGCGGCCCTCCACCCACCCCGTCGCCCCCGATCCCGACGCCGTCCCCGACACCGCCTCCGCCCTCCTCAACTTCGACGGCATCTCCTACGCCAAGGGCGCCTCCGCCCTTCGCCAGCTCGTCACCTGGCTCGGCGAAAAGGACTTCCTCGCCGGAATCAACACCCACTTCACCCGCCACAAGTTCGGCAACGCCACCCTCGCGGACTTCATCGACAACCTCGCCTCCGCCACCGACCGCGACGTCCACGCCTGGGCCGACACCTGGCTCCGCACCACCGGCATGGACACCCTCACCGCCACCGTCACCACCGGCCCCGGCCGCTGGACCCCCACCCTCGACCGCGCCGGCACCCGCCCCCACCGCATCGCCATCGGCGCCTACGACCGCGACCTCGGCGACGGCCAGAGCCTCGTCCTGCGCGAACGCCACGAGACGGACGTCCCGCCCACCGAACCCGCCACGCCCCGCACCGGCACCCGCCCCGCCCTCGTCGTGCCCAACGACCACGACCTCACCTACGCCAAGATCCGCCTCGACCCCGAGTCGGAGGAGACCGCCCTGCGCACCCTCTCCGGCGTCCCCGACCCCCTCACCCGCGCCGTCCTCTGGAACACCTTCCGCGACATGGTCCGCGACGGCGACCTCGAACCCCTCACCTACCTCGACACCGCCCGCGCCCACCTCCGCCAGGAAACCGACGTCTCCATCGTCGAGAACGTCCTGGCCTTCGCCGGCGACCAGATCACCGACCGCTACCTCACCACCGACCAGCGGCCCGCCGCCCTCACCACGCTCAACGACCTCACCCGGGACCTCATCCGCCGCACCGAGGACGGCAGTCACCCCGGACTCCGCCTCACCGCCGTACGCCACTACATCGACACCACCACCCGCACCGGCACCCTCCACGGCTGGCTCACCGACGGCAGCGTCCCCGGCGGCCCCGACCTCGACCCCGAACTCCGCTGGCGCGCCCTCCACCGCCTGGCCGCCCTCGGTGCCGCCGACGACGCCCACATCGACGCCGAACTCGACCAGGACCCCAGCGCCACCGGTCAGGAAGGCGCCGCCCGCTGCCGCGCCGCCCTCCCCACCCCCGAAGCCAAAGCCGCCGCGTGGGACCGCATGTTCCACGACGACAGCCTCTCCAACTACCTCTTCACCGCCACCGCCCAAGGCTTCTGGCAGCCCGAACAACTCGACCTGCTCCAGCCCTACGTCACCCGCTACTACCCCGAGGCCGTCGCCCTCGCCGGCCGCCGCGGCCCCGCCATCGCCACCGCCGCCGGCCGCGCCGCCTTCCCCGGGCACACCGTCACCCACGACAACCTCCGCCTCGGAGACGAACACCTCACCCACCCCGACCTCACCCCCGCCCTCCACCGCCAGCTCACCGACCGCCTCGACGACCTCCGCCGCGCCCTCCGAGTCCGCGGCGACTGAACCACCACACCCACCCCACCGCCCCCGGCAGCACCATCGCCGGGGGCGCCCCCATGCCACGGCGCCCCAGCCCCGTACCTCCTTCGGGTACCGATCCCCCCACACCCCGCCCCCACCCCCCACCACCGGTACACGCTGTCCCCCACGACGACATGCCACGCGCACGTGAGAGGCAGCACCCCCCCATGACCTCCGAGCCCACCGCCACCGCAACCCCCAGCCCCTCAGCCGAGCCCGCCCAACCCGACCCGCCTCACGACCTCGTGGGCATCGGCATCGGCCCCGGCAACCTCTCCCTCGCCGCCCTCGCCCACGGCGTCCCCGGCGGCCTCACCACAGCCTTCTACGAACAACGCCCCACCTTCCAGTGGCACCCCGGCACCCTCACCGACCACACCACCCTCACCACCCCCTTCCTCGCGGACCTCGTCACCCTCGCAGACCCCACCAGCCCCTGGAGCTACCTCAACCACCTGCGCAGCCGCCACCGACTCCTCCCCTTCCACCTCGCCCGACAACTCCACATCCCCCGCTCCGAATACGAGACCTACGCCCGCTGGGTCAGCGACCACCTCCCCGGACTCCACTTCGGCCACCACGTCGACTCCATCCGCTGGAACCCCGAACTCGACCTCTTCGAAGTCGACTACGCCCACCTCGACCCCCACGGCGAAACCGAAGCCCTCGGCCGCACCCACGCCCGCAACATCGCCCTCGCCGCCGGCACCGAACCCCACATCCCCGAACCCCTCAAACCCCTCGTCGACGCCCCGGCCGTCCCTGTCGTCCACTCCGCCGACTATCTCCACCACCGCGAACGCCTCCGCACCGCCGAGCACATCACCGTCATCGGCTCCGGTCAGTCAGGCGCCGAGATCTTCCTCGACCTCCTCCGCAGCCGCCCCACAGGCCAGGAGAAACTCCACTGGCTCACCCGCACCCCCGCCTTCACCCCCACCGAGAACACCACCCTCGGCCTCGAACACCTCACCCCTGACTACAGCCGCTACTTCCACGACCTCCCCGAACACACCCGCAACGACCTCGCCCCCCGCCACACCCACCTCCACCAGGGCATCGACCCCACCACCCTCGACGCCATCCACCAAGAGCTCTACCGCCGCAGCCTCCACGGCGCCTGGCCCGACACCGTCCTCACTCCCGGAGTCCGCGTCCGTACCGCCGGACGCCTCGCCACCACCAAAGTCGAACTCCACCTCGAACACACCGATCAGGGAACCCGCTCCCGCCTCACCACCGACGCCGTCATCCTCGCCACCGGTTACCGCGAACGCCCCCACCACCGCCTTCTCGCCGCACTCGACCCCTACATCCGCCGCGACTCCAGGGAACGCCCCCGCGTCGACACCCACCACCGCATCGTCCTCGACCCCTCCGTCACCGGAAACATCTACCTCCACACCGGCACCCCCCACACCCACGGCCCCGGCGCCACCAGCCACACCCTCACCGCCTGGCGCAGCGCCGTCATCCTCAACCACCTCACCGGCAAGGAGCCCTACCCCCTGCCTCAGCGCACCGCCCTCACCACCTTCGGCCTGGAACAGCGCGAGCCCCCGCACATCCCCCCACAAGAACAGAGGCTCACGCCGCTCACCCGCGTCTGAACACCCGCGACGGAAGCAACGGCTAGAACACCGGAACACCCGCACGCGTCAGCCGCCACCCCACCGAGGCGAACTCGGCCGGATCCACCACCCCCCGGGCCTGCACCCACCGAATGATCGTGTTGCGGATCTCGTCCGAGTTCGCCCACACCTGGGGAGCCGACGCCACATGCGGAAACGCCCCGCCCCCACTCGCCCGGTAGTTGTTCACCGCCAGCACGAACTCCGCCGCCGGATCCACCGGCGCCCCCTCGAACGCCAGATCCACGATCCGCGACCCCACCGGCTGCGTGATGTCGACGTCGTACGTCACCCCGTACACCACGTCATAGTTGTAGTCCGGCGTACCGTCCGCGTTCGTCAGCGCGGCCGGATCCACCGGAGCATCCGGCGCCGTGCGCACGTAGTACCGCGCCGAGTACTCCAGATAGTCCTTCAGCTGCGCACCCGTGAGAACCCGCGCCTCCAGCGTGTTCTCGAACACGTACAGCCCCGCCACCTCACGGATCGTCACCTCACCCGCCGGAACCACCGCAGAGCGTGAGAAACACGAAGCCTGCGACAGCACCGGCAGCGACCCGTACGCCCCACCCGCCAGCGCGGCCCTCACCGTCTCCGCCTGGACATGGTTGATCAGATCGATCACCGGCTCGTCCCGCCACGGCGCCTCGGCCGTCGTCATCTCCGCCAAGGACGTGCCGATCACCTGGTTGACGTACGTCACGACCTTCTCGTGCTCGTCCGACAGCAGCTTCACGATCTCCGGGTCCTCGACGGCCTCGTTCGAGTTCAGCACTCGGGCGCCGACCTCCTCGACCACCCAGCGGCCCCGCGACCACACCAGGCCGAAGTCGAACAGCGTCAGCCGCTGCCCCCACTTCAAAGGCTCCGACAGCACGACGTCCCTGCCGGTCTCCCTGTTCGCCACCCGGTACTCCGGGATCTCCGTGTGCGCATGACCCACCAGGACCGCGTCGATCCCCGGCACCTGCTCCGCCACCAGCGCCGCCGCGTTCTCCACGTACGGCAGCTGATCCCCGTACGACGACGTCCCACTCGACCCGGAGTGCGCCGACACCAGCACCACGTCCGCACCCATCGAGCGCAGCCTCGGCACCCAGTGCGCCGCCTGCTCCTCCAGTCCCGGGAACACCATCTTCCCGCCGACATGCGCCTTGTCCCAGATCGCGATGCCCGGGTTCGTCAGCCCCAGCACCGCCACCCGCACATCCCGCCCGCACGGCGTCCGCAGACGGTGCATGCTGTACGGAGCGAATGCCGGGCGCAGCGTCCTCGCGTCCAGCGCGTTCGCCCCCAGCAGCGGGAACGCACACTGCTCCTCGAACTTCCGCAGGACCGGGATGCCGTAGTTGAACTCGTGGTTGCCGAGCGCCGCCGCGTCGTACCCGATCGCGTTCATCGCCCGCGCCATCGGATGCACCGGCCCGCTCTCCGCGGTGATCGGATCCACCTTGGCGTAGTAGTACGAGAGCTGGGTGCCCTGGATCGTGTCACCCGCGTCGATCAGCAGCGTGTTGCTGCGGCCCTTCTCGTCCCGCACCCGGTTCACCAGCGTCGAGATCTTCGCCAGGCCGACATCGTTGTGTGCCTTGTCGTCGTACTCCCGGTCCGTGAAGTAGTCCCAGTTGAAGACATGACCGTGCAGGTCGGTCGTCCCCATCACGGTGAACGCGTACCGCCTCGGCGCACCACCACGGCCCGGCCGCCCGGCGGGCGCGGCCTGTGCGGTGGCGGAGCCCGCCGCACCCGTCGCCGCCACACCGGCACCCACGGCTGCGGACCGCTCCAGAAACGACCTACGGTTCAACGGCATTCCAGCTCCCCTGACGTTCCGTTCGCATGCGACGCGCGTAGACACGACGTGCGACGCATTCTGGCCCGCCACACCCTGCCTCGAACACCCCTTCACTCAAGTCGATCTGACGGTCTGCCACTCACACCCGCCGTGAAGTCACCCTCTGAACACCGCTCATCGGAGCACTCATCCGCACACTTCAACACTTGTCAACAAGCATTCATCCAAAGGCTGTTGAAAGGCCACACAGAACCACATCTCTACCCGGCGGTAAGCCATAGGCTCCCCTCATGCGCCGAGCCAAAATCGTCTGCACGCTGGGACCCGCCACCCACACATACGACCAGATCAAAGCCCTCATCGAAGCCGGCATGGACGTCGCCCGGCTCAACCTCAGCCACGGCTCCTACGCCGAACACGAAGAGCGCTACGCCCGCGTCCGCAAAGCCGCCGACGAGACCGGCCGCAACGTCGGCGTCCTCGCCGACCTTCAAGGCCCGAAGATCCGCCTCGGCCGCTTCAGCGAAGGCCCGGTGCTCCTCGAACGCGGCGACGACTTCACCATCACCACCGACTACGTCGAAGGCGACCGCACCCGATGCGGCACCACCTACGCCGGCCTCCATGCCGACGTCACCCCCGGCGAACGCATCCTCGTCGACGACGGCCGCGTCACCCTCCATGTCACGGCGGTCGACGGACCCCACGTCCACACCACCGTCCTCGAAGGCGGCCTGATCTCCGACAACAAGGGCCTCAACCTCCCCGGCATCGCCGTCTCCGTCCCGGCACTCTCCGACAAGGACATCGACGACCTCCGCTGGGCCCTGCGCACCGGCGCCGACGTCGTCGCCCTGTCCTTCGTCCGCAGCGGACGCGACATCGAGGACATCCACCGCGTCATGGACGAAGAAGGCCGACGTGTCCCCGTCATCGCCAAGATCGAGAAGCCCCAGGCGGTCGACAGCATCGACGGCATCGTCGCCGCCTTCGACGGCATCATGGTCGCCCGCGGCGACCTCGGCGTCGAAATGCCCCTCGAACAGGTCCCCATCGTCCAGAAGCGCGCCATCAAGCTCGCCAAGCGCAACGCCAAGCCGGTCATCGTCGCCACCCAGATGCTCGACTCGATGATCGACAACTCCCGGCCCACCCGCGCCGAGGCCAGCGACGTCGCCAACGCGGTCATCGACGGCACCGACGCGGTCATGCTCTCCGGCGAGACCAGCGTCGGCCGGTACCCCATGGAGACCGTCCGCACCATGGGCCGCGTCGTCGCCGCAGCCGAGGAGGACATCCTGGCCAAGGGCCTCCCACCGCTCACGGAGCGGAACAAGCCCCGCACCCAGGGCGGCGCACTGGCCCGCGCCGCGGCCGAGATCGGGGACTTCCTCGGCGCCAGGTTCCTCGTCGCGTTCACCCAGTCCGGCGACACCGCCCGCCGCCTGAGCCGCTACCGCTCCCCGATCCCCCTGCTCGCCTTCACCCCCGACCCGGCGACCAGCGCCCAGCTGAACCTCACCTGGGGCGTGGAGACCTTTCTGGGCCCGCACGTCGACTCCACGGACGCGATGGTCACGCAGGTCGACGAACACCTGCTGGAGGTCGGCCGCTGCCGGCGGGGCGACACGGTGGTGATCACTGCGGGGTCCCCGCCGGGGGTGCCGGGCTCGACGAACCTGGTCCGGGTGCACCGGATCGGGGAGGCGGTGCGGTAGCCGGTGCTGCGCCGGTGCTCCGCGCCGACGTGGGCGTCCATGAGCGCGATGGACGTCCGCCGGGCGGCGGAGATGTCGTACGGGTTGCCGTTGCGTGTGCAGTGCGTCCTCGGGACGCCGGGCTCCTCCAGGGTCCCGGTGAACGGTTCCCGGATGTCATCGGACACGTTCGTGGAGCCGGGTGGTCCAGTCGGTGACCCGGCACCCGTCGGAGTGGATGAAGCCCCCGGACGAAGTCCCAGGGGCGGGCGTCGACGACGGCCTGCTGCCGGTCTTCGAGGGCGATCCGCCGCTCGTGCCTCCTGCGGGGGCCGTGCTGGGGGAAGAGGGGGGGCCAGTGCTTGCCGGTGGAGGTGACCGTCACGCAACCCCGGTTCGGCACGCGGTACACGCTGTTGTCCGGCCGAACGGCCCGGACTGCTGTTTCACATGCCGCGATGAGTCCCGGCCGGGCATCAGCACACACGATGCGCAGGCAGAACACCTCGCGCCGGTGCATGCTGATGCAGCCGTCCCCGAGGCGGAGTCCGAGGAGGTACGCGTACGCGGCCCGGTCGGCAGGCGGCTGTGCAGCGTCGCAGCACCTCGGGCAGAGCGGGCTCGCCTGGAGCTGATCGATCCGATCTGCCGGGAGCGGATGGCCGCCCCGGATAAGCCGGTCTCCCTGCTGACGGAGTTCAGACTGCGGCCTCGGCCTGCCGGAGCAAGAGCGCGACGGCGGGTTTGCAGGACGTGCATGCGGCCGGCTCTTGCGAAATCCGCTCTTCTGTGCGGGAGGATCGTCGCGAATCACGCGTCCGGGTGATCCCGCTGCCCAGGTGATGCGACCTTGGAAACGAAGGAAAAGTGCCCCGGGTCGGATTCGAACCGACACTGTATGGGTTTTGAATCCATCGCCTGCTGCCAATTGGGCTACCGGGGCTCGCAGAATCGAAGGTTTCCCCCGACCCGCTGCGTGTCCACCATACCGCAGCTAGGTAGGCTCATGGGGAGCTATACCGCCCGCCCCCGAGGAGCCTCCGTGACCGCCCCCGAGTCGCCCCAGCCCGCCGCAGACGACGACAACCGGTCGCACGTCCCGCCGCTGACGACCCGCGTCGTCATCGCCGAGGACGAGGCCCTCATCCGCCTCGACCTCAAGGAGATGCTGGAGGAGGAGGGCTACACGGTCGTCGGTGAGGCCGGAGACGGCGCCCGTGCCGTCGAGCTGGCCCGGGAGCTGAACCCCGACCTGGTGATCCTGGACGTGAAGATGCCCGTCCTGGACGGCATCTCCGCCGCCGAGAAGATCGCCGGCGAGTCGATCGCCCCGGTCCTGATGCTCACCGCGTTCTCCCAGCGCGAGCTGGTCGAGCGGGCCAGGGACGCCGGGGCGATGGCGTACCTGGTGAAGCCCTTCAGCAAGAGCGACGTCGTCCCGGCGATCGAGATGGCCGTCTCGCGCTTCGCGGAGCTGCGGGCACTGGAGAAGGAGGTCCAGGATCTCGCCGCGCGGCTGGAGACCCGGAAGCTGGTGGACAGGGCGAAGAGCGTCCTGCAGACGCAGTACGGGCTGACGGAGCCCGCCGCGTTCCGGTGGATCCAGAAGACGTCCATGGACCGGCGGATGTCCATGCAGCAGGTCGCGCAGGCGGTCATCGAGGACGACGAGGAGAAGCGGGCCGCGAAGGACGAGCAGTAGGCGCCAGGAGGCGGCCGCGCGGCGGCTGTTCGGGTGCGGAGGGCTGTGGGGCAGGCCTCCGGTCGGTGTCTCGCTCCGGGAGGAGTGAGGGGCGACCGGGGGCCTTTGTCGTGTTCAGAGGGCAGGTGTGGGAGTTTCGGGGGGTGTGGCACGTGGATGCATGGAACATGCATGTGTCGGGGGGATCTTGAGGTGACGGGCGAGTTGTCCGCTGGCCGGTAAGGAGTGTTCTCATTCCGGCGCATGACACAGGTCACAGGCCGATCACACATCCCCAAGGCGGCTATCGGGCGGCCCGATCAGACGATTACATTCCCCGCACACCGCACGGACAAGCGGTGTCATGTGAGGAAGTTGTTCGAACTTCCTTTACTCACAAGATCGTTCGGGCGGCTCCAGGGAGTGCGTTGTGCTGAACAAGACCATCGTCCGGCTGGCGGTCCCGCTGGCAGTGGGTGCTCTGGCGTTGACCGGGTGCGGATCGGACTCCGGCAGCGACGGTGACACGCTCAAGATCGCGTTCCAGGGCCCGTTGTCGGGTGACAACGTCGCGCTGGGCGAGAACATGCAGAACGGCATCAAGCTCGCGATCGACCAGGCGAACGCCAAGGGCGACCTGGACGTGAAGCTGGAGTACGTGGCGGCGGACGACCAGGGCCTGCCCGACAAGGCGCCCTCCGCGGCCCAGAAGGTGATCGACGACGAGAGTGTCGTCGCGGTGGTGGGTCCGGCGTTCTCCGGCGCCACCAACACGTCGTCGCCGCTGTACGCCGAGGCGGGGCTGGTGACGGTGTCCCCGTCGGCCACCAACCCGACGCTGACGGACCCGAAGAACGGCTTCAAGAGCCTGCTGCGCGGTGTGCCGAACGACAACATGCAGGGCGCGGGCATGGCGACGTACTACGCCAAGAAGCTCCAGGCCAAGAAGGTCTACCTGATCGACGACAAGACCGACTACGGCGCCGGTCTGGCGGCGGTGGCGGAGAAGGGTCTGAAGGACGCGGGCATCGAGGTGCTCCGCAAGTCCGTGCCGCAGAAGACCCCGGACTACAGCGCGACGGCGAAGGACGTCGTCAACTCCAAGGCGGACGCGCTGATCTACGCGGGCTACTACCAGGACGCGGCGCCGTTCGCGAAGAAGCTGAAGGAAGCCGGCTACAAGGGTGCCGCGATCTCCGGTGACGGCACGAACGACGCCAAGTTCATCGAACTGTCCGGTGACGGGTCGGAGAACTGGTTCCTGACCTGCCCGTGCACGGACGCGACGGTCGAGGCGGGGACGAAGAAGTTCTCCGAGGAGTACCAGAAGGCGTTCAACCGGGCGCCGGGTACCTACTCGGCCGAGGCGTACGACATCACCAACATGGTGATCGAGCAGATCAAGGAAATGAAGGGTGACGTCCAGCGTGAGGCCCTGCGGGACGCGCTGGCGAAGGCCGAGTACAAGGGCCTGACCAAGACGTTCTCGTTCGACGAGAACGGTGAGTTCAAGGGCAGCGATGTGTACCTGTACCAGGTGAAGGGCGGCAAGATCGCCTACCAGGGCAACATCAACGAGCTGGTTGGCTGAGGCCGAAGCGGCTGGTGCCAGACGTACGGGGGTCGGGAGGAGCGGTTCTCCCGACCCCCGTTGTGATCCGCATGTTCGGCCGCGGGCCGCCCCGGCGCCATGAGCGTCGCGGTCCCGCTCGGTTCCCACAAGGAAGTCTGTTCCATGTCCCTTCAGGAATTCTGGGACTATCTCGTCCTGGGGTTGATGCTCGGCTCTCTGTATGCCGTCATCGCCATCGGTTACACCCTTGTCTACGGTGTTCTCCAGCTGATCAACTTCGCGCACAGCGAGGTGTTCATGCTGGGTGCCTACGGCAGTCTCATCGTGCTTCAGCTGGTGAGTCCGGGGGACAATCCCTCGGCGCTGGCGTCGATCGGCTTCGTCGCGCTGGCCCTGGCGGGTTCGGCGTTGTTCGGCGGCGTGACCGCGTACGGCCTGGAAAAGGTGGCGTACCGGCCGTTGCGGAGGCGGCGTGCACCTCGGCTGATCTTCTTGATCACTGCGATCGGTGCGTCGTTCTTCCTCTACAACCTGGCGGGGAAGCTGTTCGGGCGTGACCCGATGACGCTGCCGGAGATGTATGAGAACCGCACGGTGTTCACGTTGTTCGGGGCGGGGGTGAATATCACTCAGCTGCTTCAGTTCGCGACGGCGGTGGTCATGATGATCGCGCTGGATCTGGTGGTGAACCGGACGAAGCTGGGCAGGGGTATTCGGGCTGTCGCTCAGGATGCCGAGGTGGCGTCGTTGATGGGCGTGGACATCGACCGGGTGATCTCCCGGACGTTCGTGATCGGCGGTGTGCTCGGCGGTGTGGCCGGGTTCCTGTTCGCGAATCTCAATCAGGTGTCCTACACGATGGGGTTCATTCCGGGTATCACGGCGTTCGCGGCGGCGGTGGTCGGTGGGATCGGCAATATCCGCGGTGCGATGGCGGGTGGTGTGCTGATCGGTGTGGTGGAGACGATGACGGTGCCGCTGCTGGGTGACGAGTGGCGCAGTGTCTCCGCGATGGTGGTTCTGATTCTGGTGCTGATGTTCCGTCCGATGGGCATCCTCGGCAAGCAGGTGGGGAGGGCGGCATGAGCACGGTCGAGTCCTCGAAGGACGTCGTTTCGGCGGCGAGCAGGCTTCGGCGTACGGCCTGGTATCAGCAGCCTCGTTTCGTACGGCTGTGGGCGATGGTGGCGCTGGGTGTGCTGCTGGCGCTGGTGACGGGTGAGCAGGGAAACACCCGGGACGTCTTCTATTCGTTGAAGGGTTCGCTGTTCGGCCCGCGGTTGTGGGTGTGTCTGGCGCTGACGGTCGGTGTGTGGGCGCTGCGGGAGTTCGCAGGGCGGCCGATCGGTGGGGCGCTGAAGCAGGCCCGGTCGGGTGTGGGTGGTCCGGTGGCCGCGGTGCGGGGCCGGATTCAGGCGGATCCTCGGTTGCGGTGGGGGCTGATCGCCCTGGCGTTGCTGCTGGCGATCGTGGTGCCGTCGTTGTTGTCGCGGACGTGGCAGACGGTGCTGGTGGACCAGATCGCGATCTTCGCGTTGCTGGCGATCGGTCTGAATGTGGTGATCGGCTGGGCGGGTCTGCTGGATCTGGGTTTCTTCGCGTTCTTCGCGGTGGGTGCGTATTCGACGGCGTTCTGGACGGGGCGTCTGCCGGTCGAGCCGCCGGTGGTGCTGAATCCGTTCTGGGTGATTCCGATCGCGGTGGTGACCTGTCTGATCACGGGTGTGCTGCTGGGTGCGCCGACGCTGCGGCTGCGGGGTGACTATCTGGCGATCGTGACGCTGGGTTTCCACGAGATCATTTATCTGGTCGCGAAGAACGCGGACGGGATCACGGGTGGCCCGCAGGGCGCGCGGCTGATTCCGGACTTCTCGGTGGACTTCCTGGGGATTCAGTTCGAGTGGTCGATCAAGCCGTTGCCGTACTGGTACCTGCTGCTGTTCTTCATCGTTCTGGTGATCGTGCTGTTCGCGAGGCTTGAGCATTCGCGTGTGGGCCGGGCGTGGACGGCGATCCGTGAGGACGAGATCGCGGCGGCGGCGAACGGTGTGGACACCGTGCGCTTCAAGCTGATGGCGTTCGCCATCGGCGCGTCGACGTCGGGTGTGGCCGGTGTGATCTTCACGAGCAAGTACGGCTACATCAACCCCGAGGTGTTCCCGCTGCTTCAGTCGATTCTGATTCTGGCGTACGTCATCTTCGGTGGTATGGGGTCGATTCCGGGTGTGCTGGCAGGTGCGGCGGTGCTGGTGTGGCTGCCGGAGGTGCTCAGGGACTACGTGGATCCGGCGGACCGGTACATGTATCTGGGCGCTCTGCTGGTGATCATGATGATCTACCGGCCTCAGGGCATCTGGCCGTCGCGTCGCCGGCAGCGTGAGCTGAAGGCGGAGGACGGCGCGGGTGGCGCGGACGCGGTGGCTGAGCCGGCGGGAGGCAAGGTCTGATGACCACTGATGTGACGAGCGGGCCGAAGGCGGCCGGGGGTGCCGGGGAGGACAGCCCGGACCTGGTGCTGCGGGTCAGCGATGTGACGCTGCGGTTCGGCGGCTTGACGGTGCTGAACCAGGTGAACATGTCGATGCGCCGGGGCGAGGTCCTGGCGGTGATCGGCCCGAACGGTGCGGGGAAGACGTCGTTCTTCAACTCGCTGACCGGTGCGTACACCCCGCAGGAGGGGGAGATCGTCTTCCTTCCCGAGGGGGGCGGTCAGAAGTCTCTGCTGGGCAGCAAGCCGCATCTGGTGAACCGGATCGGCCTGGCGCGGACGTTCCAGAACATCCGGCTGTTCTCGGCGTTGACGGCGCTGGAGAACGTGAAGATCGCGGTGGAGACGCGGCTGAAGGCCGGTCCGGTGTCGATCATGCTGGGGTTGCCGTCCGCGCGCCGGGCCGAGCGGGAGAGCGACGAGCGGGCGCATCGGCTGCTGCGGTTCGTCGGTCTGGAGGACAAGCTCAACGAGATCGCGGGGAGCCTGAGCTACGGCGATCAGCGGAGCCTGGAGATCGCGCGTGCGCTGGCGACGGATCCGAAGGTGCTGCTGCTGGACGAGCCCGCGGCGGGCACGAACCCGACGGAGAAGCTGGAGCTGGAGCAGCTGATCCGCCGTATCAACACGGAGCTGGGCGTGAGCGTGCTGCTGATCGAGCACGACATGCGGCTGGTGATGTCGGTGGCGGACCGGGTGATGGTCCTGAACTTCGGCAAGAAGATCGCCGAGGGCACGCCGGGTGAGGTGCAGCAGCATCCGGCGGTGATCGAGGCGTACCTGGGTTCGTCCGCGGAGGACGCGGACGTGGTCCGCCATGCCGTGGAGGACCACGAGTCGGCTGACGCCGGGGCGGAGACGGCTGCGGGTTCCGAGCCGGTGGAGCCCGAGGGCGATGTGCCTGCCGCTGCCGGGGCGGAGCCGGACGGCTCCGGGGCCGACGGGTCCGGAGCCGCTGGGGCTCCTGAGGCCGAGGCGGGCTCCGCCGAGTCCGCGGACGACGGGCCCGGGTCCGGCGGAGCCGCGGACGAGGCGTCGGAGGCGGCGGGGTCCGCGGCGGGCGAGGTCCCGGCGGCCGGGACCGGTGCCGATGCCGACGCTGACAAGTCCGGGACCGGTGAGGCCCCGGGTGCCGACGCCGAGGTCTCCGAGGCTGAGGTTTCCGACGCTGAGGCTTCTGAGGCTGAGGTTTCCGACGCCGAGGTTTCCGGGGAACGGACTGGCGCGGCGGACGCTGAAGGGTCTGCGGCCGAGACGGAGAGCGGAGCCTCCGGTGTGCCTTCGGCGCGGGACGGAGCTGCCGGGGAGCACGCGGCGCGCAAGGGCGAGGAGGGCGGCCAGTGAGTACGACGGCGGAGCTGCGGAAGGAGTCCGGTGAGGCCGGGGCCCCGCGGGAGACGTTGCTCGAACTGAGCGGCATGCGGGTGTTCTACGGTGCCATCGAGGCGCTGAAGGGCATCGATCTGACCGTCGGCAAGGGTGAGATCGTCGCCCTGCTCGGTGGTAACGGTGCCGGCAAGACGACGACGCTGCGGACGGTCTCGGGCATGCTGCAGCCGCGCCACGGCGAGGTGCGGCTGCGCGGTGAGCGGATCGACGGCATCAAGTCGCACGAGCTGGTGCGGTTCGGGATCGGCCATGTGCCCGAGGGGCGGCGCGTGTTCGCGACGATGTCCGTCCTGGACAATCTGGAGATGGGCGCGTACCGGTTCAAGTCGGTGGATTCCGGCGACCTGGACCGGGTGTTCACCCTCTTCCCGCGGCTCGCTGAGCGGCGTTCGCAGCAGGCGGGCACACTGTCCGGCGGTGAGCAGCAGATGCTGGCGATCGGCCGGGCCCTGATGGGGCGGCCGGAGCTGCTGCTGCTCGACGAGCCCTCGATGGGGCTGGCGCCGCTGATCGTCCAGCAGATCTTCGAGATCATCAAGGAGATCAACGAGCAGGGCACGACGGTGCTGCTGGTGGAGCAGAACGCCACGCAGGCGCTGGGCCTGGCGAACCGGGGGTATGTCCTGGAGACGGGTTCGGTGGCGATGTCGGGGCCGGCGGAGGAACTGCTGGCGGACAGCCGTATCCGGGCCGCGTACCTGGGTGAGGGAGCCGCCTAGCCTGGCTGACGGCCGGAAGAAGGCGCCGGGTGCCCCTGCGAGGGGGTGCCCGGCGCCTTCGTGTCCGGGGGGCCGGTACGAGCCGGAGGGTCCGGCACGGGACCCGGCCGGGGCCGGGTCAGGCGGTGCCGGAGGCGTTCGCGGAGTCGTTGGGGGAGACGTCGCGGAGCAGGCAGGTGAGGCGGGCGCTGCAGACGCGCTTGTCGTGTTCGTCGGTGATGACGACCTCGTACGTGGCGGTGGTGCGGCCCCGGTGGACGGGGGTGGCGACGCCGGTGACGAGGCCGGAGCGGACGCCGCGGTGGTGCGTGCAGTTCAGGTCGACGCCGACGGCGATCTTCCGGGAGCCGCCGTGGAGCATGGCGCCGATGGAGCCGAGGGTCTCGGCGAGGACGGCGGAGGCGCCGCCGTGGAGGAGCCCGTAGGGCTGGGTGTTGCCCTCGACCGGAAGGGTGCCGACGACGCGGTCGGCCGAGGCCTCGATGATCTGGAGGCCCATGCGGTTGCCGAGGTGGCCCGCGGAGAACAGGGCGGGCAGGTCGACGCCGAGCGCGGCGTACTCGTCGATGACCTCTTGCGGGAACTTCACGTTGGTCTGCTCACCCATGGGGTACGGCTCCGATCGTCGTCGTACGGCTGTGCTGCCGGTGCTGTGTGCGGTACCGCTCGCTGAGCGAACGCTCAGTCGGTCGGTGATTGTTCCAGACGGATGACGACGGACTTGCTGGCGGGGGTGTTGCTGATGTCGGCGGTGGCTTCGAGGGGGACGAGGACGTTGGTCTCGGGGTAGTACGCGGCGGCGCAGCCCCGGGCGGTCGGGTAGTGGACGACCCGGAATCCGGGGGCGCGGCGCTCGGTGCCGTCGGTCCATTCGCTGACCAGGTCGGCGTACGTGCCGTCGGCGAGGCCGCGCTCGCGAGCGTCGTCGGGGTGGACGAGGACGATCCGGCGGCCTCCCCTGATGCCGCGGTAGCGGTCGTCGAGGCCGTAGACGGTGGTGTTGTACTGGTCGTGGGAGCGCAGGGTCTGCAGCAGCAGCCGTCCTTCGGGCACGACGGGGTGTTCGACGGGCGCGGCGGTGAAGTTGGCCTTGCCGGTGGCGGTGGGGAAGCGGCGTTCGTCGCGGGGGGCGTGCGGGAGTGCGAAGCCGCCGGGGTCGGCGGCCAGGCGGGCGTTGAAGTCCTCGAAGCCGGGGATCACGCGTGCGATGCGGTCGCGGACGGCGGCGTAGTCCCGCTCGAAGTCCTCCCACGGTGTGGCGGAGGCGGAGCCGAGGACGGCGCGGGCCATGCGGGCGACGATCGCGGGTTCCGACAGCAGGTGAGGGCTGGCCGGGGGCAGGTTTCCGCGGGAGGCGTGGACGCGGCCCATGGAGTCCTCGACGGTGACGAACTGGCGTCCGCTCGCCTGGACGTCCTTGTCGGTGCGGCCGAGCGTCGGCAGGATCAGCGCGCGCGTGCCGGTGACGGCGTGGGAGCGGTTGAGCTTGGTCGACACGTGGACGGTGAGGCGGGCGCGCCGCATGGCGGCCTCGGTGACCTCGGTGTCGGGGGCGGCGCCGACGAAGTTGCCGCCCATGGCGAAGAACACCTTGGCCCTGCCGTCGCGCAGGGCCTGGACGGCCCGTACGACGTCGTACCCGTGGTGCCGGGGCGCGGTGATGCCGAACTCCTCGTCCAGCGCGTCCAGGAAGCTGTCGGAGGGCCGCTCGAAGATGCCCATGGTGCGGTCGCCCTGCACGTTGGAGTGGCCGCGGACGGGGCAGACGCCGGCGCCGGGGCGGCCGACGGCGCCGCGCAGCAGGAGCAGGTTGACGATCTCGCGGATGGTGGGCACGGCGTGCTTGTGCTGGGTGAGGCCCATGGCCCAGCACACGATGGTGCGTTTCGAGGCGAGGATCATCTTCAGGGCGCGTTCGACGCCGGCACGGGGGAGCCCGGTGGCGCTGAGGGTCTCGTCCCAGGTGGCGGCCTTGGCCGCGGCGGCGAGTTCCTCGTATCCGTGGGTGTGGGTGCGGACGAAGTCCTCGTCGACGGCGCCGTCGGTCTCGATGATCAGCTTGTTGAGGAGCCGGAACAGCGCCTGGTCGCCGCCGATGCGGATCTGGAGGAACAGGTCGGTGAGGGCGGTTCCCCTGACGAGGCCTTGAGGGGTCTGCGGGTTCTTGAACCGTTCGAGCCCTGCTTCGGGCAGCGGGTTGACGGAAATGATCTTCGCTCCGGCCGTCTTGGCCTTCTCCAGCGCGGACAGCATGCGCGGGTGGTTGGTGCCCGGGTTCTGTCCGGCGACGATGATCAGGTCCGCCTGGTGGAGGTCGTCCAGGGAGACGCTGCCCTTGCCGACGCCGAGCGTCTCGGTGAGGGCGGAGCCGGACGACTCGTGGCACATGTTGGAGCAGTCCGGCAGGTTGTTGGTGCCGAACTCGCGGGCGAAGAGCTGGAGCAGGAAGGCGGCTTCGTTGCTGGTGCGTCCGGAGGTGTAGAAGAGGGCCTCGTCGGGGGAGCCGAGCGCGGTGAGTTCCTCCGCGATGATCCGGAACGCCCGGTCCCAGGTCACCGGTTCGTACCGGTCGGAGCCCTCGGGCAGGTACATGGGCCGGGTGATACGGCCCTGCTGGCCCAGCCAGTAGCCGCTGCGGGCGGCCAGGTCGGACACCGGGTGGGCGGCGAAGAAGGCGGGGGTGACCCGGCGCAGCGTGGCCTCCTCCGCGACCGCTTTGGCGCCGTTCTCGCAGAACTCGGCCACGTGCCGTCTGTCCTCCTCGGGCCAGGCGCAGCCGGGGCAGTCGAAGCCGTCCTTCTGGTTGACCTTGAGGAGGGTGCGGGCGGTGCGGGCGAGGCCCATCTGCTGCCGGGACATGCGCAGGGTGTGGGCGATGGCGGGCAGGCCGGCGGCGGCGTGCGGGGCGTCGGACACCTGCGGGGCGTCCTGGACGGGGTCACCGGCGGGCGGTTGGGTGGCCATCGCGCTCTCCCTCGAGTCGCTCTGCGGGTCCGTACGGCTCCGGCGCGGAGTTCGTACGCCTCCGATCCTGTCACGCGGCGCCGACCGGGCGCCCCGCGGTGCCTGCGGGGGACGGGGCGCCCCGGGGCGGGTGGCGGCGGGCCTTGTCGGTTCCGTCGTTGTCAGTGGGGCGTGGCAGGATCGTCCGTGTGGCAGAGACAGCATCGAAGAAGACCGCACATGACCGTCCGCGCCTGCTCCTCATGGACGGGCACTCCTTGGCGTACCGGGCGTTCTTCGCGCTGCCCGCGGAGAACTTCACCACGTCGAGCGGGCAGACGACGAACGCCGTCTACGGTTTCGCGTCGATGCTGGCGAACACCCTGCGTGACGAGGAGCCCACGCATTTCGCGGTGGCGTTCGACGTCTCCCGCAGGACCTGGCGGTCGCAGGAGTTCCCCGAGTACAAGGCGAACCGCTCGTCGACGCCTGAGGACTTCAAGGGGCAGGTCGAGCTGATCGGTGAGCTGCTCGACGCGATGAACGCGCAGCGCTTCGCGGTGGAGGGCTTCGAGGCGGACGACATCATCGCCACGCTCGCCACGCAGGCGGAGGCGGCCGGTTTCGAGGTGCTGATCGTCACCGGCGACCGTGACTCCTTCCAGCTGGTCAGCGAGCACACGACCGTGCTGTATCCGACCAAGGGCGTCTCCGAGCTGACCCGGTTCACGCCGGAGAAGGTGCAGGAGAAGTACGGGCTGTCCCCGAACCAGTACCCGGACTTCGCGGCGCTGCGCGGTGACCCGTCGGACAACCTGCCCGGCATTCCGGGCGTGGGCGAGAAGACCGCCACCAAGTGGATCAACCAGTTCGGTTCGTTCGCGGAGCTGGTGGAGCGGGCCGACGAGGTCAAGGGCAAGGTCGGGCAGTCGCTGCGCGACCACCTGGAGGCCGTGAAGCTGAACCGGCACCTGACGGAGCTGGTGCGCGACGTGGAGCTGCCGAGGACTGTCGGGGACCTGGAGCGGGCGCCGTACGACCGCACGATGCTCGCGATGCTGCTGGACACGCTGGAGATCCGCAACCCGTCGCTGCGGGAGCGGCTGCTCGCCGTGGACCCGGGCGCCGCCGAGACGGAGCCGGTGGTCGCGGAGGGCGTCGAGGTCGACGGTACGGTCCTCGGCGCGGGCGAGCTGGCGCCGTGGCTGGAGCGGCACGGCGTGGAGCCGCTGGGCGTGGCCACGGTCGACAGCTGGGCGCTGGGCGTCGGCAAGGTCGGCGAGGTCGCCCTGGCGGCGGGTGACGGGGCGGCGGCCTGGTTCGACCCGGCGGAGCTGGACGCGGCCGACGAGCAGGCGTTCGCCGCGTGGATCGCCGACCCGGACCGGCCGAAGGTTCTGCACCACGCCAAGGGCGCGATGCGGGTGTTCCCCGAGCACGGCTGGAGCGTCGCCGGTGTCACGATGGACACCGCGCTCGCCGCGTATCTGGTGAAGCCGGGCCGCCGTTCGTTCGCGCTGGACGCGCTGTCTCTGGAGTACCTGGGGCGGGAGCTGGCCCCGGCGGCGGCCGCGGACGGGCAGCTCGCGTTCGGCGCGGAGGACACCGCGGAGCGGGAGGCGCTGATGCTCCAGGCCCGCGCGGTGCTCGACCTGGGTGAGGCGTTCACCGCGCGGCTGGAGGAGGTCGGCGCGACCCGGCTGCTGCACGAGGTGGAGCTGCCCACGTCGGCGCTGCTGGCCCGGATGGAGCGGCACGGCATCGCCGCCGACCGTCCGCACCTGGAGGCGATGGAGCAGCAGTTCGCCGGGGCGGTGCAGCAGGCCGTCAAGGAGGCCCACGCCTCGGTCGGCCGGGAGTTCAACCTCGGCTCGCCCAAGCAGCTCCAGGAGGTGCTGTTCGGTGAGCTGAACCTGCCGAAGACGAAGAAGACCAAGACCGGCTACACGACGGACGCCGACGCGCTGGCGTGGCTGGCGGGGCAGACCGAGCACGAACTGCCGGTGATCATGCTGCGCCACCGCGAGCAGGCCAAGCTGCGGGTGACGGTCGAGGGCCTGATCAAGACGGTCGCCGGGGACGGCCGGATCCACACCACGTTCCAGCAGACCGTCGCGGCGACCGGGCGGCTGTCGTCGACGGACCCGAACCTGCAGAACATCCCGGTCCGCACGGACGAGGGCCGGGCCATCCGGCGCGGCTTCGTCGTCGGTGAGGGCTACGAGGCCCTGATGACCGCCGACTACAGCCAGATCGAACTGCGAGTGATGGCCCACCTCTCGGAGGACGAGGGCCTGATCGAGGCCTTCACCTCCGGCGAGGACCTGCACACCACGGTCGCGTCGCAGGTCTTCGGCGTCGACAAGTCCGCGGTCGACGCGGACATGCGGCGCAAGATCAAGGCCATGTCCTACGGGCTGGCCTACGGGCTGTCGGCGTTCGGTCTGTCGCAGCAGCTGGGCATCGAGGCCGCAGAGGCGCGGGCGCTGATGGACACGTACTTCGAGCGGTTCGGCGGGGTACGGGACTATCTGCACCGTGTCGTCGACGAGGCCCGTGCCACCGGCTACACGGAGACGCTGCTGGGGCGCCGCCGCTATCTGCCGGACCTCAACAGCGACAACCGGCAGCGGCGCGAGATGGCCGAGCGG
Organism: Streptomyces sp. MUM 203J; assembly: GCF_022414595.1. Taxonomy (GTDB): domain Bacteria; phylum Actinomycetota; class Actinomycetes; order Streptomycetales; family Streptomycetaceae; genus Streptomyces. The sequence continues at coordinate 4,504 of NZ_JADWYO010000013.1, read as the reverse complement.
ATGGCGCTCAACGCCCCGATCCAGGGCACGGCCGCCGACATCGTGAAGGTCGCGATGCTGAACGTCGACCGCGCGCTGCGGGGCGCGGGGCTGACGTCCCGCATGCTGCTCCAGGTGCACGACGAGATCGTGCTGGAGCTGGCGCCCGGGGAGCGGGAACGGGTGGAGGCCCTGGTCCGCGGCGAGATGGCCGCGGCGGTGGAGCTGCGGGCGCCGCTGGATGTGTCGGTGGGTGTGGGGGCGGACTGGGAGTCGGCGGCGCACTAGCCGGGCGGGGCTCCGCCCCGGCCCCCGGCTCCGCTCCGGCGCCGGGGGAGCCGGGCTCAGCTCCGTCCGGCGTTCGAGGGCGAGCGCGGCTCCGCGGGTGCCCCCTGCCCGGAGGGCTCGGGGGAGCCAGGCCGGGTGTGGGGCGGAGCCCCGCGGGCGGGCGGGGCGGAGGAGACCCTCGCCGGACGGAGCCGCATGCCCATGCCGTACAGCAGCAGGCCGACGCCCAGTCCCGCGCCCGCGCCGAAGCAGGCCGTCGGGATGATGTCGAGCGGCGTCTCGACCCGCCCCCAGTACGCGTACCACCGCAGGCACCGGTGCAGTGCCCCCGCTGCCACGCACACCGCCAGCACCCCGACCGCCAGCCACCGGCCCCGCCGCGTGAGCGCCGGGGGCGGCTCTGCCGCGCCGTCGCCGGCCGCACCCGCCGGCGCCCGGCGCAGTCCCCCGTACACGTACCAGCCGAGGAGGAGCAGCGCGAGAGCGGAACTGCCGTACTGGACATATGTGTAGACGGGGAAGCCGCCCATCGTCTCGGCCAGCACCGGCAGGGCGCGCGTCCCCCACCGCCCCGGGTGCGTGAACAGGTCCCACACCACATGCGTGGCCGAGCCGAGGACGGCGGAGACGTAGAACCACACCGCCAGTGCCACCGGCCGCCGTTCACGCCACGGACTGCCCCGCAGCAGGGCGTGCAGCCCGCCCCTCCACCGCCCCGGCAGCAGCGCCAGCAGCGGTTCACGGACCGTCAGCCACAGTCCGGCCAGCGCCCCGGCGGTGACCGCGTCGACCGTGAGGACGCCCCAGAGGCTGTGGGTGACGGCGCCGAAGGACATGGCGCCGGGCAGGACGCTGTCCGCGAAATAGGTCATGTCGGGCGCGAACGAACCGAGGACGAGGGCGGATGCCACCAGGGGGCCGCGCCCTGCACCCGAGCGGCGTATGCCCGGGAGCACGGCGGCGGCGTGGCTGAGCGTGAACGGCATGAAGATCAGTATCGAACAGGCCTGATCCGTATGCGGCACCGTCAGAACCGGAATGCGGAAGGAAGACCGGTGACGAAACCGTGAAATCCGGTCAGGCGTCGGTGCCGGGCGGGGCAGGGCTGGCGTAGGCTCGCCGGAGTCCGCGCATGGGGAGCCTGGGAAGGCCTTCAGGGCATTCCCGGGAAGCCCCGGAGACTCCCGGGGCGCGAAGCGCGGCATGTCGTCATCGGGCGCGGGGCGCGGACAGGGCGCCCAGGGGAGGGACACATCCATGGCCGGACAGCTCGGGCGTCGGCTGCGCAGGGGAGCCACCACGACGGCGGTGGCGGCGGCGGCCGTGGCGGCGCTCTCCGCGTCGCAGGCTCCGGGGCTCACCCCCACGGGTGGCGAGCCGCTCGCGGCTGACGGTACGTCGCCGTCCCCGTCGGACGGGGACACCGCCACCGGCAACTCCCCGTACTACACCGAACTGCCCCCGCTCAACTCTCCCCACCCCGAGGAGCCGGGCGACGGAACCGACACGGACGACGGTGACGGCACCGGTCCCATGGCGGGCGGCGGATCGGAAGCGTCCGGCATCCCCGCGACGGTGCTCTCCGCGTACCGGCAGGCCGAGCAGCACCTCAGGAGCGCGCGGCCCGACTGCAAGCTGCCCTGGCAGCTCCTCGCGGGTATCGGCAAGGTGGAGTCGGGCCACGCGCGCGGTGGGCGCCTCGACGCCGCGGGCACCACGCACACGCCGATCCTGGGGCCCGTGCTCAACGGTGTCGGGTTCGCCAACATCACCGACACCGACGGCGGCGCCTACGACGGCGACCGTCGCCACGACCGCGCGGTCGGGCCCATGCAGTTCATCCCGTCCACCTGGGCCGCCTGGGGGCAGGACGCCAACGGCGACGGCCGCAAGGACCCCAACAACATCTTCGACGCGACCCGCGCCGCCGGCATGTACCTGTGTGCGGGCGGCCGTGACCTGGCGGTCAAGGACCAGCTGGACCGGGCGGTCCTCAGCTACAACCAGTCGCACGAGTACCTCCGTACGGTGCTGTCCTGGTTCGAGTACTACAGCAAGGACGGCGCCCAGCAGATCCCGGACGGCTCCGGGCCGGTGCCGACGGAACGCAGCGACACGCACGCGGGGAAGGGGAACGGGAACTCCCAGGGGAAGACGAAGACGGAGCCCAAGGGGAGCGATGGCGGCGGCGCCGTGAACCCTGCGAAGGGCAAGGGAACCGGCAACTCCGGTTCCGGTGTGGAGGCCTCGCCGAGCCCGAAACCGAAGCCCGCCCCGACGCCGTCTCCGTCCCGCACGGAGACGCCCGCGACGCCCGAGAAGCCGGTGCCGCCGACGGACTGGGTCCCGCCCAAGCCGAAGCCCACTCCCACGCCGACCCCGACTCCCACGCCGACCCCGACTCCCACGCCGACCCCGACTCCCACGCCGACCCCGACTCCCACGCCCACCCCGACTCCCACGCCCACCCCGGCTCCTACACCCACCCCCAAGCCCACGCCTGCTCCCGCCGAGCGCGTGGCGAGCCTGGAGATCGTCGGTTCGGGCACCCTCAGCGCCACGGTGGGCACCGAGTTCGCGGAGCGCGTCGCCGTCGTGGCGCGGGACGAGGCCGGTGAGCCCGTCGCCGGAGTGGACATCGCGTTCCGGATCACCGGGGACACCGACAGCCGCTTCACCGGCGGCGTCACCACCGTCACGGTCACCACCGGTGCCGACGGCGTCGCCACGGCGCACGCACTGCTGGCGGGGGAGCAGCCGGGCGAGTTCACGGTGCGGGCCACGGTCGCGGGGCGGGACACGCTGCCCGGTGCGGACCGGACGGCCACGGTCACGCCCCTTCAGGCCGATGCCGTCACGCGTACCGGGGACGCCGCGCTGACGGCGGCCGCCGGGGGCGAGTTCGGCGGGCGGGTCACGGTGAAGGCCACGCACCAGGGCGCCGCGCTGTCCGGGGCGGGCCTGACCGCCACCATGGTCGCCGCGGCGGACAGCACGGGTGCCAACGACCAGGGGCCGTTCTTCAAGGACGCCCAGAAGAACCCGGTCCGCACGCTCACCGGCCTGAAGACCGGGGCCGACGGGACGCTCCAGCTGCCTCCCATGTACGCGGACGAGCAGACGGGTACGTTCCTGCTGCGGCTCACGGCCGAGGGCGGCGCCACGCTCACGGTGCGGCTGACGGTCGGCTGAGCAAGGGCCCTGCTGCCGGGGCCCGCGCGTGCGGCGAGAGCGGCGTGCGCAGGCCCCGGGCGTTGTCCCGCGGGGTCAGCGCCGGGAGTTCGTACGGCGCGTCGGCTCGGCGGCCGAGGCATCCTCCGGCCACGGGTGCTTCGGGTAGCGTCCGCGCAACTCCGCCCGTACGGCGCGGTAGCCGTCGCGCCAGAACGACGCGAGGTCCGCGGTGACGGCAGCGGGACGTCCGGCGGGTGACAGCAGATGGACGAGCACCGGCACGCCCGCGACGCGGGGCGTCTCCGTGAGGCCGAACATCTCCTGGAGCTTCACCGCGAGGACCGGCTGCTCGCCCGCGTAGTCGAGCCGGATCCGGGACCCGCTGGGCACCTCGAGCCGCTCCGGGGCCAGTTCGGCGAGGCGCGTCGCCTCGCCGGTCGCCCAGGGCAGCAGCCGGGCCAGCGCCTCACCGGCGGCGATCCGCGCCAGGTCGGCGCGGCGCCGGGCCCGGGACAGCTCCGGCTCCAGCCACTCACCGCTGCGGTCGAGCAGGGCGGCGTCCGACACGTCCGGCCAGGGGTCGCCGAGCACCCGGTGCAGGAAGGCCAGCCGCTCCCGCAGGTGCCGCGCTTCCCGTGACCACCCGAGCAGTTCCGGCCCCTCGCGCCGCAGCCCGTCCAGCAGGGCCTCCCGGACGAGTCCGGGGCCGGGGTCCGCGAGCGGCCGTACGACGAGATCGATCGCGCCCAGCCGTTCCACGGAACGCGCCACGACGTCGCCGTCCTCCCACCGCACCTCGTCGCCGGCGACCCGCAGATGCCCGGCCGCCAGCCGGGCCACGTCCTCGTCGCACCCGGCGGCGAGCCGCACGCGTGCGCGGGCGGCGTGCGCGGGCCGGTCCGCCACGGCCACCGCAAGCCACGCCGCGGCCCGCAGTCCGGAACCCTCCGCCACCTCGGCCCCGGTCCCCGACGCCATCAGGAACGTCCCGCCGCTCCGCCCGGTCGCTGACCGCGAACCCCTGCGACGCGGAGGACCTGCTCCAGACCGCGCTGACCAAGAC
>NZ_JADWYO010000012.1 GCF_022414595.1 Streptomyces sp. MUM 203J | reverse complement strand
GGGCCGCGCCAGTCCCGTCGGCGGCGGCGGCGGAGCCCGCCCGTCGCCCGGGCTCGGGCAGCGGCCTCCCGCTCGGAGACGTGCGGCAGGAGTGCCGCGGGCTGGCCCGCGCCGCCGTGCGGCTCGACACGCGGGCCATGGAGACGCTGCTGCAGCGGGTCGTCGACGAGTACGGGCTCGTCACGGCCTGGGAGGAGGTGCTGGCGCCGACGCTGCACGCCGTGGGGCGCAGATGGGAGTCGTCGGACGACCGCTACGTCGAGGTGGAGCACCTGCTCTCCTGGCAGGTGTCGACCGCGCTGCGCAGGGCGGTCGTCACGGGGCGTGCCGACGCGTGGGCGGCTCCGGTCGTGCTCGCGTGCATGCCGGCGGAGCTGCACACCCTGCCCCTGGAGGCACTCGCCGCCGGCCTGGCCGAGCAGGGCGTGCCGACGCGCATGTTCGGCGGCGCCGTCCCCGCGGAGGCCCTGGACGCCGCAGTGCGGCGGTGCGGCCCGGCGGTGGTGGTGCTGTGGTCGCAGGCCCGCTCCACCGCGAGCCGCGCGCTGGCCCGACACGTCGCCGGCACGGCCTTCGGTCCGAGAGGCGCGCGGACGACCCCGCTGGTCCTGCTCGCCGGCCCGGGCTGGGCCGGGCGCCCTCCCGGCGCCGGGATGCTGCGGCCTCACGGGCTGCGGGAGGCGCTGGACCTGATCACGAAGTGGTACGAGGAGACCGCCCGGGTCGCCGGCGGGTGAGCGCTCCTCCGGGGGCGCCCGCCCGGTGGCCGGGACGTGCCCTCGTGGCGGGCGCCCGCCCGGCCGGGCCCGGTGTCCGCGGGGACATCGGGTGCCACCGGAAGGGCCGGGACGCCGTCTGCGTGTGGGGGACTCAGCCGACGGGGCGCGGTCGGCGGGGGCCCGCCCCGGTGCCCGTGGGCCGGACGATCGGGTCGGGGTAGTCGAAGACGGCCCGGTCGAGTCCGGCGAGCCGCCAGGGTTCGTGCACCGTGGCGCCCCCGAGACCGGCGAGCTCCGGAACCCACCGGCGCACGTACGCCCCGTCCGGGTCGTGGCGCCGTCCCTGGCGGACGGGGTTCAGGACGCGGTGGGGGCGGGTGTCCGTGCCCGTGCCCGCCACCCACTGCCAGTTGAGCTGGTTGTTCGCCACGTCGCCGTCCACCAGCAGGCCCAGGAAGTGACGAGCGCCCTCGCGCCAGTCGACGCGGAGCGTCCCGGTGAGGAAGGACGCCGTGATCAACCGGCCGCGGTTGTGCATCCAGCCCTCGTGCGCGAGCTGCCGCATCGCCGCGTCGACGACGGGGTATCCGGTCCTGCCCTCCCGCCAGGCGGCCAGGTCCGCCGAGGCGTCGCCCTCCCGCAGGCGTCCGGCCTGTCCGGGCCGGTAGTCCGCGGTAGCGCTCCCGGGGCGGGCCGCCAGCACCTGGTGGAAGAAGTCACGCCAGCACAGCCCGCGGACGAAGGCCTCGGCTCCGGCACCTCCTCTGAGCCGCGCCCGGTGCACCACCTCGACCGCCGACACGGCCCCGAAGTGCAGATACGGGGAGAGCCGCGAGGTCGCGTCGCCCGCGAGGTCGTCGTGGCGTTCCCGGTAGGTGTCGGCCCGTCGGGCCAGCCAGTCCCCGAGCCGCCTGCGCCCCTGGGACTCCCCGCCCGCCGCGAGGCCCGCGGATGCCCCGGCGACCGCGCTCCGTGAGGGGAGGGGCTCGGATCGCAGGTGCGAGGGGACCCGCACCGCCCGCGGGGCGGGCAGCGGACCGCGCAGCGGCGCCTCGGCCCAACGCCTGAAGTACGGGGTGAAGACCGCGAAGTGGTCGCCGCCCTGAGGGGTGAGGGCGCCGGGCGGCACGGCGGTGACGACGGCCTCGTGGACGTAGAGCCGGCAGCCGTCCGCCTCCAGGGCACGACGCAGCCGCGCCTGCCGTGCGCGGGCGAAGGCCGAGTGGCCGGCCGCCATGTGCACCTCGTCCGCCTGCGCCTCCCCGACCAGCGAGCACACCTCGGCCACCGTGTCGCCGACGCGCAGGACGAGCCTGCCCCCGCGATCACGCAGCGCCTTGTCGAGGTCGGCGAGGCAGTCGGCGAGGAAGGCCAGCCTGTTGGGCGCCGCGAAACCGGCCCGGTCCACCGCGGGATCGCGGACGAACAGCGGCACCACCTCGTGGGCGCCCTGCAGCGCGGCCCGCAGGGGCGGATGGTCGTGCACGCGGAGGTCGGCGGTGAACAGGACGACGGACACGCTCATGGTGACACTCCCGGTGAACCGGCCGTCGGATCCGCCACGGGCCCCGACGGCGGACGACTGCGCTGCTACGCCGGACTCTTCCGCGCCGACCCGTCCGGTGGATGCGGCGTACCGATGTGCGGCCGTCCCCGCCGCCGGAGCCGACACGACCGCCGCGCACGGGCTCCGCGCGGGGCCGCGCCGCCGGCTCGTGCGGCCGGACCCTCCGACGTGCGTCCGGGGCGGGCCCTCCGACACCGGAGGGAGCGCCGGCCGGCCGGCACGGACGACGAACGCGCACCGATCACTCGGCGGGCCGCGCGGGCTCCGCCGTCACGACGAGGTTGCGCTGGTAGCCCCCGACGGCGTCGTATGGCGGCGCGCAGGTGACCAAGGTGAGAACCGGATCGCCGGTCCGGGCGAAGACGGAGCCGGGGAGCCGGTCCTTGTCGACGGTGACGCGCGCGGTGATCCGGTAGGACAGCGGCGGGGCATCGGCTCGTTCGACGACCACCGTGTCCCCGGGGCGAGCCCCGAACAGCGCCGCGAACTCGCCAAGTTCCCCGCTGCGGGAATCGACGTGCCCCATGAGGACGGCGGATCCCGAGGGGTCCCCCGGGACCGGGCCGAAGCGATACCAGCCGGCCTGCGCGGGGTCCTCGGGGACCTCCGCGGTGCCGTCCTCACGCACCCCGACCGGCACGACCGCGGCGTCGAGTCCGAGGCGTTCGATCTCGACACGGACGGGGAGCAGGCCGGCCTCCTCGTCGGACGCCGGCAGGCGGCTCCCGGCGTCCCGGGCCGGGTGGACCGTCACCCCGCCGTCCGCCGCGGGCGGCGACGGTCCGGGCGTCACGATCGACGTCGGGCGCGCGAGATCCGGGGCCTCGGGGTGCCGTTGATCGAGGGAGACGCCGAAGGCGAACGACGCGATCCCGGCGGCCGCCACCGCGGAGACCGCGGTGGCGTCGCGGAGGAACCTCCCGGACCGGCCGGTGCTCCTACCTCCCTCAGGCACGATCGCGTGCCCTCAGGTGCCTGACGGTGAGCGCTCCCGCGAGAGCGAGCAGACCGAAGCCGGCGGAGTAGGCGATCCACGCGTCGGAGTCGTTCGTGCCCGCCCCGAATCCGGCGTTCACCGCGGAGGGCGTCCCGTGCGAGGCGGCCAGTGTCTGCACCTTCAGGGCGAGGTTGTCGTCGGTGGCGCTGCCCCAGGCGTAGACGACGGTGCTGGTGCCCTCCTTCAGGTCGAGGTCGGCGGGACCGAGGACGACGTCGTCGGTCCCGGCGAGGACGACGTCGGCCGAGATCGTTCCGGCCGACACCTCGGTGGTGTCCTCGTCAGGGTTCTCCAGTCCCTTGAAGACGGGCTGGTCGCCTGCCCGGACGTCCACCGCCGGCGCCGCGGCGACGTGACGTACCGTCAGGCGGGCTTCTCCGGCGGGCACCTGGGACACATCGTTCACATAGGCGTCCAACCGGGGTGTTCCGTCGGCCGACAGGTGGGCGACGACGGTCGCGTCGGCTCCCGCGGGCGCCTCGACCGTCTTCTGGATCGCTGGGGTGCCGCTCGGATCGGCACCGGCCGGGAAGATCTCGATGTCGTAGGAGCCGGCCGGAAGCGCCTGCGGCTCGGTGAGAGTGCCCGGCTCGAAGCCCGCGAGCAGCTCGTCCCCGTTGGCGTACACGTCGACGGTCAGGCCGGGAACGGCATGGAAGACGGAGACCATGGCCTCGTCGTCCTGCGCGGCGGAGGCGGGCCCCGCGGCTCCGACCGCGAGTGCGCACATCCCGATAGAGGCGGCTACTGCGACGCTGGTGCGGAGTTTCATCGTTCCGTGTCCTTTCGGGGGACGCGCTCTGGGTGAGAGCGCGTACCTGTTCTTCACCGCCGGACGGCCGAAGGGATGCAGTCCTTTCGGGAAGCGGGTTCGCGACGCTCTCCGGGCCTCGGGGCAGGGTGCGCCGGACCAATGCACAATCGATGCGAATTGAATGCCGTGCCGCATCGGCGGATCTTCGCCAGGGACGAGGTCGCGTCGGACTGAGGAGCGCGCCATGACGGCCCTTCGCACGACATCTCCGAGCATCGGTCGAGGAGAGCGCCTCGGGCTGCCCGACCGGTCGCCGGCCGACGAGGGGACACGCGTCCCCCGCCGGGCCGATCCCCGGCTCGACGCCGCCCTCGCGGCACGATTCACCGCGGGCGACGAGGACGCCCTGGCCCTCGCCTACCAGCGCTGGTCGCCCCTGGTCTACACCATGGCCCGGCGCTCCCTGGGAAACCCGCAGGACGCGGAGGACGTCACCCAGCAGGTGTTCCTGGCCGCCTGGCGGGGACGGGCGGGCTTCCGCCCGGAGCGGGGCGCCCTGGCCGGCTGGATCGTCGGCATCACTCGCCATGCCATAGTCGACGCCCTCGCCGCTCGCACCCGCAGAGCGGACACGGTGCGCGCCGTCGCCGAACGGAACGGCGAAGCCGTGCGGCAGCACAGTGGTGACGAGAGCGACGTGGCCCTCGACCGGGTGCTCGTCGCCCAGAACCTCCGGTGCCTCTCCCCCGTGCAACGGCGGCTGCTGGCCATGGCCGTCTACGGTGACATGACGCAGAGACAGATCGCGGAGCGAACCGGCCTTCCGCTCGGCACCGTGAAGAGTCACATCCGCAGGGCCATGATCGTCCTGCGTCGGCTGATGGGGCCGTCTCGCTGACCCGCTCGCACGCCCCCGCCCGGTCGGCCGAAGCCCCGTCCGCCACGGAAGGCCCGTCGGGACAGCGTGCGGCCCCGCTCCTCCCGGACCGCCCCGCTCTGCCCGCCCGTCGGCGCCCCGAACAGGGCGGCCCCGGCGACGGCGGCGACGAGACCGGCGAGGACGGCGGACAGGGACGCGTCCGCCCGGAGCCCGCGGTGGGTCCGGCGGGGCGTGCGGCGGGGCGTGCGGCGGGAGCGGCCGGTTCGGCGGTCGCCTCTCCGGGGGTGTCCGTCCCGCCGGTGCCGGTGCTCGACGGTTCTTCCCTCGGCGGCTCGGCCCCGCAGGGAGGCCTGACCGCGCCTCCCGGTCCGGCGTCACCCCTATGGGGCGACCGGTGCCGTCGGGCTCGCCTCGTGCCGCTGCCACACTGTCCCCGTGATGGAACTGAACGGGCGGCCTGTGGAGAGGGAGGCGCTCAGGGCCATGGCCCTGACCAACTACGGGCACTTCACGACCCTGCGCGTCGACGACGGGCGGGTACGGGGCCTCGGGCTGCACCTCGCGCGGCTCGCGCGGGACTGCCGGGCGGTGTTCGGCGCCGAACTCGACACGGACCGCGTCCGCGCGTACGCCAGGCGGGCCGTGGCCGGGCCGGGCGGCGGCTCCCGCGCGGTCGTCCGGGTCAGCGTCTTCGACCCGGACCTGGACATCGGACGCCCGGCCGCGCCCGCCACGCCGCACGTCCTGGTGACCCGCAGGCCCGTGGGCGCGCTGCCGCTGCCGCCGCTGCGGGTGAAGACGGTCCCGTACGTACGTGACCTGCCCGCAGTCAAGCACCTGGGCCTGTTCGGCGCCCTGCACGCCCGGCGGGCCGCGCAGCTCGACGGCTACGACGACGCGCTGTTCCACGGCCCGGACGGGCACGTCTCGGAGGGCGGTACGTGGAACGTGGGTTTCGTACGGGCGGACGGCACCGTCGTCTGGCCCCGGGCCGACGTGCTGCCCGGCGTCACGATGGCCCTGCTGCAGCAGGCGCACGCCCACACCACGGAGCCGGTCACCCTGGCCGAGGCGCCCGGCATGCGGGCCGCCTTCGCCACGAACGCGAACGTCGGTGTCCGCGCGATCGCGGCGCTCGACGACACGGCCCTGGACCCCGGCCATCCCGTGACGGCCGCCCTGCGGGCCCGCTACCTCGCCCTGCCGGGGGATGAGCTGTGAGGGGCCCGGCTCTCTGCTGAGGGCCGGGCGGTGCCGTGGCTACCGGTCGGTGAAGATCTCTTCGGCGGTGGCGGCGGTGAGGGCGCGGGCGAGCCAGGTGCGCGTGATCTCCGGGTCGGCGCTGCGGGTGATGCGTTCGCGGATGCCGTCGGGGACCGTGATGCCCCGCTGTTCGAGAACGAACAGGACGTCCTCGGCGGCGCGTTTGGCTTCACCCTGTTCAAGGCCCTGCTCCAGGCCCTGCTCCAGGCCCTGCTCGCGTCCCTGTTCGCGGATCTCTTCGGAGATGTCCGAGGTGTAGAAGGAAAGGTCCACGGCCACCAGGTTCCTCCAGATGTGCTTGGCCGGGTGCTTGCCCAGGCCCTGTGCGACGAATTCGACAACGGGGTTGACGACGTTCTGCGGCTGGTTCCGCAGCGCGGTGGACAGTGCCTTCAGTATCACACCGACCTCCGGGTCGGACACGTGCGTGATCGCGGAAAGCGTGGCCAGGGCCAGGTCGTCGGCGGCTTCGACGGGGTCGGTGATCACGGGCATGTTGTGCGGCCCGGCCACCAGCGGGTACAGGCTGTACGTCGTCCAGGCGCCGTGCCCGAAGTGAAAGGGCTCCGCCGCCCACTCCGCCGTGGCCCGGTCCTGGCAGACGACCAGCAGGAGCGGGAACAGCCCGTACTTCTCGTGCACGTGCGTGCAGTAGTAGGCCCAGCTTCCGGGCTTCGCCGGGTCCTTCCTGCCCTGGGCCTCGATCGCGACGAGAAAGGCTTCGCCCTTCCCGGTCTCGAAGCGCAGCAGGGTGTCCACGCGGCGTTCGACGGGCCGGGTCTCGGTCAGGTCGGTGGGCATGACCGAGACGGAGGTGGGCTGAGGAAGATCGACGCCGAGCACCTTGGAGACCTTGGAGAAGAGCCCCGGGTGCTCCTGGAAGATGCGGTGCATGGCTTCATGAGGTGAGTTGACCATGTGGCTCCTGTCCGGTCACATGCCCTCGGAATATGTCCCGGCAACCATAGGATGCCCAACCGGCCCCATTGCCAGTCCAATTGGGTGTATTCACCCGAGCGAGTGAGCCGGCCCTGCGGAGGCCGTGTGCGGGGTGCGGCCGGCCCCGTCTTGACCCGTGCCCGGCGCTCGGAGGAGAATCCTGAACTGATGTTCCAGTTTCTGGTCTCGTCGTTCGGGTGCCGTCGGGAGCGTGGCATGGTGTGGGTGCTGTTGGCGGGGGCGATCACCGCGGAGGTGAGCGCGACGCTGGCGCTGCGCTGGGCGGACGGCTTCAGCCGGATCGGCCCGTCGCTGCTGGTCGTGGCCGGGTACGCGCTGTCCTTCTACCTGTTGTCGAAGGTGCTGGGGCGGGGGCTGCCGCTGGGCGTGGCGTACGGGATCTGGTCGGGGGTCGGGGTGACGCTGGTGGCCGTGCTGGGGGCGGCGCTGTTCGGTGACCGGCTGTCGTGGGCGCAGGTCGGGGGGATCGCGCTGGTCGCCGCCGGGGTGTTCGTACTGGAGACGGGGAGCGCCCATTGACCCCCGGATCACCCCCCGTCGTGACGGACGGGCGGCTGCGCAAGGGTGAGGCCCGGCGGCGGGCGCTGCTGGAGGCCGCGCTGCGGGTCGTCGCGCGGGACGGGGTGGCCGGGGTGACGCACCGGTCGGTCGCCAAGGAGGCGGGGCTGCCCGCCTCCTCGGCCGCGTACTACTTCGGCAGCGTCGACGACCTGCTCGTCGCCGCGCTCGTGTGGGCGGCCGACGCGTACTCGGCGCTGCTGCGCGAGGCCGCCGCCGCGCCGGACCCGGTCGCCGCCCTGGCGGCTGCCCTGGCAGATGAACTGGCCGAGGAGCGGAGGCCGTTGGTCGCAGCCGAGTACGAGCTGTACCTGCTCGCCGCCCGCCGCCCGGCCCTGCGGCCCGTGGCGGCGCGCTGCGTGGACGACCTCGCGGCGCTGGCCCGGGGGTGCGTCGGCGACGCACCGGGGGTGGTGACGGCGTTCTGCGCCGGGGTGGACGGCCTGATGGTGCAGGCGCTCGTCACGGGGGCGACGCCGGGCGGGCCGGAGATCGAGGCGGTGCTGCGGCGGCTGCTGGCGCGAACCGCGGGGTGAGCGCCGCGACGCCCGGCGCGCCTGTGCCGGTGGCCGCACGGGCGGGAGTGCCGGACGGCGAACGGGCCCGGGGAGCGGAACCCGGCCGGGTGCGAGCCGTGCCCGCCCCGCACCCGGCGGCCCGTCGGTGCGGGCCTCGTCACCGGGGCCGGTCCCGCGACGGGCCGCGCGGCCCGTCCGCCGCCTACCGCAGGGTGAACGTCGTGATCACCGCCGCGTGGTCCGACGGCCAGTCGTTCGTCTTCACCCGCGGCCACGGCCGGACGTCTCCGGCCGCGTACGTCTCCGAGCCGAGGACCCGCAGCCGCGCGCCCGCGTACAGCACGTAGTCGATGCGGTCCTGGGGCTCGGGGCGGCCCGAACCGTCCTCGTGCTCGTCGTGCACCGGCGACCAGGTGAAGCCCGGCGCCCGGCGCGGGTCCGGGTGGGCCACCCGGTACGAGTCGAGCAGCCCCGCCTCCTCCGCCAGCCGCGTGACCGGCCAGGGCACCGGGCCGTGACCACCGTGCAGCGGCGCCGTGTCGGGCGTCCAGTCCAGGTGCGACGGCACGTTGAGGTCGCCCGTCAGGACGACCGGCGCCCCGTCCTGCGCCGCCGCCAGGTCCTCGCCCATCGCCGCCAGGACGCCCCGCATCCGGCCGAGCCGCCCCGAAGCCTCCTCGTGGTCCAGCAGTTCCGGCACGGGCAACCGGTCGAAGCACGCCTCGTACGGGCCGTACGGCGTGTGGTCGAGGTGCGCGGTCCACACCGACACCTCCCGCCCCTCCTCCAGCCGCACCCGCACGCCGAGCCCGCCGTAGAACCCGAGCCCCGGCGCCTCCGCCCGCGCGACGACCGGGTGACGGCTGAGCACCGCGAGACCCGTACCGGCCTGGTGGTGCTCCCAGCCCAGCGCCTCCGCCAGCTCGCGCGCCGCGACCGCGTCGGTCTCCTGGAGGCCCACCACGTCGACGTCCGCCGCCAGCAGGGCCTTGACCTGCTTGGCGCGCGCGTCGTCGACGTACCTCCCGCCGTGCCACAGGTTCCAGCTCATCACCCGCAGCCTGCGTGACCCACCGGCCAGCGACCGCAGGAACGGCACGTCCACCCCCTCCAGGCTGTCCCGCACCGTCCGCCCCGCCGCCGGGCCGATCGGCGCCATGGACGGAACGGCCAGCACCCTGCAGCCCGCCGCCTCGGCGGAGGCGACACCCGTGGGCGTGTCCTCCACCGCCACGCACGCCCCGGGCGTCACGCCCAGCGCACGCGCGGCGGCGAGGTACGGGTCCGGCGCGGGCTTGGTGCGCTCGGTGTCGTCGGCCGTGACCGTGACGGCGAAGCCGACCGCCTCGCCCAGCGCGGCCAGCACAGCGTCCACGACCGACCGCGGCGAGGCCGTGACCAGTGCCGTCGGCACCCCGGCCGCCGCCAGCGAGGCCAGCAGCTCCAGCGCCCCCGGCCGGGGCACGACCCGGTCCCGCACCCGGTCCGTGAACTCCCTTTCCAGGGCCGCCGCGACCTCGTCCCGCCGCACGCCCTCCCCGTCCCCGCCGGTCATCCGCCACAGGTGCGCCGCGGTGTGCTCGACCGGGCGGCCCAGCACCTCCGGCAGGTCGGCGTCACCGATCTCGTACGCGAGCGTCGACGCGACGTACTCGACGGCCTGCCACCACAGGGTCTCGGTGTCGACGAGCGTGCCGTCCATGTCGAACAGGACGGCCTGCAAGGTGGGTTCGGGCACGTTGCCTCCTCTTGGCGGGTCCACAGGACCCGTCGGCCTGCGGGTTACGGAACGCGGGGTGCGACCAGGACCGGGCGGTCGGGCAGCGACACCGTCACCGCCGCCCCCGGGCCGAGCGCGGCGGCCTCGTGTGTGGGGACGTCCGCCTTCACGACCGTGCCGCCGTCCGCGCACTTCAGGGTCACCCGGGTCACGGCGCCCAGGAAGGCGGTGGCCAGGACCCGCGCCTCACCGGAAGGGTCGGCCTCCACCTGCACGGCTTCGGGGCGCACCAGTGCGTCGACCTCGGGCCCGGCGGGCGCGTCCCCGTCGACGTGCAGCCGGCGGCCCAGCACCTCCACCGTCCCCGGCCGGTCTGTCGTGAGCCGCCCCGGGATGCGGCTCATCGTGCCGACGAACTCCGCCACGAAGGCGGTCGCCGGGCGTCCGTACAGTTCGGCGGGCGCGGCGCACTGCTCCAGCCGGCCCTTGTTCATGACCGCCACACGGTCGGCCATGGACAGCGCCTCCTCCTGGTCGTGCGTGACGAACAGGGTGGTGATGCCCAGCTCCTGCTGGAGCCGCCGGATCTCCTCGCGCAGGCTGAGCCGGACCTTCGCGTCCAGCGCCGACAACGGCTCGTCCAGCAGCAGCACCCGGGGCCGCAGGGCCAGCGCGCGGGCGAGCGCGACGCGCTGCTGCTGGCCGCCGGAGAGCTGGTGCGGGTAGCGGGTGCCCTGCCGCGGCAGGCCGACCAGCTCCAGCAGTTCGGCGGCGCGGGCCCGGCGCGGTCCGGGGCGCTCGCCGCGCATCCGCAGCCCGAAGGCGACGTTGTCGAGGGCGTTCAGGTGCGGGAAGAGGCTGTACGACTGGAAGACCATCCCCGCGTCCCGGCGGTGCGCGGGGACGCGGGTGATGTCCTCGCCGTCGACGAGGACTTCGCCGGAGTCGGGGTGCTCGAACCCGGCCAGCATGCGCAACGCGGTGGTCTTGCCGCAGCCGGACGGGCCGAGCAGAGCGAGCAGCTCGCCGGGCTCCACGGCCAGGTCGAGTCCGTCGAGCGCGACCGTGCCGCCGAAGTCCCGGCGCAGGGAGCGGAACTCGACGGAGGCGGGGCCTGAGGGGCCTGCCGTCACGGGGGTGGTGTTCACCATGGTGTCTGCCACGGTCAGTCACTCCTGGGGGTGGTACGGGACGCGGGGCGGCGCCCGCCGAGGAAGGCCAGCGTCAGCAGCAGAGCCCAGGTGACGAGCAGGCTCATGACGGACACGGCGACGGACATCTGGGCCTGCGAGCCGGAGATGTTGACGATCCACACGGCGAACGGCCGGAAGCCCAGCAGCTGGGCGACGGTGAACTCGCCGAGCACCAGAGCCAGTGTCAGGAAGGAGGCGTTGAGCACAGCCGTCCGAAGGTTCGGCAGCAGCACGCCGACCAGCGCCCGGGGCCAGGAGGCGCCGCAACTGCGTGCCGCCTCCGTCAGAGTCCGCACGTCGACCGCCCGGAGCCCCGCGTCCAGCGCCCGGTACACGAACGGCAGCGCCATCACGGTGTAGGCGAGGACCAGCACGAACGGGAACTCGGGGTTCTGGATCGCGACGAACGTCTGGAAGAAGGGGGTGGCGGCCAGGTGGTCGGGCCCCCAGCGGAGCACCGTGCCGAGCCCGGCGACGAACGCGATCGGCGGCAGGACCAGCGGCATCGAGCACACCACCTCCACCACCGGGCGCAGCCGGGGCGCGCCGAGCCGCAGCGCGACCATGGCGGGCACCATCAGCAGCAGCACGACGGTGATGGTGGCGGCGGCCAGCTCCAGGGACAGCAGGAGGCTGGAGACGAATCCCTCCGTGGTCAGGATCCTCGCGTACGCGTCCAGGGTGAGGCCCCGGCCCGGCACATCGACGGTGAAGACCACCGAAGAGGCCATCGGCACCAGGAAGTACACGGAGGCGAGAGCGAGGACGAGCACCCGCCAGAGAGCCGTGCGGCGGGTCGTCGTCAGTCCAGCCATCGGGCGCTCCGTCGTTGCAGGGGGATGTACACGGCCATCACCAGGCCCGCGATCACCACCATGTCCAGGCTGAGCGCCAGGGCCACGTTCTCCTGGCCGACGAGGACGTTGCCGGAGATGGCGTCCGCGATCTGGAGGGTCACCAGGGGGACGGAGCTGCCGACGATGGCGGCGGCGGTGGCGTGCGCGGCGAAGGAGCTGCCGAAGAGCAGGACCAGCCCGCCGAGCAGCGACGGCGCGAGGACGGGAAGGGCGACGTGCCGCCAGTACTGGTACCCGGTCGCCCCGTTGTTCCGGGCCGCCTCGCGCCACTGCGTCCGCAGGCCGTCGAGTGCGGGGGTGATGGTGAGCACCATCAGCGGGATGAGGAAGTACAGATACGTGAGGGTCAGCCCCCAGAAGCTGTACAGGCTCCAGCCGTGCTCGGTGAGGCTCAGTCGGCGGGTGAGGACACCGGCGTTGCCGAGGGTGGCGACGAACGCGAAAGCGAGCGGTACACCACCGAAGTTGGCGAGGACACCGGACGCGGTGAACACCGCGTTCCGCAGGGTCCGGCTCCCGCTGGACACCACGGCCTGGGCGAGGACGAGCCCGAGGGCGGCGGCGATCACCGCGGCGGTGGCCGACAGCTCGACGCTGCCGGCGAGGGCGGTGAAGTAGGCGCCTTCCAGGGAGGCCGTGAGGTTGGCCGTGGTGTACGTGGTGGCCCCGGTGACCGGGTCCTTCACGGTGAACGCGCCGTTCAGGATGGCGATCGCGGGCACTCCGAAGCTGACGGCGACGAAGACGAGCAGCGGCAGGACGGCGAGTCCCCCGCGCCCCGTACGGCGTCGGCGTTTTCTCGGAGGCTCCGGCCTCCCCGCGGCCTGGACCGGCACGTGGACGTGGGCCGGAGCCGGGGCCGGGGCGGGCGCGCCCGGGCCCGCCGGGCACACGGGCCCGGGGGCCGGGGCGGCGCCCTTCGCTGTGGTGGTCGGGTCGGTCATGGCGTCGTCAGCCGGCGACCGCCGCGCCCCAGCCCTGGGCGAGGACCTTTTTCGCCTCGGCCTGCTGGGCCTCGGTCGGGAAGGACGGGGTGCCGTCCACCTTCGGCAGCTTGGCGGCCGCCTCCTTGTCGGCGGTGCCGTCCTGCACCATGGCAGGGAGCAGCGCGGGCCGCGCATACCCCTTCAGCCACAGGTTCTGGCCCTCGGCGCTGTACAGGTACTCCTGCCAGAGCCGGGCGGCGGCCGGGTGCGGGGCGTCCTTGTTGATCGCCTGGGAGTAGTACTGCGAGAACGTCCCGTCCTCGGGGACGCTGACCTGCCAGTCGACGCCCTTGCTCCGGAACTCGTCGGCGTAGCCGGCGTTCAGGTAGTCCCAGTCGATGGTGATGGGCGTCTCGCCCTTCTCGACGGTGGCCGGAGTGGCCTCGACCGGCGTGTAGTTGCCGTTCTTCTTCAGCTCCTCGAAGAAGTCCAGGCCGGGCTGGATGTCGTCGAAGGAGCCGCCGTTGGCGAGGGCCGCCGCGTACACCCCGGCGAAGGCCGAACCGGACTTGGTGGGGTTGCCGTTGAGCGAGACCTGCCCCTTGTAGACCGGCTTCAGCAGGTCCTTGAAGGTCTTGGGGCATTCC
Source organism: Streptomyces sp. MUM 203J (assembly GCF_022414595.1). Classification (GTDB taxonomy): domain Bacteria; phylum Actinomycetota; class Actinomycetes; order Streptomycetales; family Streptomycetaceae; genus Streptomyces. The sequence continues at coordinate 99,830 of NZ_JADWYO010000012.1, read as the reverse complement.
TTGACCCGCTTGGCGTCGCAGCCGATGGAGACGTAGCCGCCGTAGTCGTTGTACCAGCGGGCCTCCGTGTCCTTCTGCCCCTCCGGGATCCTGTCGTACGCCTCGACCCTGTACGGGGCCAGCAGGCCCTGCTGTGCGGCGCTGATCGCGAAGGACTGGCCGAGATCGAGCACGTCGGGGGCGCGGTCCTGGCCCTTGCGGGAGGTGACGGCGTTGATCTCGTCCTGGCTGCTGCCGTCCGGGTTCTCGACCTCGACCTTGATCCCGTACTTCTTGCTGAACCCGTCGATGACGGCGCCGTAGTTGGCCCAGTCACGGGGCAGGGCGATCGCGTTGAGCGTGCCCTCCTTCTTGGCGGCGGCGACCAGGGCGTCCATGCCGCCGAACTCCTTGGCGGAGGCGGCGGTGGCCGCGCTCCTGCCGTCGGCGCCGTCGGCGCCCGGGGTCTTCGCCTCGGGGGCGCTGCCGCAGGCGGTGAGGCCGAGGGCGGCGGCGGTGAGGCCGCTGAGGAGGAGGGCGGCTCTGGGGAGCGGCTTCTTGCGGGACGGGGACACGCTCACGATCTCTCCTGGGGGAAGGAAGACGGGAACTTGTTTGAACAAGTCGGCCCCAGTAGGCCCGCCGGGAATGGCGTGAAAGTGAACACGGGGAGAAGGCCTGAGCGCCATCTGCCAACGCTCGGACACCCGTGTGCCCGACAACAAAGGGTCCGGAGCCGACCCGTTTACGCTGCTGCCTCAGGCGCACATGCGCGCACAGCGGCAGGCTGGCGACAGAGGAGGGCCCAGTGGCGGGGGCGGCACGGCACGAACAGATCGCGGACGAGCTGCGGCGCGCGATCGACGCCCAGGAGTACCCGGTCGGCGCGCGGCTGCCGTCCGAGGCGGAACTGGCGTCCCGGTACGGGGTGTCGCGCGGCACCGTACGGCAGGCGGTGTCCGCGCTGACCGCCGAGGGGCTGATCGGCTCCCGCCAGGGAGCCCGCCGGGTGGTGCTCGCCAGCCGCCGCAGCCAGAGCTTCGCGGAGCTGCGCAGCTTCGCCCAGTGGGCCGGGGCGATGGGCCGGGCGGCGACCGGCGAGGTCGTCGCGGCCGAGCGCCGCCCGGCGACCGCCGAGGAGGCCGCCCGCCTCCACCTCCGCACGGGCGCGGACGTTCTGCACGTGCTGCGGGTGCGGGGGCTGGACGGGGAACGGGTGCTGGTGGAGCGGACGGTGTACGCGGACTGGATCGCGGACGCGGTGGAGCGCATAGCCCCCGACTGCCCCTCCGTCACCCGGCAGCTCTACCAGGACACCGGACTGGTCTTCGCCTACGGAGAGCACATCATCGACGCGGTCGCGGCGGGAACCCGGGACGCGGACCTCCTCGGGGTCCGCCGCGGCAGCCCGCTGCTCCGGGTCCGCCGGGTGACCACCACCCACGAGGGGCGCCCTGTCGAGTGCTCGGACGACCGCTACCGCGCGGACGCGGTGAGCTTCGCGATCCACAACTCGATCGGCTCGAACCCCCTGACCCGCCGCCATCGACCGGGCCGGACGGGCCCCGTATCGTGGCAGGCGACCGAGGCGTGACGGGGCAGGGGGGACAGTGATGCCGGGCTGGATCTGGGTGATCCTCATCCTCTTCTGGACGGGCGGCTTCGCCTGGGCGGCCGAAACCGGCCGCACGGCGCTGCGCAACCGCCACAAGCGGAAGCTGGAGCGGCTGGAGGCGGACAAGCAGCACCGCCTGGCCCTGGAGGCGGCGACCAGGCCCCCGGAGCCGATCTGCGGCTGCACCCACCACCTCGCCAAGCACGACAGGCAAGGCCGCTGCCACGAACGCGTGGAGATCCCCACGGCCTGGGACGAGAACAAGAAACCCCTGCGCTACGAGCCGGGCCAGTGCAACTGCCAGCAGTACGTAGGCCCCCAGCCCCTCTCCCAGGTCTACGCGGACGAACTCACGGACCTGGACTGAGCCCGCCCGCACGGTGCGCGGGCCCTGCCCGGCGCCGACGCCGGTGAGAGCGTCTCCCGTCCGAGAGGGAGGCGCTGGAGGGCCGCCCGCCGTCCCGTCGTACAGCCGGTCCGGCGAGTGCACGCGGGCCCAGGCTCCGTCATGGCGTTCGGGGGCCGGTTCCCCGCCCGGGGGCGGTCCCGCGCGTTCACCGAATTCACGGCCTGGAACCCGTCTCGGGTCCGTCAGGGGCCGTGCCCGCGGCCTGGTCGGCCTGCGCCCGGGCTGCGGTCCGTGCTCCGGAACCGTGCGAACGGGCACGGCGCCGGGTGCGGCGAGCGGCCCGCCCGGCCGGCCGGGAGGGAGCGCCCTCGCTCGGCTACGCCCGCCCCATGCCCCGCGTCAGCGTGATCTCGATGACCACCCGGTCCGGGTTGGGGGAGGGCGTCCGCCCGTACCGTTCCGCGTACCGCGCCACCGCGTCGGCCACGGCGTCGGCCTCCGCGCGGATCACCGCGCGGCCCTCCAGCGTCGCCCAGCGGCCGCCGTCGGCCTGGCAGACCGCGACCGGGGCGCCCCCGGGGCCCGCCGCCAGGACGTTCGCGACCTTGCGGCTGTGCTTGTTGGTGATGACCCGCGCGATCCCCTTCTCGCCGCCCTCGGGGTCGTACGTCACCCCCACCGCGACGACGTGCGGTGTGCCGTTCGGGCGAATCGTCGTCAGTGTGCACATGTGGCGCTCGCGCCAGAAGCTGACATAGGCGGCGTCGGGATGCCGGAGGTCTATGGCCATGGGCCGGAACCTACCCATAGTCACTGGCACCCACCACCTTGAGTGTCATAGACTCAAGTTTGTGGACGTTGGATGAGTCATAGGAAGGGATCCACGTGGACGCCGAGCTGACCAACAAGAGCCGGGAGGCGCTCAGCGCCGCCTCCAGCCGTGCCGTGTCCGCCGGACACGCGGACCTGACCCCGGCGCACCTCCTCCTGGCCCTGCTGTCCGGCCAGGACAACGAGAACCTGACCGACCTGCTCGCCGCCGTCGAGGCCGACCAGGCAGCCGTGCGGTCCGGGGCGGAGCGCCTGCTCGCCGCGCTGCCCAGCGTCACCGGCTCCACCGTCGCCCCGCCGCAGCCCAACCGCGAGCTGCTCGCGGTGATCGCGGACGCCCAGGCCCGGGCCCGCGAGCTGGGCGACGAGTACCTGTCGACCGAGCACCTCCTCATCGGCATCGCCGCCAAGGGCGGCCAGGCGGGCGAGCTGCTCACCCGGCAGGGCGCGAGCGCGAAGAAGCTGATGGAGGCCTTCGAGAAGTCCCGTGGCTCACGCCGGGTGACGACCCCGGACCCGGAGGGCCGGTACAAGGCGCTGGAGAAGTTCGGCACGGACCTCACCGCCGCCGCCCGCGAGGGACGCCTGGACCCGGTCATCGGCCGTGACCAGGAGATCCGGCGGGTCGTGCAGGTGCTGTCCCGGCGTACGAAGAACAACCCCGTGCTCATCGGCGAGCCCGGCGTCGGCAAGACCGCCGTCGTCGAGGGGCTCGCCCAGCGCGTGGTGAAGGGCGACGTCCCGGAGTCGCTGCGCGACAAGCGGCTCGTGTCGCTCGACCTCGGCGCCATGGTGGCCGGGGCGAAGTACCGGGGCGAGTTCGAGGAGCGGCTGAAGACCGTCCTGTCCGAGATCAAGGAGAGCGACGGCCAGGTCATCACCTTCATCGACGAGCTGCACACCGTCGTCGGTGCGGGCGCCGGCGGCGACTCCGCCATGGACGCGGGCAACATGCTCAAGCCGATGCTGGCCCGCGGCGAGCTGCGCATGGTCGGTGCCACGACGCTCGACGAGTACCGCGAGCGCATCGAGAAGGACCCCGCCCTGGAGCGCCGCTTCCAGCAGGTGCTGGTCGCGGAGCCGAGCGTCGAGGACACCATCGCGATCCTGCGCGGACTGAAGGGCCGGTACGAGGCCCACCACAAGGTCCAGATCGCGGACTCCGCGCTGGTCGCCGCCGCGACCCTCTCGGACCGGTACATCACGTCCCGCTTCCTCCCCGACAAGGCGATCGACCTCGTCGACGAGGCGGCGTCCCGCCTCCGGATGGAGATCGACTCCTCCCCGGTTGAGATCGACGAACTCCAGCGCGCCGTCGACCGGCTCCGCATGGAGGAGCTGGCCCTGAAGAACGAGACGGACCCCGGGTCCGTCCAGCGGCTGGAGAAGCTGCGCCGCGACCTCGCGGACCGGGAGGAGGAGCTGCGCGGGCTGACCGCCCGCTGGGAGAAGGAGAAGCAGGGCCTCAACCGGGTCGGTGAGCTGAAGGAGCAGCTCGACGACCTGCGCGGCCAGGCCGAACGGGCCCAGCGGGACGGCGACTTCGACACCGCGTCCAAGCTGTTGTACGGGGAGATCCCGGCGGTCGAGCGGGAGCTGGAGGCCGCGACGGAGGCCGAGCAGGAGGCCGCCGCGCGGGACACCATGGTCAAGGAGGAGGTCGGTCCGGACGACATCGCGGACGTGGTCGGCTCCTGGACAGGCATCCCGGCGGGACGCCTGATGGAGGGCGAGACGCAGAAGCTGCTCCGTATGGAGGAGGAGCTGGGGCGGCGGCTCATCGGCCAGCAGGAGGCCGTACGGGCGGTGTCGGACGCGGTGCGCCGCACCCGCGCGGGCATCTCCGACCCCGACCGGCCGACCGGCTCGTTCCTCTTCCTGGGGCCGACGGGTGTCGGCAAGACGGAGCTGGCGAAGGCGCTCGCGGACTTCCTCTTCGACGACGAGCGCGCGATGGTCCGCATCGACATGAGCGAGTACGGCGAGAAGCACAGCGTCGCCCGGCTGGTGGGCGCGCCCCCCGGGTACGTCGGCTACGAGGAGGGCGGCCAGCTGACGGAGGCGGTGCGCCGCCGCCCGTACAGCGTGATCCTCCTCGACGAGGTCGAGAAGGCCCACCCGGAGGTCTTCGACGTCCTGCTCCAGGTGCTGGACGACGGGCGGCTGACGGACGGCCAGGGCCGGACGGTCGACTTCCGCAACACCATCCTGGTGCTGACCTCGAACCTCGGCAGCCAGTTCCTGATGGAGCCGACGTCGACCGAGGCGCAGAAGCGGGAGCAGGTGCTGGAGGTGGTCCGGGCCTCCTTCAAGCCGGAGTTCCTGAACCGCCTGGACGACATCGTGGTCTTCTCCGCCCTGACGCGGGACGAGCTGGCGCGGATCGCCCGCCTGCAGATCGACCGGCTGTCCCGCCGCCTCGCGGAGCGCCGCCTGGCCCTGGACGTCACCCCGGAGGCCCTCGACTGGCTGGCCGAGGAGGGCAACGACCCCGCGTACGGCGCCCGGCCCCTGCGCCGCCTGGTCCAGACGGCCATCGGGGACCAGCTCGCCAGGGAGATCCTGGCGGGCGGGATCAAGGACGGCGACGTGGTCCGCGTGAGCCGTGTGGACGGGGGGCTCGCGGTGGGCACGGCCGAGTAGCGGGCCGGACACGTCCGGCGGCCGGGCCGGGCCGCGGTTGTCCCGGCCGGCCGCCGGTCCGCCCCGGCCCGGTTCAGGTCTCGTCCGGGTGGAGGCCGACGAGGGCCGTGTCCCCGCCCCCGTACGCCGCCGTCACCTCCGAGGCGACGGCCCCGCCCCTCGTGCCGGCCGCCGTACCGGACGTCCGCGCACAGGTCCTGTCCGCGGGATCCCGGTGGGCCGGCCTCGGGTGCCGGAACGAGGACTCCGGCCGTCCGGCGGCCTCGGAGCACGGCCTCCGGAACGTCACGTCGAAGGACGCGGCGTCTCCCGGGCGAAGGCCGCCTCCGCGCAGTCGTCGCCGGTGTTGTTCTCGGCCACGGTCATGGCCGCGTACCACCCGGAGCCGACGGCCGACCCGAACGCCCCGAAGAGCACCGGCACGCCCGGTACGGACCCGGGCACGGCCCACGACCAGGCCCGCCGTCCGGTTCCCGGCCGGACGGCGTTCACACCCGCGTGTCGTCCCCCATGGCGGGAGATCATGTCAGCCGGGAGCGGATCGCCGTCATGTGGGCTTGCCAGCCCCGGTCCGGCATGGGAGAGGATGGCGGCATCCGTATGAAGGGAAACACCCGGTGAGCATCGACCCGTCCTCGATTCCGAACTTCGGGGCCCAGCCGCAGCAGAACCAGCCCGCGGGGCCGCCTCCGGGCCCCGTCGTGCCCGACCAGGACCTGGTGAAGCAGCTCCTCGAGCAGATGGAGCTGAAGTACGTCGTCGACGACGAGGGTGACCTCGCGGCGCCGTGGGAGGACTTCCGCACCTACTTCATGTTCCGCGGCGAGGCGGAGCAGCAGGTGTTCTCCGTGCGCACCTTCTACGACCGGCCGCACCCGGTCGAGGACCGCACGAAGATCCTGGAGACCATCGACGACTGGAACCGCCGCACCCTGTGGCCGAAGGTCTACACCCACCTCCACGAGGACGAGCAGGGCGGCGCCACCGTCCGGCTCATCGGCGAGGCGCAGATGCTCATCGGTACGGGTGTCAGCCTGGAGCACTTCGTGTCGTCGACGGTGAGCTGGGTCCGCGCGTCGATCGAGTTCGACAAGTGGCTGCTGGAGCAGCTCGGCCTGTCGGAGTCCGAGAACGGCGAGGACAAGCCGGGCGACGAGGCCTGAGCCCCCGGAACACCGCCGGGGCGGTGACCCGATCGGGTCACCGCCCCGGCGGTGTCGTATCGCGGCCGGGCTGGCCCGCCGTTCAGAGCCGGGCCAGCCTGTCCGCTGCCTCGCGGAGCACGGCCTCCTTCTTGCAGAACGCGAATCGAACGAGCGTGCGGGCCATGTCGGCGTGGTCGTAGAAGACCTGGTTCGGCACGGCCACCACCCCGCACCGCTCGGGCAGCGCGCGGCAGAAGGCGACTCCGTCCTTCTCGCCGAGTCCGCCGATGTCCGCCGTGATGAAGTACGTGCCCCGCGGGTCGTAGACCTCGAATCCGGCCGTGCGGAGCCCCTCCGCCAGGATGTCCCGCTTGCCGCGCAGATCCGCGCGGAGCGTCTCGAAGTAGTCCCCGGGCAGCCGCAGCGCCTCCGCGATGGCGTACTGGAAGGGGCCCGACGCCACATAGGTCAGGAACTGCTTGGTCGTGCGCACGGCGGCCGTCAGTTCGGGCGTGGCCGTCAGCCAGGCCACTCCGCGTTCACGCACCTATTGGTCCCGGCTTCGTACCGGGCCGGGCCTGGCCGGGCCGAAAGGGTGGGGGCCTTCAGCTTCCATTCCACCTTGCGCGATAGAAATCAGAGCACAATCAGAGTACGGTCTGAGTATGAGCATCGCGCACCTGGCGTTCGAATCGGAATCTGTCTCGTTCACCGATCTGTCGCGGAACCCGAAGGCCGTCGCCGCCAGGGCCGCCGCTCTGGGATGCCTGCGTGTCACGCACCGGGACGCGCCCGACATGGTGCTGACCACGGCCATACACGCCGAGCGCACCGAGGAGAACCTGACCACCGCGTCCCGGCTGTTCCTTGCCCTGATGAAGCAGGACGACGGCGCCAAGTCGCTTCTGCTCGCGCTGCCCGAGGTGTTCCCGTGGGTGCGCCACCTGGACACCGAAGAAGTCCGGGAATTCACCGTCGAGCTCCTGGACGCGCTGTCCGACGCCGCCGAGTTGGGCGCCAGGGAGGCTGTGCACCGAGCGATCGTCTCGTGGCGGGCGACCGCCCGCATCAACGCCGACCCCGACCAGCTCGGGGAAGCACTCCGCCCGCTTGGTGACGTCGACCTCGGCCCCGTAGAGGTGCACGAGTGAGCCCGAAGAAAGGCGATCGGGTCAGTGTGCCTCCGCTGAGTGGCTGGAACGTCATTTTCGGGACAACAGAGGCTGCGAACGGGTGGGAGGAGCTTTGCCGGGTGGCGCTGCCGAACGCGCATCGCTGTCTGGAGACACTTCGTGCGGACCCGCTGTCGCGATCCAACTGGAACCGCCGGCACCAGCTCCGAGGCAGGCACGCCACCCGGGAATGGAAGGGCTCCGAGCTGGAGCAGTGGGAGTACGAGATCACCAGCGGCGGCCGGGTCCGCTACCTGGTCAGCACGGACACCTCGACCGTGATCCTGGTGTACGCCTCCCCGCGACACCCGAAGGACACGGAGTAGCGTCAGCGGCCAGGGAACCGGCCCCCTGAGGCCCCCGGGCCGTTCATCCTCGGCCGATCCGACGACAGGGTCAGGCGGTAGCGTGCCACCGTGAGGAGTGCTGCGGACAGGCGGGACGAGTGACGTGCGGATGAGGTTCGAGCCCGAGGCCGAGGAGGAGTTCGAGGCCGCGAGTGGGCTGCTGGTCGATCGGCTGTTCCGGTGGGCCGGGGACCAGGGGCTGCCGATGGACGGGTTCACGGCCGAGGCGGTACTGGGCTACCGGCACCGGGAGACGGCCGATGGCCGACTGGGGCTGTGGGAGCAGCGCCACGTGGAGGAGGTACTGCTCTCCTGGATCCCCCGGAACGTCACCGAGATCCCCGAGGAGGAACGCGTCGACGCCCCGGGCACCCTGCGCACGCTGCTGCGTTATCTGCACACCGAGCGGTTGGCGGACCCGCGTGGCCCTTCGCTTCAGGAGTCCCTCGCCGCGGTCGACAAGGTCGCGGAGCAGTACCCGGCGGCGATGGCTGATCGCACTCGTTGGGGTCTGGCGAAGTTCTGGACGATGACGGCCGCCGAGCAGGGAGTGGACATCCGGGACGGGGCTGCGCTGCAGCGCTTCGCGGACCGGGCGCGGCGTGGAGAGGCCGCTTATGACGAGCAGGTACTCGGCGCAATCATGGAACAGCGGCTGACCGGCCGCGCGGCCTCCGGCTCGGAGCGCGCTGAGCCGCAGCTGCCCGTCGCACTGCCCGCGGACGACGAGCTGCGCCGGCGGGCAGAGGCGTCGAAGACGGTGGAGCAGTTGCGCGGACTCACCGCGTGGGCGGGACAGGACGGCCGCCCCGTGACGGCGACGGGACGGCTGCGGATGGCCGATGCCCGAGAGCTGGTGGACGCACTCGGCACCGGGGACAGGACCGACGGGGTGCGCTCCTCGGCCGACCTGCCGCGGCTGGGGCTGCTGGTGGAGTGGGCGAAGAAGGCGCGGCTGGTCCGGGTGGTCAAAGGACGGCTGTACGCGGTGGCCAAGGCCCGGCCGGTACTGGCCGACCCACTCCAGTTGTGGCTGTGCGCCTTCGACGCGTGCTTCGAACTGAGGCAGCCCCTGCTCGGGGCGCGTAGCGGCTGGCACGTCGAGTCGATGCTCTTCGACGTCTACGAGGACGTGCTGGGAGACGTGCTGAACACGCTCTACAGCCTTCCGTACCCGATGCCCTGGCCACGGCTGCGCGACACGGTGCGTCTGGTCTATCGGACCTCCTTCCAGCTCGACGGCGGGTCGGATCTCCGGCACCGGACGTGGTTCGAGCACGCCGACCGGGACCTGCGCACGGTGTTCGACCTGCTGGACGGCATGGGCGCGATCGAGCGTAAGCGTGGGATGGCCGACCCGGTGTTCCTCGATGTCGACCTTGCCGACGCCGGACCTGAGCTGCCCGCTGGCATGCCGCCGGAGCTTGCGGAACTGCTGGGCGTCGCAGGGGCGACACCGGACCCGATGGCGCGGGAGCGGGCCGACCGGCGGCGGGAGGAGCTGACCGGCGGGCCGGTCGAGCTCATCCGGCTCACCGAACTCGGCACCCGGGCGGTACGGCAGCGGCTGCTGGCCGTCGGCCGCGACGCACCCCTGATCGGTGAACTGGCCCAGGCGTCGGCGGCCGGGCTGCTGGGCGTGCTGGCCGAGGAATACCCGCCGGACGCCGCCCAGGCGGAGTTGGCCGGCTGGATCGCGGCGCGCGGCGAGCGAGAGGCGGCACTGCGGCAACTGACCGACGCGGTAAGAGTCATGGCTTTCCGCACGCGTGCGCAGGCGATGCTCGGCGTACTGTCGGCGGCGCTGCCGGACGGCGAGGGTGAGCGGCTGCTGCGCATGCTGCGCCGCGATCCCCAGCTCGCGCCGCTGGCACTGAACACGCTGGCACAGCACGAGCTGCTGTCTCCGGAAGACATGACCGACACCGAGCATCTTCTGGTGCTCGCCGAGAACCTGCTCCAGCTCGTGGAGCTGGCGGGCGGCTCGGGCGGCGCCGAGGAGGCGCTGCGCGCCCAGGGCCCGGAGATCAGGGACGCGATCGCCGCCGTGCTGGACTCCGAGCACCCCGACCGGGCCGGTATGGAGGAGCTCGGGCGGTTGGCCGCCGAAGTGCTGCGCGCACCCGCCGCCCGTCCCGGCCGCGCCCACAAGCGGTCGCGTCCCGCCGGCAGAAGCGGCCGCAAACGGCGCCGCTGACCGACGACGGCATCGCCCGGAGCCGCCGGCGCCGGGGAGACCGGCACCGGCGAGGAGCCCGGACAACGGGTGAGCTCCGGCGTCGTATGTCCTTGGCCGGTCACGCCGCCCGGCGTTCAGGGCGCGAGGCGGCGAAGGCGGGTGGCGGCTTCGGTGAGGATGTCGTCCTTCTTGCAGAAGGCGAAGCGGACCTGGGTCCGGCCGGTGTCGGGGTCGTCGTAGAAGACGGAGTTGGGGATGGCGACGACGCCGCAGCGTTCGGGGAGGGTGCGGCAGAAGGCGTGGGCGTCCTTCTCGCCGAGGGGGGTGATGTCGGTGGTGATGAAGTAGGTGCCCTGGGGCTGGTAGACCTCGAATCCGGCGGCGCGCAGGCCGTCGCCGAGCAGGTCGCGTTTGCGTCGCAGGTCGGCGCGGAGGTCGTCGTAGTACGTGTCGGGGAGGCGGAGCGCCTCGGCGATGGCGTACTGGAAGGGGCCGGAGCTGACGTAGGTCAGGTACTGCTTGGTGGTCCGGACCGCGGAGACGAGATCCCGGGAGCCGGTAGCCCAGCCGACCTTCCAGCCGGTGAAGGAGAAGGTCTTCCCCGCGGAGGAGATGGTGATCGTGCGCTCCCGCATGCCCGGGAACGTCGCGACCGGGATGTGGGCGGCGCCGTCGAAGACCAGATGCTCGTACACCTCGTCGGTCACCACCAGCAGGTCCCGTTCGACCGCGAGCGCCGCCACGGCGGCCAGTTCGTCGCGGGTGAGCACCGTGCCGGTGGGGTTGTGCGGTGTGTTGAGGAGGATGAGGCGGGTGCGGTCGGTGACGGCGGCCCGCAGCTCGTCGAGGTCCAGGACGAAGCGTGCCTCCGCCGGGTCCGGGCGCAGGGTCACCGGGACGCGGGTGCCGCCCGCCATGGCGATGCAGGCCGCGTACGAGTCGTAGTACGGCTCCAGGGCGATCACCTCGTCGCCCGGCTCCACCAGGGCCAGCAGGGACGCGGCGATGGCCTCTGTCGCCCCGGCCGTGACGAGCACCTCCGTGTCCGGGTCGTACGCCAGTCCGTACCGCTGCCGCTGGTGCTCCGCGATCGCGGTGCGCAGCTCGGGGACGCCGGGGCCGGGCGGGTACTGGTTGCCGCGGCCCTCCCGCAGGGCCCGCACGGCCGCCTCCCTGATCTCCTCGGGGCCGTCGGTGTCGGGGAAGCCCTGGCCCAGGTTGATGGAGCCGGTGGCGGCGGCGAGGGCCGACATCTCCGCGAAGATCGTGGTGCCGAAACCGGCGAGGCGGCGGTTGAGCGGTGCTGGGGTCATGGGCGCCATCCTGGGGCGAACGGGGCGGTACCTCAAGGGTGCCGGGCGGGGGCGTGTCAGGGCCTCCCGGCGCGGCGGGGCGAACCTCTGGAGTTGCTCAAGTGCGCTTTGGCCGGGGCGGGGTGGGGGGATGCCCTTCGCAGGCACGTACGAGAGAGGGGTGGGGGACATGGGGTGGGAGCTGCGCGACGGCACGTGGGTCGACGAGAACGGCGAGGTGGTCGCGGAGAGCGGCGGGGGTGTGGACGGGGTCCCGTGGCTGGTCGACACGCTGTTCGTCGTGTTCCCTGTGGTGTTCCTCCTGGTGTTCGTCCTCGTGGTGGGCACGATCGTCTGGGCGGTCGTACGGGGAGGACGGCGGGCCCCGGTCCGCGCACCGGGCATCCGGGGACGGAGCCGCCGGACGGCGTCCGGCGGCTGGTGGGCGGGTTCGCCGCACCACGGCGGCGGGAGCGGCTGCGGCGGGGCGGGCGCGGGCTGCGGGGCGTCGTCCTGTTCCTCGTCCTCGTCCTCCTGCTCCTCCTCGTCGTCCAGCTCCTGCGGGGGCGGGTCGTCGTGCGGCTCGTCGAGCTGAAGCCCGCTGTACGGCTTGGCAGGCTCGAACGGGGGCATGCGCCTCCACAACGCACCTTCGGGGGAAGGAGATCGCCATGGAACCGTTGCTGTTCGTCGCCGGTGTGGTGGTGCTGGCGGTGATTGTGGGCCTTGTCGCCATGGGATCCGGTGGCGGTGGGGGAAGCGGCTCGTCCGGAGGGCGGCCCGGCGGGGGCGGCGGCTGCGGGGGCGGCGGCTCGTCCTGCGGCGGGGGTGGCGGCGGCTGCGGGGGCGGAGGCGGGGGCGGAGGCGGGGGCGGGGGCTGAGCTGCTCTGCCGGTCCGGGGCGCCCGGTGGGAGGAAACTCCCGCCGGGCGTGCCTCTGTTGACCGTTTGTGCGCTCTTTCATGTGGAATACGGTGAACAGTTGAACCGCCGTGCCCCCGTAGGTAGGTAAACCGCGCAAAGTTGGGTAAAGACGCTTTGAGCCTCCCGCGGTTCGTGATTCCCTCGCTGTCGAGAACGTCGAGCCCCGGCCTCGTGTGGACCCCGAGCCGGCACCCCGAGTTCCCCGGAACATCTCCCGGCGCACCGCCCGGGACGACGCCCGGTCCACCTGCCTTCTCTCACCGTGCTTGCGGAGCTGACTCATGCTCACGACTATCGAGACCGAGTACACCGACACGCGCGCTGCCGACCTGGCCTGGGCGCTGGGGCGCGAGCCACTGCCCGCGCTCGCCGTGCTCGACCTGGAACTGTGCGGCGCTCGCCTGCAGTTGAGACTGCTCGGCGCGTCCCATCAGGTCCTCCTGGACGAGGACCGGGGAAGCTGCTCGGAAACCGTGGCCTGTATGCCCGGCAGCAGCACGCCGCTCCCGCTGGGGGTGGCGAAGCGGATCGGCGGATGGGAATACGAGTTCGCCGCCCGTGTCGAGAACCTCTCGCAGGGCTCCTTCGCGGGCCGCGCGCAGGAGCTGCTGGCCCTGGTCGCGGACCATCCGCACGGGCTGGCAGGGACGTTCCCCGGGTCGCCGCACGCCTTCACGGCGATGCTGGCGCAGCGCCACGAGGGGCGGGTGCGATGGCGCACCTGGCACGCGTACCCGCAGGAGGGCCAGCTCGTCGTCACCCGGACCAGCGTCGGCTTCCTCGCCCAGCAGCAGGCCTCGCCCCAGGCGCAGGCCCGCCTCCAGGCCCGGCCGCACCCCCGGCGTGCCCACCGCAGCAGCACTCGTGTGGGTGACAAGGGGTGAGTGGAGCGGGCCGTAGCGTTAGCGCATGCTGGACGCGCCCGCCACCGCCGACCCCGGGCCCGCCGCGGCACCGCCCCCGCGGAAGGAACCGCGGGGACCTTTCCCGGGACCCTGGGCAGGCCCCCGTGTGGGACCCCGGGCGGGCCGCTTCCTGGTGCTCGCGACCGTCTTCGTCTGTGCCGCCTGCGGGCTGGTCTACGAGCTGGAACTGGTCGCCCTCGCCTCGTATCTGATCGGGGACTCGGTCACCCAGGCGTCCGTCGTGCTGTCCGTGATGGTCTTCGCGATGGGTGTCGGGTCGCTGCTCGCCAAACGGCTGCGCTGCCGGGCCGCTGTCGGCTTCGGCCTGCTGGAGGCCCTGCTGGCGCTCCTCGGCGGCTGCTCGGCCCTCGCCCTGTACGCCTGCTTCGCCTGGCTGGGTGGCGCGCGCTACGCGCTGGTCGCGTTCTCCCTGGGCGTGGGGGTGCTGATCGGCGCGGAGATACCGCTGCTGATGACCCTGATCCAGCGGGTGTCGAGCGGCGCGGTGGAGGAGCCGGAGGCGGCTCGGGCCCCGGGCCGGGCAGCTTCCGACCGGGCGGCCATGGACGGGTGCGCCGAGCACAGCGCGGAGCAGGATGCGGGAGGCACGGTCGCGGATCTGTTCGCCGCCGACTATGTGGGCGCGCTCGTCGGCGGGCTCGCGTTTCCGTTCCTGCTGCTGCCCTGGCTGGGGCAGCTCACCAGCGCGCTGCTCACCGGCGCCGTGAACGTGGCGGCGGGGGCCACACTGGTTCTGTGGTTGTTCGGGCGCGATCTGTCGGGCCGGCAGCGGCTGCTGGTCCTTGTCGTGAACGCGGCCGTGCTGGGGGTGCTGGCCACCGCCACCGCCCTCGTCGACGACTTCGAGCGCGCCGCCCGCCGGGCCGTGTACGGAGACGATGTGCGGGTCGCCGTACAGACGTCCTTCCAGGAGATCGTCCTCACCGGCCCCGCCGAAGGCCCTCCCGACCTGTTCCTCGACGGGCGGCTGCGCATCAGCGGCCATGACGAGCACCGCTACCACCAGGCGCTCGTCCACCCCGCGATGCGCGGTCCGCACGCACGTGTGCTCATCCTGGGCGGCGGCGACGGGCTCGCGGCGCGCGAGGTGCTGCGGTACGCGGACGTGGAGTCGGTGACCGTCGTGGAGGTCGACCCCGGAGTCGTGCGGCTCGCCCGTGCCGACCCCGCTCTGGCCCGGCTCAACGGGCACGCGTACAGGGACCCGCGCGTCCACGTCGTCCATGCCGACGCGTTCCGGTGGCTGCGGAGCGCGTTCCCGCGCGGCGCCTCGGCGCCGTACGACGTGGTGATCTCCGATCTGCCGAACCCCGGGATCACCGCCAGCACCAAGCTGTACTCGGAGGAGTTCTACGGCCTGGCCGCGCGGGGCCTCGCCCCCGGCGGGCGGCTCGCCGTCCACGCGGGCCCGCTGCGGGCGAGCCCGCGCACGTACTGGACCGTCGAGGCGACCCTGCGGGCGGCGGGGTACACGGCGCGCCCGTACGGGGTGACCGGATCGCCCACCGGTTTCGCGGGCGGCCCCGACCGCTCGGCGGGCGGCCCGGCGGGACCCGCCGGGCGCGCCCCGCACGACTGGGGCCTGATCCTGGCGGCCCGGGCCTCCGGTGCGCCGCCGGTGCTGGGGCTGTCCGTCGACGCGCCGGGTCAGGGGGTACCGACGGCCGCCGCGCTGCGGGCGGGCGCCCGGCGCGCCGAACGGTCGCGGCTCGCCGGGCTGCCGCCGTCCACACTGGTCCACCCGCGGTACGGGGGGTGAGGCGCGGCCTGCCCTTCGGGGACGGATCGGGGCGGGCCCGCGCGGAACGGGGACGGGAGGGCCGTAGGTGAGTAGGCTCGACTTCCATGGAGCATGAGGTGTTCGTTCCGGTGCCCGTCCAGACCCTCCGCGATCTGCTCGCCGACCCCGCCCGCGTCGCCCCCTGCGTCCCCGGGCTCCAGCAGGACGCCGAGGCGTCGGCCGAGCCGCTGTCGGGCCGCCTCAAGGTGCGGGTCGGGGGGCACACCATCACGTACCGCGGCGCGCTGCGGGTGGAGGCCCGGGGCGACGGGGCGTACGCGGTGGAGGGCGAGGGCACGGAGGCCCGGGGCACGGGCGGGGCCAAGCTCGCGCTCACCGTGCGGCTCGAACCCGCCGAGGGCGGTACGACCCTCGCGTTCAGCGGCGCGGTGACCGCGGACGGGCGGCTCGCGGACATCCCGGACGACGCGGCCGCCGCGGCGGCGCACCGCCTGCTGGACCGTTTCAGCGAGTCCCTCGCGGAGGAGGCGACGGCGGCCCCCCGGCCGGAGCCCGAGGAGCAGCCGGACGAGGTCGACGAAGGCGCCGTCACGCGGACCGAGGCGGAGGACGCCGTGGGCGAGCCCGCCGCGGGCGAAATCGGCACCCCCGCCCCGCCCGGCTCCCCCGACCCGTTCGCTGTCGACGGCTTCCCCCCGGACGACACCCTCTCCGCCGAGCCTCCCGCCGAGGCCGCCCACGCCCGCCGCACCATGATCGGCCGCAGCGCCGAGGAGGTCGACCACGCCCCGCCCCGGGGGCGTTACGCCCCCGTCCCGGGCCCCGCGGCAGCCGGCTCCGCCAACCCCCTCCGCTGGCTCGCCCCGGCGGCCCTGGCCATCGCCTCGGCGGTGGTCGTGGGGCGAGCCCTGCGCCGCCGCAGGTAGTCCCCCCACCCCGTAGGCCCATGGGCCCCGAGTCGTCTCCCTCCTGCCCCGGCGGCAAGTAGGGTCGGGCGTTGTGAAGATGCGTGCGGAGGAGATCCGGCTGGCCGCCGGGGACGTGGAGTTGGCCGTCACACCGGGGAACGGGTGCCGGATCGGCAGTCTTCGGATCGGCGGCACCGAGCTGCTGAGGCAGGGGGAGCCGTACGGGTGCTTCCCGATGGTTCCCTGGTGCGGGCGCACCGGGGGCGGCACGTTTCTGGACGGGGCCGTCCGGCACCGGCTGCCGCTCAATGCGCCGCCCCACGCGATGCACGGCACCGGGCGGGACACCGCATGGCGCGTCGCGCGCGCCGACAAGGCGGACGCGGCGTTCACCTACGAGCTGGGCGAGCCCTGGCCGTACCCCGGCAGGGTCACGCAGCTCGTCGAACTGACCGAGGACTCGCTGACGCTGCGGATGGGCGTCGAGACCTACGGGGACTCCTTCCCGGCGCAGGCGGGATGGCACCCCTGGTTCAACCGGACGCTCGACGGCGACCCCGCCACCTCGGCCCTGCTCGACTTCTCCCCCGCCTGGCAGGAGGAGCGCGGCGACGACCACCTGCCCACCGGACGGCGTATCGACCCGGAGCCGGGCCCCTGGGACGACTGCTTCGGCATGCCCGACGGCGTCGATGTCACCCTCACCTGGCCCGGACGTCTGGCGCTGAAGGTCGCCAGCCCCGAGCGCTGGGTCGTGGTGTACGACGAACAGGAGGCCGCCGTCTGCGTCGAGCCCCAGTCGGGCCCGCCCGACGGACTCAACACCGCCCCCCGCCTGGTCACCCCCATCGAGCCGCTGGAGACCGCGACGACCTGGACCTGGCGCCGCCTCTGAGTGTCCCGGCGCGTCTCCGCTGAGCCTGCGCCCTGCGCCGTTCCCCGCTCCGCTTAAGCTCGTCGGCATGACTGGCAAGACTGACTCCCGCGCCGATCTGCTCCAGCAGATCAAGGACAAGGCCGTGGTGCACGGCAAGGTGACCCTCTCCTCGGGTCTGGAGGCCGACTACTACGTCGACCTCCGCCGGATCACGCTGGACGGCGCCGCCGCGCCGCTCGTCGGCCAGGTCATGCTCGATCTGACCGACGGCCTCGACTTCGACGCGGTGGGCGGTCTGACCCTCGGCGCCGACCCGGTCGCCACCTCGATGCTGCACGCCGCCGCCGGACGCGGCCGTACCCTCGACGCCTTCGTCGTCCGCAAGGCCGCCAAGGCCCACGGCATGCAGCGCCGTGTCGAGGGTCCGGACATCAAGGGCCGCCGCGTCCTGGTGGTCGAGGACACCTCCACCACGGGTGGCTCCCCCCTCACCGCGGTCGAGGCCGCCCGTGAGGCCGGCGCCGAGGTCGTCGCCGTCGCGACCATCGTGGACCGGGCCACCGGCGCCGGCGAGAAGATCAGCGAGACCGCCGGAGTGCCCTACCTCTACGCCTTCGCGCTGGACGAGCTGGGCCTGGCCTGACCTGCGGACCGGCCGTTGGGCGGGGTCGGTGTTTCACGTGAAACAGTTTCACGTCAAACACCGACCCCTTCGGCCGTTCCCGTACGGGGGGTGGTGGCCTGGGGCCCGTCTGGAAAGATAGGGCGCGACGATGACGTCGCCCCCAGGTCAGGGATCAGAGACGCAACGCAACCGCAGATCACAAGGAGCGGACCATGCCCATCGCAACCCCCGAGGTCTACAACGAGATGCTGGACCGGGCGAAGGCAGGGAAGTTCGCCTACCCGGCCATCAACGTGACGTCGTCCCAGACGCTGCACGCCGCCCTGCGCGGCTTCGCGGAGGCCGAGAGCGACGGCATCATCCAGATCTCGACCGGTGGCGCTGAGTTCCTGGGCGGCCAGCACAGCAAGGACATGGTGACCGGCGCCGTCGCGCTCGCGGAGTTCGCGCACATCGTCGCCAAGAAGTACGACGTCAACATCGCCCTGCACACCGACCACTGCCCGAAGGACAAGCTGGACGGCTACGTCCGGCCGCTGCTCGCCGTCTCCGAGGAGCGCGTCGCCAAGGGCGGGAACCCGCTCTTCCAGTCCCACATGTGGGACGGTTCCGCCGAGACCCTGGCCGACAACCTCGCCATCGCGCAGGAGCTGCTGCCCCGCGCCGCCGCCGCCAAGATCATCCTTGAGGTGGAGATCACCCCGACCGGCGGTGAGGAGGACGGCGTCACCCACGAGATCAACGACGAGCTGTACACCACCGTCGAGGACGCCCTCCGCACCGCCGAGGCCCTCGGCCTGGGCGAGCAGGGCCGCTACCTGCTGGCCGCCTCCTTCGGCAACGTCCACGGCGTCTACAAGCCGGGCAACGTCGTGCTCCGCCCCGAGCTGCTGAAGGACCTCCAGGAGGGCGTCGGCGCCAAGTACGGCAGGACCAGCCCGTTCGACTTCGTCTTCCACGGCGGCTCCGGCTCCACCCGGGAGGAGATCGCCACCGCCCTGGAGAACGGCGTCGTCAAGATGAACCTCGACACCGACACCCAGTACGCCTTCACCCGCCCCGTCGCGGACCACATGTTCAAGAACTACGACGGTGTGCTGAAGGTCGACGGCGAGGTCGGCTCCAAGAAGACCTACGACCCGCGCACCTGGGGCAAGCTGGCCGAGGCGGGCATGGCCGAGCGCATCGTCGAGGCCTGCCAGGCGCTGCGCTCGGCGGGCACGAAGCTGAAGTAAGCGGCTGGGACAGGCGCACGGATGACCTGGGACGGGCCCGGTATCGCGGAAGCGATGCCGGGCCCGTTCCGTATGCGGACAGACGAGGAGGGCTCAGCGTGACGTACGACTTCGACACTCCGGTCCCGATAGGCGGCACCGGCTCCGTCCAGTGGGACGTGCTGCCCCAGCGGTACGGGGTGCCGGACCTGGTGCCGTTCACCATCTCCGACATGGATTTCCGGGCCGCGCCCGAGATTTTGGACGCCCTCCGGGAGCGGGTCGCCCACGGAGTCTTCGGCTACACCGACTGGCGCCACACCGGCCTCCCGGAGGCCGTACGGGACTGGTACGGGCAGCGGTACGGGGTCGAGGTCGACCCGGAGGCGCTGGTCTTCGCCCCGTCCGTGCTGAACCAGCTCTCCCGGCTGCTGCTCATGTGGACCGAGCCCGGGGACGGAGTGGTCGTCCACACCCCCACGTACGACGGGTTCACCAAGGCGCTGGACGGCCTCGGGCGCTCCCTGCGCGGCGTGCCCGTCGGGGACGCCGCGGCGCTGGAGCGGGAGCTGGCCCGCCCCGACGCGCGCGTGCTGCTGCTCTGCTCCCCGCACAATCCGACCGGCCGGGTGTGGACGGAGGGCGAACTGAGGGGCTTCGTACGGCTGGCGGAGACCCACGGAGTGGCGGTCATCAGCGACGAGATCCACGCGGACCTCACCCACGACGGGCACCGGCACATCCCCTGGCCCGCGGTGGCGCCGCCCGGCAGCCGCTGGGCGCTCATCACGTCCGCGTCCAAGGCGTTCAACTTCCCGTCCCTGAACGGGGCGTACGGGATCGTCGGAGAGCCGGAGCAGCGCGCCGAGTTCGTGCGTCGCACCGAGAACGGCGACGGACTGGCCTCCCCCGGGGCGCTGGGCCTGACCGCGCACGTCGCCGCGTACCGGCGGGGCGCGCCCTGGCTGGACGCGCTGCGCGGGTACGTGGCAGGCAACCTGCGGCTGCTCGCGGAGCGGCTGGAGGAGGCGTTCCCGGGCGCCGCGCTGTTCGCCCCGCCGCAGGCCGGATACCTGGCGTGGCTCGACCTGCGGCCCCTCGGCGTGGACGACGAGGTGCTGCACGACGAACTGGTCGCCAAGGAACGGATCGCGGTACGGGCGGGCGCGGTGTACGGCACGAAGGGCTTCGTCCGCGTCAACCTCGGCTGCCCGCGCGCCAAGGCCGGGCTGGGGGCGGACGCCCTCGCCAGGACGCTGGCCCGGCTGGCGGGGTAGTGGGGCACTCGTAGCAGACTGGGGGCATGGCCATCCACGAGAACCTTCTGGGGGGACCGCCCCCCACCCACCTGCCCGACGACCCCGAGCCCCGCGAACTGCTGGCGAGCGGGGCCGCGCCCGAGGAGGTCGCCGCGAAGTACCCGGCGTCCTCCCTGGCGTGGGCCCAGCTCGCGGACGCGGCGTACGAGGGCGGCCGGGTCGTCGAGTCGTACGCCTACGCCCGCACCGGTTACCACCGGGGCCTGGACTCCCTGCGCCGCAACGGCTGGAAGGGCCACGGCCCGGTGCCGTGGGACCACGAGCCGAACCGGGGCTTCCTGCGGGCGCTGCACGCGCTGGCGCGGGCGGCACGGGAGATCGGGGAACAGGAGGAGTACGAGCGCTGCGCGACGTTCCTGCGGGACTCTTCGCCGATGGCGGCGGACACGCTCGGCTGATCCCGGACCGAGTGGTGGGCGAGCGGCGGGTGCTCCCGGGAGGGGGCGCCCGCCGCTCGTGTACGGGCAACCCGGTGGGCCGCCGAGGGCGGGACGGGCGGTCGGTACGATTCGTACGGATCATCGAATCCGGGGCCGGGGGGCCAGGGGGAGGGGGAACGTCGTGGGGAAGCGTGCTGCCGCGCCGCAAAGGCGCCGCCGTGGCGGGAACAGCCGAGGCGGCGGTGGGGGACTGCTGGGGCCCCGCAACATGCTGGGCGGTGTCGCCCTGGGGGTCCTGTCGCTCGGTGGAGGCGCGGCCCTCGCGCACTTCCAGACCGCCGACGCACCGGTGAACGCGGCAGCCCAGGGCCGGCCGGGCCCCGAGGCGCAGCCGTCGCCGTCCGAGGAAGCGGCGCCGGGCGGTGAGGCGGCCCCCGGTGCTCCGAGGGCGGAGACGTCCCCGTCGCCCTCCCCGTCCAGGAAGGCGAGCCCCAGGACGAGCCCCGGCCCGTCGGGCACCCCCTCCTCCGTGCCGCATGCGGGCAAGGGCACCTTCACCGGAGCCGGGACGGCGGGTGAGAAGGTCGGCACAGGCCCGCTGCGCCGCTACCGCGTGCAGGTGGAGGACGGCGTCAGCGGTCTGTCCGCCACCGGGGCGGCCCGCGAGGTCGAGGAGATCCTCGCCCACCCGCAGGGCTGGGCCGCCCATGGCCGGGGCTCCTTCCAGCTGGTCCCCGAGACCGACGACACCGCCGACTTCACCGTCTTCATCGCCACCCCCAGGACCGCCGACAAGCTGTGCCTCGCGGAGGGACTCGACACCGGGGGCGAGCTGAACTGCGAGACCCGGCAGGGCGTCGTCGTGAACCTCAAGCGGTGGATGCTCGGCTCCCCGACCTTCTCCGGCACTCCCGCCGAGTACCGGCACCTGATCATCAACCACGAGGTCGGCCACGAGATCGGCATCCGCACACACATGGCCTGCCCGGGCCGCGGGCAGCTCGCGCCGGTGATGATGCAGCAGATCAAGGGACTGAAGGGGTGCGTCTCCAACGCCTGGCCGTACGACGAGGACGGCCGTTACATCACCGGGCCGATCGTGCCATGATGCGTCCGGGACCGCCCGTGCGGCGGCCCGAGGGGACCGGGGCTCCACGACCGTCGCGGAAGGAGCGGACCGCTACCCGGTAGCACGCACTGTTGGAGACAGCAATGTCGACACCGTCTACTTCCCCCATGCCTCCCGCGGCGGAGGCCACACCTCCCGCCGTGGAGGACTCCCCGAACCTGGACTTCGGGGGCACGACACCGTACGAGGACTATGTCCAGGCGGACGTCCTCACCCACCTCCAGCACCCTCTCTCGGACGACCCGGGCGAGATGGTCTTCCTGGTCACGACCCAGGTCATGGAGCTGTGGTTCACCGTCATCGTCCACGAGTGGGAGACCGCGTCCCGCGCCCTGCGCGGCGACGACCTGACCGTCGCGATGGACGCCCTCCAGCGGTCGGTGTACGAGCTGGAGTCGCTCAACGCCTCCTGGACGCCCCTGGCGCGGCTCACCCCCGCCCAGTTCAACGCGTACCGCGCCGCCCTCGGTGAGGGCTCCGGCTTCCAGTCTGCGATGTACCGGCGCATGGAGTTCCTGCTGGGCGAGAAGTCCGCGTCCATGCTCGTCCCGCACCGGGGCGCGCCCCGCGTGCACGCCGAGCTGGAGAAGGCGCTGCACGAGCCGAGCCTGTACGACGAGGTGCTGCGGCTGCTCGCGCGGCGCGGGCTGCCGGTGCCGGGCCAGGCGCTGGAGCGGGACCTGTCGCAGCGGTACGAGCCGTCGCCCGAGATCGAGGCGGTGTGGGCGGGCGTCTACGCCGACCGGGATCAGCACGGCGAGCTGGTGCGGCTCGCCGAGCTGCTGACCGACGTGGCGGAGCTGGTGTGGCGCTGGCGCAACGACCACCTGGTGGCGACCCGCCGCGCGATGGGCTCCAAGACCGGCACGGGCGGCTCCGCCGGAGTGGCCTGGCTGGAGAAGCGCGCCCGCAAGAACGTGTTCCCCGAGCTCTGGACGGCCCGCAGCCATGTCTGACGACCTGAACATGACGGACGCCCTTCGTACGAGGGCCGAGGAGCTGGACGCGGCAGACCCGCTGGCCAAGCGCCGCGAACTGTTCGCCCTGGACGACGGGGTCGTCTACCTGGACGGCAACTCGCTCGGCGCGCTGGCACGCCACGTACCCGCCCGGATGGCGGATGTCATCGCCCGGGAGTGGGGCGAGCTGCGCATCCGCTCCTGGGACGAGAGCGGCTGGTGGACCGCGCCCGAGCGGATCGGCGACCGGATAGCCCCGCTGGTCGGGGCGGCGCCCGGGCAGGTCGTGGTCGGCGACTCGACCAGCGTGAACGTCTTCAAGGCGCTGGTCGGAGCCGTACGGCTGGTCGACGACGCGGCGCGGGACGAGATCCTCGTCGACGCGACCACGTTCCCGACGGACGGCTATATCGCGGAGTCGGCCGCGCGGATGACGGGCCGCCGGATCGTGCCCGTCGAGCCCGGCGACGTGCCGTCGGCAGTGGGCCCGCGCACGGCTGCCGCGCTCGTCAACCACGTCGACTACCGGACCGGCCGCCTCCACGACCTGCCCGGCATCACCGCGGCCGTCCAGGGCGCGGGCGCCCTCGCGGTGTGGGACCTGTGCCACAGTGCGGGGGCCCTGCCCGTGGGCCTGGACGCCCACGGGGTGGACCTGGCGGTCGGCTGCACGTACAAGTACCTGAACGGCGGGCCCGGTTCGCCCGCGTACCTGTACGTCGCGGAGCGCCACCAGGCGCGCTTCGACTCGCCGCTCCCGGGCTGGAACTCGCACGCCGACCCGTTCGCGATGACCTCCGGGTACGCGGCGGCGGACGGGGTGCTGCGGGGCAGGGTCGGGACGCCCGACATCCTGTCCATGCTGGCCCTGGAGTCGGCGCTGGACGTCTGGGACGGGGTGGACCTCGCGGACGTGCGGGCCAAGAGCCTGGCGCTGACGGACTTCTTCCTGGAGTGCGTGGCGGCGTATGTGCCGTCCGGTGCGCTGCGCTCGCTGACCCCTGCGGCTCATGCCGAGCGCGGCAGCCAGGCCGCCCTGGCCTGCACGGAGGCACCGGCGGTGATGCGGGAGCTGATCGCGCGGGGCGTGGTGGGCGACCTGCGGCGGCCGGATGTGCTGCGGTTCGGCTTCACCCCGCTGTATGTGGGCTTCGCGGACGCGGAGCGGGCGGCGCGTGAGCTGTCCCGGGTGTACGGGGAGGTGACGCGGGCGGCGTAACGGGGCTGAAACGGGCCGAGCGCCCGGCCGTACGCGGCCGGGCGCTCCGTCAGTCCTGGTACCGTCCCCGCAGGTCAGGCCAATTGGGCCCCGTTACCGAAAGGTTGCAGCATGCCCGACCCCGCCGCACGCGACGCCGCCGAGGAGGCGTCGGCCCTGTCGCATCCGGCTGTCACCCCCGACGTCACCGCCTCATACGGCGACCACCCCGACCAGCTCGTCGACTTCTACGCGCCCCGGGACCGCGTGGGCCGCGTCCCGCTGGTCGTCCTCTTCCACGGCGGGGCCTGGCGGGCGCCGTACGACCGGCGGCATGTGTCGCCGCTCGCGGACTACCTGGCACGGCGCGGCTTCGCCGTGGCGAGCGTCGAGTACCGGCGGGGTACGGAGATCCCGGGCCCCCGTGGCGGCGGCAACGGCGGCCCCGTGGCGGGACGCTGGCCGGAGACGTTCGACGACGTGGCGGCGGCCATGGACGCGCTGCCCGGGCTGGTCGCGCGGCACCTCCCGCAGGGCGACGCGCGCCGCACCGTCCTGACGGGCCATTCGGCGGGCGGGCATCTGGCGCTGTGGGCGGCGGCCCGGCACGTCCTGCCGGCCGGTTCCCCCTGGCGGCTGCCCGCGCCGCCGGAGCTGCGCGGGGTCGTGGCGCTGGCGCCGATCGCGCATTTCGCACGGTCGGTGGAGCTGGACGTGTGCGGCGGTGCGGTGCTCCAGCTTCTCGGCGGTGGCGGCGAGTCGGAAGCTCGCTCCGCGCACGCCGACCCGGCGGTCCTGCTCCCCACCGGGATCGCCACGACCCTCGTGCAGGGCCGCGCGGACTCCGTCGTCCCGCTCCCGGTCGCGGAGGCGTACGCCGACGCGGCGGCGGCCGCGGGTGAGCCGGTCGGCCTGACGGTCCTGGACGGTGTCGGCCACTTCCCGCTCATCGACCCGGCGGCGGACGCGTGCGCGGTCGTGGCGGAGGAGGTCGCCCAGCTCGCGTGGTGATCACCCTTCTGATCCCCCTGGTGAGGCACGTGTAGTCCTCAGGACGGACCCCGCGGAACCCGTCTCCAGCCCGACGCCGCGCCCGCCCCGCCCCCGTACCGTTTGCGGCGTGGACAAGACGACGACGCGGCACACCGCGACCGACCCGGGGTCGGGCGACCAGAGCCCCGAGATACGCCTGGTGATGCGGGCGCTGGACGGGCTGCGCGAGGACCTGTTCCGGGATCCTTTCGCGTACCGGCCTCTGGGCCCCCTGGCGGCGGACGGCGCGGTGATGCGCCGGACACCGGGGTTCGTCCGCCGGCCGGTGCGGTGGCTGCCGCACGCTGCGGTCGCCCTGGCGGCCCTGGCCGTGCTGGCGTCCGGGTTCGTCGGGGGCCTGCACTTCCTCGTCAGCGGGGTCCTTCCGGCGGCGGCGATGCTGCTGACGCTGATCCGGCCGGTGGCGGCGTTCTGGCTGTCGCTGCTCAGCGTGCCGGCCGGTGCGTTCGTCCTCGCGGCCGGGCCGCCGTGGACACCGCCGTCGTTCTTCTCGCACGTGGTGGTCATGACGATGGTCGCGGCCCGCACCCGCCCTCGTACGGCGGCGTGGATGTGGGTGCTGACGGGCGTGCTCAGCCTGATGACGGAGTCGCTCCTCGGGGCCTACGGCGACCCCATGACCCCGCAGCTGCTGTTCGCGGCGGCGATGCCGCTGCTCGTCGTCACGGCGGTGCGGACCCGCAGCGAAGCGAAGAAGGAGGTCACCCAGCAGCAGACGGTGACCGCGCAGGAGCGGTCGATGCGGACGCTGCTGGAGGAGCGCACGACCATCGCGCGGGAGCTGCACGACGTGGTGGCCCACCACATGTCGGTGGTCGCGATCCAGGCGGAGGCGGCGCCCTACCGGGTGGAGAACCCGCCGCCGGAGCTGGAGCAGGCGTTCGCGACGATCCGGGAGAACGCGGTGGCCGCGCTGACGGAGCTGCGCCGGGTGCTGGGCGTGGTCCGCGCCGAGGACTACCAGGCGCCGGACGCTCCGCAGCCGACCCTCGCGGACCTGGACGGCCTGCTGCGCAATGTGCGGGACGCAGGCCTGGAGGCGGAGAAGACGGTGACCGGCGCGGTGCGGGAACTCCCGCAGGGCGTGGAGCTGTCGGCGTACCGGATCGTGCAGGAGGCCCTGAGCAACGTCCTGCGGCACGCGCCGGGTGCCTCCGCCCGGGTGGAGCTGAGCTACGTCCTGGGCGGCCTGGGCCTGCGCGTCGTGAACGGCCCGCCGCGCGGCCTGGTCAAGGCGGCGTCACCGGGCGCCGGGCACGGCATCACGGGCATGCGGGAGCGTGTGACGATGCTCAACGGCGAGCTGACGGCGGAGACGACGGAGGACGGCGGATACGAGGTCGCGGCGTTCATCCCGGTGGCGAGGGAGGAGGTCCAGTGACGATCAGGGTCCTGGTGGTCGACGACCAGATGATGGTCAGGGAGGGCTTCTCGGTCCTGCTGAACGCGATGCCGGGCATCGAGGTGATCGGTGAGGCGGTCGACGGCCGTCAGGCGATCGCCCAGGTCGCGGCGCTGCGTCCGGACGTGATCCTGATGGACATCCGCATGCCGGAGATGAACGGCATCGAGGCCACGCGGGAGATCGTCGCGTCCGACGCGGACGCGAGGGTCCTGGTCCTGACCACCTTCGACCTCGACGAGTACGTGTACGAGGCGCTCCGCGCCGGCGCGTCCGGCTTCCTCCTCAAGGACGCCTCGGCCCGCCAGCTCGCCGAAGGCGTACGCGTCGTGGCGGCGGGCGAGGCCCTGCTGGCCCCCTCGGTGACCAGGCGCCTGATCACCGAGTTCGCCACCCGCGCGGAGCCGCAGCGGGCGACCGCCTCCCTGTCGCGGGTGGGCGACCTGACCGAGCGCGAGACGGAGGTCCTGGTCCTGATCGCCCAGGGCCTCTCCAACGCCGAGATCGCCGCGCATCTGGTGGTCGCCGAGTCCACCATCAAGACCCACGTCAGCCGCATCCTGGTCAAACTGGGCCTGCGGGACCGCACACAGGCAGCGGTCTTCGCGTACGAGACGAGACTGGTCCACCCGGGCGGGTGACCGCGGCGGAGTAGTAACGTCCCGGCATGGACGCCGCATTCGACCCCTGGTCGCCCGCATTCGTCGCGAACCCCTACCCCGTGTACGCGGACCTGCGCGCTCAGGGGCGGACGCACTGGTTCGAGGGAAGCCGCCAGTACCTCGTCCCGCACCACGCGGACGTGTCCGCCCTGCTCCGCGACCGCCGCCTCGGGCGGACGTACCTGCACAGGTTCACGCACGAGGAGTTCGGGCGCACCCCGCCGCCCCCGGAGCACGAGCCGTTCCACGTGCTGAACGGCAACGGGCTGCTGGACCTGGAGGCCCCGGATCACACCAGGATCCGGCGGCTGGTGTCGAAGGCGTTCACGCCCAGGACCGTCGAGCGGCTGAAGCCCACAGTGGAGCGGCTGGCCGCCGAACTGGTCGACGGGCTCCTCGCCCGGGGCGGCGGGGACCTGCTCGGCGAGGTCGCGGAGCCGTTGCCCGTCGCCGTCATCGCGGAGATGCTCGGCATCCCCGCCGCCGACCGGCACCTTCTGCGCCCCTGGTCGGCGGCCATCTGCGGGATGTTCGAGCTGAACCCGGACGACGGGACCGCGCGCCGCGCCGTCACCGCGTCCGAGGAGTTCTCCGCGTACCTGAGGCAGCTCATCGGCGTCCGCCGCCGGCAGCCGGGCGAGGACATGATCTCCGCGCTCATCGCCGCGTACGACGAAGGGGACCGGCTCACCGAGCAGGAGATGGTCTCCACCTGCGTCCTGCTGCTCAACGCCGGGCACGAGGCGACCGTCAACACCACGGTCAACGGCTGGTGGACCCTCTTCCGCCACCCCGAGCAGCTCGCCGCCCTCCGGCGCGGGGACATCGGGCTGTCCACAGCCGTGGAGGAGCTGCTCCGCTACGACACCCCGCTCCAGATGTTCGAGCGGTGGGTGCTGGACGACATCGAGATCGGTGGCACGACCATCCCGCGCGGCTCCGAGGTCGCCCTGCTGTTCGGGTCCGCCAACCGGGACCCCGCACGGTTCCCCGAGCCGGACCGGCTGGACCTGGCCCGGGCCGACAACCCGCACATCACCTTCGGCGCGGGTATCCATTACTGCCTGGGTGCGCCGCTGGCCCGCCTGGAGCTGACCGCCTCGTTCGGCGAGCTGCTCAGGCGGGCCCCCGGCCTGCGGCTCGCGAAGGAGCCGGAGTGGACGGGCGGCTATGTGATCCGAGGCCTCAGGGAGTTGCTCGTCACGACGTGATCACGTCCCGCCGCCGCAGCCCCGCCAGCCCGGCCGCCACCAGCACCACCGCCAGGCCCAGCAGCGTCACCACCGGCGTCCAGGCAGGGTCCGCGCCGGGCAGCTTCGGCAGGTGACCGAAGGGCGACAGGTTCATCACCGACTGCGGCAGGTTCAGCGCCGGACCGATCCAGCCGATCGCCAGCGACAGCCCGGCCACTCCCCACGCCGCGACCGCGGCCCTCGGGAACGCCCCGTGCAGCAGCACGGCGATCGCGCCCAGCAGCCACACCGCGGGCAGTTGCACGGCCGCCGCGCCCATCACGGGCCCGAAGTCCTTCCCGTACGAGAGGTACATCCCGAGCCCGCCCGCGGCCAGCACCAGCACCGACCCGGCGAACGCGACCACCAGGTGCCCGGCCGCCCACCGCAGCCGCCCGACCGCGTTGGCCAGCACCGGCTCGGCCCGCTGCGAGGTCTCCTCGCTGTGCAGCCGCAGGACCGCGCCGACCGCGAACAGGGACGCGACCATCCCGAACATGCCCATCATCGCCGCGAGGAACGCCTCCTCCAGGGCCTGCGCCCCGCCCAGCCGCTCGAAGATCTCGCGGGCCCGCTCGTTGTCCCCGACCAGGTCGGCCGCGCCCTCGACGATGCCGCCGAAGACCAGCCCCGCCACCAGGAACCCCAGGGTCCAGCCGAGCAGCCCGCCCCGCTGGAGCCGCCAGGCCAGGCCGCCGGCCGTCGCCAGCCGCCCCTCGGCCGGGCCGGGCCGGGCGGGCACGAAGCTCATGCCCACATCGCGCCGGCCCGTCAGCTCGTACGCGGCGAAGCCCTGCGCCAGGACCGCCGCCGCGAGCAGCAGCAGCACCCACCAGCGCTCCCCGGCGAAGGCCCGCACGTGCTCGGCCCAGCCCAGCGGGGACAGCCAGGTCAGCACCGAGCCGCCGTCCGCGCTCCCCGCGTCACCCGCCGCGCGCAGGACGAAGGCCAGGCCCAGCACCGCCGACGTCGTGCCCTTCGCCAGCCGTGCGCTCTCCGTGGCCTGCGCCACGATCGCCGCCAGGGTCGCGAAGACCATGCCGGTCAGACCCACCGACAGGCCCAGGGCCAGGGCGCCTTCCGTGCCCCGGCCCGCGAGGCCCGCCGTGATGATGAGCGTCAGGGCGGCGTCGGCGATCAGCGCCGCCAGCAGGGCCGCGGTCAGCGGGGCGCGGCGGCCCACCATGGCCGAGGACAGCAGCTCCTGCCGCCCGGTCTCCTCTTCCTCCCGCGTGTGCCGTACGACGATGATCAGGCTCATGATCGCCGCGAGGGTCGCGGCGAACACCCCGAACCGCCACGCCACCAGCGCGCCCACGGACTCCCCGAACACGGGCCCGTACAGCGAGCGCAGCGAACTGTTCGCGGACATCGACTGGGCGAGCTGCGCCCGCGCCTCCGGGGTGTCGTACAGGGTCTCGATGGAGCCGCTGCCGCTGACCACCATGAGGCCGACCACGCCCACCCACAGGGGCAGCATCAGCCGGTCCCGGCGCAGCGCGAGCCGCAGCAGCGCGCCCGTACCGGCGAGGTGCCGGGCGCCGCTCACCGGCAACGGGGCGGTGACGGCGGTCATCGCGTGGCCTCCACGTCCTCGTAGTGGCGGAGGAACAGCTCCTCCAGCGTCGGCGGCGCGCTCACCAGGGACCGTACGCCCGACTCGGTGAGGGACCGCAGCACCGCGTCCAGCCGGTCCGAGTCGACCTGGAGCTTCACGCGGTGGCCGTCCACCTGGAGGTCGTGGACGCCCGGCAGGTGCGCGAGCCCGTTGGGCGGCCCGGCCAGCTCGGCCTCGACGCTCGTCCGGGTCAGGTGGCGCAGCTCCGTCAGCGAGCCGGACTCGACGGTCACTCCCTTCCGGATGATGCTCACCCGGTCGCAGAGGCTCTCCACCTCGCTCAGGATGTGCGAGGACAGCAGGACGGTCCGCCCACGGGACTGGGCCTCCCTGACGCACTCCCGGAAGACGCCCTCCATCAGCGGGTCGAGCCCGCTCGTCGGCTCGTCCAGGATGAGCACGTCCGCGTCGGAGGCGAGGGCTGCGACCAGGGCGACCTTCTGACGGTTCCCCTTGGAGTACGTACGGCCCTTCTTCGTCGGGTCCAGCTCGAAGCGCTCGATCAGCTCGGCGCGGCGGGCCGTGTCCAGGCCGCCGCGGAGCCTGCCGTACAGGTCGATGACCTCTCCGCCGGAGAGGTTGCGCCACAGGGTGACGTCACCGGGGACGTACGCCACCCGCCGGTGCAGCTCGACGGCGTCCCGCCAGGGATCACGGCCGAGGAGCCGGGCGCTGCCCGAGTCGGCGCGCAGCAGGCCCAGCAGGACCCGGATGGTGGTCGACTTCCCCGACCCGTTGGGCCCGAGGAAGCCGTGGACCTCGCCGGCCGCGACGGTCAGGTCGAGACCGGCCAGGGCGTGCGTGCGCCCGAAGGACTTGTGGAGTCCGGCGACGGTGATGGCGTCGTTCGTCATGCTTCGAAACTAAGCTACTTTCACAAATTTGCGAAGTTAAGGAAGTGTATAAAATCGATCGTCGTACGGCAGGGGGTCGGGAATGACGGGAGACGATGAGCGCATGGGGACCGGCACGGAGGAGCAGCGGGCCGAACGGGACGACGAGGCGGTGGCCCGCTTTCTGGAGCGTTTCGCGGGCGAGCTGACGGCGGCGGGCATGCAGCGGATGCCGTCCCGGGTCTTCGCCGCCCTGCTGGTCTCCGAGACCGGCTCGCTCACCTCGGCCGAGCTGGCCGAACGTCTTCAGATCAGCCCGGCGGCGGTGTCCGGCGCGGTGCGGTACCTGACGCAGGTCAACATGATCGGCCGCGAGCGGGACCCGGGGTCGCGGCGCGAGCGGTACGTCCTGCACGAGGCGATGTGGTACGAGGTCTTCACCCGGCGTGACCAGGTGCTGCAGCGCTGGGAGAAGACCCTGGCCGAGGGCGCGGACATGCTGGGCCGGGAGACGGTGGCGGGGGCGCGGGTCGCGGAGACGGCGGAGTTCTTCAGCTTCCTGCACCGCGAGATGGGCCAGATCATGGAGCGGTGGCGGCGGCACAAGTCGGGCGCGTGAGCCGGTAAGGGACCATGGGGGCATGTCTCTCGCCTTACGCCGCGTGTCCGGCGTCTCCGTGGTCCTCGTGGGCATCGCCCTCGCGCTCTGGCTCACCTTCGGCCCGCCCCAGCACTGGAACGACACGACCCGCCTCTGGCGCCTGCCGCTGGGCCTCACGGTCATGGGCGCGATATACGGCGGCACCCGCCTGCTGTACCCGCCACGGGACTGACCCCGCCGACGGGGTGCCGGCCGGCCCTTCGTGCGGATGCGGCGCACATGGGGTGCGGGCCCGGTGGAGGGGACGCCCCCGCAGCGGCGGGGGCGTCCCCTGGTCCGAGCGAGGCCGGGAGCCCGGGGAGGTGATGTGACCCGCCGTGAAGACGGGCCCCGGGCGGACCCTCGTGAGGAGGCGAGCCCCCGGAGTGCTCCCGACCCGCCCACCGGATGCGGGCGCAGCGGCCCCCGCGTCGGGAGCGCCGCGCCCGGCGAGGCCCCGCAGGCCCTAGGCCCCCGGCGGCAGGACCAGCGACCAGGACGACGGCCGGACCGTCCATGTGCGGCTCGCCACCGGGCCCCCCACCAGCGTGTCCGCGCGGTAGTGGAAGCCCGGTCCCGCCGTGCAGGAGATCGTGACCGTGCGGCGGGCCGCGTACCGGACGGGGCGGGACGCCCGGGGCCGCAGCTCCACGCGAGCCGTTCCGTCGTGCGCCGCGACGGTCACGCCGTCCACCAGGTCGTCGCCCAGCAGCCGCCCGTCCACCTCGACGCGCAGGCGGTGCCCCCGCATCTGCGGTACCCGCGCCGCACCCGGCGGCGGCCCCACCAGGGTCCGCACCAGCGACCGTGCCGTGCCCCACCCCCGCACGGTGGAAGGCGCGGGCACCGCCGCCCGGCCGCCCTCCGGCACCCGCAGCTCGCCCACCACGACCCCGCCGTCCTCGTCCACCAGCAGGTCCATCCGCCGCCGCACCCCGCCCAGCGCGGTCCGCGCGGCCGACACCGGCCCCAGCGGCGCTCCCAGCGCGGACGCGAGCCGGACCGTTTCCTCGGGTCCCACCGGCACCAGCGACAGTTCCGCCCGGTCAGAGCCGTGCAGCAGCCCCACGGCCCGCACCAGTGCCCGGTCGTCGCCGACGACCACGGGCCGCCGCCCCCCGCGCCGGGCCAGCGCCCGCGCGAACTCCTCCGGGGTGTCCGGCAGGCACACCTTCGCGGCGGCACCGCCGCACAACACGTCCTTGGCGATCCGTACGGACTCGCCGTCACTGCGGCGGGCGACCGGGTCGATGACCACCAGGAGCTGGTCGGGAGCCGACACCTCGGTCCTTCCTCGGGTAGCATCTTTGTGCAAGAGCCCCTTGCGCCATAGAGCCAGGGGCTTCGTCTATTCCGGGGCACCGGTTCACACGGTCCAGGCTGCTGACGTACAGAGACGTACGACATTTTGCGCCCCTGGCCTTGGACATGCCCCGCCCGGAAGGGGTGTACGCCTGTGCCCGCACTTGTGCTGCTCGGTGCTCAGTGGGGTGACGAGGGCAAGGGAAAGGCCACCGACCTCCTCGGTGGATCCGTCGATTACGTGGTGCGCTACCAGGGCGGTAACAACGCCGGCCACACGGTCGTCGTAGGCGATCAGAAGTACGCGCTCCACCTCCTCCCCTCCGGGATCCTCTCACCGGGGTGTACCCCGGTGATCGGCAACGGTGTCGTTGTCGACCCCGCGGTCCTGCTCTCCGAGCTGAGCGGGCTGAACGAGCGCGGCGTCGACACCTCGAAGCTCCTGATCAGCGGAAACGCGCATCTGATCACGCCGTACAACGTCACTCTCGACAAGGTGACGGAACGCTTCCTCGGCAAGCGCAAGATCGGCACGACCGGCCGCGGCATCGGCCCGACCTACGCGGACAAGATCAACCGCGTGGGCATCCGGGTCCAGGACCTCTACGACGAGTCGATCCTCGCCCAGAAGGTGGAGGCGGCGCTGGAGGTCAAGAACCAGCTCCTCGCCAAGCTCTACAACCGCCGCGCGATCGAGTCCGCCAAGATCGTGGAAGAGATGCTCCAGTACGCGGAGCAGATCAAGCCGTACGTCGCGGACACGACCCTGATCCTCAACAACGCCATCGACGAGGGCAAGGTCGTCCTCTTCGAGGGCGGCCAGGGCACGCTCCTGGACGTGGACCACGGCACGTACCCCTTCGTCACCTCCTCGAACCCGACCTCCGGCGGCGCCTGCACCGGCGCCGGCGTCGGCCCGACGAAGATCAGCCGCGTGATCGGCATCCTGAAGGCGTACACGACCCGTGTCGGCGCGGGTCCGTTCCCGACGGAGCTGTTCGACGAGGACGGCGAGAAGCTGCGCACCATCGGCCACGAGCGCGGTGTCACCACCGGCCGTGACCGCCGCTGCGGCTGGTTCGACGCGGTCATCGCCCGCTACGCGACCCGCGTGAACGGTCTGACGGACTTCTTCCTCACCAAGCTGGACGTCCTGACCGGCTGGGAGCGGATCCCCGTCTGCGTCGCGTACGAGATCGACGGCAAGCGCGTCGAGGAGCTGCCGTACTCGCAGACCGACTTCCACCACGCGAAGCCGGTGTACGAGTACCTGCCGGGCTGGTCCGAGGACATCAGCAAGGCGAAGAGCTTCTCCGACCTGCCGAAGAACGCGCAGGCGTACGTGAAGGCGCTGGAGGAGATGTCCGGCGCGCCGATCTCCGCGATCGGCGTGGGCCCGGGCCGCGACGAGACGATCGAGATCAACTCGTTCCTGTAGGTCTCACCTGCGAGGCCGGTGGCCGGCGTCCGAAAGGGCGCCCGCCACCGGCCTCGCGTATGCCGCGCCGGGCCGCCGGGCGCTCCGGCAACGACCTCGACGGCGAGCCCCACGGTCGCGTCGTGCGGAGTTCGTCGTACGTCGGGGTGGTCACGCGGTGCTCCGTTCCAGGCCGCTCGGGATGAGCCTGCGCAGGTAGTCGGCGCGGGAGCGCCCGCGCCATGAGGCCTGCTCGTCGACGAGGGCGATCTTGTCGGCGGGGAGACAGACTTCCGCTTTCGGGCCGACGAGGGCCGGCCGCGCGGTGTCTTCGTCTTGCGCACGCGCTCGTCGTGACTCGAACAGGCGCATGCGCCAGGCAGTGGAGGCGACTTGGGGGTGACGAGTCCGGCATGCGGTCCAGGCATTGACAGGTCCATACCAATGCCGGGAGGGTGTCCGGCACCCCCACCCGAAGGGCTGATGTCATGTCACAACGCTTCGGTGCGGTCCTCGCCGCGTTCGCGCTCGCGCTCGGCCTGACCGCCTTCCTTCCCGCCGCCACCGCGTACGCCGCCGAGTGCGCCGCGCCGTGGAGCGCGTCCGCCGTCTACTGGGGCGGTCACACCGCCTCGCACAACGGGCGCAACTACCAGGCGAAGTGGTGGACGCAGGGCGAGACGCCCGGCGCCGCCGACGTCTGGTCCGACCAGGGAGGCTGCGGCGGCTCCACGCCGCCGCCGGACCCGGACCCGTCGGGCTTCGTCGTCTCGGAGTCGCAGTTCCACCAGATGTTCCCGAACAGGAACTCCTTCTACACGTACAGCGGTCTCAAGGCGGCGCTCGGCGCGTACCCGGCGTTCGCGAACACCGGCAGCGACACGGTCCGCAGGCAGGAGGCGGCGGCCTTCCTGGCGAACGTCGGCCACGAGACGGGCGGACTCGTCCACATCGTGGAGCAGAACACCGCCAACTACCCCCACTACTGCGACCGGAACCAGCCCTACGGCTGCCCGGCCGGCCAGGCCGCGTACTACGGGCGCGGCCCGATCCAGCTCTCCTGGAACTTCAACTACAAGGCCGCCGGGGACGCGTTGGGGATCGATCTGCTCAACAACCCCTGGCGGGTGGAGCGTGAGGCGCCGGTCGCGTGGAAGACGGCCCTCTGGTACTGGAACACCCAGTCCGGTCCGGGCACGATGAGCGGCCACCACGCGATGACCACGGGCGCGGGCTTCGGCCAGACGATCCGCTCCATCAACGGCGCGCTGGAGTGCGACGGCGGCAACCCGGCGCAGGTGCAGAGCCGGGTCACCAAGTACCAGCAGTTCACACAGTTGTTGGGCGTTCCGCCGGGCGGCGGTCTGTACTGCTGAGGTCACCCCCAGGAGTGAGTTCTGCATATGCGGAAGGGGCGGTCACGGTCTCCGTGGCCGCCCTCTTCCTTTCCCTGAGGTGGAAAAGCGCAGGTGGGGCCGGAAGCCAGGTTCCTGTCGACCGATGGTTGAAGTCTTGTATGACTAAAAGGAGTTGATTTGCGCCGCTAAAGGCCCGCGGGGATACAGTCGCGCCAGACAGGGCGACGAGACGACTCGTGGCATGAAGAAGCCCCCGCGGTGCTATCACCACCCGAGGGCAAGGCACCGGAGAAAAGAGCTCCCCAAATGCAGATTCACCGTACCCGCTGCACCCGCGACTTCACCACTTTTCCGAACGAACTCCTGCGCGATCCGAACCTCTCCTTCACCGCGCTGGGTGTGATCGTCTACCTCCTGAGTCTCCCGGAGGAGGCCCGCCGGGACATCCGCAAGCTGGCCAACCGCCGTGATGAGGGCCGCATTCGGGTCGGCAAGGCGCTGCGGCAGCTCGAAGGCGAGGGCTACCTGAGGAGGGACCCCTACCAGGACTCACGAACGGGTTACTGGAAGACGGACTACGAGGTTTACGACACCCCGTCCGAACCTGCGGCATCCGTACGACGCGAGGCGGCGGCCCCGGCCCCGGTGCGGGCGGTGCCGTCCCCTCTCCGCAACCTGGCCGCCGGTGATCCGGAGGCCGGGCCCTCGGGCGCTCTTCCCCCGGAAGAAAGAACGGAGTTGCAAGAACCCCCCTCCCCGCCCGACCCGGCGCCCCCGGCCCCGCGACCGGCCACTTTGCCCAGCGGGCGGGCCGCCGCGCTGCTCGCCGGGCTGGGACGGCGGGAGCGGCGCCTCGCGCTCGGCGCGGCGGAGACGACGCGGCTCGGCTCCCTGGTGGAGGAGTGGTTCGCGGTCGGCGCGACGGAGTCGGACATCCGGGACGCCCTGACCTCGGGCCTGCCGCAGCAGATCCACTCGCCCGCCGCCCTGCTGGCCGACCGGCTCACCCGCAAGAAGCCCGCCCCACCGCCTCCGGCGCCCGAGGCGCGCCCCCCGCACCCCGAGTGTGAGCACTGCCGCGCGCCCGTCCCGCCCGGGGCCTCCTGCCGCGCCTGCACGCCCCCGCCGCCCACGCTGACGGCACGTGTGGCGTCCTACATGACCGCCGCCCAGCGCGGGGCCTTCGCGGCCCGTGAGGCGATGAGACGAGCCCCGGAGACTCAGCCGGGCCCCTGCTGACCGCTCACGGCCGCGCGGGGCGGCCGGGCCACCGGCGGAGGGAGGCACTGTGACCTTCGCACACGAACGCACGAAGACGTGCGCCGCCTTCCGGGGTGCGGTCCCCCGGGGCTCAGGTCCCGGCCGTCCGGCTCAGGACCGCGTCGGCCAGCGGGCCCAGGACGGGGGACGGGAGGGCGTGGCCCATGCCCGGGATCTCGACCAGCCGGGCACCCCCGATGGCCTGCGCCGTACGCTGCGGATGCGGCGGCGGGAAGAGCGGGTCCTCCGGCGCGCCCACCACCAGCGTCGGCACCTTGTTGGCGGCGAGCTCCTCCGTACGCTCCATCCCCGACTGGTCGGCCAGCGCGTGCGCCAGGCTGACCCGGTGGTGCCCGGTGTGCTCGATGACGCGCAGCTCCAGCTCCCGCGCCTCCTCCGCGTCGAACGGGATCACCTCCCCGCCCAGCAGCCGCCAGTGCTCCACGCGCCAGTCCAGCTCCGCCGCGAGATCCCAGCCGTCCTCCCGCCGCTCCCAGGCGGCGACCCAACGCGGGTCGAACGGCGGCAGTTCGTCGACGGCGGTCACGGTCCCGTCCGGGTGCGTGTACGGCGCCGAGCTGAGCACCCCGGTGGCGATCAGCGTGGCGGAAAGCAGCCGCTCCGGCCGGTCGGCCATGACAAGCTGCGTCAGCATCCCGCCCAGCGACATCCCCACCACATGCGCCCGCTCGATCCCGAGCGCGTCCAGCACCGCGAGGGCGTCCTTCGCCAGATCGGTCAGCGGATACGGCTCCGAGGCGAAGGACCAGGTCGACCTGCCGGTGTCCCGGTGGTCGTACCGCACGACCCGGTGCCGCTCGGCCAGCGCGTCCACCAGCTCCTCGGGCCAGGTGATCCCCGACGCGAGCGACCCCATGATCAGCAACAACGGCGGAGCGTCGGCATCGCCCCGCTCCTCCACCCAGAGCCGCACCCCCGGTGCGACCTCGACGACGTGCTCGCGCGGCTGCTGCATCGTTCCCCCTGGAGCGTGGTGGTGATCAAGACGGTCAGAGTCCGAGGCTACGGGTGTTCACAACCACCGGGTCCATGCTTTTCGCCGTCGGTACGCCGACGGGGCCGCGCGCGGTGACACATGCGCGCGGCCCCGGGCCGGTACGTCCGGCCGGCTCAGATCGTGTACGCGGTCCAGCCGATGGTCTCCTCGACGTGCTTGCCGTCGCTGGTGCCCGTACCGGAGCTGTGGAGTTCGTTCAGG
The DNA here is from genome assembly GCF_022414595.1 of Streptomyces sp. MUM 203J. GTDB lineage: Bacteria > Actinomycetota > Actinomycetes > Streptomycetales > Streptomycetaceae > Streptomyces. The sequence continues at coordinate 62,083 of NZ_JADWYO010000012.1, read as the reverse complement.
CGGATCAGGAACCCGGTCCTGTCCACGTCGTGCAGCCGCACGCCCGGCGACTCGGGGCCGTTGAAGGTCTGCACGGTGGTCTGCACGATGACCTCCGCGTCCGCCGGGAACGGCGTCGGGAAGCTCACCCGCGTGAACGTGCCGGTCTGCCCGCCCCTGGTCTCGGTCGCGTGGTCGGAGCGGAGGTTCACCCTGCCGGACTGGATCATGCTCATACTGTGGTCTCTCCGATCGGTGACGGGAGAGCGCCGTTACGGCACCCGGGAACAGCCTGGCCGTTGCAGGGCCCCCGCTCGCGCGGCCCCGCACGTATGGCGTTAACCCGGCGGTCCCGGCAGCCGGTTCGCGCCAGCGGGCCGGGCCCCGGGAGAACGGTTCTGCGCCGGGTCCACCGCACACGGGGCTCTCGCACAGCGCCCGCACGATGGCGGGTTCGGTGTCACCCACAAGGCCGCGGCGTGGCCGGGAGACGCACGTGGACGAGCTGCTCGTCGGGATGCTCCCGCCAGAGGAGTTGGCCAACGGATTTCGTGATCGGATCATTCATGCCGATGGCAGACATGTTCGCGTGCGCGGCGTGCGGCGCCGCATTGACCGTTCCGGTGTCGCGGGTCGCGGTTCCCGCGCACGCACGGCAGAGGTACGGGCACGGCCTGCTCCCCGGGCTCATGGAGGCCGGGACCTACGCGGTGGAGACGGAGCCGTACGGGCCGCCCTGGCGGCGGTGGGACGAGGTCGGGGCGGAAGAAGCCGCCGCACAAGGGGTGTTCGCTCCGGTGCCCGCGCTGTCGTACGGGCCGTCCGGCTCGATCGTCCTCGCTCCCGGGGACACCCGGGACACCGTCGTGATCCCCGACCGCACCGACGGGCTGTGCTGCGGGACGGACGGCCGGGACGGTCCGAACCTCGCGTGTGAGGGGTGCGGGGAACCGGTGGCGACCCTCGTCGACGACTGCGGCCACTGGCAGGCCGTACGGTTCGTGCCGCACGCCGTACACCGCCTGCCGGGCGGTGCCCGGGCCGCTCGGCTCGCCTGGGAGGACCTGGCCGAGCAGTGGCCCGCCACACCCCCGGTCGAGCAGCAGGGTTACTGGAGCCCCCAGTGGGAGGCGGCTGTGGGCGCCGCGCTGGCCCACGTCCTGGCGGCTTCGGCCGGGGTCCCCGTCGCCGTCCCGGACGGCCTCCTCACGGACACGTTCGGCCGGGCGCTGCGCCGACTGCTGCCGTCCGGGCCGCAGGAGCGCCGGCTGGGCCTGTCCGGGCCCGGTCTGCCCCTCCCGGACCCCGCGCCCGACATCGCCCTGGTGCCGCGCCACCCGCAGACGGGTGAGGTCTGGCAGCCGCCCGCCGGCGACCTGGTCGCCGTGCCGCTGTACGCCGAGGTGTGGCTGCATCTGGCTTTCGCCCGGGAACGCTCACTGCTTCCCGTGACCGGCGGAATGCCCGCGGGCGAGCTGCGGGACGACCCGCTGCCGCCGCGCCCGTGGGAGCTGTTCCGGCCTGACCGGCAGGTGTTCGCCGACACCCTGGTGCGGCTGCCCGCCGTGCGCCTGCCCTGGCTCCGGGAGATCTACGACCGGTTCCGGGACCGCGGGTACACCGCCCCGTTCTGACGTCAGACGAAGACGAGGCGGACGACCGTCACCGTCAGCACGCTGCGGCTCACGTAGTAGCGGATGACCACGCCCGACACGGTTGCCTCGCGGCGGTCGGGGTCGCGGTCTATGGGGGCGGAGCCGCGGCCGTACGGGTCCGGGGCCAGCAGCGCACGCATGCCGGAGTCGAACCGGGCCCTGAGTGCCCCGTCCATGGAATCCAGCGCCAGGTCCGCCGGGGGTGCGTACTGGAGGCGATACCCGCTCACCCCCGGGTGTCCTCGCCGCGTGCCAGGCGCTCGAACAGTGCCGCGTCCTCCGCGTCCGCGTCTGTCGTGGCCAGTGCCCAGCGGGCGAGGGCGAGGGGGAGCTCGGCCACGGGCACGTGCGGGATCTCCGCGTCGAACTCCTCGGCCCGTGACTCGTCCAGTGCGGCACGGATCGCGGCGATGGTGCCGGGCAGCTCGACCAACTGCCCGGCGATGACGGTTCTCAAGACCGGACGGCTCCCGTCGGGAACGCCGCCCAGGCGGACGAACCGACGGCGAAGGTGCCGTGGCCGGGGTCCTTGGAGTCACGGACGGGGACGACGGTGGGGCAGGCGGCGCCCTCGACGCACTGACCACCGCCGGAGTCGCTGTACGACGACTTCCGCCGGTTGAAGGCGACTTCGATGCGCTCGCCGCCGGTGGGGCTGTTGTAGATCGACTTGAACCACTGGAGGGTGTCGCTCATGGCTGATCTCCTGCCAACCGCTCGATGAGGCCCAGCGATCCACGGGGGTGCAGGGCCTGTGCTCGAATCCTTGCATACCGCCGCGCGAACGTAACGACCTTTGCGGGGTCGCTGATCAGCAGGCTTTCGCCCGGTACCTCCAGAGTCGCTCCACACCGCGCTGCTCGCGGCCGGTGCGGGGTCCCCGCCCGGGACCCCGCACCGCGACCACGATCAGATCCCGCTGTGTTCCTTCACCACGCGCCGGGCCTGGGCGAAGAGCATGCCGACGTTCACCGACTTGCGGCAGACGGCGACCGCGACGACGTCCTGGGAGTGGTTCATACGGATGAACAGATGCGTCAGGTTGTCGCTGTTGACCAGGATCTCCTGGAAGAAGTGCTGGTCGTTGGCGACGCCGCGGCGTTCCTTGAAGACGTCCTCGATGAGGATGACCGTGCGGCCCTGGAAGAGGTCGAGTGTCGCGCCCGCCAGCAGGTCCAGGACCTCCGGAGGGTGGGTGTCGACGGTCTCGTACGAGAGGAGCATCCCGGTGGACATGTCCACCACTCCCGCCGCCACACAGTCCGGTGTCTCCGCTCGCAGTGCCTTCACCAGGGCCGAGACCTGGTCCGAGAAGCCCTGTGCCGCCATGCGCTGTGTCGTCATGCCGACACCGCTCCTTCCGTGAGAATGGCCCCGATGCGCTTGAGCGCGGGCTGGGATTCCATGTGCAGCCGTTCCACGTCGAGGCCCTCGTCTCCCAGGACCACCATCAGCGCGGTGTCGCCCACCGCGTACATCGCCGCGCAGCCCGCGCTGCCGTAGGCGACGGTGCGGCGCAGGGTCCCGCGGCCGGTGGCTCCCGTCGTGCGGCGGGCGAGGCCAAGTCCGGCCGCGGCGAGGGCGGCGAGACCGTTCGGCTCGATGCCGTCCTCCGTGTCGGCCGCGATCAGCAGTCCGTCCACGGCCACGACGGCGGTGTCCGTTACCCCCGGTATCTGATCGCGCAACCCCCGCATCTCGCCGGCCAATGCCTCGTGGTCCATTCACGGTTCCTTTCGCATCTGCATCCGGAAGGGTCCTTTCCGGCTCGTCGCGGGTTCGTCCGCAGCGAGAGTCCTGGTGGAGGCGCGGCCGCTGCCGTCGTCCTCGCGGCCGCCGGTGATGCCGCTGGCCCCCGGGATCCGCCGGGGGAGCTCCACATGGGGGTAGGGAGCCGTGCCGTACGGGGTGGGGGAGCGGCCGACGGCGGGTGTCCGGCGCGGCGCGGGGACCCGGTCGGTCCACACCCGGGGCGAGCTGCCGGGCTCGTGTTCGCGGCGTACCCGTCGGAGCATGCCCTCGCCGAGCATCCGGGAGGCCTCCACGGTCACGTGGTAGACGCCCCTGCCGACGGCGAAGGCGATGTCGCGGGGCGTCCGGCGGCCGTCGGCGAGGAAGAGGATCTCCCGCCGGTGCGGCGGGAGATCCTCGGCCGCCGCGGCGGACGGGGCCGTGCCGTGGTGGCTGACGGAGGTCACGCGGTCGCGGTCCGGGAGCACGGCGTGGGGCATGGCCACGAGCGCCGCGAACCTCCGGCTCGCCGCCTCCAGGAGCCGCTCGGGGTCCTCGCCCGTGGCCACCGGCACGACCGCCCCGCTGTCCGGTACGGCGGCGCACTCCCCGGTCTCGCCCGCGACGACGGCGAACACCGCGTCCTGCAGTGCCATTTCGGACAGGACCCGCAGTTCGGCGGCCCCGACGACCCCGCGGGCGACGAGCTCGGCGGCGGGCATACCGGATGCGGTCCCGGCCCAGTCGTCGGCGCCGACCCGCCCGCTCCGCAGGAGCAGCGCCTCGATGCCGGGCGCCCCGGGGGTCTCGACGGCGACGACGGCGCCCCGCCGGAGGTGGAACGTCCCGCCGGGTCTGCCGTCGACGTGCAGGGCCAGGGTGGCCCTGTCGGTCCGGCACTGGGCCAGCGCGCGGTGCAGTACGCCGTGCCCGGCGCGCTGCATGGACGCGTGCATGTCCGGCAACGCCCCTCCTCACCCCTTGGTGTCGTTCGCACTGGTGCCTGAGCTGTGACACCGAGGAGGTAGGTGTATCAGCCGTGACGACGGCCCCGTCGTCGCTGACGCAATGTGACCGAAGCTGCAAGTGTCAGTCGTTCGCGGGCGGTTGGCGACCGCTGAGGGAGGCCACTTCTTTCGGCTACTTCCGCTAAGGGGGCGGTGGGGTCAGCGGCGGCGGATCGGTTACCCCGTACGGGCGCGTGACCGCACACGCTGCCGATCCCGGCGCCTCCGCGCGTGTGGAGCCTTCGTCTCACCGCCGGATGACGACGCGGGGGAGCGCCAGGGTCGCGAGGACGACGGTCGCCTCTCTCTCCTCACAGGCGGCCACCCGGGCGGTGAACCCGCCGGGGGCCGCCTCCACGGCCCGTACGGCGTCCGGGATCTGGCGGGTGCTCGTCTCGAAGAGGAGGCTGCCGCCCGGCGCCAGCCACTCCGCCGCCTCCGCGGTCACCCGGCGCAGCACGGCCAGCCCGTCGGGCCCGCCGTCCAGGGCGAGAGCGGCTTCGTGGAGCCGGGCCTCCGGGGGGAGCAGCGGGATGTCGCCGGTCGGGACGTACGGGACGTTCGCGAGGAGCACGTCCACTCGTCCCCGCAGCTGCTCCGGCAGCGCCGCGTAGAGGTCGCCCTCCCACGCCCGGCCGCCCAGCGGCGCCACGTTCCGGCGGGCGCACCGCACGGCCGCCGGGTCCAGGTCGGCGGCGTGCAGTTCGGCGCCCCCCGCCGCGCGGGCCAGCGCGACGCCCAGCGCGCCCGTACCGCAGCACAGGTCGACCACCACCGCCCCGTGCGGGGCGAGCGCGGCGGCCTGTTCGACCAGGAACTCGGTGCGGCGGCGCGGCACGAACACGCCCTCGTCCACCGCGACCCGCAGTCCGGCGAACTCGGCCCAGCCCAGGACGTGTTCCAGGGGGTGGCCGGCGGCGCGCCGCGAGACCATGGCGGCCAGCTCGGCAGGCGTGCGGGCGGTGGAGGTGAGGAGCGAGGCCTCGTCTTCCGCGAAGACGCAGCCGGCGGCGCGAAGGACCGACACGATGCCGGGAAAGGAAGTGGTGGAAGTGAGGGTGGGCACGGTACGAGCCTTTCGGGAGCCGCGTTGCAGCGCGGGCGCTCCCGGCGGTCCGTGTACGAACCGGAATCGCGGCTACGGCGCGGCGACCGTACCGCCCGGGGAGGGAAGCGCCCTGCCTGACCTGGCGTTGATGGGGCTCACCTCCTCGGGGCGGGGACGCGGGTCCGTAGACCGGGTCCCTCAGCAGATCGGTCCCGTCACCCTACCCGAGGAGCCCTCGTCGGTTCGCGCCCCCGTCCGCCCGGCCCGCCGCCCTGCGGGCCCCGACACCCTGCCGATCCGTACGCCCTCCGCCGTACACGTTGGCCATGGTCCCGGCCCGTCCCCGGCTTCTAGCCTCGCCCGCATGACCCCTCATCTTCCCGATGCCGCAGACCCGCAGGCCGGTGCCGCCGTCAAGGCCGACGACCGTGCCCACGTGTTCCACTCCTGGTCCGCCCAGGGGCTGATCGACCCGCTCGCCGTCGCCGGTGCCGACGGTTCGTACTTCTGGGACTACGACGGGAACCGCTACCTGGACTTCGCGAGCGGGCTCGTCTTCACGAACATCGGCTACCAGCACCCCAAGGTGGTCGCCGCCATCCAGGAGCAGGCCGCGAGGCTCGCGACCTTCGCGCCCGCGTTCGCCGTGGACGTGCGGTCGGAGGCGGCGCGGCTGATCGCGGAGCGGACGCCCGGCGATCTCGACCGGATCTTCTTCACGAACGGCGGCGCCGAGGCCGTCGAGAACGCGGTACGGATGGCCCGGCTGCACACGGGCCGCCCCAAGGTGCTCAGCGCGTACCGCTCGTACCACGGCGCCACGTCCACCGCGATCAACCTGACCGGCGACCCGCGCCGCTGGCCGTCCGACACGGCCTCCGCCGGAGTGGTCCACTTCTGGGGCCCGTACCTCTACCGCTCCGCCTTCTACGCACAGGACGAGGCGCAGGAGTGCGCCCGGGCGCTCGCGCACCTGGAGGACACGGTCGCGTACGAGGGGCCGGGCACGGTCGCGGCGATCGTGCTGGAGACGGTCCCCGGGACGGCCGGGATCATGCCGCCGCCGCCCGGATACCTGGAGGGGGTCAGGGAGCTGTGCGACCGGCACGGGATCCTGCTGGTCCTCGACGAGGTGATGGCGGGGTTCGGGCGGACCGGCGCGTGGTTCGCCGCGGACCACTACGGGGTGGTGCCCGACCTGCTGACCTTCGCGAAGGGCGTGACGTCCGGGTACGTGCCGCTGGGCGGCGTGGCGATCTCGGACAGGGTCGCCGCCTCCTTCGAGCGGCGCCCGTACCCCGGCGGGCTCACCTACTCCGGCCACCCGCTGGCCTGCGCCGCCGCCGTGGCCACGCTGCGGGTGATGGAGGAGGAGCGGATCGTCGAGCGGGCCGCCCGGCTCGGGGAGCGGGTGCTCGGTCCCGGGCTGAGGGAGCTGGCCGAGCGGCACCCGTCGGTGGGCGAGGTGCGCGGCCTCGGCGCCTTCTGGGCGCTGGAGCTGGTACGGGACCGGGCGACGCGCGAGCCCCTCGTGCCGTACAACGCGAGCGGCGAGGCGAACGCGCCGATGGCGGCGTTCGGGGCGGCCTGCAAGAAGGGCGGGCTGTGGCCGTTCGTCGCGATGAACCGCACGCATGTCGTGCCGCCCTGCACGCTCACGGAGGCCGAGGCGAAGGAGGGCCTCGCGGTGCTGGACGCGGCGCTGACGGTGGCGGACGCGCACACGGTCTGACCTCCCCGGGCGTCCTCCGGGGGGTCGTCGGGAGCTCGGGGGCGGTCCCCGGGCGGGACGGTGTGACATTCACCCCTGCAGGTGACCCCCTCCGACTGGCGTAGGGCTGGCTTAAGGTGTCCCGAAACCGGACGGAGGGGCCTCACAGATGGTCGCGAGCGGACCAGTCACCCGCAGCACTCTGCGCCAGCAGATCGCGGACGCGCTGCGTGACGAGGTGCTCGCGGGGCGTCTCCAGCCGGGGCAGGAGTTCACGGTCAAGCAGATAGCCGACCAGTACGGAGTGTCCGCGACGCCCGTACGGGAGGCGCTGGTCGATCTGTCGGCGCAGGGGCTGCTGGACTCGGACCAGCACAAAGGTTTCCGCGTCCACCAGTTCACGGTGGCGGACTACCGGGGCATGGTCGAGGCACGGGCACTGATCGTGGACGGGCTGTACCGGCGGCTGACGGAGCGGGGCATGGCCTGCGGGATCCACGCCCCGGAGGGCGTGGGCGGAGGGCCCGGCGCGGGTGCCCCGGCCGGACCGCGGTGTCCGCGGGACGGCGCGCTGACGTCGGTACTGCGCCGGGCGGAGGCGGCGGCGCGGGCGGCGCGGGCCGGGGACCTGGACATCCTGATCGGCTACGACCTGCGCTTCTGGCGCGAGATGTGCGGGCTGGTCGCCAACCGGTACGTCGCGGACTTCCTGCACCGCCTGCGCGTGCAGGCCTGGGTGTTCGCGGTCCCTTACCTGCGGGGCGACCGGCGGCTGTGCGACTGGCTGTGGAGCGGGCACGTGGAACTGGTCGACGCGGTGTCGGAGGGCGTGCCCGAGCGGGTCATGGCGGTGATCGACGCGTACAACGCGCACGCGCTGCGCTGGGCGGACCACCTGGACGGGGCGGGGCGCTGACCCCGTACTCCCTCGCGTTCTACCTGGACGCCGTGAGGTCCGGGACGGTCCTGGGGGTGCCGCCCTCGCACGGCCCCGAGGAGGTCACGGCCGTCCTGGGGCCCGGCTACGCCGAGAACGTCTCCGGTGCGCACCACATGTGGCGGGACTACGGCCTGGCGGAGTTCTTCTGGGGCCGCGAGGCAGCGGGGCAGCCGTGGCAGGGCCACCACTTCACCCTCCAGGTCCATCGCCTGGCCTACGGGGACCGAGGGACCGTGAACCCGGAACTGCGGTCCCGGTACGGCCGGTTCGCCCGGCGACTGCGCTTCGCCCGGCTGCGGGCGTTGTCGGCACGCCGCGGCGTCCCGCTCCTGGAGGTCCCGTCCCCGATGGGCGCCCCCTCCTACCGGCTCTTCCGGCAGCCCGCCTCCGGGGTGACCGTGACGGTCGTCGCCGAGCGCGGGCCGTACATGAGACCGCGGGGCCTGCGGCCGGGCGACGTGTACGCGATCAGCGGGACGGCGCGTCACTGACCGGCGCCCGTGCGCGCGGCGCCTGCCCCCGCCCGGGGAGGCGGGGCCGCTCCGGGGTCTCCGACGACGGCTCGTGTGGAGCCCCGTCCCGCGGTGGCAGAGGGGACCCCGTGAAAAGGACCCCTCCAGCCCGGTCCGCCCGGGCCGCTGTACGAAGCGCTTGAGGGGGGAACGGGCGGGCGCGGCGGAACCGGCCCTGCGGCCCGCACACCCCGGCCCCGCACGGCATGGGCACCGCACCCGTCAGTCGCGCCGCGGCCCCGCCGGGCCCGGGGCGCGGACGAGCTGCGTGAAGGGGCGGCCCTCCGAACGCCACTGGGTGACCGGCCGCCAGCCCGCCGCCGCCGCGTGCGGCAGCAGGGCGCGGGGCCCCACCCGGGCCCAGGGGAACCGTGCGCTCTCGCCGCCTCGCCCGTCGTCGACCCGGACGTCCACCCGCTCGTCCACCTCGTGCGGGGCCGTCTCGACGATCACGCGCCCGTCGGGCCGGGCCAGTTCCGCGACACGGCGCAGCAGCGCCACGGGGTCGCCGCCGATGCCGATGTTGCCGTCCATCAGCAGGACCGTGCCCCAGCCGCCCTCGTCCGGCAACGGATCGAACACCGAACGGCACAGCGCGGTGCCACCGGCCCGTATCGTCCGGTCCACCGCCTCCCGGCTGACGTCCACGCCCAGCGCGGGCCGCCGCAGCGCTGCCAGCGCGGCGACCAGCCGCCCCGGGCCGCAGCCCACGTCCAGCACGGAGCCCCGGCACCGCTCCAGGACCGTGGCGTCGGCCCGGTCGGGCGCCGCGCACCAGCGCTCGACGTCCAACGGCAACAGCCACCCGTCGCCCCGTCGCAGGAACAAGGGGCCGCGCCCCGCCCGCAGGGCCTCCGCGTACGGATCGGCGTCCCGCCATGCCCGTACCGCACCGGCCGGGTCGGCGGTGACCGCGCCCGCCCGCGGGGCGGTGTCCCCCGGCGCCCCGCCGCGCACGCGCACCGCACCGGCCGGTTCGACGGCTCCCGACCCCGCCCGCACCGCCCCGGCCAGGTCAGCGGCAGTGACCGTTTCCGCCGGCACCGCCCCGGCCGGTTCAGCGACGGCCGTCCCGGGCCGCGCCCGCGAGTCCCGCGACGGCCTCCCGCCCCCGCTCGGCTCGGGCGGCCCGAACGCCCCGGCCGGATCAACGGCACCGACCACTCCCGCCGGTACCGCGTCGGCCGGGTCGGCGGCAGGGGCTGCCCCCGCCCGTACGGCTCGCGCGGGGCGCGCTGCCCTTTCCACGTCCACCCGCACCGCGCTCACCGCACCGCCCCCGTCCCCGTCAGTTCCGCGTGCAGCGCGGCGAACCGGCCGTCCGGCGGTGCGAGCACGGACACCTCCAGGGCGTCCTCCGCCCGGTCCACGTCCCGCAGGGCCGGCAGGTCGTGCACCCGCAGGCCCGCCTCCACGAGGCGGCGTCGCTGTTCGCGGCCGGTCTCCGGCACGGACATGGGGACGCCGCGCAGCAGTGACGGGTCAGGGGCGGCCAGGCCCAGGGACCAGAAGCCGCCGTCCTCCGCGGGACCGAACGTCGCGTCGCACGCGCCGAAGTTCAGTCCTCTGGCCAGCAGTTCGGGCGTGACCTGCGGGGTGTCCATGCCGACGACCAGAGCGGGCCCCTCCGCGCAGCCCGCGAACGCCGCCGCCAGCCGCTCGTCCAGCCCGCCCGAGGCCTGCGGGAGCACCTCGAATCCCGGCGGGACCCACGGCCCCGGCTCTCCGTCCAGGACGAGGACCCGGCGCCGCACCGGCGTCGCCGCGACCGCCGCGAGCGTGTCCACCAGCGCCGCCTCGGCCAGCCGGGCCGCCTCCTGCGGCGTGAACGGCGGCGTCAGCCGCGTCTTCACCCGCCCCGGTACCGGCGCCTTCGCGATCACGAGCAACGAGCCCGCCGTCTCCGTACCGCCGCTCATCACGCCACCCTCTCCTTCTCCCGTACGGGCTCCGCCAGCACCGCGCGCATGTCGCGGACCGCGTGCCAGGTCCCCCGCCACGTCCCCGTGACCTTCGACCGCCCCGCGCGCGGCAGATACGGCACATCCCGCTCCCGTACCCGCCAGCCCGCGTCCGCCGCGCGGACCACCATCTGGAGCGGGTAGCCGCTGCGGCGGTCCGTCAGCTCCAGGCCCAGCAGCTCCTCCCGCCGCGCCGCCCGCATCGGGCCCAGGTCGTGCAGCCGCAGCCCGGTGCGGCGGCGCAGCATGCGGGACAGCGCGAGGTTCCCGGCGCGGGCGTGCGGCGGCCAGGCCCCCCGGGTGGCCGGCCGGCGCCGTCCCAGCACCAGGTCGGCGCGGCCCGCCGCCACCTCGGCCACGAACGGCACGAGCAGGCCCGGGTCCAGCGACGCGTCGCAGTCGCAGAAGCAGACGACGTCCGCGTCCGAGGCCAGCAGCCCCGCATGACAGGCGGCGCCGAAGCCGCGCCGGGGCTCCGCGACCACGGTCGCGCCGAGCGCCCGGGCGATGTCCGGAGAGCCGTCGGCGGAGCCGTTGTCGACGACGAGGGCCCGCCAGCCGGGCGGGATCCGCTCCAGCACCCAGGGCAGGGCCTCCGCCTCGTCGAGGCAGGGGAGGACGACGTCCACAGTGAGATCGTGGTGTTCGGTCACACTCCTCACCGTATGAACCGACGGCCCCTCAGAGGCGGCCCCGGAGCTTACGAAACGCGGACGTCCACCGTCCCGCGTAGCCCACTCGCCGCGAACTCGGCCATGCCCTGCGCGAAGCCGACCTCCGGCCGCCAGCCCAGCGCGGCGCGCAGCCGCGCCGAGTCGGCGGTGATGTGCCGCACGTCCCCGAGCCGGTACTCGCCCGTGACGACCGGAGCGGGCCCGCCCGCCGCGTCCGCGAGCACCGTCGCCATCTCCCCGACGGTGTGCGGCTCCCCGCTGCCCGTGTTGTACGGGGTCAGCGCGCCGCGCGGCTGCTGCCCGAGCGCTTCCAGCGCGGCCAGGTTCGCGGCGGCGACGTCCCGTACATGGACGAAGTCCCGCCGCTGGCCGCCGTCCTCGAACACGCGCGGGGCCTCGCCGCGGGCGAGCGCAGAGCGGAAGAGGGAGGCCACGCCCGCGTAGGGGGTGTCACGGGGCATCCGGGGGCCGTACACGTTGTGGTAGCGCAGCGCCACGGCCCGGCCGCCGGTGGCCCGGGCCCAGGAGGCGGCGAGGTGTTCCTGGGTCAGTTTGGTGGCGGCGTAGACGTTGCGGGGGTCGACGGGGGCGTCCTCGCCGACGAGGCCGGGGGCCAGGGGGGCGCCGCAGCGGGGGCAGCCGGGCTCGAACCGGCCGTCCCGGAGGTCAGGCTCCGCGCGCGGGCCGGGGCGCACGCGGCCGTGCGCCGGGCAGTCGTAGCGGCCCTCCCCGTACACCACCATCGACCCGGCCAGGACGAGCCGCCCGACCCCGGTCTCCGCCATGGCGGCGAGCAGGACGGCGGTGCCGAGATCGTTGCAGGAGACGTAGTCGGGGGCGTCCGCGAAGTCCTTGCCGAGACCCACCATGGCGGCCTGGTGGCACACCGCGTCCACGCCGCGCAGCAGGGCGCGCACGGCGTCCGGGTCCCGCACGTCCGCCCGGACGCTTCCCGGGGGCGGCTCGGCCTCCTCCCCGTGCGCGCCGGCCAGCAGCGCGTCCATGACGACGGGTTCGTGCCCCTGGGCGACGAGCGCGTCCACGATGTGCGACCCGATGAAACCGGCCCCGCCGGTGACAAGTACACGCATGCCGTCGACGCTAGGCCCGCGGGCGCGCCGCGCACGGCTCCCGCGCCCGCACGTCACGCTTCCGTAAGACCTGCGGCGCGGGGCGCCCGCACGACGAGTGCGCTCCGCGCCGGGGTACGGGGGCGGGGCTCAGCCCCGCCCCGCCCGGTCGCGGTGAGCGCGCGCCCGGGCCTCGCGGGCCGCCCGGACCCGGGCCGCTCCCGCGCGGGCCCAGCGGGGCGCCGCGCGGGACACGGCCAGGAGCAGCGCGCCCACCGCCACCGCGCCCATCAGGAGCAGCCAGTTGCGGGGATAGTCCAGCGGCAGGACCGTCGGCCGGGCCGCCCGCCGCGGCGCCAGCAGCACCGGCAGGGCCACCAGGGTCAATCCGCCGGCCACCACCAGCGCCCCCCGGACCAGCCGGGGCGCCGCGACGCGCACCACCACCACCAGCCCCACCAGCAGCACGAACGGCGCCGCCACCAGGTCGTGCAGCAGCACCGCCCCCGCCAGCCACAGGATCACGTCCATGACGCTGCCCGTGTCCACCACCAGTGAGGCCCCCAGCCCCATGGCGGCCACCCCCGCGGCCCCCAGCACCAGCCGCCCGCCCCCCACGCGCGCGACCGCCGCGCGCGCATCCTCGAACCACGCGGTCACCTGTGCGCGCCCGTTCACAGGACCTCCAGCCGCTCGACCCACTTCGTCTGCCAGACGCCGGGACGGTTCGGGGCGATGATGCGGGCCGGGAAGCCGTGGTCGGGGGACAGGACCTGGCCGTTCAGCCGCAGGGCCAGCAGGGTCAGCGGGTCCTCCGCGTAGCGCGCGCCCATTTCCATGACGCGGTACGCGCCCCGCCGTTCCAGCGACACCACCCGCACCCGCGAGCCGGGCGGGGCACCCGCCCGTACCAGCAGGTCACCGATCCGAACCCCGCTCCAGTGCGCGTTCTTGGACCAGCCCTCGACGCAGGCGATCGGCAGCTCCGAGGCCACCTGCGGCAGCGCCCGCAGCTCCGCCAGCGTCAGTTCGAACGGGCGCGGCCCCACGACCTTCAGCCGCCAGCTCTCCTCCGGCACGGACGCCATGCCCGCCTCCGACGCCGTGCGCGTCACCGGCAGCCCCTGCGAGCCGTGGTCCGGATGCCGGGGCGCCAGCAGGTCCAGTGCCTTCAGCGGGGTCAGCGACTGGCCGACCGTCGTCACCGTCACCGCCCCCACCGCCAGCCCGGTGCCCACCAGCAGCGACCGCCGGTTCGGGCCGTCCTCCGCCGGCAGCTCCAGCGTGCCCGCCGACCGTGCCCGCCAGTGGTCCCGGATGTCCGGCCACTTGACCGCCACGTGCAGCAGCAGCGCCCCCAGGAACACCCACGCCATCCCGAAGTGCACCGGCACGAACGAGAACGGCCACGGATACCACTCGGCCGTGTTGATCAGCCCGGTGAACAGCTGGAACAGCGACGCCCCGACCAGCACCGCCACCGACAGCCGCTCCAGCCCGTGCCGTACGGAACGGATCGCCGGCTTCACGAACAGCCTCGGGTACACCGTCCACAGCTTCGCGAACAGCAGCGGGATCGCCGCGATGCCGCTCGCCACATGCAGGCCCTGGCTGAGCCGGTAGCCCCAGGTGGGGCGGCTCGGCAGCACGTCCGCCAGCCAGTCCGGCGGGCGCTGCACGTAATGGCTGGTCAGTCCGGTCAGGAAGCACACCAGCACCGCCAGCCCCAGCCACCGTCCGATGGCCGTCGCGGTACGGGGATCGTGCAGACGCCCCCGGAAGCGCGGGCGCGGAAGGGAGGGCGGGCGGGGGAGGCGAGGGACTCGGGGTACTCGGCGGGCGCGCTGGGTCATGGCTCCATGAGAAACCCGCCGCACCCCCCGCGGACCGTAACGACCCCTTACGAAACGCGGACGTCCCCGCCGATGGCCGTCCCCGTGCCCGTACGGCTGGCAGGCTGGCGGCCGTGACGAAGTTCCGTACCGTCCTCGCCGCCCTTCTGCTCTCCGCGCTCGTCGCCGTCCTGGTCCTGACGGTCCGGTACGACGGGTACTACACCGATCCCGTCGGACTGTCGTGGTGGTACGGCGTGGCCTGGGCGCTGTTCGGCGCCGCCGTGTGGACCCTGCGCAAGGTGCCCGCACGGCAGGTGACGGCCCTCGTGCTGGCCGGAGCCGCCGCCGTCGCGGCGACCGGGCTGGTGGCACCGCCCCGCACCAGCACGGATGCCTACCGGTACGCCTGGGACGGCCGGGTCCAGGCCTCGGGCGTCGCCCCGTACGACCACGCCCCCGCCGACCCGGCCCTGGCGCACCTCCGCGACCCCTGGCTGTTCCCGGAAGGCGAGGCCGCCTGCGCCGGGCGTGCCAGGATCGCGCCCGCCGAGGACGGGACGGTCCGGTGCGCCCGCCTCAACAGGCCCACCGTGCACACCATTTACCCGCCCGTGGCGGAGGTGTACTTCCTGGGCGTCCACGCCGTGTCACCGGAGGGGGCGAGGCTGAAGCCGTTCCAGGCGGGCGGCGCGGTGCTGGCCCTCGGGGTGACGGGCGTGCTGGTGCTGATCCTCCGTCGCCGGGGGGCACCGGTGGCCCGGGCGGCGCTGTGGGCGTGGTGCCCGGCCGTGCCGGTCGAGGCCGTGAACAACGCCCATGTGGACGTGCTCGGGGTGCTGCTCGCCGTGGGCGGGCTGGGCCTGGTCGCGGTGCGGCGCCGGGCGGCCGGAGGCGCGCTGCTGGGCGCCGCCGTCGCCGCCAAGCTGATGCCCGCCGTCGTCCTGCCGGGCGCGCTGTCCGGGGTGCGGCGGGTGCGGGACGCCGCCGCGGTCCTCGGACCGGCCGCCGCCGTCACGGTGCTCGCCTATGTGCCGTACGTCCTGCTGTCCCGGGACTCCGTCTTCGGCTACCTGAGCGGTTACGTGGAGGAGGAGGGGTACGGCGACGCCGCCGCCCGTGACCGGTACGCGCTGCTGCGGGTCGTGCTGCCCGACGACTGGGCGCTGCCCGCGCTGCTCGTGCTGATGGCCGCGGTCTGCGCGTACGTGCTGTGGCGCGGGGACCCCGAGCGGCCCTGGTCCGGCGCGCTCCTCGTCACCGGCACCGCGTTCCTGCTGCTGACGCCCGGCTACTCCTGGTACGCCCTGCTGCTCGTCGCGCTGGTCGCGCTGGACGGGCGCTGGGAGTGGCTGGGCGTGGCGGTCGCGGGCGCGGCCCGCTATGTGACGGCCCAGGCCTTCGAGGAACGGGACGTGGTCGGCACGACGGTGTACGCGGCGGCGGCGGTCGCGGTGCTGGTGGGCTGGCTGGTGCGGCGGGGACGGGTGACCCGCTCGCCCTCGCAGCCCCACCCCCGCCCGCAGCCGGAGGGGCTGGAACCCAGCCCCTCCGGCGTCTGAGGACCGGCGCCGCTCCGGGGGACTCTCCCTCCGGGCGGAGCCGCAGGTTCGGACGGGGCGTGACCGGCGGCTACACCGTCTCACGCAGGACGAAGAACGCCCCACGCCCCACGCCCCCGCCCGGCAGCGTCCATTCCGCGGTGACCCGCCCGAGCGCGTCCGGGGCACCCGCGTCACCGTCCCGCAGCACCCGCACCGCCTCGGGTGCCCGTCCGGCCGGTTCGCCGTCGAGGTGCCGCTCGACGGTCCGGTCCGGGGTGTCGCTCACGCTCTGGGCCTGCGGCTCGGCCCGCCCCCGGAGCAGTTGCCGGACCTGGGCGACGAGCACGGGGTCGTGGACCCCGTCGTACACCCAGCGCTTTCCGAGCACGCCGTGCTCGCTCGTCCCGATCAGCGCGTCCTCCCCGGCCCCCTCCAGCGGCGCGCCCCGGTAGGTGAGAGGGAGGTGGTACGAGACGGGGCCGGGGCCCGAGGTGTCGGTGACGACCATGAACTCGATGCCCACCTCGCCCTCCGGGTCGTCCAGCCGGAAGCCGCCGGCCTGCTCCAGCACGGGTGCCGTCCCGCCGCCCAGGTACCAGGGCTGACGGGGGAGCCAGTCGCTGACCAGCTCCAGTTTCGTCGGGTTCATCGTGGTCTTGTGGATCACAGCCATGCCGGGAGAACTCCCCTGCCCCGCCGCCGTGTTCCCGCCGGGGCCGGGGCGGCCGGTGTTCCCGGCTTTTCCGATGGGTATCGGGGCACAAGGATCCCGTTAACCTGTGCCGGTGCCGCCGTCGTCGCCCCGACGCGATGTCTGACCCGATGCGATGCCCGATGCGATGCCCGATGTGATGCCCGATGTGAGAGCGAGTCCAGCGTTGGCCTGTGATCTGTGGCTGGTTCCCCTTGTCGACGTGCTGTGCCACAGCCCCGACAACCCCTTCGCCGACGAGATCGCCACCTATGACCGGGCGTTGACGGACGCCGGGCTTCCGGCTGTGCCCGTCTTCGCTTACATGCCGGGGCTGTCCGGTGACGTGGCGCCGGTCGCCGGGTTCGACTACGACGCCCTGCACTTCCTGCGCCGGGCCTATCTGCTGCAGCTCTGCGGGCTCGCCGTGACGCCGGTGGACGAACTGGGCGGGGACTACGAGCAGTTGCTGGAGATGTTCGAGGCGAACGCCCAGCAGTCGCACCTGGTCTGGCACTACGACCACGCGGGCGCGTACGTGCCGGTCGATTTCACGGCTCCGCTGTCCAACGAGGAACTGCTCGCGGGTGGCGGTCCGTTGGGCTCCGCGCAGGGGCTGCTGCGGGAGCTGGAGTACGTCGGGCCCGCCATCGGCATCGACCCGGCGAACCCGCCGGCCGCGCCGGAGCCGCCCCGGCACCCGACGGCCCTTGAGGAGCCCGCCGCCCCGATCCCGTACGACGACAGCCCCTTCGCCCGGGAGCGGCACGTCTGGCTCGGGCTGCACGCGGCGGCCACCCGGAGCCTGGGCCAGGGCTCGATGATCATCTTCAGCTGACCGGCTTGGGCGGAACGCGCCGCGCGGGGCTCGGCCGGGCCTCGGGTGCCGGGGCGGGGCTCAGCGCGGCTCCGGCGGCCTCTGCCGAGGCATGTTCGGCCGGGTCGCGGGCGGCAGCGGAAATCGGCCGTTCTGCTGCCGCTCCCCGCCCTGTTGCTCCTGCCGCGCCCCCGGGCCGTTGAAGAACTGGGTCATGAGCGGCGCCGGGCCGGAGCGGAACTCCACCATCCAGTCGGCCGTCTCCGCCCGGACCAGCTCCGTCACGTCCTCCGTGAACCGCCGCAGGATGCCCAGGCAGCGCTCCGCCGCCTCGCCCGCCGTGCCCTCGGTGGGGCCCAGCACCTCCCGCACGTTCTCCGACGCCCAGTCGAACTGGAGGGTCTGGAGCCGCCGGTGCACCGCCTGCGCGGTCGCCACGTCCCGCATCCAGCCGGAGGTCAGCCCGAAGTACCGGTCGCAGGCCAGGCACGCCGCCGCGAGCAGCAGCGACAGATAACCCCAGCCCGCCGCCCCCTCCAGGGCGCCCGTCAGGTCCAGCAGCGGCAGGGTGGCCCCCAGCACCGCGCCCAGCGCCGTACCGGCCCGCAGGACGCGGGCGCCGCGGCGCTTCCACACCCGGTCCGCCAGATACCAGTCGGCCGTGCGGAGGGCCCCCGTCTCCACCCATCGGTACAGCTCGTGCAGCCGCTCGGCCGGTTCGCCCCAGTCGCCTAGCGGGAACGGCCGTCCGGTCAGATCCTCCCCCCGGGCGGGCCCCCCGGGCTGCATCTCCGGCTGGCTCACCGGGGCACTCCTCTGCTCTGCGTGACACTGCGTGACGTGCGGTGATCTTTGAACGTTGTGCCGGGTTGGACGGGTGCGGTGTGCGGTGTCGCACCGGCGCTCGCGCAGGGCCCTTCCTACCTCCGAATGGCGGTCTGCGGGAGCGAAATCACGGGATTTCCGCCCGCAAGAGGGGTGTGATCAGGTAGAGGGCGCGCCAGTGATTCACTCCAAAGAGTGGATCGGCGTGCGTCGGGCACGCTGCCCCGGGACCACGTAGGCTCGGCGGTAAGTCCCCAAGGGACTGTGCAGAAGACATTGAGACGTGTCGTCGATCCCGTCAGGAGTGACCGTGATCCCCGGTGGTGGCCAGCCCAACATGCAGCAGCTTCTCCAGCAGGCCCAGAAGATGCAGCAGGACCTCGCCCGGGCGCAGGAGGAGCTGGCCCGTACCGAGGTGGACGGCCAGGCGGGCGGTGGGCTCGTGAAGGCCACCGTCACGGGCGCCGGTGAGCTGCGGGCCCTCGTGATCGACCCGAAGGCCGTCGACCCCGAGGACACGGAGACGCTCGCGGACCTCGTGGTGGCCGCCGTGCAGGCCGCTAACGAGAACGCGCAGCAGCTCCAGCAGCAGAAGCTCGGCCCGCTGGCCCAGGGGCTGGGCGGCGGCGGCATGCCGGGCCTGCCCTTCTGAGGATCGGCCTGCTGTTCCGAGGCTCGTTCGTTCGATGCCCCGAGGACTTCTGCGGTGCGGCCGCAGCTACTAACGTAAGCACCAAGACCGGATTCCCCGAGAGGCGTTCCGTTGTACGAAGGCGTGGTCCAGGACCTCATCGACGAGCTGGGCAGGCTGCCAGGCGTCGGTCCCAAGAGCGCGCAGCGGATCGCCTTCCACATCCTGCAGGCCGAGCCCGCCGACGTACGTCGGCTGGCGCACGCTCTGCTGGAGGTGAAGGAGAAGGTCCGGTTCTGCGCGGTGTGCGGCAACGTCGCCCAGGAGGAGCGGTGCGGCATCTGCCGCGACGCCCGCCGGGACGAGGCCGTCATCTGCGTGGTCGAGGAGCCGAAGGACGTCGTCGCGATCGAGCGGACCCGGGAGTTCCGGGGCCGTTACCACGTGCTCGGCGGCGCGATCAGCCCCATCGAGGGCGTCGGCCCCGACGATCTGCGGATCCGTGAGCTGCTGGCCCGCCTCGCGGACGGCACGGTCACCGAGCTGATCCTGGCGACCGACCCCAACCTGGAGGGGGAGGCCACCGCGACGTATCTGGCGCGGATGACCAAGCCCATGGGCCTGAAGGTCACGCGCCTCGCCAGCGGGCTGCCCGTTGGCGGCGACCTGGAATACGCCGACGAGGTCACACTCGGACGCGCGTTCGAAGGGAGACGACTCCTCGATGTCTGACGCCACACTCCACGCCCACTCGCTCGACCCGGACAGCTTCGCGGTCCAGGTCGCCGACTCCATCGAGTCCTTCATCGTGGCCGTCACGGAAGTGGCCAGAGGGGACGAGCCCGACAGTGCGGTGCCGTTCCTGCTGCTGGAGGTCTCCCAGCTGCTGCTCTCCGGCGGCAGGCTCGGCGCACACGAGGACATCGTCCCCGACGAGCGGTACGAGCCGGACACGGGCCCGGACCTCGACGTGGACGAGCTGCGCGAGCGGTTCGCCGTGCTGCTGGACCCGGTCGACGTCTTCTCGGAGGTCTTCGACCCGTACGAGCCCCGCAAGGCGCCTGTGCCGTGCCGGATCTCCGACAATCTGGCCGACATCGTGATGGATCTGCGGCACGGGCTGGCCCACTACCAGGCGGGGCGGACCGCCGAGGCCCTGTGGTGGTGGCAGTTCTCGTACTTCTCCAACTGGGGGCCGACCGCCTCCGCGACCCTGCGGGCCCTTCAGTCCCTGGTGTCGCATGTGCGGCTGGACCAGCCGCTCGCGGCGCTGGACGGGCTGGACACGGACGAGGACATCACGGACGAGGCCCTGGCGGAGGAGGCGGGGCGGGTGATGGCCGAGGAGATCGCGGGGCCGCTGGGGCTCGGCGGGCCCGGTGTGAGATAGCCGTCGGCCGCTCGACCCGGCCGTCGTGTGACGCCGCCCACGTTGTGCGTAGCGGTGGCGTTCCCGGGCAGGGGCGCGGTTGAGCGGCTGGGGCGACCAGGGGGCTCGGGCGACTGGGTGTCCCGATCCCGGAAGACCTGAAGCGATCACGGAGTGAGCGGGACATCTCACGATGTGACACTTCGGGGTCGTTTCCTGGCCGCTCGTTAAACTGAGCCGACCGCAAACGGACTGAGCGAGGAGCGCACGTGGGCCTTGTCGTGCAGAAGTACGGAGGCTCCTCCGTTGCCGATGCCGAGGGCATCAAGCGCGTCGCCAAGCGAATCGTCGAAGCCAAGAAGAACGGCCACCAGGTGGTCGTCGTGGTTTCCGCGATGGGCGACACGACGGACGAGCTGATCGATCTCGCCGGAGAGGTGTCACCGATGCCCTCCGGTCGCGAGTTCGACATGCTGCTGACCGCCGGAGAGCGGATCTCCATGGCCCTGCTGGCGATGGCGATCAAAAACCTGGGCCACGAGGCCCAGTCCTTCACCGGCAGCCAGGCAGGCGTCATCACCGACTCGGTCCACAACAAGGCGCGCATCATCGATGTCACGCCGGGCCGGATCCGCACGGCGCTGGACGAGGGCAACATCGCCATCGTCGCCGGATTCCAGGGCGTGTCCCAGGACAAGAAGGACATCACGACCCTCGGCCGGGGTGGCTCCGACACCACCGCCGTGGCCCTCGCCGCGGCGCTGGACGCCGAGGTCTGCGAGATCTACACGGACGTCGACGGGGTCTTCACCGCCGACCCGCGTGTGGTGAAGAAGGCGAAGAAGATCGACTGGATCTCCTTCGAGGACATGCTGGAGCTCGCCGCCTCCGGCTCCAAGGTGCTGCTGCACCGGTGCGTCGAGTACGCACGCCGTTACAACATCCCGATCCACGTCCGGTCCTCCTTCTCCGGGCTCCAGGGCACATGGGTCAGCAACGAACCGCGAGGGGGCTCCAAGGTGGAGCAGGCCATCATCTCCGGTGTCGCCCACGACACCTCCGAGGCGAAGATCACCGTCGTCGGCGTGCCCGACAAGCCGGGCGAGGCCGCCGCGATCTTCCGGACCATCGCGGACGCCGAGATCAACATCGACATGGTGGTGCAGAACGTGTCCGCCGCCACCACGGCGCTCACGGACATCTCCTTCACCCTTCCCAAGTCCGACGGCCGCAAGGCCATCGAGGCGCTGGAGAAGCAGAAGGCCGCCATCGGCTTCGACTCGCTCCGTTACGACGACCAGATCGGCAAGATCTCGCTGGTCGGCGCGGGGATGAAGACCAACCCGGGCGTCACCGCCACGTTCTTCGAGGCGCTGTCCGACGCCGGCGTGAACATCGAGTTGATCTCGACCTCCGAGATCCGCATCTCGGTCGTCACCCGCGCCGACGACGTCAACGAGGCCGTGCGCGCCGTCCACACCGCCTTCGGGCTGGACAGCGACTCGGCCGAGGCCGTCGTCTACGGCGGAACCGGCCGGTAGCCCCCCGCCTCCCCTGTACGGGCTGACGTGCTGAGCCGTAAGCCGGCGCTCGCGGTCGTGGGAGCGACCGGGGCCGCCGGCGCGGTGATGCTCCAGATCCTGTCGCAGCACGCCGACGTCTGGGGCGAGATCCGCCTGCTCTCCCTTCCGAACTCCCACCCCGGCACGGCCGGTCTCCCTCAAGCTCTCGGATCCGTTGGGGCCGGGGAGACCTCCGTGCTGGCCGTGCGCGGGGAGGAGACCGAGGTCCGGGTTCTGAGCGAGGACGCCCTGGCCGGGATCGACGTCGCCGTGTTCCTGGCGCCGGAGGAGGCCGCCGCGCACTGGGTGCCGGTCGCCGCGGCGCGGGGCGCGGTCGTCGTGGACGCCTCGGCCGCGTTCCGGGCGGACCCGGACGTGCCGCTCGTGGTGCCCGAGCTGAACCCGGACGCGGTGCGGGCCCCGTACCGGCCCCGCGGGATCGTGGCGAGCCCCGGGTGCACGACGCTCGCGCTGATCGTCGCGGTGGGTGCGCTGCACGCCGAGTTCGGGCTGACGGAGCTGGTCGTGTCCGCCTACCAGGCGGCGAGCGCCGCAGGTCAGGACGGGGTCGCCGCCTTGCGCGGGCAGCTCGCGGCGGTCGCCGGTACGGAACTGGGCGCGGCCCCCGGAGACGTACGACGGGCTCTCGGGGACGAGCGGAACGGGCCGTTCCCGGCGCCGCTCGCGCTGAACGTCGTGCCGTGGTGCGGCACGCTCCAGGAGGACGGCTGGTCCTCGGAGGAGCTGCGGATACGGGCCGAGACCCGGAAGGTGCTGGAGCTGCCGGGGCTGCCGGTGACGGCCACGTGTGTGCGGGTGCCGGTCGTCACGGGGCACTCCGTCGCGGTGCACGCGCGCTTCGAGCGCCCGGTCACCGTGGAGCGGGCGCACCAGGTGCTGGCCACCGCGCCGGGTGTGGTGCTGTTCGACGACCCCGGGGCGGGGGACTTCCCGACGCCGTCGGACGTCGTGGGCACGGACCCGACGTGGGTCGGGCGGGTGCGGCGGGCGCTGGACGACGAACGGGCGCTCACGTTCTTCGTGTGCGGGGACAACCTGCGCAAGGGCGCGGCGCTGAACACGGCGCAGATCGCGGAGCTGGTGGCGGCGGAGCTGAAGCGGGAATGGCAGGCGCGCTGCCATCCGCCCGGCTCCGGGCTCGTGCCGCCCGCGCGGGAACAGGGGAAGCACGACCGGGCCGGTGGGCCGGGGAGGGCCGCGTCACAGGGGCGGGCAGAGGAGTTGTCACCGTAGCTTTGTAGGATCTGTGAACGCCCTGTGTGAAAGTCTTCGGTTCGTATCGTGTGACCGCTTGAACAGGGGCGACGGCATGATCGACGATGCCGACGGGGCAAGGGGAAGAGCGGATACGCGATGAGGGCGAACGACGCACCGTCAAAAACCGGGGCGTGCGCGTACAACCCTGACGGGGGGCGACGTGTCCAACAGGTGTGGCAGAGGTACTCGACATCAGAACAGCGGGCCCGTTCAAGGGCGGGGCGGGCGTTCTCCCGCTCCTGCGGCCCCAGCGGAGTCCGCGTCCCGGCGGCATGCCGGTGATCGCTCCCGTGCCCGCCGCCAGACGCGGCCGTTCCCGCTCCCTCGTACCGTCGTCGCGTGACGGCGCGGACGAGACGATGACGTCCGGGACCACCGTCGACCACCTCACCGAGACCTACCGGGCGCACTACAGGTCGCTGCTCGGGCTCGCCGCGCTGCTCCTCGACGACACCGCGTCCTGTGAGGACGTCGTCCAGGAGGCGTTCATCCGCGTCCACTCCGCGCGCAAGCGGGTGCGGGACCCCGAGAAGACCCTCGCCTACCTGCGGCAGACCGTGGTCAACCTGTCCCGGTCGACGCTGCGCCGCCGCATCCTCGGGCTGAAGCTGCTGTCCAAGCCGATGCCGGACATGGCCAGTGCGGAGGAGGGCGCGTACGTCAGGCTGGAGCGCGAGGACCTCATCAAGGCGATGCGCGGGCTGCAGCGCCGCCAGCGCGAGGTGCTGGTGCTGCGGTACTTCGCGGACATGACCGAGGCGCAGGTCGCGGAGACCTTGGGGATATCGCTCGGCTCGGTGAAGGCGTACGGCTCCCGGGGCATGGCGGCTCTGCGTGTCGCCATGGGGGCGAAGTGACGAGCGGCGGCGAACGTGCGGATGGCTTCGAGCACGACGACCGGACTGGAAACGGCATGGTGAACAACGGGTACGGCGCCCCGGGCGAGGGCCCGCGCGACGGCTCCGGAGACCTGGGCGAGGGTGACCTGGGCGGAGGCCTCGGCGCCGACGAGCTGGAGCTGCGCAGGATGCTCCAGGGCACGGTCGGTGGCCTCCAGCCGTCCGACGGCGCGCTGGACCACCTGCGCCTGGCGGTGCCCCGACGGCGGGCCCGCAAGCGGCAGGCCCTGGTGGGCGCGGCAGCCGCGGTCGTCCTGCTCGGCACCGGTGTCCCGGCGGCCCTGCACGTCGCGGGCTCCGGCGGCGCGGCTGACGCGAGCGCGGCGAACGCCGGGCACGGTCGGCCCGTGCCGGGCGACACCGGCGGCAGCGGCGCCACGGCCGGCGAGGAGGTCACGGGCAACCCGTCCGGCGAGCTCGGTGGCGGCAGCGGCGGTACCGGCAGCGGCGGCGGCAAGGGCGGTACCAAGCACCCGGACAAGCCGCAGACACCGACCACCGGCGCCGCCGACGGCCAGGTCACCGAAGGGGTTTCCGACCCGACGGCTTCCGAGCCCGTGAACCTGCCCGCGTGCACGGCCGATCAGCTCGCCGCCACCGCCGGAGCCGTCGGCAAGCCGACCGCGAACGGCACGGTGTACGGCACGTTCCGTGTCGCCAACGTCTCCAGCGCCGACTGCGCGGTCGATACCCCGGTCACCCTCGGCTTCCGGGCGAACGGCGCCGCCGACAGCGCGCGGATCGGCATCGCCCCGCACGGAGCGGACGGCCCGGCGACCCAGCTTCCCGTCCCCTCGGCGGCCGTCGACAGCGTGGCGCTGAAGCCCTCTGCGGCCTACGAGGTGAAGTTCGCGTGGGTGCCGAAGGACACCTGCCCCGTCGACGGCGGCACCGACCCGGAGCCCAGCACCAGCCCCACGGAACCCGAGACCACCACGGGCGGCAGCGGCTCCACGGGTGAGGAGACCGGCGGCACCGCAACGGGCGCGGACGCGGACACGGCGACAGGCACCGAGCCCCAGCTCGTCATCGCAGACACGCCCACCGAGGCGGCAGGCAGCGTCACGGTCACCCACACCCCGGTTCCGGGCGCCCCCACCGCCGAGGCCACCGTTCCCGAGGCCTGCGCGGGCACGGTCTACCACACGGGCATCCTGCCCGTGGAGTAACCACCCACCGGCCGAGCCCCGAAGCGGGCCACGGGCCGCACCCAGGCCCGCCCGCTGCCCTGCCCGGGGCGGCGGGCTCCTGGCGGGCCTCCCGGTTCCCCCGGTTTCCGGGCGAGGTCCGGGCCGCCGGGCCGCAGCCGGGTCCGGTTCGGTTCAGGGTTCCCCGGCCCGGGGCGGTCCCTCTCAGGGGAGTTGGCCGGCCCGGGGGCTGCCTCACCCCGCGGCTCACGCGTCGGCTGCGGGGGGCGGACCACCCAGGGCCTGGCCGGACCGTCAGGCTCCCGTCTCAGAGAGGCCCAGCGCCTGGTCCCGCGCCGCCTCCGCCTCCCGGCGGAACAGGCGGAACCACATGAAGAGGACGAACCCGGCGAAGACGAACCACTCGCCCGTGTAGCCGAGGTTCTGGAACGCCTTCAGGTCCAGGCCCGTACCCGCCGGGGCGGATGCCGGGACCGGGGTCAGGCCGGTGGGGGAGTCCGTGAGGGTCACCCACGCGTCGTACACGTCGTCCGGCACCAGGTTCACCAGCGACGCCGCGCTGATGATCCCGACCTGGCCCTCGGGCAGCCCGCCCGTCCTGTGCACGCCCTTGCCGGAGGGGGACTCCGACGCCTGGAGCGCACCCGTGACGGTGACCTCGCCGGCCGGCGGGGCCGGGGCGGCGGCGCCGTCGGGGAGCCAGCCCCGGACCACCGGAAGGGCCTTGCCGTCCGCCGTGCGCAGCAGCGTCAGCACATAGGCACCGGTCTCGCCGTCCAGTTCCCGGCCCGGGACCAGGAACTGCTCGCCGTACGTCCCGGTGGCCCGCGCCTGGCGGCCCGAGGTCTCCTTGTCGACCGGGAGCAGCTCGGCCAGAGGTGCCGCCTGCTCCCGGGCCGCTGCCTCGGGTCGCTGCTCCGCCGCCTGGTGTGCGTCCACGCGGTCCTCGAACCTGCCGAGCTGCCACGTCCCCATGTACAGACAGAACGGGATCGCCAGCAGGACGAAGACGTTGATCCCCCACCAGCGGGGTGTCGTCAGGAAGCGGTACACCCCTCCACGGTACGGAACACGCTCACCTCCCCTCCGCCCGGGTCCCCGCGCCCGCGCTCAGATGCCTGGCCGCGAAGTCGAGCTCAAGCCGGAGTTGCTTGATCCGCTCCTCCACCACCAGGGACCCGTGCCCCGCGTCGTACCGGTACACCTCGTGCACCGCCCCGCGCGCCGCCAGCCGGTCCACGTAGTTGTCGATCTGCCGGATCGGGCAGCGCGGGTCGTTGACACCGGCCGAGATGTAGACCGGCGCCCGCACCGCGTCCACGTACGTGAGCGGCGACGACGCCTCGTACCGCTCCGGCACCTCCTCCGGTGCCCCGCCGAACAGCGTCCGGTCCAGCGCCTTCAGCGCCTCCATCTCGTCCTGGTACGCGGTCACGTAGTCCGCGACCGGTACGGCGGCGATGCCGACGGCCCACGCGTCCGGCTGGGTGCCCAGACCCAGCAGGGTCAGGAAGCCGCCCCACGAGCCGCCGGTCAGGACCAGCCTCGACGGATCGGCCAGCCCCGAGGACACCGCCCACTCCCGGACCGCCGCGATGTCCTCCAGCTCGATCAGACCGACCCGGTGCTTCAGCGCGTCCGTCCACTCCCGGCCGTACCCGGTCGAGCCCCGGTAGTTCACCCGCACCACCGCGTACCCGTGGTCGACCCAGGCCGCCGGGCCCGCGGCGAACGCGTCGCTGTCGTGCCAGGTCGGCCCGCCGTGGATCTCGAACACCGTCGGCAGCGGGCCCGTGACGCCGGCCGGCTTCTGGACGAGCGCGTGGATCCTGCCGCCCGGGCCCTCCACCCACACGTCCTCCACCGGCACCGATGCCGGAGCCCTCGGCCCGGGCGGGTCCAGCACGACCCCGCCCGCCGTGGACCGCACCGACGACGGCAGCGCCGCCGACGACCACAGGTACTCGACCGCTCCGTCCGGCCGTGCCGTCGCACCGGACACCGAACCGGCCGGCGTCTCCACCCGCGTCCGCTCCCCGGTCGACACGTCGTACCGCCACAGCTCGCTGCGCGCCTCGAAGCTGTGCACGATCAGCAGCGCCGACCCGTCCGGATACCACTCGGCGCTCACATCGCCGGGCAGGCCGAGCCGCAGCCCCGTCTCCTCACCCGAGGCCACGTCCCACACCAGCGGCTCCCATCGGCCCTGCCGCTGGTGCCCGACGAGCAGCCGGGTGTCCCCGTCCACCGGCGCGAAGCCCAGCACCGCCAGGCCCAGCTCCTCCGTACCCCCCTTCGTGTCGTCCAGCTCCGCCACCACCGAGCCGTCGAGCCGCACCACCCGCAGCGCCGCGTGCATCGCGTCCCCGTGCTCGGTGTGCTCGATCGCCAGCAGCGCCCCGTCGTGCGACAGGTCCCCGACTCCCGCCGACTCACGGTGCCGGTAGATCTCCACCGGCTGATGCCCGGGCCGCACCACATGGACCGTCGACCCGTCCTCGTCCGTGGACCGGCCCACCACCGACGTCCCGTCCCGCCCGATCGCCAGGCCCGCCGGATACGACGGCTCCAGCCCCGGCGCCGCGGGCTCGTCCGGCCCGCCGCCGAACGGCTGGCGCATCCACACGCCGAACTCGTCGCCGTCGTGATCCGCGAACCACCAGATCCACTCGCCGTCGGGTGACAGCGTGCCGTCCGTCGTCCCGTTCGGCCGGTCCGTGGCCTGCCGCTGCGTCCCGGTCACCCGGTCCCAGGCGTACAGCTCATACGTGCCGGTCGCGTTCGACACGAACAGCGCGCGGTCCGGCGCGTCCTGCGCCCAGTCGGGCAGCGAGACCCGCGGCGCCCGGAACCGCTTCTCCCACTCGGGCACGCCCGGCGCGGGCACGGACGCCGACGCGGTCTGCGGATCGGGAGAGGCCGTCGAATCGGGTGAGGCCGACGGGACGGGCGAGGTCTTCGGGTCCGGCGAGGTCTTCGGGTCGGCTTGCTGAGTCATGCCGTCCATCATGCTCCGACCCACCCACGTCCCGCCGAGCCTGTGGACAACTTGTCCCCAGGCCGGGTCCCGTCAGGACTGCACGGCCGGAGTCAGTGCCAGAGTCACCCCCAGACCGACGAGCACGGTGCCGATCACGCGGTTCAGCACGGCCTGCCGCCGCAGCAGCCGGGCCCGCAGGCTCTCGGTCGAGAAGAACAGCGCCGCCAGGCCGAACCACACGAGGTGGGCGACCGACATGAACGCGCCGTATCCGGCCTGCTGGACGACCGGGGTGTCCGTGCTCACCACCTGGGTGTAGGTGCTGAGCACGAACAGCATGGTCTTCGGATTGAGCGCGTTCGTCAGAAACCCGACGCGCAGGGCGCCCGCTCTGGACAGCCCCTTGTCGGCGGACAGATCGATGTCCACTTCCGTGCGCGCCACGAACGTCTTGTAGCCGATATAGACGAGATAGGCGGCGCCGACGATCTTCATCACGGTGAACAGCGTGGGTGTCCTGGAGACCAGCAGGCCCACGCCGAGCATCGTGTAGGCGACATGCACCAGCACACCGAGCGATATCCCGAGGGCGCACAGCAGACCTGCGGTCCGGCCGTACAGACAGCTGTTCCGCACGGTCATGGCGAAGTCCGCGCCGGGGCTGATGACGGCCAGGACGGTGATGACGGCGACGGCGATGATCTGACCCATGGCTCCGGAACCTCCATAGCGGCACAGGTCTGCCCGGAAGGCGGGCAGACCTGGAAGGGAAAGGGCGCGTCGAGCCTATGACGCACCGTTCATGCTGCTCCCCGGCTGCCCGCTCGCAGTCGGTGCTGTCTCCCTTGCCGCTGGTCCGGGCCCCGCAGCCGGCGCTGTTCCGCCACCGGAGCGGTCCGGGCCCCGCGGACCGCTCCCCTTCCCGGTGATGCCGCCCGCAGCCGCCGCGCCTACCCTCCGGCCTCCCCCGCGGGCCGGGACGCGTGCCGGGCGTGCGGGTTCGCGAGGGTCATGCGGGGGTCGGCCGCGCGGGTGATGGCCGACTCGATCGCCGCGATCCGGTCGGCCAGCAGCCCCAGCGCCGCCACCGCCCGTACCACCGGGTCCTCCTCCGGGTCGCCCAGCGCCCGCGCCCTGCCGTGCGCGGCCTTCAGTTCGGCCCAGCGGGCGGACTGCTCCGGCGTCAGGGCGCCCTGAAGCTCCGCCAGCTTCAGCAGGTTCGCCTCGGCGCCGGACGTCAGTGTCTGCGCCTCGGCCGTGTAGTGGTCCTGGACGACCGCGGCCAGCTCCGCCTCGTTCATGACCGGTGAGATCCGCGCCGCGATCTTGTTCATGTCCCGGTACGAGCCCTGCAGCTGGAAGCGCGGCTCGGTGCGGGTCTCGTCGGACTGGGCGGCCGACGCGATGTACGCGGCGTTCACCGCGAGCACGGTCCGGCGGGCCGTCAGCAGGTGCCGCAGCACCGCGAGGACCTCGTTCAGCTCGGATGCCGCGTACGGGTGGCTCAGCCGGTCGGGCCCGGGCGCCCCCGGGTCGCCCGCCGCCATCCGCACCAGCGCGTCCAGGTCCGACAGGTCCCGCCCGGCCAGCGGCGCCAGCACCGGGTTCGCGGTCAGCGCGTTCTCGACGAAACTCAGCGCGAAGGCATCCTCCTTGCCGCCCAGCACATCGCCCAGGTTCCACACGTCGGCCCGGTTCGCCAGCATGTCCGGGATCCGGAAACGGCTGCCGGACTCCGTGTACGGGTTCGCCGTCATGCACACCGCGAACCGCTTGCCCCGCAGGTCGTACCCGTCCAGCGCCCGGGTCGCGTCGCACAGCGGGATGAACTTCTGGAGCAGTTCCGGCGAGGTGTGCTGGACGTCGTCGATGTGCAGCAGCACGTTGTTCCCGGCCGACAGCGCGAACCGGACCTTCTCCAGTTCGCGGCGCGCCGCCGAGTGCGGGGCCTCCGCCGGGTCCAGGGACGTGACGTCGTGGCCGAGGGCGGGTCCGTCCACCTTCACCAGCAGCATGCCGAGCCGCTCCGCGACGTACTCCATCAGCGTCGTCTTGCCGTATCCGGGCGGGGAGACGAGCAGGAGCAGGCCGTGGCTGCCCGGGCCCATCTGCTTGTTCAGGCTGTCCCCGACGAGCGGCAGGTACACCTCGTCCACCAGCCGCCCCCGTACGAACGAGGCCATCGCGCGCGGCCGGTACGCGTCCAGGCCGAGTCGTTCGCGCTCGGCCGCCACCAGCGCGGCCCGCCGCTTCTGGTACGCGCGGAACGCGGGCACCGCGTCCCGCCGGAATCCCTCCACGCGTGCGAGAAGCTCGTCCAGACGGATCGTCAGTGCCCGTCCTTCGACGCGCGGGTGCGTGCCCAGCAGGCCCTCGGCCCTCGCCGTCAGCTCCGCCTCCCGGTCGTAACGGGGAAGTTCCGGGCACAGCTCCAGGACCACCGCCTCCGCCAGGTCCCCGTCGGCCACCGGCTCCCCGGTCGCCGCCGCGTACGCCGACAGCCACGACTCGACCAGCATCCGCCGGGCACCCAGGTCCGCGATCCCCGCCAGGTCCTGCTCGTACGCCTCCAGATCCACCGCACCCCGGAACTTCCCCACCAGGGTGCGGGCCGCCGCCCCCGCGACAAAGCCCTCGGGCCCCGCAGCCAGCTCCTCCACCAGGTACGCCGCCCCCACCGCCGCGTCCATCGGGGACCCGGCCCCCGCCATCGCCGCGGCCAGCTCCCCCCGCAGCCCGTCCAGCCCCGGCGCCGCCCCGAACGCCTCCCGCGCACGGGCCAGCGACCGGGCCCGCACCGTCCAGGCGGCCCGCACCGCGTCCTCCGCCACGCCGTACGCCCAGAACTCCTGCGCCGCGCCGCGCGCGCGTGCGGGGTACCGCAGCAGCCCCGCGCCCGCGTGCAGCCGCAGCACAGCGGCCAGGATCAGCGCCGCGTCCCGGTCGTGGACGCCCAGCTCGTAGCCCTCGTCGTAGGCCTCCCGCGCCGCCTCCCGCACCAGGCCGTCCAGTTCGCCGGCCTCGCCGGCCGCCGCCAGCGCCTCCGCCCCGTGTTCGCCCAGCAGCCGCACCGCCAGGAACTCCGCCCGGTACACGTCCGCGTTCTCCGACGGCAGGCTCTGCCCCCAGAACGCGCGCGTCCCGGCGAAGCCCTCGTCCGTGACCGGCGCCCGGTAGTCCGTGCCCGGCACGGCGAACACGAGCGTGTCGTCCCCGGAGGGGACCAGCGTCAGGTCCACCGGCTGGGTGTTCACCGCGAACCGGTGCCGTCCCAGCCGGATCGCCGCCCCGCCGTCGGCGTACAGGTCCGTGCGGTCCCGCAGTGCCCGCGCGGCCTCCTGCCGGGCCGCCGTGATCCGGCCCTCCAGCTCCTCCGCGCGCGCCGACTCGCCCAGCCCGCGCAGCTCCTCCGCCGACCGGCGCACCTTCGCGACCAGCGGGTCCGACGCGAAGAACGTGTTGATCTCGTCCTGGTCCGCGAGCGACGCCAGCCGACGCGCCACCGTCTCCAGCACCCGCCCCGCCGACGAGGCCAGCCGCTCGGCGTGCCGTGCCCGCTCGTCCTGCAGCGCCTGCTTGCGCGCCGCGAACGCCTCGTACACCTCGTCGCGCTTCGCGGCGACGACGGCCGACGCCTCGTCGGACGCGCCGAACCGGGCTTCCAGGTTCTCCAGCCGCAGCAGCAGCCCGGCGAGTTGCCCGTCACACGCCTCCGGCGTGTCCGCGGCGGCCAGCGCCCCCGTCACCGCCTGGCCCAGCAGGGCGGTCTCGGCCGCGAACTCCGCGCGCGACTCGCCCGCCGCCAGCTCCCGGCGGCGTGCGTCCAGCGTGGCCCGCGCCCGGTTCACCCCGCCCAGCACGGCGGAGATCCGCTCCAGGATCGCGGTCCGCAGCGTCGCGTCACCGATGTCGAGCCCCGTCACCACCTCCGTGACCGTGCGCAGTCCCTCCGCCTGCGTGTCGATCAGCGCGGCAAGCGGCTCCGCCTCGGCGGCCGTCCCGATGCCCTCGGCCCGCGCCGTGAGCTGTTCCACCTCCTCGTCGTACGACACGAACGCGTCGTCCCGGGACAGGAACTCCACCGCCCGCCCGCCGAAGACCTCCAGGTCGCCGCCCACGTCGGCGGCCAGTTCGTCGATGCGCTCGGCATCCGCGTACCGCATCTCCTTCAGCGTCACCAGCCGGCCCTGGGCGCGGCGCAGCCCGGTGAGCCGCTCGACCCATTCGGGCGCGGTGCGCGGCGCCTCGCCCCGCATGCGCCGCACCAGCGTCGCGACCCGGGAGGCGGCCTCCGCCAGTGCCTCCGCCGCCTGCCGCTTCAGCTCCCGTACCGCCGCGAACTCCGCGAGCACCTGCTCCGCGGTCTCCCGCAGCCCGGCCAGCGGCTCCAGAACACCGCCCCCGGCCTCCGGGTCGGCGAGCCAGTGGTAGGCGTCCAGAGCACGCGCGCAGCGACCCGCCAGGTCCTCGTACGCCTCCGTCGTCGGCTCCGCGTCCGGGGCGGACGCCGCCGACGCGGTGCGCGCCACCGCGAGGCAGTCCGACACCGCCCGTACGAGGTCGGGGTTGCCGATCCGCTCCAGCGGCCCCTCGCCCACCGGCTGCGCGGCGGCGAAGGTGTCGGAGACGTACGGGCTGCGCCACACCTGGACCGGGTGCACGCGTGCGGGCTCCCCGTCCGCCGGGGCGCGCAGCACGTGCAGCGTGCCGTCCTCGAACAGCGCGTAGCCCTGGCAGGCGACCGGCGCTGCCACGGACCGCCGGATCAGGTTGTACGGCAGGAGCAGCGTCCGCCCGTCCCCGCGCGCCTGGAACACGTACAGGACGTCCTCGCCGTTGGGGGAGTGGACGGCCCGCTCGAACTCCATGCCCTCGGCGTCGGTGCCGAAGGTCCTGTGGGTGCCGTCGGCCAGGCAGTAGCCGCCGGGGAAGACGACGCCCTGGCCGCCGGGCAGGCGGCGGCACGCCTGTCCGATGCCGTCCAGCCGGGCGACGGTCCGCGTGGTGACCGACACGGCCAGGTACCGGTCGGTGTCCTCCTTGTAGGGGCGCACCCGCAGCAGGAGAAGAGCCCCCACGCGCGCGTGGGCGATGTCCGCGTCCGCCAGGGACTGAAGCGGCTCGGTGACCGGCTCCTCGTACAGGACGCCCTCGGCGTCCCGCACGGTCAGCGTCCCGCCGGTCGTGCCCGCGTACAGCTCCACATCACCCGGCACGCGTGCGTAGGCGGTGCCGTCGACCGTTCCGTGGTCCTCGCGTGTGGCCGCCGTCCACGTCACGTCGTGCGCGGGCGGCAGCACATGGTCCCGCTCACCGCGCGCGTCGAGGAACTGCGCCGAGCCGTCCCGGCGCAGCCGCCAGCGCAGCACCCGGATGTCCTCGGCCCGCTCTCCGGTCCGGAACACCGCGAGCAGCTTCCCGTCGGCCAGCCGCAGCCGCAGCAGCCGCGACCCCCGGTAGTACCGGTGCAGCCCCTGGAACTCCCGTACGAAGGAGGGGTCGTCGAGCAGCCCCGGCACCGCGTCCCGGGCGAGCGCCTCCAGCCCCTCGCGCGCGTGCAGCGCGAACACGTCACCGACCCGGACCTCCTCGGGCCCGGCCACCCCGCTGTAGCCCACGAGCAGCGTGTTCCCGACCGCGACCACGTCCCGGGCCAGCGCGGACGCCTCGGTGCGCAGCCGCTCGGTGCCGTCGAGCCGCAGCTCCGCGGCGCCGAACACCTCCGCGCGGCGGGCGTTCAGCTCCTGAGCACGCGCCGCCAGTCCGGCGCCCTGCGCGGCCAGCCGCTCCCGCAGCACGTCGTAGGCGGAGGCGTCCATGACGGCGCCGGAGGTCTCGTTGGTGCTCATCCTCGCGGGTTCCCCTCTTCGAAGAAGCGGCCCGGAGCTGCTGCCCCCCGTGACGGCAGCTCCGGGCCTCGTACGCCTGGTCCAGGTCTCAGACCTGGGCCGGCGTACCGTTCAGTGCGGCCAGCGGCGTCTCCGACAGCCCCAGCCGTTCGGCGGCGTCCAGCAGCTTCCGCAGCTCGGGGCTGCTCTCCACACCGCCGCCCTGTCCCATCAGCTTCATCAGCAGCGCGGACACGGTCATGTTCTGCACATCACCGGTGGACAGCGAGCTGAGCACCCGGGTCACGTCCTGCGTGAAGTCCGCCGACCCGTCCAGCCACGGCCCGGCCAGCGCCTGCGCGGTCTGGGACTGCTTCATGAACCCGTCCACGCTCTTGCCGAGCGACATCGCGCCGACGATCTTGTCGAAGAACGCGGACTCCCCGCCGACGATGCTGATGTCGGCCTTCTCCAGACCGGAGGCGAGCACCGAGGCCTGGGCCTCCGCGATCTGCCGCTGGGCGTCCAGACCGGCCAGCCGGATGTCCTTCTCGGCCTCCAGCCGCAGCCGGAACTCCTCGTGTCCGCGGGACGCCTCGTCCAGCGCCGCCATGGCCGCGGCCTTCTCGTTGATGCCGTGTGCCTCCGCCTTCAGCCGCTCCGCGACGGCCTCGGCCTCCGCGAGCGCCTTGGCCCGCCGGCCCTCGGCCTCGGCCAGCGCCTGCTTGCGGGCGCCCTCTGCCTCCGCCTTGAGCCGCGCCTCGGTGGCCTGTGCCTCCGCGAGGCCGGACTTCTCGATGACCTCCGCCTCGGCGTCCCGCACCTGCACGGCGGCCAGGCCCTCGGCGGCCTGCTCGGCCTGCACACCCTCCGCGAGCCGCAGCTTGGCCTGCGCGTCCAGGTCGGCGGCCTTCAGCCGGGCCTCCGCCAGCGTCAGCTCCTCGGCGGCGCGGTGTACGGCGGCCTGCTCGGCGGCCTCGGCGGCCTTGATGTCCTTGACCAGCCGCTCCTGCGCCTCCGCCTCGGCCGCGATGACGACCGCCTGGCGCTCACGCTCGGCCTCCTCCACGGCCCGCAGCCGCTTGATGGACTCCTCCTGCTCCGCGACCGTGCGGTCCACGGCGACCCGCTCCCGGATGACCTCCGCGATGTCCCGGCGCTCGGCCTCGACCTCCCTCTCGGCGGCGATCCTGGTCAGCATCGTCTCCCGCTCGCGGGCGATGGCCTCCAGCTGGCGGTCCTTCTCGATCCGCTCGTTCTCCACGGCGATGACCCGCTCGCGGTTCTTCTCCGCGACGGCCACCTCGCGGGCCTGGTTCTCCCGCTGGATGCCGAGCTGCTCCTCGGTCCGCAGGAAGGCGCCCTGTGCCCGCAGCCGCTCCTCCTCCGCGACCCGCGTGGTCTCCGCCTCCTCCCGGGCCCGGACGGTCTCGATCTCCCGCTTCTGCTTGATCTCGGCGTCCGCCTGACGGCGCTCCAGCTCCAGGATGGCCTCGCGGGCGTCGACGTTCTGGCGGGTGATCTCCTTCTGCTCGTTCTGCCGGAACTCGTTGGTGCGGATGTGCTCGACAGCGGTCAGCTCGGTGATCTTGCGGATGCCCTGGGCGTCCAGGATGTTGTCGGCGTCGAGCTGGCTGAGCGGCGTCTGCTCCAGGTAGTCGATCGCCGCGTCCTCCAGGTGGTAGCCGTTGAGGTCGACGCCGATGACCTCGATGATCCGGTACCGCAGTTCGTCGCGCTTGGTGTAGAGGTCGGTGAAGTCCATCTGCTTGCCGACGGTCTTCAGCGCCTCGGAGAACTTGGCGTTGAACAGGTCCTGCAGGGTGGCCTTGTCGCTGGCGCGGGCCGTGCCGATCGCCTGGGCGACCCGGATGACGTCCTCTGCTGTCTTGCTGACCCGGACGAAGAACGAGATCCGTATGTCGGCGCGGATGTTGTCCTTGCAGATCAGGCCGTCGCGGCCGGTGCGGGAGATCTCGATGGTCTTCACCGAGATGTCCATGACCTCGGCGCGGTGCAGCACCGGCAGGACGACCTGACCGGTGAAGGTCACATCGATCTTGCGCATCTTCGACACGATGAGGGCCTTGCCCTGGTCGACCTTGCGGAACAGCTTGGTGACGGTCAGGACCAGCGCGACCAGGATCAGCAGGACAGCGGCGATGAGCACACCGATGCCCCAGGGGAAGGCGTCCATGGGAAATCCTTGCGGGTGAGTCGCGGGCACGCACGCGTCCGCGGGCAGGGCAGAGCAGAAGCAGAGCTGGTGGGGTGGTGGGGTGGCGAGCGGGGCTCAGGCGGCGGCCAGCGGCTGCGGGGTGACCCAGAAGAACTCGCCGGTGTCGTCGTACGCGTAGAGCAGGGCGGTGGAGCCTCTGGTGAGCGGTGGCTCGCCGCCGAGCTGCCGTACCGGTACGACGGCGGTGGGCCCGCCCCGTACCGCGACCTCGGCCCGCCCGAACCCGCCGTCGACCCGTCCGGTGCGGATCGTGCAGGTCCGGCCGACGAAGTCGCCGTGGCGCGGGGCCGGTTCATGCGGGTGGTGACGGCACCAGAGCCGTACGAGCAGCCGTGTCACCCGCTGGCCCGCCGACAGGGCCGCGCCGAGCAGGACGAGCGACAGCAGGATGCGGATCACCCCGGGGCCGGTCAGCCGGTGCAGGGCGTAGGACCCGGCGAGGCTGGTGAACCAGCCGGTGAGGACCACCCCGGACACCGCAGCCGCGGCCGGGACACCGCCCAGGCCGAGCGGGCCGAGCGGCAGGTCCCCGTCGAAGGCGTGCCGGTCCGTGACGCGGCAGAGCGCCAGCATCCAGAAGCCCAGGACGATGACCAGGGCGGCGGTGAAGGGCAGTGTGGGGAAGCCGATCGCCGCGGTGAGCAGGTCGCGCATTCCGGTGCCCCCTTCGCCAGCCTCGCCGGTTCGGTACGTGTGTGACGGACGGGCGGTGCGAAAACCGAGCCGGTGCCGGGCGGGCATGATCTGCCGCAGTCCGGCACCGGCTCGGTGCCCCCGTTTCCGTAGTACTGATACTGGCAGCGGATGACCGGCTCGTGCATTGCCGGAATCCGGCAGTCTTGACGGCGTCTTGATGCCGGTCTGGGAACCCGGTTACTGACGGATCATCAGTACGGTCCGCCGGACGGCTCCGCTCGCTCCTCAGTCCGTCGTGGTGCAGAGCGCCCAGATGACGAGGATGCCGAGGGCGATGGAGATGAAGCCCCATACCGGCTGGTAAGGCAGCCAGATGAAGTTCCCGATCACGGCCAGCGAGGCGATCGCCACACCACCCGCCTTGGCCCAGACCGCGCCGCGCAGGATGCCCCAGCCGATCCCGACGAGGACCAGGCCGAGCACCAGGTGGATCCAGCCCCAGGAGGTGACGCTGAACTCGAAGACGTAGTCGCCGATGACGCCGTAGACGTCGTCCTCGGCGATCCCGACGATGCCCTGGAGCATGCCCAGGACACCCACGACCATCAGCAGGACCCCGGCGAACATCGTGCCCGCCGTCGCCCAGCCCGCGCCGCCGGTCGTCGGCGGGGGAGGCCCGCCCTCGTGGTGGGCGTGGGCGTGCCCCGGCGCCATGTCGTGGGGTCCGTCTCCCGGCTCGTGTCCCTGCTGGCTCATGGCCGTCACCACGCCCTTCTCTGCGGAAGCGGATCTCTCCGTGCGGCCGTACGTGTACGAGCCAGCCTCCGCCGGGAGTTCGCGCGCGGCGACCGGTACTGGACCGTACGGGTGAGCCCGCGGGCCGTGGTCTCCGGCTCGCGGCGGGCCCGGCCGGGTGCTGCGCCGAGAGGTGACCGCTCATACCGGACGGTCCGGGCGCGCCGGACGCGGCGCCCCCGCCGCGAGCGTCGCGGCGCCGTCACCGGTCTGGCAGCGGCGCCGCGAGCCGGCGCCGGCCCGGGTGCTGATGACCCCGTCGGCCGTACCGGCCCGGCTGCTCACCGTCGCGCAGGCGGGCGGCATGCGGCACGGGCCAGACACTGCCGCCGTTCGTGGCGCTCCGGACCGTGCTGACGGCCGCGATGATGCCGCTGCCGCCGGTCGCGCCGGCCGCGATCATCTGGGGCCGGGCCATCGGGCGGCAGCCCGGCGGGGCGGCCCGGGCGGACGACGGCGGGAGACGCTAGGGCTCGAACAACCGGAAGAAGAGAGGAAAGGTTCCGAGCACCCCGACGCCGATGAGCACCAGGCAGACGACCAGCGCCCAGACCGTCTCCACGGCCTTCTTTCGCAGGGCGACGTGCAACACGGCCCAGGCGACCAGCCAGACGGCGAGCGCGAGCAGGGTCTTGCCCGACAGCGAACCCACCGGCTCGCTCCACGCCAGCCAGTCCTTCACCGAGGTGCTGGCCTCGGCGAGCGTGGTCAGCACGCCCAGGGCGGCAGCTCCCAGACCCGCGGCGAGGATCGCGGCGGAGACGGCACCCTCGGGCCGGTCGCGCCGGTGTCCGTCGCGCCGGTGTTCCGCGGCGGCTCCCTCGGGGGCGGAACCCATGGCACCCACTTCCTCTCGCTCCAGGGGGCGGCTCAGTCCACAGGGGCGGCCTTGGTGATCAGCGCTCCGAGGGCCCCCGCGACGGCGGCGAACAGGAACGCCAGCACGAACAGCAGCATGGCAGTGCGGCGTACCCGCTGATGGCGGATGAGCAGATCGCCGTAGAACAGCACGATGAAGGCGACGGTGGTCGCCAGGATCGGGCTGAGCCAGGCGATGTGCTCCTTCCACTCCATGCCGAAGGTGTGCCACTCGGCTGTGTCGGGGTCGGCGAGCAGCCGGGACCGGGCGCTGTCGGGCCCCGGATCCCGGTACCAGGGATAGACGACCCATGTGCCCGTGACCACGGTCCCCCAGGCCGCCAGAGCCATGGCCGAGGTGCCGATCTTCAGCCGCCGCATCCGTTCGTGGACTCCGGTGCCGGTGAGCAGCGCGGCCCGCAGTCCGTACAGGTCCGCCAGCCCTCCGGCGAAGGCCAGCAGGAACACGGCGCCCAGCACCATGCCGTGGACCAGCGTCCACACCTCGCGTTCCGTGAAGCTCACGGCGGCCTCCCGGGGTGCTGCTCTTTCACCCGCCCCGGCTCCACCGGGGCTTCTCCCTCTCACCTTGCCCCAGCCGGGGCTTCACGTCCTGTTGTCCCCCCGACGGCGGCGAGCGCTGGCACGGCCCGGCAACCGCCGCCCACCATGGACCATGAGCAAGGCGGCGGCGTCCCGCGGAGCCCGGGCCGAGGACGAACGGGGAGGGCCGGACCACACGGTGATCCTGGCCGTCGCCCTGGCCGTACCTGCTGTGAAGCTCGCGTACACGGTCGGCGGGCACGAGGCGGCCTGGGAGGTCCTGATCGTGATGGAGCCGACGAACTGGCCGGACATCCTGATCGGCATGGTTCTCGCGAGCCCCGCCCTGGCGGCCGTCCTCGCGGTCGTCTCCTCCCGCATGGTCTTCGCCCACTTCGCGGCGAGGAGTGTGGCGACGGGCGCGGTCACGACGGCCACCGGACCGGCGGCCGTCGCGCGCGGGGTGGCGCTCGCAGCCGTGAACCCCCTGGCGGTCGGCATCCTGATGGCGGTCTTCTTCGGCCCCTGGTGGGGGACGGCCACCGGCCTCGTGGCATTCGCCCTGCGCCAGGGCGTGGTGGCGGAGTACCGCCTGGGACG
Source organism: Streptomyces sp. MUM 203J (assembly GCF_022414595.1). Taxonomy (GTDB): domain Bacteria; phylum Actinomycetota; class Actinomycetes; order Streptomycetales; family Streptomycetaceae; genus Streptomyces. The sequence continues at coordinate 22,720 of NZ_JADWYO010000012.1, read as the reverse complement.
CCGCACTCCGGACGGCGCGCTCCGGCGTACGCCACCGGGCGCCCCCCGGACCTGGCGTCACCGCGTCACGGCCACCCAGCAGTGGGCGGCGCTGTTCCTGGCCGTCCTCGCCCTGCCGTTCACCGCCTTCGCCTCCGCCCTGGACGGCACGTCGTGGGCGCCGGTCGTCGACTGCACCGTCGACACCGAGGACGGCTCCCACCCCGACCGCCTCATCGAACTCACCCGCAGAGGCAACGGTGTCGTCGGCTGGTCTCCCGCCCACCACGAGGCCGTCAACGGCACTGCCTGCACCTCCGCCGGGACCCGCGTGATCCGCGACCCCTGGTACGGCTGACCGTCGGCACCTCCGAACGGCTCCCAGGCTGCCGGGGAGCCGTTCGGTGCGGAGGCATCCGGCCGCCGGTGGTCACCGCGTTCCCGATCCGCAAGGCCGAAGGCCGTCAGGTCGGTTCCAGACCGCCGTCGATGGTGAGGATCTGCCCGGTGAGCCAGGCGGCGGCCGGATCGGCCGGGCGCAGCATCCAGGCGGCCACCTCGCCGGGACCGCCGCGGCGCCCGAGGGGAATGCGGGCGGCAGGACGTAGCCGCCCTCCACGGGTACCTGGCGGTCCTGAGGCCGCTGGGAGGCTGTTCAGGAACTGGTGGGGTCTGGCCGCTCGCAGAGGTCCCTCTCATAGGTGGATGGGCTCATCAGGAGTCCGCTGACCTGCATGACCGCACAGGCAGCGCGGATGCCCGAGGGTTGGCCCCGGACCACTCGGATGCGCCGACAGCACCGACGACAGCAACGGCGCCGGCGGTGGAGGTGCCGCTTGGAAGGACCGCTGTGGTCGCACCACCTTCCGGAGGCGACCACCAGCGCTGCTCCTCCGGTCCATCGGCGAAACGGATGTGGAACAAAGCCAGCGCCTGCACCCGTTCGGCCCTTACCTTGGGGCGGGTTGACACGCCGCATCGGAGGCCATGTGAACAGCACGCCGACACACGCCGACTCCCTCACCGAGGCCATCCGGGCCCTCGGTGGCACCTGGGGCGCCGAGCGCGCTCTGGCAGCGCTGTTCGGAGCGGGATACCGTCCCGTTGACGCGGCGGCAGGGGAGAAGCGGGCGCGCCAGGTGCTCCGAGACCTTGCCGAAGCCGGGGTCGTCGTGAAGACCAATGAGCGGCCCGTGGAGTATCGACGCGCTGACAGCTGAAACGACCTGCCGCAGGGGTGGCCGTGCCGCGTCCTGACGAGGCGGTACGGGAGCCGGTGCGCATGCCGCAGCAGGACTCGCCGCACACGTCCGGCAGGACGTCAGCCACCCAGGAGGCGCCGGACCTCGTCCGGCGACAGGCGTGCTTCCCGGGCGGCGGTGTCCCCGTCGAAGCGGACGCCCTCGGCGGCCAGGACGCCCGCCGGGGTGTCCGTGCGCGTCGGGTCGGCCCAGCGGAAGCCGGGGCTGACGCGTCCGGCGGCGTTGAGGACCCGCCAGGGGTTGGGGCATGCGTGGCAGGTGGCGAGGTGGGTGCCGACGGGGACGGCGTGGCTGCCGATGACGGTCGCCACGTCGCCGTACGTGGTCCAGCGTCCGGGCGGGACGGCTTCCAGCAGGGTGTGCAGGCTCGTCCAGTCCTTTCCCGCGCCGCGTAGCCGCTTGGCCAGCGACGCGAGGTGGGCCCCCGCCAGCGTCGCCCACTCGTCGGGGTCGACGCCGTCCGGGAGGTGGTCGGTGTCGACGTCCCACCAGGTCGTGCCCTGGATGCTGTCGGCCTTCCGGGCGGTCACGGCTGTGAAGACGTGCTCGGCCAGCCCGGTCGGCGAGTATGACTTGCCGTCGGCGCCCCAGATCAGGGGCTTGGCGGTGCTGTTGCTCCAGGTCGCTGTCGCGCGGCCGGCGTCCTCACTCACCCATTCGACGATGGCCTCACGGATGGATTCGGTCGCGCCGTGCCGCGGCGTCAGCCGCAGCCTGGTCCCGTCAGGCAGCAGCCCGGCGTCGACGAGTACATGGACGGCGTCGCGAGCCCGCGAGCGTTCCTCCAGCTTCCGGGCGGCGGCTTTGGCCTCGACCCGGGCCGGCGCCAGGGTGAACTCCTCCACCTCCGGTGTCGGATAGACCTTGGTGAAGCCGGCGACGAGGTTCCCTTCGACCCTCCACATCCCGACCTGGACGAGGTCGATGTCGAGGTTCATCTCCGACAGCCACACCACGGTGTGGGTGACCTGCTTGGGGAAGCCGGCGGCGATGATCACCTGCCGGGGCCGCTGGAGCAGTTCCGGGCTCCACTCCCCGTCGACGTGGTCGAGGAGGCGCTGCCTGCACGCGTCGAGGTCGAGGGCCTGCCCTCTGCCGGCGAGGAAGTCGCGGTGGGCTTGGGCCAGGGTGTCGAGGTCGAAGCGGGACACGAGTGCGGCGTACGTGATCGCCTGGAGGTGGACGTCCCGGTCGGCCGTCCCCCGCTTCAGCTCGACCACCACGAGGCGGCCCGTGGCGTCCAGCCCCAGGACGTCCAGCCGGTCCCGTGCCGGAACCCCGTCCGCGTCGGCCCACCGGTCGAACTCCGCGGTGATGACCAGCACCGACTCGCCGAGGATCCGCGGGTTGTCGATCACCCACTCCTGGAGGTGCTGCCGTTCGAGCAACCCCTCCGCGGCCAGCCCGGTCGGTGAGACCGGTGTCGCTGACGGCCCCGAAACCCTGAAGAGATGATCCACCCCTGCCCCCTCGTCCGCCCGGCGGCGTCGGGCCGGGCGCTCAGAGCCTATGGCGCGGACGGCCCCCCGGCGCAGTCCATCGCGGCCCGCTCCCGGAACCCGCGCCCGTTTCCGGGAGCCGACCGGGAGCCGTCCTCGGCACTCGGCTCCCCAACGGCTCCCAGAATGCCCCCACAAACCACTCAGGGGCCCGACCCGCTCTCGCGGATCAGGCCCCTGACCTGGTATTTCGGCTGTCGGGGTGGCGGGATTTGAACCCACGACCTCTTCGTCCCGAACGAAGCGCGCTGCCAAGCTGCGCTACACCCCGGTGTCGCCCGTTTGTCCCGGCGACGACGTTTACTTTAGCCCACCGGCGGCCTGAGACGAAATCCGGTTTCTTGCGGGGGTCAGGCGCGCGGGGTGAGGGTCAGCAGGGTGGCCTCCGGGGGGCAGGCGAAGCGGACCGGGGTGTAGCGGTTGGTGCCGCAGCCTGCGGAGACGTGGAGGTACGCCGTGTGGTCGCCCGCCTGGTGGGTGGACAGGCCCTTCACTCGGCCCGTGTCCAGGTCGCAGTTGGTGACCAGCGCCCCGTAGAAGGGGACGCACAGCTGGCCGCCGTGGGTGTGGCCCGCCAGGACCAGGGGGTAGCCGTCGGCCGTGAAGGCGTCGAGGGAGCGCAGGTACGGGGCGTGGACCACGCCCACCGACAGGTCGGCGTCCTGCTCCGGGCCCCCCGCCACCAGCTCGTACCGGTCCCGCTTGATGTGCGGGTCGTCCAGTCCGGTGAAGGCCAGTTCCAGGCCGCCCTCCAGCTTCAGGCGGCCCCGGGTGTTGGTCAGGTTCAGCCAGCCCGCCTCGTCGAAGGCCTCCCGGATCAGCTCCCAGGGGTTGTGTACGGCGCCCACCACCGGTGCGTTGCCGTTCAGGCCGTGCCTGCCCTGGACCTTCTCCAGCAGGTAGCGGGCCGGGTTCCGGAGCTTCGGGCCGTAGTAGTCGTTGGAGCCGAACACGTACACGCCGGGGAACTCGAGGAGCGGGCCCAGGGCGTCCAGCAGTTCGGGGACACCTTCCGTGTCCGACAGGTTGTCGCCGGTGTTGACGACGAAGTCGGGGCGCAGCCCGGCCAGCGAGCGCAGCCAGCGCTGCTTCTTGCGCTGCCCGCACACCATGTGGATGTCCGAGACCTGGAGGACTCGCAGCGGGCGGGTGCCCTGCGGCAGCACGGGGACCGTGATCCGTCGGAGCCGGAACGAGCGGGCCTCGAAGCCGGCGGCGTAGGCCACTCCGGCCGCGCCCAGTGCAGTGATGCCGAGGGGGACTCCGTATCGCGCGCGCATGGGGTCCATGGTCGCAGACCGGGGGAGCGGGGACCTGACGGGTGGGCAGGTACCGCCGTGTGCGCGGGCCCCACCGCCGGGAAGGCAGGCCCCCACCGCCGGGAAATGGGAGCGCGGGCGCGGGGGCCACCTGTCAGACTTGCCCCATGACCACGCTCAAGTCCCAGCTGCAGGAAGACCTCACCGAAGCGATCAGGGCGCGCGACGAGCTGCGCTCCTCGACGCTCCGGCTCACCCTCACCGCCGTGTCCAAGGAGGAGGTCGCGGGCGAGCAGGCCCGTGCGCTGTCCGACGACGAGGTGCAGAAGGTGATTGCTCGCGAGGCGAAGAAGCGCCGTGAGGCGGCCGAGGCCTTCGCGCAGGCCGGGCGGGACGAGCAGGCCCAGCGGGAGCGGGCGGAGGGCGAGGTCCTCGCCGCGTACCTGCCGCAGCCGCTGACCGAAGAGGAGCTGCGGGAGCTCGTCGCCCAGGCGATCGCGGAGGCGAGGACCGCCGGGGCCGAGGGGCCGCGTGCCATGGGTGCCGTCATGAAGATCGTCAACCCGCGGGTCGCGGGGCGTGCGGAGGGCGGGCGCGTCGCTGCCGTCGTGAAGCAGCTGCTCGCTGCGGGCTGAGCCGTACGGCGACAGACGGAGAGGGCGTCCACCGGAGCGGGTGGACGCCCTCTTCGCGTGCTCGCTCAGCGGTTCCAGCCGCCGCCGGGGCCGCCGTTGCCGTTGCCGCCGGTGTCGCCGCCGGTCGTGGTGGTGCCGCCGGTGATCAGGTCCGGCGGGATCGGGATGTCGGGGAAGGGGCTGTCGCCGCCGTCGCCGGTGCCCGCGACCAGGCCCCCGGTGTCGGCGCCGCCGGTCGTGGTGCTGTTGCCGCCGGTGCCGCTGCCGTTGCCCGGCTTGTTGTCGCCGCGGCCGGGCCGCCGGTCCGGCTGCTGCGGCTTCTGGTACTCGGGAATGTGCACGCGGGTGAAGGGCGGTGCCGGCTTGCCCTCCAGGGCGCCCGACACCGCGTCGCGCCAGATCGGGCCGGGCACGGCGCCGCCGAACACCTTGTAGTGGTACGTGCCGCCGATCGTGATGTTCTCCATCTCGACCTGCTGGGTGGCGCTGCCGACCCAGACGGCACCCGAGAGGTTCGGGGTGTAGCCGACGAACCAGGCGTTCTTACGGCTGTCGGTGGTACCGGTCTTGCCCGCGCTGTCCCGGGACTGTAGTCCCGCCTGGCGGCCCGTACCGGACTCGGTCACTCCGCGCAGGAGCGTGTTGACCGTGTCCGCGGTCTGCTGGGCCATGGCCCGGCTGCACTTGCTCTTCGGCACCTTCATGCTCTCGCCGTCCGCCGTCTTGATCGATTCGATCGCGACGGGGGAGCAGTAGGTGCCCCGGTTGGCGAAGGTCGCGTACGCGTTGGCCATGACCAGCGGCGAGACGCCCTGCGAGCCGAGGGTCATCGCGGACGGGCTCTCGGGCAGCTTCTTGCCGTCGCCCATGGTCACGTGCAGCTTGTCGAGGGTCTTCACGACCGGGCACATGCCGGTGTCCTCGAGCATCTGCACGAAGTACGTGTTGACCGACAGGGCCATCGCCTTCTTGAGGTCGTACGGGCCGACCTCGGACGTGTTCTCGTTCTGCGCCGTGTCCTTGCCGACGTTCACCCACGGGTTTCCGCTGCACGTCTGGACCCGGTCCGGGTACGGCATCTTGTACGGCGAGGCGTAGACCTGCGTCGCCGGCTTGCCGTCCTCCAGGGCCGCTGCCGCCAGGAAGGGCTTGAAGGTCGAACCCGTCGGGAAGCCGAAGTTCGAGCCGCCCATCTTCCGGTCGACCGAGTAGTTGATCTGCGTCTCGTTCTTGCCGAAGCCGTACGGCTTGGACTGGCCCATCGCGAGGATCTTGCCCGTGCCGGGCTCGACCATCGTGACCGCCCCGGCCACCTTGTCGGTCTGGTAGACGTGCTTCTTCAGCGACTTCTGCGCCGACTTCTGGGCCTGCGGGTCCAGGGTCGTGCGGATGGTCAGACCGCCGCGGTTCCAGATCTTGGCGCGCTCCTCGCGGGTCTTGCCGAAGACCGGGTCGGAGTGGAAGACGTTGCGCACGTAGTCGCAGAAGAAGCCCGCGCCGTCGCGCGCGGTGATGCAGCCGTTCTTCGGCTGCGTGATCTTCAGCTTGATCGGCTCGGCCTTGGCCTGGTCGGCTTCCGCCTGGCTGATGTCGCCCACCTCGACCATGCGCTGGAGCACGATGTTGCGGCGGTCGGTCGCCTTCTCGATGTTGCGGATCGGGCTGTAGTAGCTCGGGGACTGGACGAGGCCGGCGATCATGGCGGCCTCGGGCAGGGTCAGGTCCTTGGCCTTCTTGGAGAAGTACCGCTGGGACGCGGACTCGACGCCGTACGCCTGCTGGCCGAAGAAGGTGATGTTGAGGTAGTTCTCCAGGATCTTCTTCTTGCCCAGCTCCTTCTCCAGCTGGATCGCGTACTTCAGCTCCTGGATCTTCCGGCCGATGGTCTGCTGGGTGGCCTGGTGGAACTTGTCGCGGTCGTCGCCCGCCTCCTCCACGAAGACGTTCTTCACATACTGCTGCGTCAGCGTGGACGCGCCCTCGGAGACCGCACCCGACTGGGCGTTCTTGTTGAGCGCGCGCAGGACGCCCTTGACGTCGATCGCGCCGTGCTCGTAGAAGCGTGAGTCCTCGATCGCGACGATCGCCTTCTGCAGGTGCGGGGAGATCTGCTCCAGCGGGACGACCGTGCGGTCGCGGGAGTAGACCGTCGCGATGAGCCCGCCCTCGGCGTCGAGGATCGTGGTGCGCTGGCTGAGCGGCGGGCGCTTGAGGTCGGCGGGGATCTCGTCGAACTCCTCCACGGTGCCCTTGGCCGCCAGGCCGAGTGCCCCCGCGGCCGGCATCGCGAGGCCGGCGAGGACGACTCCGGAGAGCACGCTGACACCGAGGAACTTGGCGGCCTGCTCGGTCCGGGTCAGACCGCCGCCGGAGCGCTTCTTTGGCATGGATGAAGCCTACGTTCTCATTCGCCGGACACGTGTATATGCCTTGGCCTAAGCTGTTCGTCACAGCCGCAGCACCTGTCGCTGTGGATGCTGTGGTCCCACTGGTTTCCGCAGACGCGGTAGTTCTGCCCCGGCTCCTAGGTCCCCCGGCACCACCCCTCTGTACTACGTCCTGCAGTGCCGTCACGGTTCCCGCGACCCGAGAATCCTGTCCGTTTTCGTGTTGTGTGTCTGAATGTGTCCCGTGTGACGTCAGTAAATTGTCCTGGTTCGAGCAATTCATCTTGTATGTCTTTCGCTCACTCCCCTGGGTGATCTGCCGCGTACGCATAGTCCGTTCGGGCCATTCAAGATTGGGCCCGAAGGGGGTGTTGCCGTGTGCCCACCTTCCGTAACGTCCTCAACTGGCAGCGGTGAATATGCCGCTGCCGCCGTGGGGGAGCCTCGATTCGGGAGAGGACGGCGCCGGCATGGGCTGGGTAGCTGACTGGAGTGCGCAGGCGGCCTGCCGCACTACCGATCCGGATGAACTGTTCGTACAGGGAGCCGCGCAGAACAGGGCGAAGGCGGTGTGCACGGGATGCCCGGTGCGCACCGAGTGCCTCGCGGACGCGCTGGACAACCGCGTCGAGTTCGGCGTGTGGGGCGGGATGACGGAACGCGAGCGCCGTGCGCTGCTGCGCCGCCGTCCGACCGTCACCTCGTGGCGCCGGCTCCTGGAGACCGCACGCACCGAGTACGAGCGCGGCACAGGCGTCCTGCCCGTCGCGCTCAACGACGACGAGACCTATGAGACGTACGCCGCGGTCGGCTGACCGGGCGGGGCGGTTCGGCGGCCGCGACCGACTGCGGCCAGGCCTGGAACGGCGGGTGACGGCGAGCCGATCGCCGGTCGGCCCGGTCGGGTTGTGGCGCGTGCGTGGGGTCGGGTAGTGCAGCCGACCCCGGGTGCGGCCACGGGCGCACCGCCGCAGCTGACGCTCCGGCTCAGCCCGTGGCCAGGCGGGTGGCGATGTCGCGGAGGCCCGCGAGATCGTGCACGTCGCCGGGCAGCGCCGCCACCTCGGCCACGGCCACATCGGGGTGGAGCGCCGTGAAACGGTCCCGTGTCCGCCGCTCGCGCGCGAGCACACGCATCCGCTCCGCGTGCAGCCGCAGCAGCCCCGTCGTCAACCGGGCGACGGCAGGCGAGGTTTCAGCCGAGGCGCCGGACGCCGGCGTTTCGGCGGCCGCCGGGGCTTCGGGGGAGACGGCGTCCGGGCGGCCTCCACCAGTCTGCCCGCCCCCCTGATCCACAATGCCGCCCCCGGCAAGATTCTCCGAGCCCGCCGCCGCGCCCCCGGCGGCCTCCCCGGCCTCCGCGAGATTCTCGGCAGCCGCAAGTGCCCGCTCCGCCGACAGCCACGCGGCACGGCTCCCGTGTACCCGGTTCAGGACCAGACCCGCCAGCGGCATCTGCTCCGCCGCCAGCCGCTCCACGAAGTACGCCGCCTCCCGGAGCGCGTCCCGCTCCGGGGCCGCCACGACCAGGAACGCCGTCCCCGGCGCCTGGAGCAGCCGGTACGTGGCGTCCGCTCGGGTACGGAAGCCCCCGAACATCGTGTCCATGGCCGAGACGAACGTCTGTACGTCCCGCAGCAGCTGACCACCCAGCAGCTTGCCCAGCGTCCCCGTCATCATCGACATGCCGACGTTCAGGAACTTCATCCCGGCCCGTCCGCCCACCTTCGCGGGCGCCATCAGCACCTTGATGAGCCGCCCGTCCAGGAACGACCCGAGTCGCTTCGGCGCGTCCAGGAAGTCCAGCGCCGACCGCGACGGCGGCGTGTCCACGATGATGAGGTCCCACGCCTCCCGCGCGCGTAGCTGCCCCAGCTTCTCCATCGCCATGTACTCCTGCGTGCCCGCGAAACCGGCCGACAGAGACTGGTAGAAGGGGTTCGCCAGGATCGCCCGGGCCCGCTCCGGGTCGGCGTGCGCCTCGACGATCTCGTCGAAAGTGCGCTTCATGTCCAGCATCATGGCGTGCAGTTCGCCGTCGCCCCGGACCCCCGGAACCCGGCGCGGGGTGTTGTCCAGCTCGTCGATGCCCATGGACTGGGCCAGCCGCCGCGCCGGGTCGATGGTCAGCACGACCACTCTGCGGCCCCGCTCCGCCGCCCGCACCCCCAGGGCCGCCGCCGTCGTCGTCTTGCCGACCCCGCCCGCCCCGCAGCACACGACGATCCGCGTCTCCGGGTCGTCGAGCAGCGGATCGACCTCCAGCCGCGCTGGTCCGGGCACGGACGTTCCGTCGGCTTCGGCCGCCGCAGCCACGCTCGTCATGCGCCCACCCCGAGTAGCCTCCGTAGTTCCTTCGCCAGCCGGTACAGCCCCGCCAGGTCCACGCCCTCGCCCAGGAAGGGCAGTTCGTACGCCGGGACCTCGAGCTTCGCGAGTACCTCGCGCTGCTCCCGCTCCAGCCCCACCCTGCGCGCGTGGTCGGCGGCCTCGTCCAGCAGCGGGCCCACCAGCTCCTCCGGGCGGGGCGCCCCGGCCGCCGCCAAGGCCCGGGCGATGCCCGCGCGCTGATCACCGGCGGCGGCCCGTACCGCGTCCTCGTCCAGCACATGGGGGCGGACCATGTTCACCAGGACGTTGCCCACCGGAAGATCCGCGGCGCGCAGCTCCGCGACGCCGTCAGCGGTCTCCTGGACCGGCATCTCCTCCAGCAGCGTCACCAGATGGACCGCCGTCTCCGGTGACTTCAGCACCCGCATCACGGCCTGCGCCTGGTGGTGTATCGGGCCCATCTTCGCCAAGCCCGCCACCTCGTCGTTGACGTTCAGGAAGCGCGTGACCCGGCCCGTCGGAGGGGCGTCCATCACCACGTGGTCGTAGACGAAGCCCCCGGCCTTCTCCTTGCGGCGCACCGCCTCGCACGCCTTGCCGGTCAGCAGCACGTCCCGCACCCCGGGCGCGATCGTCGTCGCGAAGTCGATCGCGCCGAGTTTCTTCAGCGCCCGGCCCGCCGCGCCCAGCTTGTAGAACATGTGGAGGTAGTCGAGCAGTGCCCGCTCCGCGTCGATGGCGAGCGCGTACACCTCCCCGCCGCCCGGAGCGACGGCGATCTTGCGCTCCTCATAGGGAAGAGCCTCCGTCTCGAAGAGCTGTGCGATGCCCTGTCTGCCTTCGACCTCCACGAGGAGGGTCCGCTTGCCCTCTGTCGCGAGGGCGAGCGCGAGGGCGGCGGCGACCGTCGTCTTACCGGTACCGCCCTTGCCGCTGACGACCTGGAGCCTGCTCACACAGGCGAGCGTAACCAGTCCGACTGTCACACATGCAGGAGGCCGCGCTGTGTGCCCGGCCACGGAGACGGCCCCGGGCCTGCCCGTGGCACCGGCGGGGGAGCCGATACAGTCGGGCCCATGACCAAGTGGGAATACGCGACCGTGCCCCTCCTCGTGCACGCGACCAAGCAGATTCTGGACACCTGGGGCGAGGACGGCTGGGAGCTTGTCCAGGTCGTCCCGGGCCCGAACAACCCCGAGCAGCTCGTGGCGTACCTCAAGCGGGAGAAGCAGTGAGCGGGCGTGTCGAGGCGGCCCTGGCCGAGCGTGGCCTGACGCTCCCGCAGGTCGTCCCGCCGCTCGCCGCGTACCAGCCCGCGGTCCGCTCGGGCGCGTACGTGTACACGGCCGGCCAGCTGCCGATGGTGGACGGCCGGCTTCCGGTCACCGGCAAGGTGGGCGCCGAGGTCACCCCGGAGGAGGCCAAGGACCTGGCGCGGACCTGCGCGCTCAACGCCCTCGCCGCGGTGAAGTCGGTCGTGGGTGACCTGGACCGTATCGCGCGAGTAGTCAAAGTTGTCGGGTTCGTCGCGTCGGCGGCGGACTTCACCGGCCAGCCCGCGGTGCTGAACGGCGCCAGCGAGCTGCTCGGCGAGATCCTCGGCGACAAGGGTGTGCACGCGCGCAGCGCCGTCGGTGTGGCCGTGCTGCCGCTGGACGCGCCCGTGGAGGTCGAACTCCAGGTGGAGATCCTTCCTGAGGACTGAGGACTCTGGCGTGCGAATGAGAGGCGGCGGGGCCCATGCGGCTCTGCCGCCTCTCGAACATTCCGGCGGATCGGCATAGCATCCGGCCATGTCCAACCCATCGCCCGGCACCTCCAACGGCCAGTGGTACCCGCCCGAGTGGCCCCGGCTCATCCGGGCGCACGCCGCCGGTGAGCTGACCCCCGTCACGCCCCGGCGGGCGGCGACCGTGCTCCTCCTCAGGGACGGCGCCCCGGCGGGCGGCCCCGAGGTGCACATGCTGCGACGCAGGGCCTCCATGGCGTTCGCCGGAGGCGCGTACGCCTACCCGGGCGGCGGTGTGGACCCGCGCGACGAGCAGCCGGTGCGGTGGGCGGGCCCGCCGCCCGCGGACTGGGCGTCCCGGCTCGGGGTGACCAAGGCGGCGGAGGCCCAGGCCATCGTGTGCGCCGCGGTCCGGGAGACGTACGAGGAGGCCGGTGTCCTGCTGGCTGGGCCGGACCCTGAGACGGTCGTCAGCGACACGACGGGGGACGACTGGGAGGCCGACCGCGCGGCCCTGGTCGCGCGCGAGCTGTCCTTCGCGGAGTTCCTGGACCGGCGGAATCTGGTCCTCCGGTCTGATCTGCTGGGTGCCTGGGCCCGCTGGATCACCCCGGGGTTCGAGCCCCGCCGCTACGACACCTGGTTCTTCGTGGCCGCCCTCCCCGGCGGTCAGCGCACCAGGAACGCCTCCTCCGAGGCCGACCGGACGGTCTGGATCCGCCCGTCGGACGCGGCGGCCGGGTACGACCGGGGCGAGCTGCTCATGATGCCGCCGACCATCGCCACCCTGCGTTCCCTCACCGCGCACGGCTCCGGCCGCGCCGCCCTGGCCGCGGCGGCCGACCGGGACCTGGCGCCCGTGCTGGCGGAGGCCCGGCTGGTGGGCGACGAGGTGGTGCTGAGCTGGCCCGGGCACGACGAGTTCACGAAACACGTGCCGACGGCGCCGGGCGCGTCCGAAGCCGTACCGGACGCGCACGTGCCGGACGGAGCCGTACCGGGCGAGGGGAGGCGGGCCGGATGACGGACGCAGCCGCGCTGCCGGGCCAGCCTCGCGGGGCAGTGGTGTCCGGGCCCGCCACCGAGCGGGCCGTCAACGTGCTGGCGCCCAACGCGTCCGCCATGACCCTGGACGGCACCAACACCTGGATCCTGTCGGAGCCGGGCTCCGGTCTGGCCGTCGCCGTGGACCCGGGCCCGCTGGACGAGGCCCACCTGCTGAACGTGCGGGACACGGCCGAGCGGCTGGGCAAGCGGGTCGCCCTGACCCTGCTCACCCACGGGCACGCCGACCACGCGGAGGGCGCGGGGCGGTTCGCGGAGCTGACCGGCTCGCCCGTGCGGGCCCTGGACCCGGCGCTGCGGCTGGGAGACGAGGGGCTGTCGGCGGGGCAGGCCGTCGAGATCGGAGGCCTGGAGCTGCGGGTCGTGCCGACCCCGGGGCACACCCATGACTCGCTGAGCTTCCACCTGCCGGCGGACCGGGCGGTGCTCACCGGGGACACGGTGCTGGGACGCGGCACGACGATGGTGGCGCACCCGGACGGGCGGCTGGGGGACTACCTGGACTCGCTGCGGCGGCTGCGTTCACTGACCGTCGACGACGGGGTGAGCAGGGTGCTGCCGGGGCACGGGCCGGTGCTGGAGGACGCACAGGGCGCCGTGGAGTTCTATCTGGCGCACCGGGCCCACCGGCTGGCGCAGGTGGAGACCGCGGTGGAGGACGGGTACACGACGGCGCCCGAGGTGGTGGCGCATGTGTACGCGGACGTCGACCGGTCGCTGTGGCCCGCGGCCGAGCTGTCGGTGCGGGCGCAGCTGGAGTACCTGTCGGAGCACGGCCTGATCTGAGCGGCGCTGTGCCTGTGTCCGCGAGGCCGTGTCCGTGAGCGCGACTCCATGAGGCCGCGCTCATGAAGCCGTGTTCATGATCCGGCAGAGAAACCGTGAGTCGGGCGGCCGTGGGCCGGGCAGTGCGTGCGGATCCGGCAATGTGCGGCGCCGCATATCTGCGGGGACCCGGCATGTTCCGGCCGACACTCGGTGCTTTACGCTCCCTTTACGTCGGCGGTCACCCGACCGGCGTCATCGTCTTGTCGGCACCTCACTCTGCCGGGTCGCTCAATCGGGGGGATCTCTGTGCTTTTCCTTGCCATCCTGCTGCTCATCGGGGCGGTGGTGCTGTACTTCGTCGCCAAGGCCAACGGCAACTCGGGGTTCCGGCTCGGCGCCGTGGGTGCGCTGCTGGCGGGCATCCTCTCCGCCGTGGTGAGCTGTGTGCACGTCGTCAGCGCGTACGAGGTCGGTGTGCCGGTCACCTTCGGCAAGGTCGGATCGCCCATGAAGCCGGGCGTCAACCTGATCTCCCCGTTCACCACGGTCACCAGCTTCTCCACCCGGCCCGTCGACCTGAACCTCTCCGACAAGGACGTGGTCGAGGTCCGTTCCTCGCAGGGCGGCGTGATGTACGTCGAGGTCACGGTCAAGTGGGCGGTCGCGCCCGAGAAGGCCGTGGAGCTGTACCGGCTCGCGGGCGGCGAGTCGGCCATCCAGCAGCGGCTGGTGTTCCCGGACAGCCGGGAGATCGTCCGTAACGTCTTCGCCCGCTACACCAGCGAGGAGGGATACGCCTCCGCCCGCGAGAAGATCAACGCGGAGATCGGCAGGCTGGTCAAGGAGCGGCTCGCCCCGCGCGGCATCGACGTGACCACGGTCAACCTGCGGAACGTGCGGCCGTCCGACAAGCTCCAGGACCAGATCGACCGCAAGATCCAGCAGGAGCAGTCCACCGAGCGGGCCCAGGAGGCCGCCCGCACCGCCAAGGCGGAGGCCGAGCGCCGCCGGATCGAGGCCGAGGGCATCGCGAAGGCCAACAAGATCCTGAACGAATCGCTCACCGACAAGGTCCTGTTCAACCAGTGCATCGAGGCCTACAAGGAGGCCGCCGCGAAGAACCCGGTCTACGCGGTGCCCTGTGGTGAGGGCGGCGGGACCCCGGTGATCGTGGACGGCAAGCGGAACTGAGCGCGGACCCTCCCGTGCGCGAAGGGCCGCCCCGCGGATGCGGGGCGGCCCTTTCCCGTACGCGGGACCTGCGAGGTCCGGGGACCCGGCGGACCCGGAGGTCAGCGGGAGCGCTTCGCCAGGCGCTCGACGTCCAGCAGGATCACGGCCCGCGCCTCCAGGCGCAGCCAGCCGCGGCCGGCGAAGTCGGCCAGTGCCTTGTTGACCGTCTCGCGGGAGGCGCCCACCAGCTGGGCCAGCTCCTCCTGGGTGAGGTCGTGCACCACGTGGATGCCCTCCTCCGACTGCACGCCGAAGCGTCGCGAGAGGTCGAGGAGCGCACGGGCGACCCGGCCGGGGACATCGGAGAAGACCAGGTCGGACATCTGGTCGTTGGTCTTGCGCAGTCGGCGCGCCACGGCACGCAGCAGGGCCGCCGCGACCTCGGGGCGGGCGTTCAGCCAGGGCTGGAGGTCGCCGTGGCCGAGGCCGAGCAGCTTGACCTCGGTCAGCGCGGTCGCGGTGGCCGTACGCGGGCCCGGGTCGAAGAGGCTCAGCTCACCGATCAGCTCACCGGGGCCGAGGACGGCCAGCATGTTCTCGCGGCCGTCGGGGGACGTGCGGTGGAGCTTGACCTTGCCTTCCATCACCACATACAGGCGGTCACCGGGGTCGCCCTCGTGGAAGAGCGAGTCGCCACGGGCGAGCGTCGCCTCACTCATCGAGGCGCGGAGCTCCGCGGCCTGCTCGTCATCGAGCGCCGCGAAGAGCGGGGCGCGCCGCAGAACGTCGTCCACGAGTTCTCTCCTATGTCGACCTGCTCAGGGACGTTTGGTCCCCATGATGCCGGACACCGCGGCGCGCGTCCGGGGGACGCTTGCGCGCGGCGGCTGTGGGCGACCCGGCGTCCGGCAGGGTAATCATCGTGCGATCAATCACAACAAGTTTGACGTACTGGTACGCGTGTCCGTGCGGCAGGGGCCCGATTGGGTCCTCATCGCCGGTGCCCGGGGCGGATGTCAGTGCGGGCGCTTAGGCTGGCCGGGTGTCCAAGTCGCCGGTGAGAGTGCGGGCCAAGGGGGCCGGAAGAGTGTCCGGGGAACAGAATTCCGCCGTGGGCGAACAAGGGTCGGAAGCAGCCCCGAACGCCACGGACAATCGGGCGGACCGGGCAAAAAGGGCGATGGATGTGGGGTCCGTCGGCCCCGGCCCCGGGACCCCCGGCCCTGGCGGCTCCGCCCCGGCGACCGGCGCGGCCGAGTCCACGGCCGCGGCACGATCGGAGAGCGAGGACCCCCCAGTGGCCAAGGCGAAGCCCGAGGGCACCGCGAAGACCGCGGCGACGAGCAGGAGGACGGGGACGAAGGCGCGGGCCGAGCCCGCTACCGGGGCGCAGGCCTCGGCGTCGGGCAGGACGGAGGCCGGGTCCCGGGCCCGGCGCGCGCCCGAAACCGCCTCCGGGACCGAGCCTGCACCGGTGAAGCCCGCGGCCAGGCAACAGGCCAAGGGCAAGGCACAGGCCAAGGGCCGGCCCAGGGCCGGGGGGAAGCCCGAATCGCGGTTGGCCATGGTGCGGCGGGCGCGCCGCATCAACCGGGAGCTGGCCGAGGTCTACCCGTACGCGCATCCGGAGCTTGACTTCCGCAACCCGTTCGAGCTGCTGGTGGCCACGGTCCTGTCCGCCCAGACCACCGACCTGCGGGTCAACCAGACCACCCCCGCCCTCTTCGCGAAGTACCCGACGCCGGAGGACATGGCCGCGGCCGTCCCGGAGGAGCTGGAGGAGATCATCCGGCCGACCGGCTTCTTCCGGGCCAAGGCCCGGTCCCTCATCGGCCTCTCCACGGCTCTGCGCGACCGCTTCGAGGGCGAGGTCCCCGGCCGCCTGGACGATCTCGTCACCCTTCCCGGTGTGGGCCGCAAGACCGCGAACGTCGTCCTCGGCAACGCCTTCGGCGTCCCCGGCATCACCGTCGACACCCATTTCGGGCGTCTCGTCCGGCGCTGGAAGTGGACCGAGCAGGAGGACCCGGAGAAGGTCGAGGAGGAGATCTGCGCCATCTTTCCCAAGTCCGACTGGACCATGCTCTCGCACCGCGTGATCTTCCACGGCCGCCGTATCTGCCATTCCCGGAAGCCCGCCTGCGGAGCCTGCCCGATCGCCCACCTCTGCCCCGCGTACGGCGAGGGCGAGACCGACCCGGAGAAGGCGAAGAAGCTGCTCAAGTACGAGATGGGCGGCTTCCCCGGCCAGCGGCTCGCCCCGCCGCCGGACTACCCGGGCCACCCGGCCGCGCCCAGCGCGGGCTCCGAAGCCGACGCGGGCCCGGCCGCGTGACCGCCGGGTCCCCCGGAGCCTGGAACGAAACGGTGGCGGCGACACGTTGTGAGAGCCGGGGGTGCCTATGACGCGAGCGCGAGAAGAGAACCCCGGCGCCGACGGAGCCGGACGGGAACGCCCCGGCCGCGGCTCCGCGACCCGGGCCGCGCGGGGTGCGGACACCGCACCGGGGCCGGACGCCGGGGCCGCACAGGAGCACCGGCACGGCCCTGACCCCGTACGACCGCCGGGGGCGGACCGTGTCCCCGTACGGGATCAGGAGGCCGTGCGGGGACACGAACCTGTACAAGGGCGCGAACCCGTGCGGGATCAGCGGCCCAGGTTCACGGCGGGCCCCGCGCGGCCCGTCGCTGTCACGGCCGACGGCCTGCCTCCCTGGCTGGAGCCGGTCGCCAGCTCGGCCCGCACGATCGCGCCCGAGCAGCTCAGCCGCTTTCTTCCACCGGAGACGGGCGGGCGCCAGGCGGCCGTGCTGGTCCTGTTCGGTGAGGGTGAGCGCGGACCGGAGCTGCTGCTCATGGAGCGTTCCGGCAGCCTCCGCTCGCACGCCGGCCAGCCCTCGTTCCCCGGCGGCGCCCTCGACCCCGAGGACGGGGACCCGTCCACGCTCGGACCGCTGCGCGCCGCGCTGCGGGAGGCCCAGGAAGAGACGGGCCTCGACCCCGCCGGCGTACAGGTCTTCGGTGTGCTGCCGCGCCTCTACATCCCGGTGAGCGAATTCGTCGTGACGCCCGTACTGGGTTGGTGGCGGGCGCCCAGCCCGGTCGGCGCAGTCGACCCGGGAGAGACCGCACGTGTCTTCACCGTCCCCGTGGCGGATCTCACGGACCCGGCCAACCGGACCACGGCGATCCACCCCAGCGGGTACCGGGGACCGGCCTTCCTGGTCGAGTCGGCGCTCGTATGGGGATTCACTGCGGGAGTGATCGACAGGATCCTGCACTTCGCGGGCTGGGAGCGACCCTGGGACCGCGGGAAGCAGGTCCCGCTCGACGCGCGTGCATGACAGGGTGGCACCACGAGTGACATGCGCGGCGGGAGCGGGATGAACACCATCCGCGGCACGCGCGGGCATGGACGTCGCCACGTCAGGCGGCACACGAGGCGACAGGCGACGAAACTGCGAGGCTAATGACGGTGAACGTGCTGGACATCCTGCTGCTGGTCGCCGCCGTGTGGTTCGCGATCGTCGGATACCGCCAGGGGTTCGTGGTCGGCATCCTGTCCGTGATCGGCTTCCTGGGGGGCGGGCTCGCCGCCATCTCCCTGCTGCCGCTGGTGTGGGAACCCCTGACCGGAGGCGCCCAGGTGTCGACGACGGTCGCGATCATCGCCGTCGCCCTCGTACTGATCGCCGCGTCGGTCGGCCAGGCCGTCACCACCCACCTCGGCAACAAGCTCCGGCACCGCATCACCTGGTCGCCGGCGCGTGCCCTGGACGCCACCGGGGGCGCCCTGGTGAACGTGGTGGCGATGCTGGTGGTCGCCTGGCTCATCGGCTCGGCACTGGCCCGGTCGCCCCAACTGCCGTTCGGCAAGGAGATACGTACCTCGAAGGTCCTTCTCGGGGTGGAGCAGGTGATGCCCAGCCAGGCGTCCACGCTCTTCAGCGACTTCACCGCGGTGCTCGCCCAGAACGGCTTCCCGCAGGTCTTCAGCCCCTTCGCGAACGAGCCCATCACCGAGGTCCGGCCGCCCGACCCGGCGCTCGTCGACAGCCCGGTCGCGGCACGCGCCAAGGAGTCGATCGTGAAGGTCGTCGGCACGGCACGGGGCTGCGGCAAGGTCCTGGAGGGCACGGGCTTCGTGTTCGGTGAGCGCCGGGTGATGACGAACGCCCATGTGGTGGGCGGGGTCACGGAGCCGACCGTGCAGATCGGAGGCGAGGGGCGGCTGCACGACGCGAAGGTCGTCCTCTACGACTGGCAGCGGGACATCGCCGTACTGGACGTGCCGACGCTGAAGGCGCCGGTGCTGGAGTTCACCGAGACCGACGCCCGCAGCGGGGACGGCGCGATCGTCGCGGGCTTCCCGGAGAACGGCGGCTACGACGTGCGCTCGGCGCGCGTCCGGGGCCGCATCAACGCCACGGGCCCGGACATCTACCACCGGGGCGAGGTGCGGCGCGACGTGTACTCGCTCTTCACGACCGTCCGGCAGGGCAACTCCGGCGGGCCGCTGCTCGACGAGACCGGGAAGGTGTACGGGGTCATCTTCGCCCGCTCCCTCGATGACGCCGACACGGGCTACGCGCTGACGGTCGACGAGATCCGCGAGGACATCACGCTCGGCCTGAGCGCCGGCCGGCAGGTCGACAGCCAGGGCTGTGCGCTCTGAGGCGGCCTGACAGGGGGTCGGGGGCGGGGCGGCGGGCCCGGCTTCCTGACGTGGCGCCGGGCCGCCGGCCGCGGTCAGCCGCGGGGATGGTGCCGGAGCCGGGCCGAAACCCAGCGGGCCCGGCGGCGGAGGATGCGCGGGATCCCCAGGCGGCCGTCCAGCTCGGCCTCCCGCGCGCCGCTCCTCTCCGGAGTCGGCGCGGCGGCTGCCGAGCGACGGGTGCGTGCGGCGTCAACATGGTCGTGCGTCCAGCCCATACCCCGACGTGTGCCCGGGCCCCATGGTCGGTAACCGCCTGAGGGACAGCCAATTGGCCTATGCGCCAGGCATTTGGCTGTTCGTAGGACAACCATCGGCCCGTGCTTCCCCCCTCCGTTCCGCCGAACTCGCGCCCGCGGCACGGACAGCCGCCCGGTTCGTGGGTCAGCGGTCCGGCTCAGGGTCCTTCAGCCAGTTGACCAGCTCCGCCGTGAACGCCAACGGGTCCTCTTCGTGCGGGAAGTGGCCCAGGCCGTCGAACAGGCGCCAGCGGTACGGGGCCTCCACGTACTCGCCCGAGCCCGCCGCGCTGCGGGTCCGCATCACGGGGTCCTGCGAGCCGTGCAGGTGCAGGGTCGGCACCCGTACGGGACGCCTCATGCGGCGGTTGAACTGGAAGCCGTCGGGACGGGCCATCGACCGCACCATCCACCGGTACGGCTCGATCGAGCAGTGTGCCGTCGAGGGGATCGTCATCGCCCTCCGGTACACCTCGATCGCCGCCTCGTCCGGTTCGCACGCGCCCGACCAGTCCCGGATCAGCTCCCCGACCAGCGCCGCGTCGTCCGCGACCAGCCGCCGCTCGGGCAGCCACGGTCGCTGGAAGCCCCACACGTACGAGCCCGCGCGGGACTGCGCGAAGTCGGACAGCATCGCCGAACGCCACCGCCGCGGGTGCGGCATCGACGACACGACCAGGCGTCGCACCAGCTTGGGCCGCATCACCGCGGCCGTCCACGCCAGGTAGCCGCCCAGGTCGTGGCCGACCAGCGCGGCGTCCGGCTCGCCCAGGGACCGCACGACCCCGGTGATGTCGAGCGCCAGGTTCGCCGGGTCGTAGCCCCGCGGCGTACGGTCGCTGCCCCCGACCCCGCGCAGGTCCATCGCCACTGCCCGGAATCCGGCGTCGGCCAGCGCGGTCAGCTGGTGCCGCCAGGTCCACCAGAACTGTGGGAAGCCGTGCAGCAGCAGCACGAGCGGGCCCTCGCCCAGCTCCGCGATATGGAAGCGCGCCCCGTTGGCGGCCACGTCACGGTGGGTCCAGGGGCCCTCGATCCGTACGGGGTGGCCGGGGGCGCCGGTACTGCCGCTGTTGCTCTCTGGGACGGTCATGCGGACGAGCGTGCCACAGACCCGGCCTGCTCCAGGGCCGGATGGCCGTCGGGTCGCGGGTGCGGCTTCGCGTTCTGGAGCACGGCGGCGGTCTCCTTGACCGACGCGGCGGTCTTCTGCGGGCCCTTGCCCTGCTTGGCCTTCTTCATGATCGCGAAGCCGGCCAGCCCGAGCAGGGCGGCGACGATCACGTTGACCCCGAACGACAGCACGAAGCAGACGGACAGGTGCAAGCCGGTCCACGCCTCGAACCCGTACGCGAGCGCGAAGCTCAGCATGGGCAGCGAGAAGATCAGCACCACGGCCGCCAGGATCAGCAGGCCGCTGCTGATCACTCCCCGCCGGACGTCCTGCCGTAGCTGTGCCTTCGCCAGCGCGATCTCGTCGTGCACGAGTGCGGACAGCTCGGCGGTCGCGTGGGCGACCAGTCCGCCGAGCGTGCCCTGCTCGCCGTCCGGGCCCGGCGTCCGGCTCGCGCCGCGCCCGGCTTGGTGGGCGAACGCGGTGCTGCCGGGCCTCGCGGTCTTGTCGGCGGGGTCGCTCATCGTCTAGCTCCCTCTCTCCTGGTACGGCCTCTGGGGTCCGGCTCCGAGGTACGGCTCCGGTGACCGGGTCCCGGGACAGCCCGGGGCCGGATCCGGCCCACCGGTGCCGGAACGAATCGTCTCCACGGCCCCGGGGTCCGACCTCAGATCATGCCGGACCGTGGCCGTCGGTGCGCGGTGCCCCCCGCGGGACGGGCACATGAGGCCGGGCCGCCGCCGGGTGCGGCGCGGCCCGCGAGCGGACCGGCCGACTTTCCCGCCGCCCTCGCACCGGCCTGCTACCGGCCGTCCCCCTGGCCGTTCTTCTCCGCCGCCTTCTGCTCGGCCAGGCGGCGGCGCTCCTCCGCCTGGCGGCGGTGCTCCGCGGCCTTGCGCTCGTAGATCTCCGCCATCCTGCGGTGGTGCTCCGGGTCGTCGACCTCGTAGATGTCGGGGATCCCGCTCATGTCCTCGTCGCGCTCCTCGACCTCGACGAGTGCCTGGTACTTGCGGACCCGCAGCTTGAGCAGGACGGTCGCGAGCAGCGCGGCGATCAGCGAGCCCATGAGGACCGCCGCCTTCACCTCGTCCATGAGCGTCTCGTCGTCCTTGAACGCCAGCTCACCGATGAGCAGCGACACCGTGAAGCCGATGCCGGCCAGGGTGGCGACGGCGAACAGGTCGGCCCAGGCCAGGTCCGGGTTGAGCTTCGCCCTGGTGAAGCGGGCCGTCAGCCAGGTGCCGCCGAAGATGCCGAACGCCTTGCCGACCACCAGGCCGAGGACCACGCCGAGCGTCTCGGGCTTGGTGAACACATCGGCGAGGGCTTCGCCGGAGACCGACACGCCCGCCGAGAACAGCGCGAACATCGGAACGGCGAAGCCCGCCGAAAGCGGCCGGACCTGGTGCTCGATGTGCTCGCCGGGGGACTGCTCCTCGTCCTCGTGGCGGTGGCAGCGCAGCATCAGGCCCATCGCGACACCGGCGATGGTGGCGTGGACGCCGCTGTTGTACATCAGGCCCCAGATGACCAGGGCGAGCGGCACGTACACGTACCAGCCGCGGACGTTCTTGCGCAGGAGCAGCCAGAAGACGGCCAGACCGGCCACGGCGCCGCCGAGGGCCCAGAAGTTCAGGTCGCTGGTGAAGAAGACCGCGATGATCAGGATCGCGAACAGGTCGTCGACGACGGCGAGCGTCAGCAGGAACGCGCGGATCGCGGAGGGCAGCGAGGTGCCGATGACCGCGAGCACGGCCAGGGCGAACGCGATGTCGGTCGCGGTCGGTACGGCCCATCCGGCCAGGGAGCCGCCGCCGGCCGTGTTGACCGCCGTGTAGACGAGGGCGGGCGCGACCATTCCGCAGAGCGCGGCGACCACCGGGAGTGCGGCGGCCTTGGGGTCGCGTAGCTCGCCCGCCACCAGCTCGCGCTTCAGCTCGATACCGGCGACGAAGAAGAAGATCGCGAGCAGGCCGTCGGCAGCCCAGTGCTGGAGCGACAGGTTGAGCCCGAGCGCGCTCGGGCCTATGTGGAAGTCGCGTACGGTCGCGTAGCTTCCGCTCAGCGGGGTGTTGGCCCAGATGAGCGCCGCGACGGCGGCGACCAGCAGCAGTACACCACCGACGGTCTCGGTGCGGAGCGCGTCGGCCAGGAACGTCCGCTCGGGGAGCGAGGGACGGCCGAGGAACTTCTGCTCGGTGCTGCTGTCGGCGTTGTTGCCGGAGTTGTTGTCGGTCGTCTTGAGGGCGGCCACGGTGCGGGGACCTCCGGTGGGTGTGAGCGGGCATGGCGAAGCACATGCCGACCAGACTTCCCGGCACCCCTTGGACTTTTTATCGCTTTGTTGATGCGACCCATACCCTACCGGGCGAGCGCAAGGGAAAACCCGGCGAACGTCACTCTATGGGCAAAAAGGACACCCGGCGCGTTGGCGCCGGGTGTCCTTCAGCACCCGGAGTCAGGGTGCCCCGAAGGGGTGAGAACTGAGGGAGGGGCCCTCAGTCCTCGCTGGGGGTTGTGGGGAGTTTGGTCTGGATCAGGTCCATGACGGAGGAGTCGGTGA
>NZ_JADWYO010000011.1 GCF_022414595.1 Streptomyces sp. MUM 203J | reverse complement strand
GCCTCGTGCACGGCGCCTGAGTGGACCGCCGCGGCGGCGGCCGGAGCGGCGGCGAGGCCCGCGGCCGCCCCGGCGGCGGCGCCGACAGCGCCGAGGGCGCGGCGTCGAGTGATTCCGGACATGGTGAAGTACCCCCAAGAGACGAGTGCAGTGGTGAGGTGCACCCGGGGCCGTGGTCGGCGGCCCCGGTGAGGCATATGCCTATCGCCCTTGCCCAAGTGGGGGAAATTTCCGGAACGCGGTGGGCCCCTAAGCGGACAACCCCGTCTCAAATGTCCAGAGTTGAACGAAGTTGATCTTGCGGTGAGCCATACCCCCGACCCGTAACTGAGAGCGTTCTCCGGATCACTCATGTGACCGCCAGGTGAAGATTCTTTCGCGTGGCGGCCACATGTGTGGCGGGGGTCACCCGGTGAGACTGGCCTTAAACCGCCCCGCGCCGGGCGGCCCTCAGCCACTCCCGGTTCATCGCCGCGATCGACGGCAACGGGATGCCCTTCGGGCAGGCCGTCGCGCACTCTCCCGTCAGGGTGCAGCCGCCGAAGCCCTCCGCGTCCATCGCGGCCACCATGTCCAGGACCCGGCTCTCCCGCTCGGGCGCGCCCTGCGGCAGGACGTTCAGGTGGTTGACCTTGGCCGAGGTGAACAGCATCGCGGAGCCGTTGGGGCAGGCCGCCACACAGGCGCCGCAGCCGATGCACTCGGCGTGCTCGAAGGCACGGTCGGCGTCGGCCTTCGGGACCGGCGTGGCATGGGCCTCGGGCGCGGATCCGGTGGGCGCGGTGATGTAGCCGCCCGCCTGGACGATCCGGTCGAAGGCGGACCGGTCCACGACGAGGTCCTTCACCACCGGGAACGCGGCGGCACGCCACGGCTCGACATCGATGGTGTCGCCGTCCTCGAACGACCGCATGTGGAGCTGGCAGGTCGTGGTCCGCTCCGGGCCGTGCGCGTCGCCGTTGACGACGAGACTGCACGCCCCGCAGATGCCCTCGCGGCAGTCGTGGTCGAAGGCGACGGGGTCCTCGCCTCGCAGGATGAGCTCCTCGTTGAGGGTGTCGAGCATCTCCAGGAACGACATGTCCGGCGAGATGCCGTCGACCTCGTAGGTGCGCATCGCACCATCGGCGTCCGCGTTCTTCTGGCGCCAGACGCGCAGGGTGAGCCTCATGCGTAGCTCCGCTGGGTGGGGTGGACGTAGTCGAAGACCAGGTCTTCCTTGTGCAGGACGGGGGCCGTGCCCGTGCCGCCGAACTCCCAGGCGGCTGCGTACGAGAACAGCTCGTCCCGGCGGGCGGCCTCGCCCTCCGGGGTCTGGGACTCCTCACGGAAGTGACCGCCGCAGGACTCGGTGCGGTGCAGTGCGTCGAGACACATCAGCTCCGCGAGTTCCAGGTAGTCGACGATGCGGTTGGCCTTCTCCAGGGACTGGTTGAACTCCGCGCCGGTGCCCGGGACCCTGATGCGGCGCCAGAACTCCTCACGGATCTGCGGGATGCGGTCCAGCGCCTTGCGGAGCCCGGCCTCGGTGCGGGCCATGCCGCAGTGGTCCCACATGAGTTCGCCGAGTTCGCGGTGGAACGAGTCGGGGGTGCGGTCGCCGTCGACGGCGAGCAGCCGACGCAGCCGCTCCTCGGTCCCCGCGACCGTCTCCGCCACCGCGGGGTGGTCCGCGGTCACCGGCTCGGTCCTCGGCGCGCGGGCCAGGTAGTCGTTGACGGTGGCGGGCAGCACGAAGTAGCCGTCGGCCAGGCCCTGCATGAGCGCGGAAGCGCCGAGCCGGTTGGCTCCGTGGTCGGAGAAGTTGGCCTCGCCGATCGCGAACAGGCCGGGGATCGTGGTCTGGAGGTCGTAGTCCACCCACAGGCCGCCCATCGTGTAGTGCACGGCCGGGTAGATCCGCATCGGCACCTCGTACGGATCCTCGTCGGTGATCCGCTGGTACATGTCGAAGAGGTTGCCGTACCTCGCCTCGACGGCCTTCCGGCCCATCCGCCGGACGGCGTCCGCGAAGTCCAGGTAGACGCCCTGGCCTCCGGGACCCACCCCCCGGCCCTCGTCGCACACGTTCTTGGCGGCGCGGGACGCGATGTCGCGCGGGACCAGGTTGCCGAAAGCGGGGTACGTCCGCTCCAGGTAGTAGTCGCGCTCGCCCTCGGGGATCTCGTGCGGCGGGCGGGTGTCGCCCTGCGCCTTCGGCACCCAGATGCGGCCGTCGTTGCGCAGCGACTCGCTCATCAGCGTCAGCTTCGACTGATGGTCGCCGGTGCGCGGGATACAGGTGGGATGGATCTGGGTGAAGCACGGGTTGGCGAAGTAGGCGCCGCGCCGGTGCGCCCGCCACACCGCGGTGGCGTTGGAGTTCATGGCGTTGGTCGACAGGTAGAAGACATTGCCGTAGCCACCGGTGGCGAGGACCACGGCGTCCGCCGTGTAGGTGTCGATCCGGCCGGTCACCAGGTCGCGGGCGACGATGCCCCGGGCCCGTCCGTCGACGACGATCAGGTCGAGCATCTCGGTGCGGGGGTGGAGTTCCACGTTCCCGGCGGCGATCTGCCGCGACAGGGCCTGGTAGGCGCCGAGCAGCAGCTGCTGGCCCGTCTGCCCCCTCGCGTAGAAGGTGCGGGACACCTGGACCCCGCCGAAGGACCGGGTGTCGAGCAGGCCGCCGTACTCCCGGGCGAAGGGGACGCCCTGGGCGACGCACTGGTCGATGATCTCGACGGAGATCTGGGCGAGCCGGTGCACGTTGGACTCGCGGGCGCGGAAGTCCCCGCCCTTGACGGTGTCGTAGAAGAGCCGGTGGATCGAGTCGCCGTCGTTGCGGTAGTTCTTGGCGGCGTTGATGCCGCCCTGCGCGGCGATGGAGTGGGCGCGGCGCGGGGAGTCCTGGTAGCAGAACTGGACGACGTGGTAGCCCTGCTCCGCGAGGGTCGCGCCGGCGGAGCCGCCCGCGAGACCGGTGCCCACGACGATGACGGTGTGCTTGCGGCGGTTCGCCGGGTTGACGAGCTTCGCTTCGAAGCGGCGCCGGTCCCAGCGCTCCGCGATCGGCCCGGCTGGGGCCTTGGAGTCGGTGAGCGGCTCACCGGTCGTGTACGAGGCGTAGGCACTCATGTCAGCTCACCACTCCGGTCATGACGGCGACGGGCACGGCGACGAACCCCGCCGTGAGCAGCAGGGCCAGGGTGTTGGCGGCGGTCTTCAGGGCCCGGTCCCGGCGGGCACTGCCGGCGCCGAGGGTCTGGGCGGCGGCCCAGAAGCCGTGCCGGATGTGCAGGCCGACCGCGAGCATCGCGACGAGGTAGATCGCATTGCCGTACCAGGTGGAGAAGGTGGCGACGACGTTCTCGTACGGGTGTCCCGGCTGGGCGTTCGGGTTGACGGTCAGCGTCGTCAGGTCCAGCAGGTGCCAGACGACGAACAGGGCGATGATGACGCCGCCCCAGCGCATGGTGCGGGTCGCGTAGCTCGCGCGGCGCCGCTTGTGCACGTACGCGACGGGTCGGGCCCCGATGTCGCGGCGGCTGAGCTGGTACGCGCAGACACCGTGGGCGGTCACCGCGGCGAGCAGGACGAGGCGGACGAGCCACAGGCCCCACTCGTGGTGCAGGACGGGGTCGCCCATGGTGCGCAGCCAGCGGCCGTACGCGTTGAACTCGCCGGGGCCGAAGAACACCTTCAGGTTGCCCATGACGTGGGCGACGAGGTAGCCGAGCAGGATCAGGCCGCTGACGGCCATCACGGTCTTCTTGCCGAGGGTCGAGCCGAGGAACCTCGGGGGGACGGGTGGTGTCCGGTCGGTGCCGGGTGGTCGGGTCCGCGTTGCCAGAGCCATGGCACGGGACGCTAGGGCCGCAGGTCCCGAGAGGTCCAAGACATGGTCGGCCTGCTCTCCATAGCCCTTGCCTATCACTGCTGCTTATCGTGGCAGCATGCAGTTTCAGCAGCTCGTGTACTTCGTCGCCGTCGCCGAGACCCGGCACTTCACCCGGGCCGCCGAGCGGGTCCATGTGTCGCAGCCCTCGCTTTCGCAGCAGATCCGGGCACTGGAGAAGGAGCTGGGGGCGGAGCTCTTCAGCCGGGCGCGGGGCAACATCGCGCTGACGGACGCGGGTGAGGCCCTGCTGCCGCTGGCCCGCCGGATCCTGGCGGACGCGGACACGGCCCGGCACGAGGTGCAGGAGCTGGCGCAGCTGCGGCGGGGGCGGGTGCGGCTGGGGGCGACGCCCAGCCTGTGCACGGGGCTGCTGCCGGAGGTGCTGCGGGCGTTCCACGACCTGTACCCGGGGATCAGGCTGCTGGTCGAGGAGGGCGGGTCGCACGATCTCGTGAGGGAGCTGGCGCGCGGTGCGCTGGACCTGGCGCTGGTGGTGCTGCCGCTGCCGGCCCCGTCACCGGCACTGACGACGGTGGAGCTGCTCCAGGAGGACCTGGTGGTCGTGTCGTCCGCGGCGGACCCCGCACCCCGGCGTCCCCTGCGGATCGCGGATCTGGAGGGGCGGCCGATGGTGATGTTCCGGCACGGGTACGACCTGCGGGAGCTGACGGTCGCGGCGTGCCGGGCGGAGGGCTTCGAGCCGTCCTTCACGGTGGAGGGCGGCGAGATGGACGCGGTGCTGGGGTTCGTACGGGCGGGACTGGGGCTGGCCGTGGTGCCGCGCATGGTGGCGGCGCGGGCGGGCCGTGACGTGCGGGTCACGGCACTGGCACCACCGGGGCTGCGACGGACCGTGGCGCTGGCGCACCGCAGCGACGTGGCGCCGCCGCGCGCCGCGCGGGAGCTGCGACGGGTGCTGCTGCGGGTGGGGGTGGGGGGCGGCTGAGGCCACCGGGCGCCACCCGGACCCGCCGCGTCGGCCCCCGCCCGCCGGACCGTGCCGCACCGGGTACGCCGGGCCCTGCTACACCGCGTCCGCCAGAGCCAGCGTGTGGATGCTCTCCGGGGTCCCGGGGCGGGCGTAGTACCAGCCCTGGGCGGTGTCGCAGCCCAGCGCGCGGAGCTGTTCGGCCTGCGCGGCGGTCTCCACGCCCTCCACGGTGACCGCCAGGTCCAGGCTGTGGGCGAGGCTGACGATGCCCTCCACGATCTTCAGGTCGACGGGGTCGCACGGGTGCTGCTGCATGCCCCGGGTGAAGGACCGGTCCAGTTTGAGCACACTGACCGGGAGGCGCCGCAGGTTGGCGAGGTTGGAGTAGCCGGTGCCGAAGTCGTCCAGGGCGATGTCGACCCCCATCTCGGACAGTTGCCGCAGCGGTTTGAGCCGGTCCTCGTCGGCACCGATCAGCGCGGACTCGGTGACCTCCAGACACAGGGCGCCCGGAGCGAGGCCCGAGTGCTCCAGGACGTCGGAGATGTCCGCGACGAGGCCCGGGTGGTGCAGCTGCGTCGGCGACAGGTTGACGTTGATGCGCAGCGGCCCGCCGTCGGTGTGGCTGTGTTTCCAGAACCGGGCCTGCCGCACCGCCTCCTCCAGCACCCACCGGCCGAGCGGCACGATCAGCCCGGTGTGCTCCGCCAGCGGGATGAACCGGTCGGGACCGAGCACCCCGTGCTGGGGGTGGCACCAGCGGACCAGCGCCTCCGCACCGTGCACGCTGCCGTCACCGAGGTGGACGAGCGGCTGGTACTCGATGAAGAACTCGCCCCGCTCCAGGGCGGCGGGCAGGGCCGTGGTCAGCCCGTGCCGGGTGATGGCGCGGGCGTCGGCCTCCGGGTCGGCGCGCTCGAAGCGGTTGCCGCCCGCCGACTTGGCCCGGTACATGGTGATGTCCGCGCTGCGCAGCACCTCCGCCGCGCCGCGCTCGCCGGCGCTGCCCTCCACGATGCCGATGCTGCCCCGTACGGTGATGTCGCGGCCGTCCAGGCTGATCGGGGCGGCCAGGGCGGTGAGGATCCGCACGGCCAGCTCCTCCGCGTCCCGCGCGCTCACGGACGGTCCGGTGGTGAGCGCCACGAACTCGTCGCCGCCGAGCCGGGCGACCATCTCACCGGGCGCGGTGGCGCAGTGCTCCAGCCGGTCCGCGACCTCCACCAGCAGCCGGTCGCCGGCCGCGTGGCCGAGGCTGTCGTTGATGGCCTTGAAGCCGTCGAGGTCCAGGTAGCACAGCCCGAACCGGGAGCCGTCCCCGGCCGCCAGGGCCTTCTCCAGCCGCTCGGAGAACAGGCTCCGGTTGGGCAGTCCGGTCAGCGCGTCATGGGTGGCCTCGTACCGGAGACGGAGGTTCAGCAGCCGCCGCTCGGTGGTGTCCTCCATCAGCGCGAGCTGGTACTGCGGCCGGCCCTCGGTGTCCCGGAGGAGCGAGACCGTCAGATTCGTCCACAGGACGGTGCCGTCGGTCCGGTAGAACGGCTTCTCGACCTGGAAGTGCTCGCGTTCGCCGCGGACGAGTTCGCCGTACAGCTTCCACACGTGCGGGGCGTCCTCGGGGTGCACCCACTCGGTGACGTTGCGCGCGCGGACCATGGTCTCCAGGCCGCCGAACATCCGGGTGAGGGCGTCGTTGACGTCGAGGACGTTGCCTTCCAGGTCCGCGATGCCGATACCGATGGCCGCCTCCTCGAAGACGGCGCGGAACCGGGCCTGGCTGGCGTGCAGTGCCTGCTCCGCGAACGCTCGGGCCGTCAGCGCGGAGCGGGCGATGGCCTCCTGCTCGCTGAGGGTCCGTTCGCGCAGCGCGCGGGCGAACCCGGCGGCCAGTGCGTGCTGGAGGCGGGCGCAGCGGGCCCTCAGGTCCTCGGACCTGGTGCTGTCGTCTCCGCCGCAGTACAGCACCAGGTAGGAGTCGACCACGCCGAGGGTGCGGCTGAGCGCGTCCGGGTCGGTGCAGTGGGCGTCCACCAGCCCGGCCCCGACGCCCTGGGCGGGCACGGGGTCGAAGGGTGAGGCGTGCAGCGCGGCACTGAGCCGCCGGGCGAGCGGCAGCAGATGCTGTTCGAACTCGGTGCGCGTCATCGACGTGGCGGTCACCGGGAAGATGGCCCGGCTCCAGATGGTCGCGAACCGCCGGAGTCTGTCCTCCAGGGCGTCCGGACCCGCCGTGGGTCCGGACGCCCGCTCCCGTGCGTTCACTCCTTGCGCCCCACCCCGGCGAAGCCCGAGAAGGCGTACGGATCCTCCTGCTCGGGCGCGCTCTCCGGACGCCAGCGCGGCGGCGCCACCAGGCCCGGCTCGACCGTCTCGAAGCCGTCGAAGAACCGGGCGACCTCATCGCGGGAGCGCATCACCAGCGGATTGCGGATGTCCCGGTAGACGCCGACCGTGCCGCCCGCCTGCTCCTGCGGGACGGGCACGCCCTCGTACGAGGCGTGGGTGAGGAGCAGCAGGCTCCCGGGCGCCAGCGCGTCACGGAGTTCGGCCACGGCGCTGTACGGGTCGTCGGCGTCCTCCAGGAAGTGCAGGACGGCGACGAGGAGCAGGGCCACGGGCCGGTCCAGGTCGAGGAGTCCGGTCACCTCGCGGCTGCCGAGGATCTCCTGCGGCTTGCGCAGGTCCGCCGCGACGATCGCGGTGCGGTCGTTGCCCTCCAGGACGGCCCGGCTGTGGGCGACGGCGACCGGGTCGTGGTCGACGTACACGACGCGGGCCTCGGGGTCGGTCCGCTGGGCGACCTCGTGGACGTTGCCGAACGTCGGTATGCCGGAACCTATGTCGAGGAACTGGGTGACGCCCTCGTCGAGCGCGTACCGCACCGCGCGCCGCATGAAGGCCCGGTTCGCCTGCATGATCTTGGGGAGGCCCGGCATGAACTCCATTGCCTTGCGGGCGGCTTCCCGGTCGG
The DNA here is from genome assembly GCF_022414595.1 of Streptomyces sp. MUM 203J. Lineage (GTDB taxonomy): Bacteria > Actinomycetota > Actinomycetes > Streptomycetales > Streptomycetaceae > Streptomyces. The sequence continues at coordinate 106,754 of NZ_JADWYO010000011.1, read as the reverse complement.
ACTCGAAGTTGTGGGAGCCGCCCAGGTAGTAGTCGTAGATACGGGACACGCTCGGCACCGAGATGTCGATGCCCGGCGGTGCCCAGGCGGGACGCTCCATCGTTGACTCCCACAGTCGCCACGGTTGTTCGGCCATGACCATGCACATGGCCGGTGTTCGAGCCGAGGCTACTGATCGCCCGGCAAGAGGGCGAGTGGAAACGGAAAAATGCGATCCGTTCTTGGTCACAGACCGCTGGCACGTGCGCGTTCCCGGACGGGCTCACGGTGCCGTGTACGGCGGGCGAACGGGCGTGCGCAGGCGGCCGGCCCGCCGCTCCCGCGAGGGATGGGGTGCGGCGGGCCGGCCAGGCCGGAGACGCGCGTGGGGGACTCTACTCGGGCGCTCCGACCAGCTTCCCGTCAGGGGCCACGGCGTACCAGCTGCCGCCGACGCCCTGCCCGTTGGTGTCGCCGGGCTTCTTGTCCCCGGCGAAGGTGTAGAGCGGCCAGCAGTCGATGGTCTGCTGCTGGATGCCGTCGGGGCGCTTGAAGGTCACGTAGCCGCGGTTGGCGCCGGAGCCCTCGAAGACGATGCCCTCGGTGTCGTTCTTGTCGACCGGTGCCACCGCCGGCCACTTCTCCAGGCAGTCCCCGGTACAGGCGGTCTTCATGGGCCAGGCGTTGTCCTTGGTGAACCGGTAGACCGTCATGCCCTTGCGGTCCACGACGATGTCGCCCAGTTTCGGATCCTTGCGGACGGACAGGCCCGCCCGGTCGGCAGGCTGCGCGTCGCCGCCTCCCTCGTCCTCTCCCTCGCCTCCCTTGTCGTATTCGCCCCCTCCGCTCTCCTTCTCCTTGCCCGCGTCCTTGTCGCCGCCCTTGTCCTCGTCCCACTCCTTGCCCGGCTCGGCCTTGCTGCCGTCCGGGGCCGCCGCGTACCAGGTGCCGCCCACCCCGTGGCCGTTCACATCGCCGGGCTCGGCGTCCTTCGCGTACCGGTACATCGGCCAGCCGTCGACGGTGAGCTGCTTGGTGCCGTCGGCCCGGGTCAGCACGCCCAGCGCCGCGGGATCGACCCCGGCGGGCGGCTTGGCGCCCTCGGCCGACACGACGGGCCAGGCCTTGGCGCACTCCCCCTCGCAGGCGGACTTGGGCGGATTGGCGGAATCCTTGTCGAAGCGGTACAGCGTGCGGCCCTCGCTGTCGGTGAGGACCGTACCCTTGGCCGAATCCTGGGTGCCGAGCTGCCCGGCTGCCGTGGTCTCCGCGGAGGCGGCGGCGTCCGTGCCCTTGCCGTATCCGGCGCCGTAGCCGTCTCCGTATCCCGACCCGCTCCCCGCCGGAGCGGCGGCACCCACCGACTGGCTGCCCAGCCCCTGCTCCTGCCCGCATGCCGTCAGAGACATCATCGCCGCAGCGGTCGCCACCGCCAGAGCGGCGTTACGCCAGGTCTTCATTCTCAACTCCCGTCGCCGTGAAGGTCGTCAGCGGCGTCCGCGGTGCGCCGTTTCATGGCCTTAGGTACGGGCCGGAGGGCGGCGGGCGTTCAAAGCCCCGGGAAGTTCCCGGGCGAATTTCTCCTCCGGGGGCTTCGGGGAGGTCTGCGGGGAGCTGTCCGACGGACCGTCAAGTCCGTTACGGCAGGGCCGATCACGGACAGGCCGGACACCGGTCAAGAGGGGTGTTCCCGCGACGGGCGTTCGAAGGGAACGCTCCATCAGGCGAATCGCGCCGCGAACCGGCCTGCGCGCTCGTTGGTCCGATCATGCTCTTGCGCGTGTACGGCCCCCCTGTCGCGCGGGTGCTGGCAGGAGCGGCACTGGCCTGGCCGCTCGTCCTCACCCCCTTCCTCGCGCCGTCCGCCGCGGCGGACGCCTGCGCCTACGCCTCGACCGGGCCCGGCGGGGTCACGGCCACCTCGGCTGCGGGCGGCGGTGCGACCTGCACGCCGCCGCCTTCGCCGCCGCCCACACCTCCGCCCTCCTCGCCGGCGCCCCCGCCGTCCCCGGCTCCCGCGCCTCCAGATCCCCCTCCGCCGCCGCCCTCGCCCCCGCCGTCTTCGACTGCGCCCCCGAGGCCCGCGTCCGCTCCCCCGCCGGTGCGGCGTGCCGCGCCGCCCCCGCCGGTTCCGGCCCCGCCCCCTCCCCCGCCGCCGGCACCGGCCCTGCCCCCCTCGCCCTCACCGTCCCCGGCTCCGGCGGCGTCACCCGCTCCGGCATTCGCGCCGCTGCCCTCGTACCGCCGGGTGCAGCGACCGAAGACGAAGAGCGGCCCCTCGCTGGTGACGGTGGTGCTGCTGATCACGGCGCCCGCGGTCTTCGCCGCCGCCGTCCTCCGCCCCCGTGGCCGCTGAGCGGCCCCGGAACCGCACTCGTGCCCGACCGACCGTCCGGAAGAGGAGACTCTCTTGTCGCAATGGCTTGCTCTCACCCTCGCGATGGGCGCCGCCTGTGCGGTCGTCCTCGCGATCGTCTTCATCAATCACCGCCGGGTCGGGGACGACGACGACCCCAGCGAGACTCCCGACGTCATCGAGTACATGACGATGATGATCGGCGTCGTGTACGCGATCGTGATCGGCCTGGCGATCGCCGGCGTCTGGGAGGGCCGGGGTGCCGCCCAGGAGAGTGTGCGCCAGGAGGCACAGGCGCTGCACGAGGTGCGGGTGCGCTCCGAGGCGTGGCCACAGGATGTGCACGAGCGGATCTCCGCCGACGTGGACGCGTACGTCCGGCAGATCACCGGGCCGGAGTGGCGGACGATGGCCGACACCGGAGAACTCACCGACAAGGGCGCGCAGTTGCTGCTGGAGCTGCGCCGCACGGTCACCGAGTACCGTCCGGCCGACGAGTACGAGGCGGAGGCGTACCAGCCGATGGTCGATCAGGTGGCGGCGGCGGACGACGCGCGCAGCGCCCGGGCGGACGCGGCGGGTGAGACCATGCCGGGCGTCGTCTGGTTCGGGCTGATCACAGGCGCGATCATCGCGGTGGGGCTGATCTTCACGCTGCAGATCCGGCGGACGTCGCGGGAGCTGCTCCTGGCCGGTCTGTACAGCGCGCTGATCGCGTTCCTCCTGTTCCTGATCTGGTCGATCGACGCACCGTTCGGGCGGGGGGTCGCCGCGACGACTGAGCCGTTCCAGGCCCTGTTCCCGGGCGTGGCCTCCTAGCGGGACCGGGCGGTGCCCGGCGGATCACTCCTGCTTCCGGACCGGGTGCGCCTCGCGCCGGTGAGCGAGCCGGTCCCCGCGGACCGGGTGTGGTCCGCCGGACGCCGCGTACCCGACGGTCCGGGGAGGCGCAAGCGGGGTGACCCGCCCGTGTGGCGGAATGCCCCGTTCGCCCTACCGGGCTCGCGGGGCGAAGGGGGCGCTCCTAGCGTTCCGGACCGAGAGGGTCATTCACATCGTGCCGCGGGAACCCGTTCCGCGGCCGCCCCTCGGGACCGGAGGCTCACGACCATGCGTGCGACAGGTGCCGCTTCCGCCGCCCTGCTCGGAGCGGCGGCTTTCGCCCTCACCACTCCGACCACGGCCGCCGCTCAGGAATCCTTCACCGTCTCCCCGTCGACGGTCAGCCCCGGCGGCCGGGTCACGCTCTCCGCGCCGGGCTGTCCAGGGACCGCGATGGCCTCGGCAGCGGTCTTCGACACGGTCACGATCCCGGCGGGTGGCTCGGCCACGGCCACCGTCGACTGGGACGCCCGCAGGGGCACCGTCTACACGGTGTCGTTCACCTGTGCCGGGGGCGCGCCCGGTACGGCCCGGCTGACCATAGCCCGGGCCCCGACGACCAGCTCCACCGCGGTGCCGACGCGGACGGTCACGGTGACGCCCTCGGGCGTACGGGGCGGACTTGGCGGCAGCGTCGGCGGGTGGAACGCCGGGGAGCTGGCCGGGGGCGCGGCGCTGGTGGCGGCTGCGACGGCCGGAACAGTGCTGATCATCCGCCGCCGGGCCGTGAACCGCCGCCACTGACGGGCTCCGGCGTCCGGGACGGCCGGCCCTGCCGACGCGCCCTGGGACCCGCCCTCCGACGCCATCGCCCCGAGTCCTGGCCGGGACTCGGGGCGACGGGCGTATTCGGCCGGGCCGGGAGGTTCGGCCGGTCAGGCCTTTCCGCCGCTCAGGCTGCGGCGACGGCTGATGAACAGCGCGCCGCCGAGGGCCGCGGTGCCCACGAGTCCGGCACCGACGGCCATTTCGGTGGAGCTGGGGGTCACGGAGCCGCCGAGGCCGCCTTGCGCGCCCCGGCCGGGGACGACCCGGAACGAGGCGGTGGCGACCCGTGAGCTGTCGTTGCACCGGACGGCCAGGTTGTACCGCCCGGGCGTGGCGTGGTCGAAGACCCTGGGCGTGGCGGTCTGGCCCGAGGAGGTGACCGTCAGGTGCGTCCTGGGGAACGCGTTGGATGTCACGGTGCCGCCTCGGTTGCACCCCTCGACGTGCACGTTCAGGACACCGCCCTGGTGCACGACGGAGGGGGAGACCGAGAGGTCGGTCGGACCGTTGCCGCCGTTGCCCCCGGCGGCGGCGAGCGGGGCGCCCAGCCCCAGGACCGCGCAGGCGGTGGCGGCCACCGCGAGGGCGCGTGAAGCATGCATCTTGAACCTCCAGCGGAAGGCGCCCCAGAGCGGTGCTCTGCGGAGTCGACGATTACGCCTTCCATGAGGAACCCTCACCAAAGAGTCGGATCATCGCATTCCGGGACTGCGCCACCCCGGTGACCCGTCCCGCCCGGGCCACCGACGGGACTCCTGACGGCATCGCAGGTCACAGAGCGTCAGCCCGGCGTGTCGCGCATTTCGCGATGACTCGGATGGGCCATCACCCGTCCGCCGCGCCGCCACCCGTTCGCCTCCTCTCTGATCGCCGGGCGGGCGCCGGGCGCTTACCGTGCCGGGAGAGGTCACGAAGGGAGAAGCATGGGCCGCCTGGACCGCAGTGGCTGGGACGTGATCAAGGGACGCCGACCGTGGGGGGCTCTGACGCTCGTCCTGCTGACCGGCGTCGCGATGATGCGCAACGGCGTGGACGAGCCCTCGGGCCCGCCGCAGCCGGCCGCCGCGGTGGCGCCACAGGCCGGGCAGGTGGTCGCGGCCCCGACCCCGTCGGCCGGGCTGCGGCCCCTGGAGTACGCGCCCGCGTCACGGGTGCGGATCGAGTCGCTGAACGTGGACGCGCCGGTCATCGACGTGGGGCTGGACGCGGACGGCTGGATCAGCGCGCCCCCGCCGCAGGACCCGAATCTGACGGGCTGGTACCAGAACGGCATCTCGCCGGGGCAGCGCGGTACGTCGGTCATCGTCGGCCATGTCGACAACAAGGCCGGGCCTGCGGTGTTCTACGGCCTCGGGGCGCTGAAGCCGGGCCGCCGGGTGGAGGTGACCCGCTACGACGGCCGGGTCGCGGTGTTCCAGGTCTACGGCGTCGAGGTGTTCTCGAAGAACGACTTCCCCGGGGTACGGGTCTACGGGGACACCGGCCACCCGGAGCTGAGGGTGATCACCTGCGGCGGCGGCTACTCGCGAGCGGGCGGCTACGACGGGAACGTCGTGGTCTTCGCCCGCCTGGTGGACACTCGCTGAGCCCCCGGTCCGGGGGCCCGGCCCCCGGATTCCGGGCGCTTGGTCAGCGGCGCGGCACCGTGATGTGGTAGCCCTCGTCGATCAACCGGGGCAGGTACGTCCGCAGCGCCGCCACGGACTGCGAGCGGTCGCCGCCCGCGTCGTGGCTGAGGACCACGACACCGGGCCCCGCCCCGTCCAGGACGCGGCGCACGATCGTGTGGGCGCCGGGTTCCTTCCAGTCCAGGGTGTCCACGGTCCAGGCGAGCGGTTCCATGCCGAGTCCGGCACCGATCTCGAACGAGTGGCGGTTCCAGGCGCCGTACGGCGCCCGATACCACAGCGGGGCGGAGCCGACGGTCTGCTCGACGATGTCGCTGGTGGCGCCCAGCTCCCAGCGGATGCGGGAGGGCCGGAGCTTCGGGATGAGCGGGTGCGACCAGGAGTGGTTGCCGATCACATGGCCCTCGTCGGTCATCCGCCGCAGCAGGTCGGGATGGAGCGCGGCCATCTCGCCGCAGACGAAGAACATGGCACGGACCCGGTACAGGCGCAGGGTGTTCAGGATGCCCGGGGTGTAGCGGGGGTCGGGTCCGTCGTCGAAGGTGAGGACCATGGTGTTGCCGACACCGGAGACCCGCAGGAAGGGCCGCTGCCGGACCGGGGGAAGCACGGGGGTCCGCTCGACGCGGGAGGGGGCGTACGAGGTCATCGGCTGGAGCCGGTACGGCGAGGGACCACGACGCGGCCGGACCGCCGCGGGCCCGGGCGCGGGGGCGGGGGCCGAGGAGGCCGGGGACGGGGACAGCGAGGGGAACGGGGAGGATGAGGGCCGGGCGGGGGCGGCGGCGCCCGGGGGACCCGTCCGGTCGGTGCTGAACAGTCCCACGGCGGTGGTGGCGCCCAGGGCGGCGGCGATGCGCAGCACCATCCGCCGCCCTGATGGCATCTGATCCTTTTTCATGACAGATACTCCGCACGGGCGACGTGTAAAGCGTATGAACGACGCCGGGACGGCGGGCGATTGCACCCGATGGGAGGAGCCGCGGTGGTGGGGTGACGGCCGCGGGACGACAGCCCGCAGCCCCCGGGATCAGCGGCCCATGCGGAGCCCGTCGGCCGCCGCGCCCCGGCTGAGGACGGCCGCGCTGATCCGGTCGCGTACGACGGTGAGGCCGGTGTCCCCGGCCTCGACGGCGGCGTTCAGGTCGACGACGCGGTTGCCTCCGGTGTCGAACCACTGCGGCAGGTACTCGGCGCGGGTGATCCGCCAGCGCCCGCCGGGCCGGGCGGGCGGGGTGAAGGTGAAGCGGCCGATGCTGCCCTCGTTGCCACGCGGGTCGGCGGCGCCGGAGTGGTCGACCATGCGCCCGGCGATCTGGTCGCCCATGCCGTAGACGATCCACGTGCCGTTGACCTTCTCGTATGCCTGGGGCACGTGGGCATGGGTGCCGAGGATCAGGTCGATGTCGGGACGGCCTCCGGAGGCGGACGCGGTGAGGGCGCGGCCGAGGGTGAGCTGCTGTGCGTCGGGGGCCGTCTGCCACTCGGTGCCCCAGTGGAGGCTGACGACGACGATGGCGGCACCTGCCGCACGGGCGGCCCGGGCGTCGCCGGTGATCTGGTCCTCGCCGATGAGGTTCACCGCCCAGGGGCGGCCCTCGGGCAGCGGGATGTCATTGGTGCCGTAGGTGTAGGCGAGGTGGGCGACCCTGGTGCCCCCGGCGTCCAGGAGGGTCGGGGTGGCGGCCTCGCGGGCGGTACGGGCGGATCCGGCGTGGCGTACGCCCGCCTCGTCCAGGTGGCCGAGGGTGCGGCGGATGCCCTCCGCGCCGTCGTCGAGGGTGTGGTTGGAGGCGGTGGAGCAGGAGTCGTAGCCGGTGGCGGCGAGGGCGGCGGCGATCTGGGGCGGGGAGGTGAAGGACGGGTACCCGGCGAAGGGCCCGCCCACCTCGCCGTACACGGTCTCCATGTGGCAGATGGCCAGGTCGGCGCCGGAGACGACGGGGCGGACGGCGGCGAGCATGGGGCGGAAGTCGTAGCCGTCGCCGTGCGCGTCGATCCCGCCCTGCCGGATGATCGAGTCGTGCGGGAGGACGTCGCCGGTGGCGACCAGTGTGAAGGGACGGGCGGCGGCGCCGGGCCCTTCGGCCGGGACCGGTGAGGGCCCCGGGACCGGGCGTCCGGGCGCCGGGAGGCCGGCGCAGGCCGCCGCCAGGGCTGCGAGCAGGGCGGCCGTGGCGGTGCGGGCGGCCGTCCGTCGCGGGCTGCGGAGGGACATCGGGGGCTCCCTGGGCGTAGGGGGGTGGGTGTGGGCTCCGAATCCACAGCACGGAACCGGATCAGTCCATCCGATTCGTATGACAATCTGACAGGTTTGCCGGAATGGCCCAGCCTCACCGATCGACCGCCCGTACGCAGCACCACCCGCACGAGTGACCGTTCACCGCACCACTCGTCGCGCCGTGCGACCGCTCGCCGCACACCACGGTGCGTTGCCTGTCCCTGCGGCCCCGAATGCGCTCGGATACCCACCGTGGCTCGTTGAGCGGCGGAAAGGGTGTGAACGATGACCACGGCGACCACCGACGAACGCGCGCTCGCGCGGCTCCAGAGGGAGCACGGGCCGGCGCTGCTGAGCTTTCTGCTCGGTCTGACCTACGGCGACCGGCAGCGCGCCGAGGATCTGCTCCAGGAGACCCTGCTGCGGGCCTGGCAGCACCCGGAGGCCTTCGAGGCGCCGTACGAATCGATGCGGCCCTGGCTGTTCACGGTCGGCCGGCGGCTGGCCATCGACGCCCGCAGGTCCCGGCTGGCCCGCCCGGCGGAGATCGGTGACGGGGTGCTGGCCACCACCCCGGACCCGGCGGACGCCACCGAGTCGGCGGTGGCCGCGCTCGACGTCCGGGCGGCGGTACGGGAACTGAGCCCGGAGCACCGCGCGGTGCTGGAGCGGATCTACTTCGCCGGGCTGACCGTGAACGAGGCCGCGGCGGAACTGGGTATACCGGCCGGGACGGTCAAGTCGCGCTCGTACTACGCGCTGCGGGCCCTCGGGCGCGGGCTGCCCGGCTACAGCCGGAGCGGAGCGGCGCCCCGGGCCGGGGGCCCGGGGCGTGGTGAGCACCCGTCACGCGGTGAGCGCCCGGCGCGGTCGCGACGTACCGCGCGTCCCTGAAGTCCCCCGGCATACCCCCCTTCTCACGCGCAACGGCGCGGACGGGAACGTATGCGAAACCACACCGTCAAGTTGTGCAAAGAGCGGCCACCCGGCCCCACTCTCGGTGGAGGCTCGTCCTCTAGGGGTGCGTGGCCGAGTTACGCGCGAAGAAGTACGTTCGGGAGAAGGTGGGAACGTTGCGGCCCGAGAGCACGAACGGCACCGGCGGGGGCGGGGTCGCCGTCCCGATGGACTGGCTGTGTGCCGAGTACCTGGCCGATGAACTGCTGAGGGCGGGCGGTCTCGTCGAGACCGGCTCCCTCGAACATGTGGCGGGCCGCCGGACGCTCGCCCTGACGATCTACCTGTGTGACGGAGCCGCGCCGGAGGAGCGGCTCGACGAGTGGCTCGACCGCACCTCGTACGACCACCCCTGGCAGGACTGGGTGCGGGACCGGCTGACCGCCCGGCGGCTACGGGACGGGGACGGCGAACCAGGGGTCGCGCTGGCCCTGGAGACCTGGCGGCTGCTGGAGGAGACGCATCTGCTCGCCGCCGACCTGGGCGCGCTTCCGGCGGCACCAGGGGTGGGCGTGATGGTGGACGAGTCGGCCCGGGTCTGGCTGCCGTCGTGGCAGCTGGGCCTGCCGCTGGGGCACCTGGCACTGCACCTGTACTGAGCGCGGGCCCTTCGGGGGCCGAATCGCGCTGTTGCCCGTGCCCGGGGGCACGGTCATCCTGAGGGGGCAGCCGGCACCGGCCGGCGGCACTCCGAGCGGGGGTGGTGGGGTGGCCGGAGCTGCGGGGCCGACCATGGGTGTGGAGGAGGAGTTCCTCCTGGTGGACGCGGCCGACGGCCGGCCGGTGGGATGCTGCGAGACCGTCCTGGACGCGGACCGGCACCGCGGCGCCTCCGCCACCGCGCCGGAGTTCCAGCGGGAACTGCTGTCGACGATGGTGGAGACGGCGAGCGGGGTGTGCGACAGTCTCGCCCGGCTGCGCGCCGAACTTGCCGCTTCGCGGGCCCGGCTGGCCGCCGCGGCGCGCAAGGCGGGGGTGCGGCCGGTGGCCAGCGGCACCGCCCCGATGGCCGCGTCGGCCCGGACGGTGACCCCCACCCGCCACTACCGCCAGATGGCCCGCCTGTACGGGCGCCTCACGGACGAGACGGAGACCTGCGGCTGCCATGTGCATGTGGCCGTCCCGGACCGGGACACCGCCGTCGCGGTGCTGAACCATCTGCGGCCGTGGCTGCCGGTCCTGCTCGCCCTGTCCGCCAACTCGCCCTTCCACCAGGGTGCCGACACCGGGCACGCGAGCTGGCGCACGCTGGTGCTGTCCCGCTGGCCGACCCATCAGATCCCGCCGTACTTCGCGTCCGCGGCGCACTACGACCGCACGGTCGCGGAGCTGCGGCGGTCGGGGGTGCTCCCCGCGCGGGCCGCCAACGCGTACTGGTTCGCCCGGCCCTCGTCCCATCTGCCGACCGTGGAACTCCGCGTGGCTGATGTCACGCCCAGTGTCGACGAGGCGGTTCTCCAGGCCGGATTGAGCCGGGCCCTCGTGGTCACGGCGCTCGACGCGGTCCTGCGGGACGTGCCCGCACCCCGGCTGCCGGACCACATGGCGGGTGCCGCGCTGTGGACCGCGGCACGGCACGGGCTGCGCGGCCCGGCCCTGCACCCGCTGACCGGCCGCCGGGTGCCCGCCACGGAGGCCCTGCGGGTGCTGCTGGGCCACGTCGGCCCGGTGCTGGAGGATCTCGGGGACGGGGAGGAGGTACGGGAGCTGGTGGCACGGGTCCTGGCGGAGGGGACGGGGGCGGAGCGGCAGCGGCGTCGGGGGGTGCGGTGCGGGGCGTGGCCCACTCTGTAGGTGCCGCCTGGCGGTGTGCTCTCCCCTGCCCCGCCCCTTCCCGAAGAGCCGCTGCTCCCCCGGATCCCGGATCCCGCCCCCGCACCGCGCCCGGCGGCACTGCCCTCCGGGCTCCTGGCCGGCTGGATCACGCCTCGCGGTGCTTGTCCCCCGGAGAGCGGTCGGGCCGGAGGTGCGGGCCGCCCGGAGTCCCGCCCAGCAGGCGTTCCGCGGCGGCCCCGCCGCCGGACGGCGTTCTACACGGCCGGGCCCCCGGGGTGGACGCCCGCGTGGTACTTCGGCACCCGGATCGTGACCTTCATCCCCGCGCCGACCCCGGTCTCGACCACGAGCCCGTACGCGTCGCCGTACACCTGCCGCAACCGCTCGTCGACGTTCGGCAGGCCGATCCCGGAGGACCGCGGTCCCTCCCCCGCGAGGATCGCTCGCAGGACACCCGGGTCCATGCCGACTCCGTCGTCCTCGATGGTGACGACCGCCTCCGAGCCCGCGTCCCGTGCGGCGATGGTGATGCGGCAGGCCGTACGGGAGTCCTCCAGACCGTGTTTGACGGCGTTCTCCACCAGCGGCTGGAGGCACAGGAACGGCAGCCCGACCGGCAGGACCTCGGGAGCGACCTGGAGGGTGACCTGCAGCCGGTCCCCGAAGCGGGCCCCGGCGAGCGCCAGGTACTGCTCGACGGCCCGCAGTTCGTCGGCCAGCTGCGCGAAGTCCCCGTGCCTGCGGAACGAGTAGCGGGTGAAATCCGCGAACTCCAGGAGCAGTTCGCGGGCCTCCTCGGGGTCGGTACGGACGAAGGACGCGATGGCGGCGAGCGAGTTGTAGATGAAGTGCGGGGAGATCTGGGCGCGCAGGGCCCGGATCTCGGCCTCCATCAGCGCCCGGCGGGACCGGTCGAGTTCGGCCAGTTCCAGCTGGACGGAGACCCACCGGGCCAGTTCGGTCGCGGCGCGTGCCAGGACCGCCGACTCGCGGGAGCCGTACGCGACGAGCGCGCCGAGCACGCCGTCCTCACCGGTGAGCGGGGCGATGACGGCCCACCGCAGGGGGCAGTCCGGGTCCGGGCACTCCGCGCGCACGCTCTGGCCGCGCCCCGAGTCCAGCACGTCCGCGACCCGTTCCATGACCTGAGCGGTGTGGTGGGCGCCGCCCGGGCCGTCCCAGGCGAGGACGGCGCTCCGGCCGGTGAGGGCGAGTGCCTCGGTGCCGAGCAGGGTGCGCAGCCCGCGCGCGGCCTTGCGGGCGGTGTCCTCGGTGAGCCCGGCACGCAGGGGCGGAGCGGCGAGCGACGCGGTGTGGAGGGTGTGGAAGGTGGCGCGTTCCACGGGTGTGCCGAGGTCCATGCCGTCCCGCCCGCCCCGGAGAGCGGTGCGCCGCCCGACGACGAAGCCCGCGGCGAGCAGCAGGGTGCCGGTCGCCACGAGTGCGGCGAGGGCCGTGCCGGTCATTCCCGGCTCCCGGTGCCGACGTCGGGGGCCCTGTTCCCGGACCCCCCGGTGTGCCCCTCGGCCTCGGCTGCCGGACGGGGTGAGGTGAGTCCCTCCGGCAGGTGCAGCCGGGCCATGAGGGCCTGGGTGCCGGGCGGCACGCGCCGCGGCGTCGCCAGGGACACGGTCACCATCGTGAGAAAGCCCAGCGGCACCGACCACACCGCCGGCCAGGCCATCAGGGTGTGCGGCCAGCCCTCGGGCGCCAGCCCGGCGCGGGTGGCCAGCACGGCCGTGAGCGCGGCGCCGCCGCCCGTCAGCAGCCCTGCCACCGCGCCCGGCGGGGTGAGCCCGCGCCACCAGATGCCGAGCACCAGCAGCGGGCAGAACGAGGACGCCGACACCGCGAACGCGAGCCCCACCGCGTCCGCCACCGGCACCTTCGTGGCGACGGCGCTCAAGCCCAGCGGCACCGCCATCGCCAGCGGGGGCGCCAGCCGGAAGTGCCGGACGCCCCGGGACGGCAGCACGTCCTGGTGCAGCACCCCGGCCACCGCCATGGTCAGTCCGGAAGCGGTGGACAGGAACGCCGCGAAGGCCCCGCCCGCCAGCAGCGCCCCCAGCAGGTCCCCGGTGAGCCCGCCGACGACCCGGTCGGGCAGCACGAGCACGGCGGCGTCGGCGGCGTCGGTCAGGGCGAGTTCGGGCGCGTAGATCCGGCCGAGCGCGCCGTACACGGGAGGCAGCAGGTAGAAGGCGCCGACCAGCCCGAGGACGACGAGCGTGGTACGACGGGCGGCCCGTCCGTTGGGGCTGGTGTAGAAGCGCACGGCGACATGCGGCAGCCCCATGGTGCCGAGGAAGGTGGCGAGGATCAGTCCGTACGTCGCGTACAGCCGGTGCCCGTCGTGGCCGCCCGCCAGGGGGCCGGACCAGCCGAGCGCACCGCGACGGGCGTCGCCGTCGCCGGGGGCGCGCTCCGGCACGCGGGCACCGGCCGGGAGGCCGAGGGTGGTGCCCGCCTCCACGTGGTGGACGCCCTCGCCGAGGGTGACGGACCGGTCCTCGTACGACCGGGAGTCGACGCGTCCGGTGACGGTCACCGTCAGCGGCGCGTCGAGGGCGACCCGCACCGTGTCGTCGAGTCGTACGGTGGTGTGCTCGCGCAGCACGGCGGGTGCGTCGAACCGGGCGCGGGGCGTGCCGTCCGCGACCCAGGCGGCGGCCAGGAACAGAACAGGCACGAGAAGTGCGGTGAGCTTCAGCCAGTACTGGAAGGCCTGGACGAAGGTGATGCTGCGCATGCCTCCCGCGGCGACCGCGCCGGTGACGACGACCGCGACGAGGAGACCGCCCACCCAGTCGGGTGCGCCGGTCGTGATCTCCAGCGTCAGCCCGGCGCCCTGGAGCTGCGGCAGCAGGTAGAGCCAGCCGATGCCGACGACGAAGACGCCGGCCAGGCGCCGCGCGGGCCGCGACTCCAGGCGGGCCTCCGCGAAGTCGGACAGGGTGTACGCGCCGGACCGGCGCAGCGGCGCGGCGACCAGGACCAGGAGGACCAGGTATCCGGCGGTGTAGCCGACGGGGTACCAGAGCAGGTCCGGTCCCTGGAGGAGGACCAGTCCGGCGATGCCGAGGAAGGAGGCCGCGGACAGGTACTCGCCGCTGATGGCGGCGGCGTTGAGGCGGGGGCCGACGGTGCGGGAGGCGACGTAGAAGTCCGAGGTGGTGCGGGAGATCCGCAGGCCGAGCGCGCCGAGGAGGAGGGTGACGAGGACGACGCCGGTGACGGCGACGACCGCGTAGGCCTGGTGCACGGGCGGGGTCACCTGCCTTCGACGAGGCGGGTGAAGTCGCGTTCGTTGCGTTCGGCGCGGCACACGTACCAGCGGGCGATCAGCCACATGACGGGGTGGGCGGCGAGGCCGAGGGCGGCCCAGGCGAGGAGTCCGGCGGCCGGGGCCGAGCCGTCCCGGGACAGAGCCCCGGGGAGGGCGAGCAGCAGCGGCAGGGTGCCGACCAGCAGGGCGAGGGTGGCGAGCGCGCTGAGCGCGGCCCGCAGCTGGCTGCGCATCAGGGAGCGGACGTAGGTGTGGCCGAGGGTGGTCTGCTCGCTGATCTCGGAGCGTGCGGGGGCATGGCGCGGCGGGCGGCGGACGGCGCGCGGTACTCCGGTCACGGTCTCCCGGCGGGGGGTTGCGGGGGGTATCGGGCGCTCTGCTGACACGAGCGTGGAGTCTACGCAGCGGTCCGGTGCGCAGGTAGGCGGGCGGGGTCAGCTCCGGACGTGCCGCATCAGCAGGTCCCGCAGCTGGCGGGCGTGGCGGCGGCTGACGGACAGTTCGGCGCTGCCGACCCGTACCGTGGTGGCGCCGCGGTCCAGCCGCAGTTCGTCGATGCGGCCGAGCGCGACGAGGTGGCTGCGGTGGATGCGGACGAAGCCGCGCTCCGCCCACCGTTCCTCCAGTGTGGACAGCGGGATGCGGACGAGGTGGCTGCCCTCGGCCGTGTGCAGGCGGGCGTAGTCGCCCCGGGCCTCGACGTACGCGATCTCGTCTACCGGCACGAAGCGGGTGACACCGCCCAGTTCGACGGGGATCTGGTCGGCGACCGTGGCGGTCGCCGTGGCCGTCCCGGCGGGCGCGGGCCGTGCCAGGTCGCTGACCCGGCGGACCGCCTCGGCGAGGCGTTCCCGGCGGACCGGTTTGAGGACGTAGTCGACGGCCTTCAGGTCGAACGCCTGGACGGCGAAGCCCTCGTGAGCGGTGACGAACACGACCAGCGGCGGTTCCGCGAACCCGGCGAGGAGGCGGGCGACGTCCAGCCCGGTCAGTCCGGCCATGTGGATGTCGAGGAAGACCACGTCGACGGCGTCCTCCCCGTCGGGGCCCGCCTCCAGGGCGAGGCCGATACGGCGCAGGGCCTCGGTGGCGTCGGTGGCGCCCTCCGCGGTGCGCACGCGCGGGTCGGAGCGCAGCAGGTAGAGCAGCTCTTCCAGGGCGGGTGCCTCGTCGTCGACGGCCAGTACGCGCAGCATGCAGCGGAGTGTAGGCGGGGGTGCGTTGAGCGAGAAGCGGTCGCGGTACGTATCGGGCGGGGAGGGGTAGTCGGGCGCGGCGGACAGGCTGAGCGAGGGTGTGAGGGTGTGACGGAGCGGCACGACGCGGTGGGGGCGTACGCGCTGGGGGTTCTGGAGCCGTACGACGCGCTGTGCTGTGCGGAGCACCTCGCGGTGTGCGGGGCGTGTGCGCTGCGGCTCGCGGAGCTGGCCGAGGTGGCGTCGGCGCTGGCGCAGCTGACGGGGCGGGAGCCGCTGGATCCGCCGGTGTCGTACCGGGCGGGCCACGGCGTGCCGCATGTCGGGCGGCGGCTTCGGGTGCGGGACTGGCTGGGGCGGTGCGGGCGCCGCCGGACGCGGCGTTGAGCGCTACTTGAGGAGCCGGGACAGGCGGCGGTCCGCGAGGACCTTCCCGCCGGTCTGACAGCGCGGGCAGTACTGCAGGGAGGAGTCGCTGAACGACACCTCGCGGATGGTGTCCCCGCACACCGGGCACGGCTCGCCGCTGCGGCCGTGCACACGCAGCCCGCTCTTCTTCTCGGCCTTGAGCTGCCCGGCGGCCAGCCCGTGAGCGCGGGCCACGGCGTCCCGGAGCGTGCCGCGCAGGGCCCGGTACAGGGTGGTGAGGTCGTCGTCGGTCAGGTTGGCGACGGGCTTGAACGGCGACATGCGGGCGGCATGCAGGATCTCGTCGCTGTAGGCGTTGCCGATGCCGGCGAGGACGGCCTGGTCGCGCAGGGCGCTCTTGATCTGCCGCCGCTCCCCCGCCAGGGCGGCGGCGAGGGCGTCCCGGTCGAAGTGCTCGGCCAGCGGGTCGGGGCCGAGGCGGGCCACGCCCGGTACCTCGGCAGGGTCGTGGACCAGGTACACGGCGAGCCGTTTCGTGGTGCCCGCCTCCGTCAGGTCGAACCCGTCGCCGCCGGTGAGCGCGACCCGCAGGGCCAGCGGCCCCTTGCCCGGGCGGGGCGGTCCGGAGGGCAGGACGTCCCGCCAGTGCACCCAGCCCGCGCGGGCCAGGTGGAACACCAGGTGGAGCCCGTCGGCGGTGACGTCCAGGAACTTGCCGTGGCGGCCGACGGCCGTGACGGCGGTGCCGTCGAGGGCGCTCAGCGGCGGGTCGTACGTCTTGAGGACGCTGACGGCGGCGGGCAGCACGTGGGCGATCTCCTGACCGGCGAGACGGCCGTCGAGGAACGCGCGCAGCGCCTCGACCTCGGGCAGCTCTGGCATGTCTCCAGCGTGCCCGAGCCGCCCGCGCCCGGCATGTCCGTCACCCGGCGGGCCGTGACGGCTCCGCGCCCCGCTCCGGCAGGACGAACTCGCACCACACGCACTTCCCGCTGCCGCGCGACTCCACGCCCCATCCCTCCGACAGGCGGTCCACGAGCAGCAGCCCGCGTCCGTTGACCCCGTCGTCCCCCGCCTCGCGGCGGCGCGGCAGGACGCTGGAGCGGTCCTCCACCTCCACCCGCAACCGCCGTTCGGGGCCGGTGAGCATCCGCAGGGTGACGACCGCCCCGCCGTCGGTGTGCAGCAGCGCGTTGGTGATCAGCTCGTCGGCGGCCAGTTCGATCTCGTCGGCCCGCTCCCGCCCTCCCCAGGCCCGTACCGCCGCGCGGATCATATGGCGGGCGGAGCGCAGCGCCTCGGGGTCGCTCTGTGCGACATGCTGCTGAAGCCTGCCCCCGGCCTGCGGGGCGTAGCCGCCGCGGCGGCGCAGCAGCAGGATCGCCACGTCGTCGTCACCGCCGCGTTCGTCGACGACGTCGCACAGGTGGTCGGCCAGGGTCTGGAGGTCCTCAGGACCGTTGCGTACGAGCGCGGTGAGCCACTGCATGCCCTCGTCCAGGTCGGATCCGGGCTGTTCGACGAGGCCGTCCGTGTAGAGGAGCAGGGTCTGCCCCGGGTCCAGTTCGAGCATGGTCACCGGGTAGTCGAGGGCCCCGAACTCGGCGGAGAGGCCGAGCGGCAGGCCGCCTTGGACGGGCACGCGTCGGCAGCTGCCGTCCGCGTCCCGCAGCAGCGGGTCGACATGGCCGGCCCGCACCACCTGGACGACACCGGAGGCCAGGTCGATCTCCAGGTAGGTGCAGGTGGCGAAGCGGTCGGTGTCGAGTTCCCGGAGGAAGACGGAGGCCCGTGCCATGACCGTGGCGGGGGTGTGCCCCTCGGCGGCGTAGGCGCGCAGGACGATGCGCAGCTGGCCCATGACGGCGGCCGCGTGGGTGTCGTGGCCCTGGACGTCCCCGATGACCGCGCCGACCCGCCCGCCGGGCAGCGGGATGACGTCGTACCAGTCTCCGCCGATGTCCCGGCCGAGCCGCCCGGAGCGGTAGCGGACGGCGATCTGCGAGCCCGGCACCTCGGGAATGCGACGCGGCAGCATGGCCTGCTGGAGACCCTCCGCCAGGTCGTGCTCCTGCTCGTACAGCATGGCGCGCTGGATGCTCTGGCCGATGCTGCTGCTGAGGGCGACGAGGACGTTCCGGTCGTCGGCGGTGAAGCCGTACTTGTCGCTGTAGAGCAGGCCGAGGGCACCGATGGGGCGGGCCTGGGCGATCAGCGGCAGATAGGCGGCCGAGGTGATGCCGAGGCCGGTGATGTGCGGCCACAGGAGGGGGTAGGCGGCGGCGAAGTCCTCGGGCGACTCGATGAAGCGGGGGGAGAGCGTGCGGATGACCTCGCTCATGGGGTACTGCTGGTCCACCCGGGTGTAGCGGGTGCCGGGGACGAACGAGCCGTCGGGTCCGTCCGCGACGAGGTGGATGCGCCCGGACTCCAGCAGGCCCATGACGACGCTGGTGGCGCCCAGGTGCGCCAGACCGTGCGAGTCGCGCAGCACGTCGATGACGTCCTGGACGGTGCGGGCGTGGGCGAGGGCGGCGGTCGTGGACTCGACCACGCTGGTGAGACGGCGGCGCTCGGTGTCCACCTCCAGCCGGGCGGTGGCCTCCGCGAGTTCCTGCGTGGCGTCGCGGACGATGCCGATGATGCGGCGGGGCCGTCCGGACTCGTCACGCCGGATGAAGCCCTGGGTGTGGGTCCAGCGCAGTTGTCCGTCGCGGGTGCGGATGCGGAAGTAGGCGCCGTAGTGGCTGGCGCCGCTCTTCAGGGCCTGGGTGACCATGCCGTCGAGGCGGACCGACTCGCCGGGCGGGACCCTGCGGGAGAGGCTGGCGGGCTTCCCGTCGTACTCGTGCGGGTCGATCTGGAACACGTCGAGAGCGACCTCGTCCATGTGCATCAGCCCGGTGTCGAGGTCCCAGTCGAAGCTGCCCATGCGGTTGAGGGACAGCCTCAGATCCGGATGGGCGGGCCAGTCCTCGGGAAGCGACAGGGCATCCGCTGCCGGATCAACCATGGGACCACTTTGTCATCATTCGACCGGTTTATCGACTCCGTCTTTCCCGACCCTGGTGTTCAGCCGACGTTCACCGGCCCCACGAGCAGCCCGTCGGGATCGCCCGCGGCGACCTGCCCCTCCCGGCCGACGTCGTGCCCGCCCGAGGCGTCGGGCACGGCGGCGTCCGCGACAGGGCGGTCGGCGGGGCGGTACGCGGGCGGCGTGCCGGGCTCACGGTCCTGCTCCCCGGTGGTGCCGACCGCGCGCTCGAGCCAGGACTCGTTGACGACGTTCACCACGATCAGACTGTCGAGCGTCCGCACCGTGGGCTGCACCGCGATGACCCGCTCGGGCGCATAGCCCGCCCACGCCCGCCCCTCGTGCCGGGCACCGCCGCCGGCGGGCCGGCCGTCGTCGGGGGTGCGCAGGGGGCTGCCGTCCGCGCAGCGGACCCGGGGTGCGCCGTACGCGTCGACAAGCACCGCCGTACCGGCCTGGAGTACGGCGGGGTACGGCACGGGGGCGCCGTCGCGGTAGCCGTGGCCGGTGACGCGGGTGTCCGCACGGAGCATCACGGAAGTGAGACCGCGCAGCCAGGCCGCGAGCCCGGACTGGTTGATCCCGGCGGCCCGGGCGAAGGCGCCCGCCTTCGCGGAGTCGGCGGCGAGGAAGCCGGCCTGCTGCTCGATGTCACAGCTGGGGAGGGACTGGGCCGCCCCGTAGAGCCCGGGGGTGGCGCCGTCGACGGTGCGCGGGGGCGGCGGGGCGGCGGACCCGGCCGGGTCCGGCGAGGCGTCGGGGCCGGAGCCGCGCTTCGGGGCGACGTCCGAGGTCAGGACCGTGGAGGCGGTGAACGGGTCCGGCCCCCGGTCGGCCGCCTGGAGCAGCGTCGTGCGGGCGGGCCCCGTGCCATCGCGGGAGGCGGGCGTCCCGTCGCCGGCACCACCGCAGCCCGCGGCGAGCAGTCCGGTGACGGCCGCCAGGACGGCGTACGGGCCGCAGCGGCGTCGCGTGAAGGAGCGCATGGACATCTCCCGCCTTTCCTGAGCCGGTGTTCCCGGGGGCCGCCCTTCCATAAGTGCCGGAGCGTGACCGCGTCCGCAACCGGGAGTGACCCTGCCGAGAACTTGAACATGTTCAACCTTGAGCGCTAAGCTCACGGCGCGTTGAATTGAACGCGTTCAAGGAAGGGGGGTGCGTGACGGTGACCGTGCTGGTCGACCTGATCGTGATGCTCGGGATGCTGGTGGTCGTGCCGATGGGCCTGAGGCTGCTGGACGGGCCCGAGATCGCGGCCCCGCGGGCCCTCTGGTTTCCGTACGCGGCGGCGGGCGCGGTGTCGCTGTGGCTGCCGCGCGGGGCCCTGGCAGCCGGGCTGGCCGCCTGTTACGCGCTCGTCACCCTGCTCCTTGCGCTGGCCGCACCGCGCAGGCTGGCCCGCACCCGGTCCCTGGCCCCCGCCGAGGTGGCCGCGCTCACCGCGCTGGTGAGCCCGGCGATCGCCGCGACCGCCCTGGTGGCCGAGCGGTGGGGGCACGAGCTCTTCGGGTTCGACCTGGAGATCCTCGACCTCACCGTGCCGCACTTCCACTTCGCCGGCTTCGCCGCCGCCCTGGTCGCGGGGCTCGTCCGAGGGGCCGCCCCCGACCGGCCGGCCTCGGCGTTCGCAGGGCTGAGCGTGCCGCTCGGCACCCTTCTCGTCCTCCTCGGCTACTTCGTCGACGACTGGGCGGAGCTGGCCGGGGCGGTCGTGCTCACCGCCGGGATGTGGGCCGTGGCGCTCGTGACCTGGCAGGATGTCCGGGCCCGCGATGTCGGCGACCGGGTCGGGCGGGCCCTGCTCGGCATCTCGGCCACCGTCCTCGTGGCGACCATGCTGCTCGCGCTGAGCTGGGCCCTCGGCGAGGCGACCGGTCTGCCGCATCCGAATCTGGCCTGGATGGCCGCCACCCACGGCCTCGCCAACGCTCTGGGCTTCGCGCTCTGCTCGCTCCTGGCCTGGCGCCGCCTGCGGACGGAGGACCTCCGGCCGCACCGTACCGAGCCGCCGCACCCCACCCAGCAGGAGATCCCCGCATGAAGACCCGCACCCCGGCCCCCGGCCTCGCCTTCACCTATCCCGAGGTCGGCGCCACCGCCCACCCCGACGCCCTCCCCCGCGGCTACCAGATCCTCCGCCACCGCGCCCTCGTCGGGCACGGCCGGGACGCCTTCGAGACGGCGGGCGCGGCCGTCACCGCCTGGGGGATGCATCGCGCGACCGGCGCCCGGGTGCACAGCGAGGCGGCTCGCGCCGAACCCGGCATACGGCTCCGGGTCGCGGTCGGCGCCGGACCGCTGGAGTTCGGCGTCCCGTGCGAGGTGGTGTGGACCGCGTACGAGGAGAACCGCACCGGCTTCGCGTACGGCACCCTCGACGGGCACCCGGAGTCGGGCGAGGAGTCGTTCGTCGTGGAGTTCGGCCCTGACGGCCGCGTATGGTTCACGCTCACCGCGTTCAGCCGCCCCGGCTGCTGGTACACCCGGCTGGGCGGGCCCGTCGTGCCCGTCCTCCAGCGCTGGTACGCACGGCGGCTGGGCCGCGCGCTCCGGAAGCTCGCCGGGGGCTGACGCCGGATACTGGAGGCGATGGACTGGTTCGGCTGGTTCGCCTCCTCCGACTACTGGCTGGGCCGCCTGCTCTTCCAGCGGGGCCTGGCCGGGGTGTACGCCGTCGCCTTCCTGTGCGCGGCACTCCAGTTCCGGGCCCTGATCGGAGAGCGCGGGATGCTGCCGGTCCCGCGGTACGTGCGGCTGGTGCCGTGGCGCCGGGCACCCAGCCTGTTCCAGGCCCACTACTCCGACCGGTTCTTCGCGCTGTGCGCATGGGGAGGGGCGGCGCTGGCCCTGGCGCTGGCGGCGGGGGCGGGGGACCTGGTGCCGCTGCCCGTGGCGATGCTGATGTGGGCGGTGCTGTGGGGGCTGTACCTGTCGATCGTGAACGTCGGCCAGACCTGGTACGGCTTCGGCTGGGAGTCGCTGCTGCTGGAGGCCGGATTCCTGGCGATCTTCCTGGGCAACGAACGCACGGCCCCGCCGGTGCTGCTGATGTGGCTGCTCCGCTGGCTGCTGTTCCGCCTGGAGTTCGGCGCCGGACTGATCAAGCTGCGCGGCGACCTGTGCTGGCGGAACCTGACGTGCCTGTACTACCACCATGAGACCCAGCCGATGCCGGGCCCTCTCAGCTGGTTCTTCCACCGTCTGCCGCGCCCGCTGCACCGGATGGAGGCCGCCGCGAACCATGTGACGCAGCTGGCCGTGCCGGTGCTGCTGTTCACCCCGCAGCCCCTGGCGACGGTGGCGGCGGGGATCGTCGTGGTGACGCAGCTCTGGCTGGTGCTGTCGGGCAACTTCTCCTGGCTGAACTGGCTGGCGATCGTGCTGGCCCTGTCGGCGGTGGACGGGAACCTGTTCACGACCGCGCCCGCTCTCCCCGCCCCGCCGCTCTGGTACGGGATCCTCGTCGCCGCGGTGACCGTCCTGGTACTGGTCCTGAGCCTGCGCCCCGCGCGCAACCTGCTGTCCCCGCGCCAGGCGATGAACCGGTCCTTCGACCCGCTGCACCTGGTCAACACCTATGGCGCGTTCGGCTCGGTCGGCCGGGTCCGGCACGAGGTCGTCCTCGAGGGCACCGAGGAGCCGGCCGCCCACCCGGGCGCCGTGTGGCGGGAGTACGAGTTCAAGGGCAAGCCGGGGGATGTGCGGCGCATGCCGCGCCCCTTCGCCCCGTACCATCTGCGGCTCGACTGGATGATGTGGTTCGCGGGGATCTCCCCGGTGTACGCGGCCGACTGGTTCGGCCCCCTGGTGGAGCGGCTGCTGGAGAACGACCGGGACACGCTGCGGCTGCTGCGCCACAACCCGTTCCCGGACGCTCCGCCCGCGCTGGTGCGGGCCCGCGTGTACCGGTACCGCTTCACGACCTGGCGGGAGCTGCGCGAGACGGGCGCCTGGTGGCACCGCACCCTTGTGCGGGAGTTCCTGCCCCCGACCCGCCTGGACAGCTCAGCGTGACACTCTGACCAAAGCTGGTGACGGCAGTGCGGTCTCGGCTACGTTGCGGCGGCGGCGAGACGGGCCGTGCCGAGCGGATGCCGATGACGTTCGGCCCGGCCGTCCGCCCGTTTCCGGCGGTCCGCCCGGGGTTGCTGCTCCCGTGTCGTCACCGGGCGGACAACGCCCCGTGCCCCCGCCCGTGAAGGCGAAGGGCACGGGGCTCCGTCGGCGCGGACTCTCGGACCGCGCGGACTCAGTCGACGCTGGGCAGGATGTGCGGCTCCGCGAGGTCGTCCTCGTAACCCGCCAGCCGGATCGGGGCCGAGCGGGCCCACACCTCCAGGCTGCCGAGTTCATCCGATCGGGTCGGCCTGCCGGCCGGCTCCGCGGGTGCTGCCGGGCCCGTGCCCTGCTCCCGCGTGGTCGATTCTGTCGTTGTCACCGCGCACTCCTCCGTGTCGCGAACCTGTGGAACGTGTCTGCCGTCGGTCGCGGTGGCGCCGGTCGAGGGCGGGACCGCGGCCCCGGTGGCAGGCCAGTCCCGCGGCCGGCCCAAGGGTGTTTTGTGGACCCCTGTCGGCCGACCGTTCGCTTCAGAGTAACCAAATGAGCGGGCCCCTGCTCGATGGATTCCATCACACCGGCAGATTTCGGCCACAGTGGCCCGGAGTGCCCCCTCCCTGGCACCAGGTGCCGGAGAGGGGAAGGTCAGACGAGTGCGCGGGTCTTCAGGCGGGTGTCACCACTTGCCCGGGGCGTAGTCCTTGAGGAAGCAGCCGTACAGGTCCTCGCCCTCCTCGCCGCGGACGATCGGGTCGTAGACCCGGGCGGCCCCGTCGACGAGGTCCAGCGGGGCGTGGAAGCCCGCATCCGCCAGCCGCATCTTGTCCGGGTGCGGCCGTTCGTCGGTGATCCAGCCGGTGTCGACAGCGGTCATCAGGATGCCGTCCTTGTCGAACATCTCCTGCGCGCTGGTGCGGGTCAGCATGTTGAGCGCCGCCTTGGCCATGTTGGTGTGCGGGTGCCCCGCCCCCTTGTAGCCGCGGCTGAACACGCCTTCCATGGCGGAGACGTTCACGATGTACTTGCGCCGCGCCGGGGCGGCGGCCATCGCCGGACGCAGCCTGCTGATCAGGATGAACGGCGCGGTGGAGTTGCAGAGCTGCACCTCCAGCAGCTCCACCGGGTCGACCTCGTCGACGGTCTGGATCCAGCTGTTCGTCGACGCGAGGTCGGGCACCAGGCCGCCCGCGTCGATCGCGGTGCCGGCGGCGATCCTGGCCGGGGTCGCGGAGCCGGTGACCAGCGCCAGGCCGGTGACGTCCTGGGCGGTCAGCGCGTCGCCGGAACGGGCGGACGGCAGCGCGGCCACGGCGTCGACGGCACCGCTGCCGTACGTGCCGATGACCTCGGCGGGCGGCAGCTCGCCCGCGGGCAGCGGGGCGGACTCGGCGGCGATCAGCTCGCTGTACGCCTTCGGGGAGCGGCGCACGGTCTGGGCGGCGTTGTTGATCAGGATGTCCAGCGGCCCCGCGGCGGCAACCGAGTCCGCGAGGGCGACGACCTGCGCCGGGTCCCGCAGGTCGATGCCGACGATCTTCAGCCGGTGGATCCACTCGTCGCTGTCGGGCTGGGCCTTGAAGCGGCGGATCGCGTCGTTCGGGAACCGGGTCGTGACGGTGGTGTGGGCGCCGTCGCGGAGCAGCCGCAGCGCGATGTACATGCCGATCTTGGCCCGGCCGCCGGTGAGCAGGGCACGGCGGCCGGTCAGGTCGGTGCGGGCGTCACGGCGGGCCCGGTTCTCCACCGCGCAGGCCGGGCACAGCTGGTGGTAGAAGGCGTCGACCTGGGTGTAGCGGCTCTTGCACGTGTAGCAGGCGCGGGGGCGCTGGAGTATGCCCGCGATCTCCCCGACGGTGGAGGAGCTGGGCAGCAGGCCCTGCGTCTCGTCGTCGATCCGCTCGGCGGAACCGGTGGCGGTGGCCTCGGTGACGGCCCGGTCGTGGGCGGTCTTGGCGGCGCGGCGCTCCTGGCGACGGCGCTGCTTGACCGTGCGGTAGATCTGCGAGGTGGCGCGCCGCACCCTGACCGCGTCCGGGTGGTCGACGTCCAGCTCGTCGAGCTCCTTGAGGACGTCGAGGCAGACGGCCAGACGCTCAGGGTCGATACCCGGCCCGTACGCCTGGTTGTCTTCTGTCACCGTCATGCCGCTGCCGTTCCTCGATCACCCGGGACCGGCGCCTGATAGCCGGTTCTCAAAAGTGGAACTTTACGAGGAGTGCGCTCACCCCGCCAAACCGCGGGTTCCGGTGACGGGGCCCGTCCTCGCCGGTGGCCGGTCGGATCAGCCCGGCGGCCGGTCGAAGACGCAGTCGCCGCACAGGCCGCCGCCCGGGCAGCGGTAGTAGAGGCAGCAGCTGCGGCGCCGCAGCGCGGCGGTGGCCCGGAGGGCGCCCTCCCCGAGTGCGCCTCCCTGGAGAGTGCCGGACAGGTCCGGATGGTCGAGCAGGGCGGCGGCGAGGGAGGCGGCCCGCTCGGCCGCGTCGGGGCGGCCCTGCCGGTGGGCCCAGCGGGTCAGCTCCCGGACGGCGCCGGCGAGGGCGGACCCCGCGTTGCCCCACAGCAGCCGCGCGGAGACCGGCCCTGCGGAGCGCAGGGCGGCGGCGAGCGGAGCCAGGTGCCCGTGCTGCACGACCTCGCGGACATGGGCGGGTGTGGCGGGCAGGGTGCGGGTGCCGGACCACCACAGGTCGTGGGGCGTGGAGAGGCCCGGGTCCCAGTGCAGCGTGTGCGGGGCGATGTCGGGCACGGCGCCGTACAGCGCGGCGGGCCCGAGAGTCACCGACCAGAGCCGCGCGGCGAGTCCGAGCTGGGCGATGGAGGCGGCGACCCGGTACTCCGGGGCTCGCAGCCGCTCCCCGACCCGCGCGACCCGCGCCTCCAGAGGCGCGGGGTCGCCGCCGTACACACGGGCGAGTGGGAGGTGCGCGCCGCCGGACACCGGGGGGACGGCGGCGCGGAGCGCGAAGAACCCGCCGACACCGCTCACGGTCTCCAGCTCGGCGCCGCCGAGCCGCCGCGTGGTGGTGTGGTCCCCCGTCACGCCGCCGCCCCTCCCTGATGCCCGATCCGTTGCGGGACCCACGGTAGCGGTGACCGGTCAGAGAGAGACGCCGCCCCTGCGCAGGTAGGCGAGCGGGTCGACGTCGGATCCGTATCCGGGCCCGGTGCGGATCTCGAAGTGAAGGTGCGGACCGGTGCTGTTGCCGGTGGAACCGGAGCGGGCGATGCGCTGCCCGGCGGTGACGGACTGCCCCTCGCGGACGGAGAGGGCCGACAGGTGCGCGTACTGGCTGTACCTGCCGTCGCCGTGCCGGATGACGACCTGGTAGCCGTACGCCCCGGCCCACCCGGAGGAGACGACGCGCCCGGCGGCGACGGACCTGACGGTGGTGCCGGTGGGGACGGGGAAGTCGACGCCGGTGTGGTAACCGGCGGACCACCCGGAACCACGGGTCCCGTACGAGGTCCCGGGCGCGGCGTCGACGGGCGGAGCGAGCGCGCCGGTACGGGACTTGGCGGCGACTGGCTGGGCCTTGGGTTTGGGCTGGGCCTTGGGCTGCTGCTCCTTCACAGGCGCGGCCTTCTTCGGCTCGGCCTTCCTGGGTGCGCCCTTCTCGGGTGCCGTCTTCCTGGGCGCCGCCTTCTTGGGCGCGGCAGTGCTGCCAGGACTCTGACTGATCGTCAACCTCTGTCCCGGGATGATGAGATCGGGATCGTCCCCGATGACGTCCCGGTTCCGCTCGTAGAGGCGTTGCCAGCCCCCGGGGACGCGCTGGGCCTCGGCTATCCCGGACAGGGAGTCGCCCCGGGCCACGGTGTAGCTCTCCCGGCGCTGGTTCGGCACGCTCGTCGGCGAGGCGGCCGTCCGGACACCCGGCGAGACGGCGGGTGCGTCGCCGCCACGGGTGAGCCCGGCCCGTACGGAGCAGGTGGGCCAGGCCCGGGGGCCCTGGCCCTTGAGCACCTTCTCCGCGATCGCGATCTGCTGGTCCTTGGTGGCCAGGTCGGCGCGCGGCGCGTAGCGGGTGCCGCCGTACGCCTCCCAGGTGGACTGACTGAACTGCAGCCCGCCGTAGTACCCGTTACCGGTGTTGACCTTCCAGCGGTTGGTGGACTCGCAGGCGGCGACCTTCTCCCAGACGTCGACCGAGGCCGCCTGGGCCGTTCCGGCGCCGACGAGCGGCAGCGCGATGCCGGCGCCGCCGACGGTGAAGGTGAGCGAGGCCCGGTTGAGCCGACTGGCAAGACGGCTGGGCTGTTGGCGGCGGTGTCGTCCCCGTGCGGCCATGGGTGGTTCCCCCTCTGCGGTCAGCGGCCGCCCAAGCTAGGGGTGGCGAACTCGCCGTGACAAGGGGGCGCGCTGGGCACAGGGGGCGCGGGGCCCTCTCAACTGCCGCTTCAGCCCTGGAGGTACAGGGCGCGGCCCCCCGCGAACGAACGCGCCGCATGCGCGCGGCCGACTGTGCCTCGTGCGCGCCCGCCTTCCCGCCGCGGGCGACGCTCCCGCCCCCGCGGCGCTTCGCCTGCCACCGGCGGATCGGTCGGGGCAGTCCGGAAGCTCGGCCGCTCACGATGCCCCGCCCGTGTGCCGGGTGCCCGGCGGCTCCCGGCACT
Source organism: Streptomyces sp. MUM 203J (assembly GCF_022414595.1). GTDB lineage: Bacteria > Actinomycetota > Actinomycetes > Streptomycetales > Streptomycetaceae > Streptomyces. Next base: position 79,629 of record NZ_JADWYO010000011.1, on the reverse strand, counting down.
CGCCCGCGCTCGGGAAGGTGAGCCCCCCAGCGCCTCTCCGCCCGCCGGCAAGGCGGCTGCACCCCGCTGCGGGAGGGGTAGGGCCCGGGCGGATGCGCCTTCTGCGGACGGTCGTACTCCTCCGAAGCTCGGCGGAGCCCTCACGCACGGGTGTCACCCTCGTCCGAACGGACCCGGAAGTCCCGGGCGCGGACACAGCAGGAACAGGCCTGCGGCGCGGACTCCCTGCCGCGCCCGGCCCCCGCGCGCCGCACCGGGGTGGGACCTATGCGCCGCGCGTCCGCGGGCCCGGGGACGGCTCCGGTTCCGGGACCGGGTCGGGTCCCGGCGGCTTGGGGACGGGACCGGGGGGCGGCACCGGACCGGGGCCGGGCGGCGGGGGGCCGGGGCGCGGCGCCGGGGACGGCTCGGGTTCCGGCACGGGAGCCGGAGGCCCAGGAGCGGGACCGGGCGGCGCGGGCGGCGGAACCGGCGCCGGATCCGGCATGGGCGGCACGGGATCGGGACGGGGCTCGGTCATGGCTACCCCCCAAGGGGTGGTACTCCGGCAGACTCGCGGGGACGCACCGCTGCACCCCCCGTGTGACCCGCTCGCGCTCCGGTCGGCCGACCGGCTCCACGGGCGCCGTCGGCATCCCGTCGGGGAGCTGCCCGGCCGAGCCGGCCGTGTACGGCCAGAGCGGCACCACCGCCACCCCTCCTCCGCGCCCATCGGATGCCGGCTGCGCCTGAGCACACCCTCGACGCTCCGCCTCCGGAAGGCCGGCACGACCACGGCGTGTGCCCTCACGGACACGGCCGGTGTGCCCTCCGGCAGCAAGCAGACCACACCCCCGACGGGCCGCTCGCCCTCGTGCGCCTGGAACCGGCTACGGGCCCGCCCGTCAAGAATGTCCGGTGTGTCTGTTCTCATGCCGCCCGGGTACCCGGATCGGCGCGGTTTCAGCCCCGCGCGGCCGGAACGGCGTGCGGCCCGCGCACCGCGTCCCCGCCGGGCACCGGCGCGGACGCGTCGGAGCCGAGTTCCACGATGCGGTTCTCCGCGTCCACGTGCACCACGCAGGGCACCAGCCTGCGGGCCTCGGCGTCGTCCACCTGGGCGTAGCTGATGAGGATGACCAGGTCACCGGGGTGGACGAGATGCGCGGCAGCGCCGTTGATCCCGATGACGCCGGAGCCGCGCTCCCCCTCGATCACGTAGGTCTCCAGGCGGGCCCCGTTGGTGATGTCGACGATGTGCACCAGCTCACCGGGCAACAGGTCGGCGGCGTCCATGAGGTCGGCGTCGATGGTCACGGACCCGACGTAGTGGAGGTCCGCCTGGGTCACGGTGGCCCGGTGGATCTTGGACTTGAACATGGTGCGCAGCATGTTGGACTCCTGGAGGACGGCTCCCTGCCTGCTTCGTGCAGGTCAAGGGCGTCCTCGACCCTACACCGACACCCCCGTCCGGTGTTTGTGAGGAACATCGCTCCGTTCCGGCGAGACGGCTTCCTACCTGGGCTTTCGCGCCGCACCGGCGCCCGTTGGGACGACCACACCCTCGCCCGGGCCACCGCCCTGTCGTGGCGCGGTGCGGGCCGGGGACTGGCGGAACACTGAGGCGCGCTCAAGTACAACCAGTACACCCAGGCCCTGGCTTGCGGTAGCGACTCGTTCCTCGGTCTCACCGACGAAGGCCACCGCATCGCGGACCACTACAAGTCGCTGCAGTCCGGCGAACTCGGCATCGGCTTCGCCCTCACGCTCGCTGAGCACATGCTACGCAGCCGTTTCCCTGACCACTCGGTGACGATCGTCCCCGCCGACACGGCGTTACGCGCGGGCTGGGCCCTCACCAGCAGGGACAAGGGCGAGAAGGTGAAGTACCGCTACCGGCCCCACTACTTCGCCAAGGTCTGGCGGCCGGAAGAACCGTCCCTCGTCATCCCCCTCGCGTGCAAGGGCAACCACAGCGACTCCGCCACCTCCGCCGAGCAGTTGGCCTCCGCCTCGGCCCACGCCGAAGCGCTACACATCGGCCCGTGGAACGAGACCCCCGGCCTGTTGTTCAGCACGCAGCTCCCGACGGACAGCGGCACGATGACCATCCACGCCCTCCAGGCACCCGGCAGGGGAGGTCGGCTGTCCCCGGCGGAGGGTCGGGAGGCGAACCTGAACGCTCCGCCGTTCCAGGCGAACGTGATGCCGGACATCCACCCGCCGACCGAGGGCCTGATGGCACCGGAGCCCGTACGGGGCTGCCACGTACAAGCGAAGGACTACACCTGGTTCCAGAAGTCCCTGGCGCACACCACCGCGGCGGGCCTCATGGCCTTCACCGGCTCCGGCCACGCCACCACCCGCCATCCTCACCGACCGGCAGGGCCGCAAACGCTTCACCGGCCTCGAACACGCGGCCAGCATGAGCATCCAGGACGCCGCCCGCACCCTCTTCGGCAACGAGTACGTCGGCACCGACCACGTCTTCCGCCTCAACGGCCCCCGCGTCGAGGCGTTCTCCGGCGTGTATGAGGAGATCTTCCGCCTGCTCGCCAGAGGCGACGTCGAGGAGTACCGCGCCCTCGTCCACGCGCGCCGCGGCGTCCGCCCCCGCCTCACTTTCGACAAGAACTGGGGCGGCCCCGTCTCCGTCCACGCCGACGGCTCCGTCTTCGCCCTGCGACTGCTGCCGGGACAGAGCGTGGGCCGCGACCCGCGGTGACGGTGTGGGCGTGGGCGATGCAGCGCATGGCCTCGCCTATCTGCCCGGCAGGTGACTCTGCCGACCTTCGGGGCCAGGGCAGCACCGGTCCCGAGTAGATGCTGTTTGGCCGTTACCGCAACCCGGTTTTGCCGTGAGTCCACTGCGGGGTGTCGCTCGGCAGCCCCACATATCCTCCGAGCAGGGCAGCCCACGGTGGACGGCTCCGAGTCGGAACCTGCTGGCTACACCGCATCCTCTCGTTGTATCCGCGCTAGAGAGGAGGACGGCTGCGATGACCGTCTCTCAGGCGTTCTCGTCATGGATCCGCGCGCCCAGATCCTCCGCCCACTCCAGCGCCCACGCCTTGAGTTCTTCGATCTGCCGGGAGGTGAGCCCGTACGCGGTGTAGTCCTCATCCTCGTACCAGTCCGCGCCGATCAGCCGGTCCCGGAGGTCTTCGAGGCTGAACTCGTCGTGGGCGCGACGGCGGCCCAGGGACTCGAGATCGGCGGTGGAGCGGTGGCGGGAGGCAGCCTGGACATCGATGAGGTCGCGGACGGTGCCGCGGTCGGCGAGGGCACGGACCTTGGTGCCGATCACGTCATCAAGGGAAAGAACGGGGCCGTAGGGGGTCTGGGCCGGTGGGGCCCAGAACGCCTCCTTGAGAACGTCGACCTCGCACTCCTCGCCGGTGTCCGGATCGGTGACGAGGAAACGGCCGCTGAGCGGATCGGTCTGGACGTGCGTGGTCCGCCATCCGCGTGCGCTGAGGCCGGCTGTGAGTGAGGCGACGATCTCCTGCATCGGAGCGGGGTTCTCAGTGGCGACGTCGAGGTCGCGGCTGAAGCGTTCGACCAGGCCGTGGGCCTGCACGGCGTATCCGCCGGTGAGGACCAGAGGGTAGGGGGAGCCGAGATCGAGTATGTCGGCGAGGAGACGCTCGTGGAGCGGAGTGAGCTTCACGCGGCGGTCGCGCTGGTCGTAGCGGTGCGGAGCAGCTCGGGGAAGGCGTCCTCCCAGACCTCGCGGATGTAGGGACTGATCAAGCGCCGCAGCACGGGCCACTGCTCGGTGAGCAGCCGGTGGTGCAGGAGGGCCACCAGGTCCTCACTCAGTCCTTCGGCGAGGACGGTCCGGTAGAGCGTCATGCAGGACTTCGGACGGTCCAGGCTGTAGCTCGTCCGCCCGGACCAGACGATGTGGAGCGGCAGGTCCACGTTGCCCTCGACAGGGCCGGCCAGCGCCTGCAAGCGCTCGGGCAGTCGGCTGCGGTAGCGGTCCCGCAGCACCTCGGCGCGGGGTGCGGTGATCGTCGTGTCCATGCATCCAGTATCGCTGCCGGGAGGCGGCGGCATGGCGGATACGGGGCCCTGTCGTACGTACGGGTCGGGCGGCCGCCTGCCCTTCACTCGGACATCTCACCCCGTGGGCGCTTCGCCCATCATGGCCTACACGTGCAGCCCCCGGGTGGTGCGGCAACCTGCTGCCCTGCCGGCCCAGCACCTGTCCCGCTTCACGGGCGCGGGTGATCGTGAGCAACAGGTCACGCGGAGGGCCGCCGCGGTGGAGTGAGCTCCGGCTTCGGCCGCGGCGTCGGGAGGGGCGACGGTACTGAAGCCAAGGCTCATGACACCGGCGCAGTGGACGAGAAGGACACCGGGGCGGGCGAGGTGGCGACAGCGGCCGGAGGGGGCAGGCGGCATCCATAAGGCACGCCGCTTCGGCTCCGAACGCAGCCCACTCGCTCAGGACCCATGCCGCGGACGAGCTGTCGAGGCACGCAGCCAACGTCTCAAGCAAGGGTCAGGCACCTGTGTCCAGGCCCCCGTCATGGCGGGCCATGGTCAGCGAGCTGGGACGCTCCTGTGTCCGACGCTGACCGTTCGCTGACCCGAGCGGGGCTCTCAAGCCTCCGACCTGCGCAAACGCCCAAACGCTAGATCTTGGACTTGAACATCGTACGTATCATCGGGGTACCCCTGGATTTAGGCTCCCTGCCTGCGTTTTTCCAGGTCAAGTGCGGTTTCCCTAGCTTATGACGAGTCGTGTGCCGGCAGCGGCCCCGAGGTTCCCCGGGAGTCGCGCCGACCGCCTGCCGACTCCGCCGTCACACCGTCAGGCGACTGCACGGCGGCTCCGCCCATTCTCCGGACGCCGGTACAACGACGGCACGAGCCTACGCAACACCCCCGAGGGGCATACGTGATCACCGTCAATCCGGCGGTCCGGGCGGTGGCCGGGTGCGAAGGCGGTCGGCCGGATACGGAGCTGTACTCCGTAACTGCGCCCCGCGGACCCCGGCCGAGGCGCCACGAGGCGGCCGCGGCGGCCGCTCGTCGTCGGGTGCGGCACCGACACCACGACGCGTACCGAACGGCCACGGGTCCCATCGCCCGGGCCACGCCCCCCCTTCCCGGTACCCCTGGGACGACCGCGCTCCGCCCCGTGCCGTGCCAGGGGGGTCGCGGCGACCGGGACGGTGGGGGCCCTGGGCGGGGCCACTCGGCCCCTGTCGGCGGCCACCGCGGGGAGGGAATCTGGGACTGATCACCTGGGAGGCGTCCCGAAATGAACGAGTACGAGACCGGCCCCACCGCGAACATCCTGGTGGAGCACCGGGGCCACATCCCCGAAGGAGCCGACGAGTACGCCCGCGCCGAGCTGCGTACCGTCCTCGACGGCATCGGCGTCCCTGTTCCGGCCATGCGCGTGAAGCTGGCCCAGGCGGCCAACCCCGCGGCGATACGGCCCGCCATGGCACAGGCCATGATGGACGTCGACGGACGGCTCGTTCGAGCGCATGTCGCGGCGACCACCATGTCCGAGGCCGTCGATCTGCTCCGGGACCGGCTCACCGCCCGCCTGGCTCGGGCAGGGCGGGCCGCCCCGGCGGGGCTGGGCGGTGTCGCCGCTCCCGGCGCACGGCAGGACGGCACCGGCCACGCACGGCTGCCTCGGTTCCACCCGCTGCCCGTCGAGGAGCGGCGGATCACCCGGCGCCGCCCGATCGGCCTTCTGGTGCAGACGCCCGAGGACGCCGTGTTCGAACTTGCGTCCCTCAATCACGAATTCCGCCTGTTCACCGACGCGGCGACAGGAACCGACAGTGTCGTCCACCGCGACAGACGCACCGGCCGGTACCACCTGTCCTCGGTCGACGGGGCGCGGGCCCGCGTCAGGGCGGAGCCGTGGATCGACGTGAGCACGGCACCCGTGCCCCGGACGACCGTCGCCGAGGCGTCGGCACGGCTGGACATCACAGGCCTGCCGTTCGTGTTCTTCCGGGATGCGGCGACAGGGCGGGGAAGCGTCCTGTACCGCCGGAAGGGAGGCCGCTACGGCCTCATCACCTGTGTCACCACCTCATAGGGCGGACCGGGACGGGCGTACCGCGCAGGCACCGCCGTGCCCCGTGCCGTCCCGGAAGCCGCAGTGACCGGAGGTCTGCGGCGAAGCCCGGTGTCCCCTCCCCCAGCCGCTGCGGACTCCGCGGCGGTGCTGCTGGCGCAGGTCGTACGGGTGCCGCCGGAGCACAACGCGGCGCCGGCGCCGGCGTCCGCCCGTCATGGTGTCCCGCGGTGGCCGTGCGCCGCCGCCGACGACGGCTTTCCGGACAGGGAGCGCATCAGCAACCGGCTCACTCCGGGCAGCGCCGAGAGCCTCATGGCCGCACGGCGCACCCGCAGCCGGGCCTCGGTCGACGGCAGGAACCACTCGGCCGCGGCCCGCCCGGCCCGCTGCCGGTCCTCCGCCACCGGCCGCCAGCGCCGCTCATAGGCCGCGACGCCCTCCACCACGGAGCCGCCGCGGCCCAGTTCCTCGGCGAGGACACACGCGCCCGCCATCCCGAGCGACGCGCCCTGCCCGGCCAGCAGGGAGACGGCATGGGCGGCGTCGCCGGTGAGGACCGTACGGCCGCGGCTCCACTTGTCCATGACGATCTGGGCGACATGGTCGTAGTACAGCTCCCCGTGCGGGGGGCACCGTTCCAGAGCGCGCGGGACCAGCCAGCCGAGCCCGCCGTACTCGGCGCGCAGGGCCGCCCTCGCGTCGTCGGGGTGTTCATGCTCCGTACTGCGGTGCACGGCGAACACCGCCACGTTCCCGTCGCGCAGCCCGTAGAAGCCCATCTGCCGCCCCACCGTGTCGGTCAGGCAGAACCTGCCGTCCACTTCGGGCAGCAGTCCGGGAGCGTCGAGGACGAAGGCGGCCGTGTGGAAGCCCAGATGCCGCAGGAACCGGTCTTCCGCGCCGAAGACGAGCCGACGCACGGTCGAGTGGATCCCGTCCGCTCCGACCAGGAGGTCCGCATGCTCCACCCGGCCGTCGACGAGGGTGACGCTGACGCCGTCCCCGGTCTCCTCGACGTGCCGGGGTCCCGTCCCGTAGCGCACGTCGACACGGCCCGGCAACGCCTCCCGCAGCGCGCGTTCGAGGTCGGGCCGCATGATGCTCAGCAGCCGTCCGCCGACCCCTTGGGCGAACCGCCCGTAGTCCAGGCCCGCCCGGCGGCGGCCGCCCTCGTCCACATAGGCGACCTCGTCGACCTGGTAGCCGAGTTCCGTGAGCCGGGGCAGCAGCCCCATGGCCTCGGCGGCGTCGTAGCCAGGGCCGAAGAAGTCGACCATGTACCCCTGTTCTCTTGGTCCGTGCGCCTTCTCCAGCACGACGACGTCCCATCCCATACCGTCCAGCCGCTGTGCCAGGGTCAGTCCGGCGATGCCGGCTCCGCAGATCACCGCCTTCATCGGACTGCCCCCTCACCGTCCGTGGCGCCCTCGGCCCGCAGCCCTCCGCCGTAGACCGCCAGCACCTCGTGACTCCAGCGCTCCAGCCCCGCCGCCGAGAGCGGGTCGACACCGATCACTTCCTCAAGCCGCCGACGCAGCAGGAACACGGCCAGATCGTTGGCCAGCAGGAACGCCGCCCGCACCGCCGGATCCCGCCCCGGCGCCGCCTCCCCGGACCCGACCATCCCCGCCAGCGCCCGCCGGCTCAGCTCGAAGAGCCTGCGGAACAGCTCCCGTCCCGCGTCACCGTCGGCCGACAGCATCCGGCTCAGGTAACCGGGAACCGGCGACTCCTCACCCAACTGCCCTGCCATGGCCTCGGCGAGAGACGTGACGGCACCCCCGTCCACGGCCGCCTTCAGCATCCTGTCGAAGACGGCCACCACATGCAGATCAACCTCCTCCCGAAGTCCCTCCTTCGATCCGAAGTGGTGCACCACCAGCCCCGGCGACACCCCCGCGGCCGCCGCGATCTGCCGCACCGACACCCCGTCCACACCATGTTCGGCGAACAGCCTCAGCGCCTCGTCCCGGATGACCGCCCGGCTCGTCCGGTCCTCGGCGCCCCTTGAAGATCCCGCATCGATTGAACGCATGTACAGAATACTAAACGATTGTTCAGTCGAAGGGGAGCGCAGCCGAGAACCCGGAGACGGCAGGCAGCGGGGCCGGATTCCCTGCCCCGCCCAGCACGACGGCGGCCGGGCACGAACCGCACACCTCGCGTCGTCCGGACCCACCTGCCCGGTAGCGGCTCGACCGGGAAACGGCGCGGCCTGCCCGCCCCCGGCCCCGGCCCGTCCAGGACGCCCGCAAGCCGGCGACCTCACCGAACCGCCGCCCGGCAGGCCCGGTCCTGCCTGATCGCGGGTCAGGACGACGATGGCCGGACCGGGGTCTTCCCTTGAACCGTGGAAGGAGCGTGCGCGACAGGCCGACGGGGAAACCCGCGGGGCTGGCCGGGCCGGTGGGCGGACGTCGCCACGCGCCCGGACGGGTTCAGGCCGCTCCCCACGAAAGACACGTGATCGACGAGCCGCTCGTTTCCGCCGAACGCGGTACGGCAGGATGAAGGCATGAGCGTAGTCAAGATCAATGTACTGACCGTCCCCTCCGAGCAGCGAGAGACGCTGGAGAAGCGCTTCGCCTCCCGTGCCCACTCCGTGGACAGCTCCGACGGGTTCGAGTGGTTCGAGCTCCTCCGCCCCGTCGACGGCACCGACAACTACCTCGTCTACACACGCTGGCGGGACGAGGAGTCCTTCCAGGCCTGGATGGAGGGGCCCATGAAGGCGGCCCATCAGGGGAGTGGCGCGGAGGGCGGAGACCGCCCCAAGCCGGCAGCGAGCGGCTCCACGCTCTGGTCCTTCGAGGTGGTGCAGCAGGCGGCACCACGCAGCGCCTGAGCAGGGCGTCGCGGCCGCAACGCGGGACGCCCCGGACCGGACGGGGCACGGCAGGTCCGCTCCCCTTCGTCCGGTGAAGCGGCAGGAGTGACGCCCGGGAGCCCGTCGGGCGAGCGGGTCCGCGTGCTCGTGCGCCACGGCTCCGCGGGCATCGGCCCGGGCCGTGCGGCGATCCCGGCAGCACGCACGCGCCGAACACCCGACGGGCACCGCCCGCAGTGCCAGGTCGCGAACCGTCGGCACCGGCCGGGCGCCCCTGCCGGGACGGCCGACGCGACTGCCGCCAGGGAAGAGGGGTGTGAGGGGGTGTCGGCGGCCCCGGCACGGCACCCCCGCTCCAGGGACGCCGCCTGACGTCCGGCTCCTCCGCGGCGGCGGACCGGAGGGCCGGCCCGCCCCCGGAGGACCGCGCGGCCTCCTCCGGCTCCCGGGACGCCCCCCGTGGCGGCCCGTCCGGTACGGAACCGTGCCGCTGTTGGGCGTGGGTTCGTCCGGTGGTACGAGCCGCGCACCGTCACCTCGTTCGCCCTTGTCCCGTCGCCGCTCCCCCCCGGTCCGCGGCCTCCCCCCACCGGCGTGACCGCTCCGGCGTGACCGCTGTCGGATGGCCATCGACACCGGGGGACGCCACGACGGGGCCCGCCCGCCGTTTCCCGCAGGAGTTCCGTGCGACACGGGGCGGACCGTACGGCGTACGGGACTCGACGGCCGTGATCGCCGGAACGGCGTGAATCCGTGCCGGAATTTCTGTTGTCGGCGGCCGAGCTGTGCATCTCCTCTCCGTGGGGACGTTGAGTCCAAACCCGGACGGAGAGTGGAGAGAACGTGAGCAGTGACGTCGACGCCGCGGTGATCAGGGCGGCGCAGGCCGGGGACGAACGCGCCCGCGAGCTGGTCGCCGCGGAGTCCCTGCCGTTGGTCTACAACATCGTCGGCCGTGGCCTGCGCGGACATGTCGACGTGGACGATGTGACACAGGAGACCATGCTGCGTGCCTTGGACAAGCTGAACGGGCTACGCGACCCCGGCCGTTTCAGGTCCTGGTTGGTCGCCATCGCCGTCAACCAGATACGGGGGCACTGGCGGCAGGCCGCGGCACCGGTGTCGAGGCTCGACGAGGTGCGGGAAGTCCCGGATCCTCAAGCGGACTTCGTCGATCTGACGATCGCGCGACTGGGCTTGTCCGGCCAGCGCCGGGAGGTGGCCGAAGCCACCCGCTGGCTCGACCCCGACGACCGTTCGCTGCTGTCCCTGTGGTGGCTGGAGTCCACGGGTGAGCTCACCAGGGCGGACCTGGCGGCCGCGCTGGAGATCACCCCGCAGCACACGGCCGTACGCGTCCAGCGGATGAAGGCACAGCTGGACGCGGGCCGCATCGTGGTCCGGGCACTGGCAGCCGAACCCCCGTGCGTGCTGCTCCAGTCGCTTCTGGCGGGATGGGACGGTGAGCCGTCGGGGCTGTGGCGCAAGCGGATAGCCCGGCACGCCAACGAGTGCACCGTGTGCTCAGGGCACTCGTCCGGGCTCCTGCCCGCCGAGCGGCTGCTCGTCGGGCTCGCACTCGTACCGCTGCCGGCGGCGTTGGGCGCCCGCTGGGGAATCGGCCCCACCGAGGCCGCGGGCGGACAGACCGCCGCCTCCGACACCCTGGGGCACACGAACGGCCGGGCGGCATCGCGCCTGGAACGGCGGCGCTCCCGACGGCGCGCGGCCGCCGCGACCGCCGCCGCGCTGGTGACGGCGGGAGGCGCGGGAGCCTTCCTGCTGGTCCCCGGCCTGTTCCCCGACGAACCGGAGAAACGATCTGCCGCCGCTCAGGGCATCGCCTTCGACGAGACACGGGCCTCCTCCCCGTCCGCATCGGCCTCCTCCGCCACCCCGTCTCCGACCTCGTCCACGACCTCGTCCCCCTCCCCCTCCGTCTCCCCCTCCTCTTCTCCCTCCCCTTCCCCGTCTTCCCGGTCCACGACGGCCGGCCCCTCGCCGTCCAAGAGTTCCGCGGCCCCGAAGAGGACCACGCAGCGAAGCTCCCGGCCGTCCCCCAGCCCCACGGTCCGCCGCACCACCAGCACACCGGCGCCGCCGCCCCCGGACAACGGCGACGACGGCTTCGCCCAGGAGGTCACCCGCCTGGTCAACGCCGAACGGCTCAAGCAAGGGTGCGGCTCGGTCAGCCGCAACGCGCTCCTGGACAAGGCAGCACTCGGACATTCCCAGGACATGGCTGCCCGGGACTACTTCTCGCACAGCACTCCCGAGGGCACGGGTCCGGGCGAGCGCATCACGGCGGCCGGTTACCGGTGGAGCACCTACGGCGAGAACATCGCCCGCGGCCAGCAGACACCGGCCCAGGTCATGGACAGCTGGATGAACAGTTCCGGCCACCGGGCGAACATACTCAACTGCAACTTCAAGGAGATCGGCGTCGGCGTCCACGACGCGCAGGGCGGCCCCTGGTGGACGCAGGTCTTCGCATCGAGTCGCTGAGCACCGCCCCGCCGCGCACGCCCGTGGAGCGGCGCCGTCCGGGATCGGGATCCTCCGGGTTTCAGAGCCGGGCGGTGGCGGTGGCCGGGGTCCCGCCACCGCCACCGGCACTGCCCTGCGCTTCGCGCCGGGCGGTGCCGGCTCCCGGGGGCCAGGAGGCCGGCCCCCTTCCCGTCTCCGTTCGGATGGGTGTCAGAAGGGGCCGTGGAGCGCGCCGAGACGATCGGTCAGCCGCAGGTTCTCCGAGTAGTCGACCGGGCAGGCGATCACGGACACGGCGTCGTCGTCCAGCGCGTGTCGCAGTGTGGGCAGCAGTTCGTCGGCCGCCTGGACCCGGTAGCCGCGTGCGCCGAAGCTCTCGGCGTAGCCCACCAGGTCCGGGTTGGTGAAGCGGGTGTGGCTGTGCCGACCGAGCGCCAGCTCCATCTTCCACGTGATCAGTCCGTACTCCTGGTCGACCAGGACCAGGACGACCAGGGGGATGTGTTCGCGGACGGCGGTCTCCAGTTCCTGGGAGTTCATCAGGAACGCGCCGTCCCCCGTCATGGCCAGCACCTTGCGGTCGGGGCGGGCGAGCCGGGCGGCGATCGCGCCGGGCAGCGCGAACCCCATCGTGGACAGGCCGTTGGAGAGAATGCAGGTGTTCGGCTCGTAGGTCGGGTACAGCCGGGCCATCCACATCTTCCCGGCGCCGGTGTCGACGAGCACGATGTCGTCGCGGCCCAGCGCGGCACGCACGTCGGCCACCACACGCTGAGGCACCAGCGGGCATGCGTCGCTGTCGCGTCCGTACCGCAGTTCCCCGGCGAGCAGCGACCGGATCTTCTCGTCCCCACCCGTGTCGAAGGCGAGCCGGTCGGGCAGGGCCGCGGAGAGCGCGTCCAGGGAGAGGGACAGGTCGCCCTCCACCCCGACCGCGACCGGGTAGTGGGCGTCCACCTCGGCGGGGAAGCGGTGCAGGTGGACGATGCGTTTGTCGCCGTCCGGATTGATCTTCCGCGGGTCGAACTCCTGGAGTTCGTACCCCACACAGACCAGGACGTCGGCGGTGTCGAAGCCGAAGTTGCCGTAGTCGTGGCGCATGAAGCCGACCGCCCCCAGAGCCCTGGGGTGATCGTCCGGGAAGACTCCCTTGCCGTGGAAGGTGGTGGCCACCGGGACGTCCAGCCGCTCGGCGAACCGTGCCAGGGCCGCCGAGGCGTCGCCTCTGGCGGCTCCGTGACCAGCCAGCACGACGGGGCGACGCGCCCCCGCGAGCACCTCGGCGGCCCGGGCGACCTGGGAGGGCGAGGGTGCGTCGGGGTGCACCGTGTCGACGTGCAGCGGCGCCGGCCGTGTCGCGGGGCTCGCTGCCTCAAGGTCCTCCGGGACCGCGAGGAACACGCTGCCCGGGCGTTCGCTCTGTGCTGTCTTGAACGCCTTGCGCACCATCTCCGGCACGGCCTGCGGGGTCAGGACCGTGGCAGCCCACTGGGTGACCGGGGCGAACATCGACACCAGATCGATGACCTGGTGGGACTCCTTGTGGACCCGGTCCAGCCCGCCCTGGGCGGCCACCGCCACGACCGGCGCGCTGTTGGTCGTCGCATCGGCCGTACCCAGCAGAAGATTGATCGCGCCGGGGCCCAGCGTCGCCGAGCACACTCCCGCGCGTCCGGTCAGCCGCCCGTAGACCTCTGCCATGAACGACGCGCCCTGCTCGTGGCGCACGAGGACGTAGCGGATCCGGGAACCGTTCAGGGCGTCGATGAGGCGGACGTTCTCCTCACCGGGGATCCCGAAGACGTACTCGACTCCTTCGGCCTCCAGACAGCGCACCATCAGATGCGCCACGTCCTCCACTGCCTTCGGGTCCCGGGTGCCGGAGCGATCGGTATCCATAGGGAGAAACTAGACATAACGCCAATATCCGGCCAGTCGGCACCTGCCGGACGGACGGCGACACGGGCAACCCGGCATGCGCGACCGGCGGCCCGCGTTCGTGGCGCCGGGGCCGGGCACAGGGTGACGGGCCGTACGTCCACGGCGGCGGGCCGGCCGTCGGGCCGTCCGAGACGGGGGACATCCACCCCGGGTCCGTAAAGCCGACCGTCCGTACACGGGGCGGCTGCGCCCTCGGAGACATCGGCGGCACTACCCGGAAGCACGGGAACACGGCCCCCGGGCGGAGGGGACCTCCACGGCGCCCGCGCCGGTCCTTCAGGTACCGGCCGGGGGTGTGGGTGCACCCGGCTGCGGGGGCTCGTGCGGCGTGTCAGGCTGGTCGGGTGGTCCGGGCACACGGGACTCTCCCCTGTGCCCCGAGTGCAGCGCGATCTGCTCTGCTCCCTACTTGACCGGAAGGGCGGGAGTCCCCCGTGAGCGTCAAGCCTGTTCCCGACAACCATCCGCGTGTCACGCCGTACCTCTGCTGCGACGGTGCCGCCGACGCGCTCGACTTCTACCGCACCGTGCTCGGCGCTCAGGAGCGCATGAGGATGGACGGCCCGGACGGCAGGATCGGCCATGCCGAGCTGCTGATCGGAGACTCGGTCATCATGCTCGCGGACGAGTACCCGGAGATGGAGTTCCGCTCGCCCAGGACCGTGGGCGGCACCCCGGTGAACCTGTACGTGTACGTGGAGGACGTCGACGCGGTCTTCGCGAAGGCGCTCGCGCGGGGCGCCCGGGAGATGGATCCGGTGAAGGACCAGTTCTACGGCGACCGGAGTGGTTCCTTCGAGGACCCGTTCGGCCACCGCTGGAATGTGGCCAGCCATGTGGAGGACGTCCCGGCGGACGAGATGGAGCGACGGGCCCGCGAAGCCATGCAGTCCACGGGCGGCGGAAGCTGACGCCACGTCCGCCACGGCCCCGCGCTGCCGCCACGCCCCGCTCCGGGCGTGGCGGCAGCGGCCGTTTCGCGGTGGGCGCGCCGTCTCCGGTTCCCGGTTCAGACGGCCGGCGCGGTGGGATCGTCGGTGGCAGGCGGGGACCCGGCCGCCTGGTCCCGGGCGCGCTTGCCGAGGACCGCCGCCGCGCCCAGGGCGCTGGCGACGAACGCGGCGGCCAGGGTCCAGGGCCGGTCCAGGCGGTGCCCGAGGGCGTGGTCGAGCGAGTAGCGGCCCGCACCCGCCAGTCCGAGCGCGGCGGCGGTGAAGCCCAGAAACGCCGGGTACTCGTAGCCGCCGGACTGGTTGAAGAAACCGGCCGGTGCGTGCACGGCCACCGCGCCCGCCATGGCGCCCGCCGCCATGGCCCCGGCGGCCGGGGTTCCGAGGCCCAGCGCGAGCAGCGTGCCACCGCCCGCCTCGCCGAGACCGGCGGCGACGGCGCTGTGCCGCCCGGGACGGAAGCCCATCGCCTCCATGGCCTGTGACGTCCCGTGAAGTCCGCCGCCGCCGAACCAGCCGAACAGTTTCTGCGTGCCGTGCGCGGCGAGCACGGCACCCGTTCCCGCCCGGAGTGCCAGCAGCCCCAGGTCCCTGCGGCGGGAGCGGGGGTGCATACGGTGGCGCGGGCCGAGGCATGGGCGGGAGTGGACGCGGTGCACGGGGCCTCCAAGGGGCGTGGACGTCGGGTGATCGCGGTTCCACTCTGCGCGGAATCCCGCGCGGCCCGCCGTGCTGGACGCCGCCATACGGGGCATATCCGGCCTCCCCCACCGCACCGGAGGCGGACCGGCCACCGTGCGCTACATTTTGCGTCGCCTTGACCGCGATCACTCGGGGTCACCGCTCATACGACTGCAACGGGGAGCCGACACAATGATCGACATCGTCAACGGACTCGGCAGGGCCGCCGCTTACGGCGGCCTGGGGCTGGTCCTGCTGATTCTCGGCATAGTCCTGATGGACGTCCTGACGCCCGGCAACCTGCGCAGCCTGATCTGGCAGCAGCGCAACCGCAACGGTGCCCTGCTGCTGAGTTCGGCGCTGCTCGGCATCGGCGGCATCGTCTTCACCTCGATCTGGTCGACGTACGACGACTTCGGCAAGGGCATCGTGTCCACGGCCGTCTTCGGGCTGCTGGGCCTGGTGATGATGGCCGTGGCGTTCGTGGTGGTGGACCTGCTCACGCCGGGCCGTCTCGGCGCCCTCCTGGTGGAACCCGAGCCGCACCCGGCGGTGTGGGTGACGGCGTCCTGCAACATCGCGGTCTCCGCGATCGTCTCCGCGTCCATCGCCTAGCCGCGCCGTCGGCGCCCCCCACGGCTACGGTCCCGAGGCCGCGTCCAGCGGCTCGGCCTCCAGGAAACGGCGGCCACGCGGGCCCTTGTACAGCAGCGGTTCCCAGCCCAGCCGGTCCAGGGCCCGGGCACATGCGGCCAGTGCCCGCTCCTCGTCCCGCGCGGCGCCGCCGCCGGGCGGGCCGAGCCACTCCACCCGTACCGTGCCCGTCCGTTCGCCCGGCGCGACGCGGTACCCGGTGGCGGTCCGTGCGCCGTCCGGGTCCCGCGCCGAGGGCGGTATCCCGGCGGCCTCCAGGGCGAGAGCGACGGCCCGAACCGGACGGTGGCGCTCCCAGGGCGCCGGCACCGCCCCCGGGTCACCGCCCGAGGTGGTGGTGAGCCGTCTGATCTGGAGCATCCCCTCGTACGCCACCCGCACCTCGGCAGTGCGGTGCTCGGCCGCCGCCGGGTCCACCGCCGGGTCGGGCGGCGCGGGCCCGTCACCCGTGGCAGCCTCGAACACCCGCCCACCGGTCATGCCCGCTCCTTCCCCCGGGAGTGCGCGACGGCCATGGCGGCCGCGGCACCCTACTCGACCGGTTTCCACGGTAGAGGGCACCACTGACAGTCCCGGTGGTTCCGTACGGAGCACTCCAGGGGGCGGCCGACGGAAGGGTTCGCGACCATGGTGACGACGGTGGCGGGCGGCATGGCGGAGCCCGCCCGGCGGCGGGTGCGCCGGGCGCCGGGCAACGGAGGAGGCGAGGATGCGGCTGCGTCTCCCGTACGCCCGCCGGTCCCACGCCGCCGCCCTCGCCGTCCTCCTGCTCCTCGTCGTGGCCTGCCTGCTGGTCAACCCGGCGTCCTCGCCCCGCCGCCCCGCCGAGTCCGCGCCTTCCCGCACGGCGGTGACGCCCCGTCCCGAACGGCACCAGAGCCCCCGGCCGGTGATCGTGCCCCGGGCGGCGTGGCGCGCGGAGACGGTGACCACCGCGCCGGCCGCCCGGTACGCGCCCACGGTGAAGGCCGCGGTCATCCACCACACCAGCACCCCGAACGGCTACGACTGCGCGTCCGTGCCGCGACTGCTGCGCGGGCTGTACGCGGGGCATGCCTTCGGGCGGCACTGGGACGACATCGGCTACAACTTCCTCGTCGACGCCTGCGGCATCATCTACGAGGGGCGGGCCGGCGGGGTGGACCGGGCGGTGGTGGGGGCGCACACCAAGGGGTTCAACGAGGGCACGGTCGGCATCGCCGCGATCGGCACCTTCACGGAGGGGGTGCGGGTGCCGGAGCCGATGCTCAACGCGATCGCGCGGCTCGTCGCCTGGAAGCTGGACCCGGCCGGGCCGGATCCGCGCGGCACGGTGCCGCTGGTCTCCACGAACGACGAGTCCCGCTTCCCGAAAGGCACGCAGGCCCGGCTGCCGGTGGTGGGCGGGCACACCGACGGCTACCCGACCCGCTGCCCCGGCGACGCGCTGTACGCACGGCTGCCGGACGTCGCCGCGCGGGTCGCACGGCTGCAGCACCGCTGACACCGCGCCGGTATTTGTGTTATCGACATCCCGCGGCGGGATCTCCCAAGGCGGGCCGTCAGGGCCGGAACCAGAACGACCGAGGCGGAGCGGGCAGGCATGCAGAGGGATGACGAACACGACCCGGAGCTGGTGAGAGCGGCGCGGGCGGGTGACCGGCGTGCCCGTGAGCGGCTCGTCGCGGACTATCTGCCGCTGGTCTACAACATCGTCGGCCGGGCCCTGGACGGGCACGCGGACGTCGACGACGTGGTGCAGGACACCATGTTCCGGGCGCTGGACGGGCTGGGCGGGCTGCGTGAGCCGTCACGGTTCCGGCCGTGGCTGGTCGCGATAGCGATGAACCAGATACGCCGCCGGTGGACCGACCGGCGGCAGGCCCCCGTCGCCACGCTGGAGCGGCTGGCCGAACGGCCCGACCCCGGCGCGGACTTCGTGGACCTGACCATCCTGCGGCTGGGGCTGTCCGGGCAGCGCCGCGAGGTGGCGGAGGCGACACGCTGGCTGGACGAGGAGGACCGGGAGCTGCTGGCGCTGTGGTGGCAGGAGGCGGCGGGCGAGCTGTCGCGCGCCGAGCTGGCCGAGGCGCTGGACGTTCCGGCGCGGCACGCGGCGGTGCGGGTGCAGCGGATGAAGGAGCGCCTGGAGACCGGGCGGATGGTGGTCCGCGCGCTGGCGGCGGCGCCGCGTTGCCCTGAGCTGGCCCGGCTGACGGAGGGCTGGGACGGCCGCCCGGCCGGGGTGTGGCGCAAACGTGTCGCCCGCCACGCCCGCGGCTGCCGGGGCTGCGGCGGCCACGGCTCGGGCCTGGTGCCCGCCGAGGGTCTCCTGGCGGGCCTGGCCCTGGTGCCCCCGGCGGCGACCTGCCTGCTCCTGCCACCGCCCGGGGACGGGTTCACCGCCCTGAACGCAGCCGAGACCTGGAACGCCACCCCTGCGCCGCAGGGAGAGGCAGAGGCGGAGCCGTTCGGGGCAGACGGCGCCTGGCCCCATGGCACCGAGACCACCGCGCACCAGGACTACGGGGCCGGCTGGCCCGACGCCGCCGGGCCCACAGCCCACACGGGCGGCGCCGAGGGGGCCTGGGGGGTCGGGTCCGGGACGCCGGGGCCGGGCGGCACCGACTGGGCTACGGGACCCGGGACAGCAGGCACCCCGGGAACCGGGGCTTCCGGCACGGACGGGACCTGGGCGGCCGGACCCGGGACGGATGCCACGGGACTCCAGGGCTTCGGCGCGGCCGGGGCAGAGGTGCCGGGGGCGGGGAGTTCCGGCGTCTCCGTGCCGGGCCTTCCGAGGCCGGGTGGGGGCGCGGGGCAGGGGGATCCCGGTGCGGGTGGTGGAATCGGGCTCGGCGGCGGCTCCGGGGGTTCACCGGGGTGGGTCCGGTGGGCCGGCGGCGCGGTGGTGGGGGCGGCGGTGGTCGTGGCGCTGTGGCCCGGCGCGGACGACCGGAGCGTGCCCGGGCCGCCCGTCCCGGCGGGGCCGCAGGCACCCTCGCCCGTGGTGACGGCCTCCCCTGAGGCGGTGATGAGCAGCAGTGACGTGTCGCCCTCACCGGAAGCCGTACCGTCTTCCCCCGCGCCCGAACCGTCCCGGTCACCGTCCCCCTCGCCCTCCCCCACCGCGACCCGGCGGGCCACCGCCGCGCCCGGCGTCGAGCAGCGGCTGACCGAGCTGGTGAACGCCCGGCGGGCGGAGGCCGGGTGCGGGCCCCTCCGGCTGGACCCCCGGCTGACGGCCGCAGCCCGGGCCCACGCCCAGGACATGCTGGCGCGCGGCTACTTCGACCACGCGAGCCCCGAGGGGCAGCACGCGGACGCGCGGATGGAGGCCGCCGGGTACGACGCGGGCGCCTGGGCGGAGAACCTGCACCAGGGACCCCAGGACGCGGCGGTGGTCGTCGACGACTGGATGGACGGCGCCGGACACCAGGACAACATGCTCGGCTGCGGGTACCGGGACACGGGCGTCGCGGCGGTGCCGGGTCCTCGGGGCACGGTGTGGGTGCAGACCCTCGCCGCCCCGGCGGGGTGACGGCACGTCAGCTCGCGGCACCGAAGTTCTGCACCCACCAGGGGCCGTTGGAGCGGAGGTTCACCCCGACGCCGATGTCCCGGAACGCACAGTTGAGGATGTTCTTGCGGTGCCCGGAGCTCTTCATCCAGTCGCGCATCGCGGTCGCAGGGTCCTTCGGGCCCCGGTGGATGTTCTCGGCCCAGGTGCGCCAGCGGTAGCCCGTACTGCTGATACGGTCGCCGGCGCTCCGGCCCTCGGGGGTGTCGTGCTCGTAGTAGTTGCGGGCCGCCATGTCGTCGGCGTGGCCCTGCGCGGCCTTCTGCAGACGTGAGTTGACCCGCAGTGCCGGGCAACCCGCCTTGGCACGCTCGGCGTTGGCCAGCGCCACGACCCGCCGGATGTGCCCGGCCGCCGCTCCCTCGGGCGCGGCGCCCCCGGCCGGAGGCTGCTCTCCGGCGCGCCGGGCCCCGGTGGGTGCCGGGGCACGGGGCGTGGTGGCCGTACCGGGCCGGGTCGCGCGCAGACCGGAGGGGGCGTCCGCGGTGCCCGTGCCGGATATCGCCCGTGTCGGGGAGGCGTCCCCGCCGGCCGGACGGGACGGGCCGTCCTTCCCGGCCCCGGGCGCCGAGGGCGAGGACGCCGCTCCCGAAGCCGGGGCCGAGCCGGACGCGGACGCGCTCGGGGCTCCCGTGGCCGTACCGTCCGGGCTTGCCGGAGCCGAGGTTCCCGGTGTCGTACCGGGCACCGAGGGAACCCCCTCCGGGACGCCCGCCCCGGACCGGTCCAGCGCCGCGACGCTCTCCGCCGGGCTCACCGTTCCGGCGGTGCGCGTCGAGTCGTCGCCGCCGGTGCCGCCGAGGACGAACGTGGCGGTGGTCACGGCGACCAGCGCCGCCGCTCCGGCGACGACGGGCCCGGCGCCCTGGTACGTCCAGCGGCGCCTGGGCTGCGAGGCGTGGCGCCGCACTCGTGGCACGGCCGGGGCGGCGCGCCGCCCGCGCTTCCCGCCGCGGCGCCCCGCCGGGCTCGGGCCGGTGTCGGGGCGGTCGTCGTGGTGGGGGTCGTAGAACTGGCCGTCCTGGCTGTGCTGCACGGACTGTGCTCCCTGCTCTCTCGATGACGGATGACGAAGGGTCCCCGGACGGTCCCTGACCGTCCGGCACACAGGAGATCGGGCGCAGCCATGCCGACAACGGTTTCCTCAGGTGTTTCTTCCGAACGTCTTCCTTCCTCCTGTTTCCGACCGTGGTGAAGACTTCCGTGGCGACACGCCCGGGAAACCGGCCGGTCCCCCGGACCGGCGAGATACGGCCACGGCCGCCGGGCAGTGGTCCGTACGGACCGTTCCGGGATGCGGGGCCCGGCCCGCCGGGTCAGGCTGACGGCGTGGCGCAGCTGATCACGATGAGGGTGGACGAGGACGGCGAGCGGTCGGCGGTCTTCGAGGTCGACGACGGGCTCGTCGGGCCCTGGCCGCAGGACCTGGCGCAGGGCACGGAGGAGGGCCTGGCGGTCCGGGGGCGGATGTCGCTCCAGGAGGCGCTGGACCAGCTACAGCCCACGCTGTCGAGCGTCACCCGCTCCGTGCGGCAGCTCGGCCCGCAGCAGACGGAGATCACGTTCGGTCTCAAAATGGGCGGCGAGACGGGCGTCATCGTCGCCAAGGGCACGGCGGAGGTGAACTTCGCGGTCCGTCTGGTCTGGGACCGCCGCTGACCGAAACCCCACGGTCCCTCTGCCCGCACCTCGTCCGTTCCCGTCCGGCTGGAGTCCCCCCATGCGTGTGATGCTGGTCCACCCCAGCGCGTTGATGTACTCGGAGATCTTCCTGCGGCTCGAACCGCTGGGGCTGGAACGGGTGGCGGCGGCGGCCCGCGAGGCCGGTCACCAGGTGCGGGTCGTGGACCTCCAGGTGCTGTCGCACCGTCTCCTGGACGACGAGCTGCGCTCGTTCGCACCCGAGGCCCTGGGGATCTCCCTCAACTACCTCGCGAACGTGCCCGAGGCGATCGCCATCGCCCGCCGAGCGAAGGCCGTGTCGCCGGGCTGCTTCGTCTTCTTCGGCGGCCACAGCGTCTCGTTCATCGCCGATCATGTGCTGAAGCAGGCCGAGGGCGCCGTCGACGCGGTCGTACGGGGGGAAGGCGAGCCCGCCGTCGGGCCGTTGCTCCAGGCGGCGCGGGACGGGGGCCTCGCGACCGTCCCGGGCGTGGTGTGCGCGGAGGGCCGGGGTCCGGCGCCGCTGATGCTGGACAGTCTGGACCGGCCGCGCCCGGCCCGTGACCTGATGCGCAAACGCAGCCGCTACTTCATCGGGGAGCTGGACCCGTGCGCGTCCATCGAGTTCACCCGCGGCTGTCCCTGGGACTGCTCGTTCTGTTCGGCATGGACGTTCTACGGGCGCAGCTACCGCAAGACGTCGCCGGAGGCCGCGGCCGACGAGATGGCGTCGATCCGGGAGCCGAACGTCTTCATCGTCGACGATGTGGCGTTCATCAAGCCGGAGCACGGCAACGGCATCGCGGCGGCGCTGGAGCGGCGCGGGATCCGCAAGAACTACTACCTGGAGACCCGCAGTGACGTGCTGCTGCGCAACCAGGAGGTGTTCGAGCGGTGGGCGCGGCTGGGTCTGCGCTACATGTTCCTCGGGATGGAGGCCATCGACGCGGAGGGCCTCGACCTGTACCGCAAGCGGGTGAGCCCGGACGAGAACTTCCGGGCGCTGGAGGCGGCCCGGCGCATGGGGATCGTCGTCGCCATCAACCTGATCGTGGATCCGGCCTGGGACGCGGAGCGGTTCCGGCTGGTGCGGGAGTTCGCGCTGACGGTGCCGGAGATCGTGCATCTGACGGTGATGACGCCTTACCCCGGGACGGAGATCTGGCACACGGAGGCGCGGCAGCTGACGACCCGGGACTACCGGCTGTTCGACATCCAGCACGCGGTCGTGCCGACGAAGCTGCCGCTGGAGGAGTTCTACCGGGAGCTGGTGCGGACCCAGGCGGTCCTCAACCGCAAGCATCTGGGCATGCGGACGGCCATGAAGGCCATGGGGATCCTGAGCCGCAATCTTCTGCGGGGTCAGACGAACTTCGCGCGGATGCTGTGGAAGTTCGGGCGCGTGTACAACGTGGAGCGCCAGCTGGCGGACCACCGGCGGCCGGTGCGGTACGAGCTGCCGCTTCCGGAGCGGCGGGCTGCGCCGGGGCGCCAGGACCTGTTCATCCACACCCGCCCGGTGACGGGGACCGGACGCCGGCCGGCGGGATCGGCGCCGGGCCCGTCACCGGACGCGGGCCCCGAAGAGCGATGAGCGCAATCGACGACGTGCTGGCGAACAACGCCGCGTTCGCGGCGGCGTACGAGGACCGTGATCCTCCGCGTCCGCCGAGAAGGCGACTGGCCGTCGTCGCCTGCATGGATTCGCGGCTCGACATCTACAGGATGCTGGGCCTCGCAGAGGGGGAGGCGCACGTCATCCGGAACGCCGGCGGGGTGGTCACGCAGGACACCATCCGGTCACTCGTCGTCTCCCAGCGCATCGGGGGAACGCGGGAGGTCATGCTCATGCACAACACGGAGTGCGGGATGCTCACCTTCCGGGACGCCGAACTGCGACGGCGGGTGGAGAGCGAGACGGGGGCCGAGGTGCCGTTCGCGTTCCAAGCCTTCAGCGACCTGGAGGAGCAGGTGCGTCGCTCCGTGGCCCGCATCCGGGAAAGCCCGCTTCTCGTCCACAGGGACGCCGTCCGCGGCTTCGTCTACGAGGTCCGTACCGGAAGGTTGCGCGAGGTCCGCTGACGGATCCGGGAGCCGGGGCCACCGCCCCCGTCAGCCGGCCCCGCGGCGCAGGAGGCGCCGCACACGGGCCAGTACGGCGACGTGGCGGACACGGGTCGCCGTCACCGGGGGAAGCGCTCGGGCCCGGGTCCCCAGGCGGTGGAGTTCGTCCGGCGGGCACACGGCCTGGAGCCGGGGCAGCAGCAGCTGGTCCACCTGCCGGGTGTGCGCACTCACCGCGTGGACCAGGTCCAGGAGGAGCTCGTCGAACCGCTCCTCGTGCGGCGCCGCCCGCGCCAGCTCCCGCAGCAGCGCCCCCGTCTCACGCCGCTCGGCGGCCAGGCGCTCCGCCCACACGCCCCCGTCGGCGGCGAGCCAGTCCAGCGCGGCGGGGCCCAGCACCCTCCGCTCCCGGTCCAGGTGGGCCGTCAGGAGACGCACCGTCTCGTCCGCCCGTTCCCCGCGGGCCTCGCTGCCCGGTGCGGCCTCCCGCACGCGGTCGAGGAGCCCGTGCAGCCGTACGTGTTCGGAGGTCAGCTCCTGCACAAGGTCGGGCTCATGGGTCACATCGGCCTCCCTGCCGGCCCGGTGATCTTCGGACCTGCCCATGTTCTGCCCAATGCGCGGCCGTGCGCGGCTCCGACCCGCATAGTGGGCCGACGAATGGCACGAGGGGAGCGAGGCGCATGCTGCGGAGCCGGAGGCCGGGGCACGGACCGGGCCGTGGGCGAACCGCCGGATTCACCGGATACGTGGCGCTGGACCGCCGGGCACCGGTCTCCGAGCTGGCGCGGGTGATGCTGCGGAAGGCGTACCCCGACCACTGGTCGTTCCTGCTGGGGGAACTCGCCCTGTACAGCTTCGTCGTGCTGCTGGTCACCGGCAGCTATCTGACCCTGTTCTTCGACCCGAGCATGGCCCTGACCGAGTACGACGGCTCGTACGGGCCGCTGCGGGGGGTGCAGGTCTCCCAGGCGTACGCCACCACGCTGGACATCAGCTTCGATGTGCGGGGCGGGCTGCTGATGCGGCAGATGCACCACTGGGCCGCGCTGGTCTTCGTGGCCGCGCTGGCCGTGCATCTGCTGCGGGTGTTCTTCACGGGGGCGTTCCGCCGTCCGCGTGAACTGAACTGGACGCTCGGGGTGACGCTCTTCATGCTCGCGATGCTGGAGGGGTTCGCGGGCTACTCCCTGCCGGACGACCTGCTGTCCGGGACGGGGCTGCGCACCGCGTACACGATCCTCACCTCGATCCCGGTCGTGGGGACGTATCTGGGCTTCTTCGTCTGGGGCGGTCCCTTCCCCGGCGAGGTGCTGCTGCCCCGGCTGTACATCGTGCATGTGCTGTTCGTGCCGGGGCTGCTGGTCGCGATCATCACCGTGCACATCCTGCTGGTGGTGTACCTGAAGCACACCCACTGGCCGGGCCGGGGGCGGTCCAACCGCGACGCGGTCGGGATGCCGATGTTCCCCCAGTTCACGGCGAAGACCGTGGGGCTGTCGCTGATGGTGTTCGGGATCATGGCGCTGATGGGCGCGGTCGCCCAGATCAACCCGGTCTGGAACTTCGGACCGTACCGGGCCGACCAGATCTCCACCGATGTGCAGCCCGACTGGTACGTCGGGTTCCTGGAGGGGGCCCTGCGGCTGATGCCGCCGTGGGAGACGGTGGTGGCGGGGCACACCTTCATGTGGAACGTGCTGATTCCGGCGGTGGTGCTGCCGGGTGTGCTGTTCACGGGGCTGTTCCTCTACCCGCATCTGGAGCGCTGGCTGACCGGCGGGGACGAGGGGCTGCGGGAGCACCACCTCTGCGACCGGCCGCGCGATCACGCGACCCGCACGGGGCTGGGGGTCGCCGGGGTGGTCGCGTACGCGGTGCTGCTGGCGGCCGGGGGCAACGATGTGATGGCACTGGTCTTCCGGGTGTCGGTGGAGAGCCTGACCTGGACCTTCCGGGTGCTGTTGGTCGTCGGCCCGGTCGTCGCGTTCCTCGTCACGAAGCGGGTGTGCCTGGCGCTCCAGGCACACGACCGGCGGTTGCTGGCGGACGGTGAGGAGACCGGGACGGTCGTCCAGGACCCGGACGGGGGGATGGCCGAGCCGCACGAGCCGGTGGACGCGGAGCGGCGCGGGCGGATGCTGGTGCGGGACATGGCGACTCCGCTCCCCGGCCCCGGGGCGGACGCCCCGCTGCCGCGGCGGCTGCGCGCGCGGCTGAGCGCCTGGTACTGCGGCGGGCGGGTGGAGTTGCCGGCCACGACCGAGGAGCGGCTCCAGGTCACCGGCAGGCTCACGGAGCCGACATGGAGCGGAGCGCGGGCCGGGGCCGCTGCGGGGGAAGGCGACTGAGCGGTCCGCCGCCGCCTGGCTGTCCTGCGCGCATGCTGATCACGAACGGGGAGACCGACGCGTGCGTGGCCGTCACGGCGGCACGGGCGCGCGCGGCCGTCGTACGGGACATGTACGGAGCGTCGACGGCGCGGTACGAGGAGGCGGCGGGCGACTTCGCGACGGCCGCGGACATCGCGTCGGAGCGGGCGGTACTCGACGCGCTACGCGGCGCGCGGCCCGAGGACGCCGTCGCGGGTGAGGAGAGCGGCTGCGCCGGTCCGGACTCCGCACACCGCCGCCGGCTGGTCGACCCCCTGTGCGGCACGCTCAACCACGCGGCGCGCACGGGGCTGACGGCGGTGAACGTGGCGCTGCGGGAGGGGGACGAGGTCACGGCCTCCGTCGACCCGTTCACGGACGAGGTGTTCTGGACCGACGGCACCCGCGCCCGGCTCACGCCGGATCTGGCTGGAGATCGTGCAGATCGCCCTCGACCCGCTGGCCTGGGTGCCGATGCTCGCCCTGACCGGCAAGGCCAGGCTCCGGGAACCCCGCCGACTACGACTCCGCCTGTTCACCGCGGCCGGACAGTTCGTGACCACCGGCCGTCGGCACATCCTCCGCCCGGCCCGGCACCGGCCCTGGACCGGTCACATCACCGAAACCCTCGACCGACTCACCCAACTACCCGACCTTGGCTGACCAGCGGAATCCCCGCCCCTACGACAGCACCACCGGCCCGGAGCAGTGGAACCCGGCGCCACCCCGAGGCGACACTCGGGCCCCCAGCCTCAACCCACGGCACGAAAACGGTCCACCGGCCCGGTCGGCGGGCCGTCACGAAACTTCGAGGTTAACAGCATGTAAGCCGGGCGCTCAACCTGCCCCGACTCTGAGATCATCACCACCGCTCACCACAAAGGCCCCGCCAGTAAGCTGACGGGGCCTCATGAACGATTGAATCCAACTGGTTTCCAACGATTCGGTTGTTCCCGATCTATTGGACATGAGAAATGGGGGGAACTCTTGTTCCGCCGCTTAATATCCACAGTGGCGGTGGTGGCCGGGCTGGCAGCGTCGCTTGTCGTTCCGGCCGCCGCCACCGATTTCCCTGCGGCCACCACGCCCTTGGTCACCTGGAACATGCAGGGGGCCGGAAACTCGGCACAGGACGGCAGCAAGTGGACCAACACGGTCCAGCGGCTGGCGTTGCAGTTTCCGATCCTGATGCTTCAGGAGGTCGGCCCGCAGCCGCCTCAGAACAGCGTCGCACAGCCTGACCAGACCTTCACCACGACCGACAGCCAGGGCAACACGCATCAGTTCACCGTGCTGCACCGGACCTGGACCGTCGACAGCGGTTACCGCAGTGCCATCCCGACCCGGGAGGTCTACTTCCTGCAGTCCGCCGACGACGCGACCAACCCGCGCCGGATCGGCGGCCGGGTCAACAACGCGCTCGTCCTGACCGAGGCGCCCGACGAGCTGATCGTCGTCGGCAACCCGGTCGACGCCGGCCGGAACGCGCTCGGCGCGCGGTTCGGCAACGAGTGGTACTTCACCATGCACGGCCTGTCCGGCGGTGGCGGTGACTCCGGGACGATGCTGGACGCCATTGACGACCAGCTCGAGAGCCTCGGGAGGCAGCGTGGCGTCACCTACCACGCGACGATCGGTGGCGACTTCAACGTCGAGCCGCATGTCCTCGCCGAACGGACGAGTTTCCCACCGACCATGCGGATCCACAGTCCGGGTACGGCGACCCACCAGAGCGGTGGTCAACTGGACTACTTCGTCACCACGCACTTCGACCACGACCTGACGGTCACGGTCCGGTCCGAGGGCAATTCCGATCACCGCCCGGTCCAGTCCGGCCAGCTCAACGCGGCCGGCGCCAGCCCGTCGATCGACGAGCTCCGAGTGATGCCCACCGGCGACGGGATCACGGCCGGTGTGCACAGCACCCACGAGGATGGCTTCCGGGACCCCCTGCACAGCATCCTGAAGGGCCTGACCACCATCGCGGTGGTCGGTGGCACGGTGGCCGGTCTCCTCTTCAAACGCACGGATTTCGTCGGTGAACTGAAGAACGGCAAGCGCGGCGACCCCGACCACATGGGGTTCGACGGCAAGGGCATAGACGACATCAAGGCCGAGGCGATCCCCTCACTGCAGACGCTGCGACCGAACATGATGACCCTGGTCGCGGGCACGGCCGATCTGGCCGGGGGTGCCGACGGTACGGCGACGGCTGGGAAGATGCAGAGCTTCCTGGACGAGATCTACCGGGCCTCGCCGACGACCACGGTCCTGCTCGGGACCCTGCCGCCGTCGACGAACCCGACGTACCAGGCACGAATCGACGCCTACAACAGCGCGCTCCGCACGATGGCCTACGCCAAGATCGAGGGCGGCGCACGGCTGGTGCTGGTCGATCTGGGCTCGGTCACCCCGCAGGACATCACCAACGAGATCTACCCGACCGACGCCGGCTACCAGAAGATCGCGGACGCCTTCGCCGAAGGAGCTCGGATCGCGGTCCTGCAGCGCATGATCAGCGGCCGCTCGTACGTTTGGGAGCCGATCGGCAAGATCCGGGACGCCGCCGCGACCGGCTCGAAGATCGCGTTCCCCGACCTGGACGGCGATGGCAAGGCCGACTACGCGGTGGTCGGTACGGACGGCAAGGTCACCGGCTGGCGCAACGACGACCCGCGCAAGGCCCCGGTCTCCTTGGGCGACATCAGCCCGGCCGACCGCGGGAACAACCCGGCGCTGGTCTACTTCGCCGACCTGGACGATGACGGCAAGGACGACTACATCCGGATCCTGCCGACAGCCGACTCGCCGACTGGAATCCCCGCGATGCGGATGTCGCGGAACACCAGCAGTGGCGACAAGGTCAGCTGGGACAGCGCGACGGTCGTCGCGAACAACCTCGGCTACGAGCCGGAGCTGTACTTCACCGACCTCGACGGTGACGGCCGCGACGACCTGATCACGCTGGACCGGATGGGCCTGCCGACCGCCTGGCAGAACAAGGGCAAGGGAATGCCGACTCCGGGCGGCTGGGACAAGGTCGAGAGTTTCGCCACTCCGGGTGAGGCGCGCGGCGCGCAGGTCGCCTTCGCCGACATCACCGGTGACGGCAAGGCCGACACGGTCCGGGTCGAGTACACCACCGGTGAGGTGCGGGCCTGGCAGAACACCGGCGCTCCGTGGAGCGTCACCGCTGGCTGGAAGTCGCTGGGCGTGGTCCGTGCCGACGATCCGTTCCAGGGCACCTTCGGGACCTTCGCCGACCTGAACGGCGACGGGATCGAGGACTTCGCCCTGACCCGCTCCGGTACGACGGCAACGACGGCGAAGACCGCCGTCATGGCGGCCATGGCGAGCGATGCCGGTGACATCGAGGGCTGGCTGGTGCCGAGCTACGGCGATGGCAGCCGCAGCGACGGCGGTGCCGGTGATCTCGGTGTCAACGGTGGTGTCGGTGACCCGATGGAGTCGCACCCCGGTGGCGACGACGGCGGTCCGCGGCCGACTGCGTCAGGCGACTGCCGGCCGGACGGTCTGGCGACCACGCCGGGCGTGGCGACGCCGTACTGCAAGGTCTATCAGAGTGACGGCCGGGAATGGCTCGGCCAGGGCCGGGGCCGCCGGGTCGTGGGCTACTTCAACGGTGGCCGCACGGGCGCCGACGGCACGCCGCACTACCTGGTGAAGAACATCCCGTGGTCGAAGGTGACCCACCTCAACTACGCGTTCGCGTCGGTGGAGAACAACCAGATCAAGGTCGACTCGAACGCCACCCAGAAGGAGTGGCCCGGCGAGGTCGGCGCCGAGATGGATCCCTCGCTGCCCTACAAGGGGCACTTCAACCAGATGACGAAGTACAAACGCCTGCACCCGCGGGTGAAGACGCTGATCTCGGTCGGTGGCTGGGCCGGTTCCGGCGGCTTCTACGCAATGACCACCAACGCCGACGGCTCGGTCAACCAGGACGGGATCGACACGTTCTCGCGCTCGGTCGTGGACTTCCTGCGGACCTACGGATTCGACGGTGTCGACATCGACTTCGAGTACCCCACGGTCCTCGAGGACACCGGCAATCCGACCGACTGGGCGGTGTCGAACCCGCGTCGCAAGGGTCTGCCCACGACGTACGACGCGCTGATGAAGACGCTGCGGGACTCGCTGAACCGGGCTTCGGTCGCGGACAACAAGTATTACCTGCTCACCTCGGCGTCGACGGCCTCCGGCTACCTGGCCCGCGGGATGGCGAACCAGACCGCGCTGGACTACCAGGACTTCACCAACCTGATGGCCTACGACTACCACGGCACCTGGAACGACGTCGTGGGTCCGAACGCGGCGCTGTTCGACGACGGCAAGGACCCGGAACTGGCCGATCAGTACGCCACTCCGGAGTACGGGAAGATCGGGTACTTCAACACCCACTGGGCGATGACGTACATGCGGGGCGCGATGCAGGCTGGGCGCGTCAACATCGGTGTGCCCTATTACACGCGCGGCTGGCAGAATGTCACCGGCGGTACGAACGGTCTGTGGGGCACGTCGCAGAAGCCGGGCGGCTGCGAGCCGGGTACGGGCCTCAAGCGGCCGTGTGGTGACGGTGCCATCGGCATCGACAACATCTGGCACGACGAGACCAACAACGGCAGCGAGCTCGGCTCCGGGACGAACCCGCTGTGGCACACGAAGAACCTGGAGAAGAACATCACACCGGTCTACGCACGCAGCGTCGGGCTGACGCCGGAGACCGACATCACCGACCGGCGCACGGGCCAGTACACCCGGCACTGGGACGACACCACGAAGACGTCGTGGCTGTGGAACGCCGAGAAGAAGGTGTTCCTGTCGACCGAGGACGAGCAGGGCATCGACGCGGTCACCGATCTGGTCAAGTCGACCGGTGCGGGCGGCGTGATGATGTGGGAGCTCGGCGGCGACTATTCCTGCCCGGCGGACGTCCAGCCGGACACCCCGTGCGGGATGGGGTACACGCTGACCACCCGGCTGAACGAGAAGCTCGGCAATATCGGCGCCTATGACAACAATCTGCGCACCGGCAGCAGTGGTGTCGCGCCGACGGTGACCACCAACCTGAGCGTCGAGATGGTCAACTACCCGACCGCCACGGCAAACCTGTGGCCGTTGCAGCCGACCGTCCGGATCACCAACAACACCGGGCGCACGCTCGGCGGTGGCAAGGACACGAAGCTGTCGTTCGACATTCCAGCCTCGACGTCACCGCTGGTCAAGGACGGCAACTGGCAGACCGGTGCCCAAGGTGGCCAGTGGAAGCTGACGCCCGGTACGACGTTCCACCGGGTCAGCACGACGCTGGACTACTGCCAGATCATCCCGGCCGGGAAGTCGCTCGACCTGCCGATCATCTACTTCCTCCCGATCACCGGTCCGGTGAACACGAGTCTGTCGATCGGCGGTACGGCGTACGCACCGGCGACCGACAACCTCAAGGGACTCGGTATGGCGACCCCGCCGGCCGGTGGTTGTCATGCCGCGAACTGGGACGCGACCAAGATCTACTCCCCGGCCAGCCAGCCGATCGAGCAGACCACGGTCAAGTACAACGGCAAGGTCTGGAAGGCCAAGTGGGAGACGAAGGGCAGCCCCCCGGGCACCGGAGCCGACGCCGACCACGAGCCCTGGAAACTGATCGGCGACGCCAGCTGACCGTTTGGGAGCGCCAAAGGTCTGTCCCGTAAATGATCTTTGCGTCTCCTCGGGCATGGTGGGCTGCCGTACCGCCCGTCGGCCTATCCGGCGAAGGCGAGGTTGTGCATGCGGGCGATGCCGAGCATGGCATGGTGGACGCCGTCGCCTTTCAGGCGGCAGTCGCGGAGGATCTTCCAGGTCTTCATGCGGGCGAAGACGTGCTCGACGCGGGCGCGGACCCGCTTGTGGGACTTGTTGTGTTCTTCTCTCCAGTCCGGGAGTTCGGTCTGGCCGCGCTCGCGGCGGTGCGGGATGACCAGTCCGGTGCCTGGGTATCCGCCGTCGGCGATCGTGAGAGTCTTGCCGACGGCGGCCTTGGCGCCGGACTCCTCCACGCCTTGCAGTCGTTGCGGTTTCCGGCGAGCGGCCGGCCGACCACGACGACCAGGCGGGTGTCGGCGTCGATGACGACCTGGTGGTGGGTGGAGTACCGGTAGTTCTTCGACCGCTCGGCGATGGTGTGGTCGCTGGTGGGGACCAAAGTGCCGTCCACGATGAGCACGGCGTCCTTGGCGAACCGCTTGCGGGGCTGGAGGGCGAGCATCGGCCCGAGGTGGTCGATGATCCGGTCCGTCGCAGACTTCAGCACCCCGAACAGCGGAGCCAGCTGGCGCAACGTCAATTTCCGTTCGCCAGTACGCCGCGACCAGCAGCGCCCGGTCCTCCAACGGAAGGCTCCACGGCCGGCTCTTGCGGACCGCGTCCGCACCCTCACGACGCAGAACCGCCACCAGCTTCCCGAAGGCACGCGGGCTCAGCCCGGTGAACGGGGCCATCCAGACACCTCACGGCGCCAAGCCGTCAAGTCGGGACAGCGGGCACGAGCTCACTGTTCGATTTCGAGGGCCGTGCCGGTGGTCATCAGAGAGCGTCCTTGATGTGGCCTCGGGCGAAGTCCCATGGGGCGGGTGCATTGGCGGCCGCGTACTCGTCGGCGATGCCGAAGACGCTCCCGCATCCTGGGCATTCCGCCTGGCCGAACAGGTGCGTCAGGCCCCAGGCGAGCCGTTGCTGGCCATCCCGTACGGCCGACTCGTGCAACATCCTCCCGGTGCCGGTCAGCTCGTGCGGGACGGCCGGCCGGAGCGGGACCTGGTGGACATCCCCCAGATTCCAGTCCCGGATCGAGGAGTAGCAGCCGTAGTCGCCGACCGCGATCGTCACCGGTGCGTCGCAGTGCGGACAAGCGACAGTGACGAAGGAATCGGTGAAGTCGTCCAGGGCCTGGAACCATAGGGGCTGGCCGTCGAACGCGAGTATGGCCCGCAGCCGGCTCAGGTAGATTTTCCCGTCCAGGCCAGACCGCAGCCGGGCGGTAGCCATGGCGCGAAGCTCGGCCAAGGTCGCCGCACAGCGGGCGACTTCTTCGTCGGCGCCGTGAGGTTGGAGGAGGCCACCCGCTATGGCTCCGGCCAGATCGAGCGCCCAGTCCCCGGCGTCCTCGGTCTTCGCGATGTCCGCCAGCTGCGGCAGTGCGGCGATGCTTGCCGGGGTGATCGTCCCCTGGTGGCACAAGCGCCCCCAAAGCCAGTCGATGGCCTCCTGGTCACGACCGATGGCTCGGTCCAGCAGCCCGGGGATCGCGTGTGCCGGGCCGTAGGCGTCGTGGAGTATGGACCAGTCGATCATCCGGTGATTCAAGCACGTTGCGGAGCGACCTCCGGGGGGGGCGGTGAGTCGTGAGCGGGATCACCTACGCCACCGCCGGTGCTGGGGCTTGCGGCGTCGGGAACGCGGTGTGCTCATCGAACAGCTGGCGGTTCTTGAGGCAGTGGTGGAGCTGGCCCAGCATCCGGTTGAACAGATTGCGCTGTCCAGCGGCGTGCCAGTCTCCGTGGTCGTCACGTCGCCGCCGGTAGTGGGCTTTGGCGCCGGGCGAGGCGGTGATCGCTGAGAACGCCCAGAGGTAGCCGGCGTGGTTGAGCCGGTTGTTCTTCACCCATCGTCTGGTGATGTTGGACTTCTTGCCGGAGGCTCGGGTGACGGGTGAGGCGCCCGCGTAGGCCTTCAGGCCGCGGGCGTCCGCGAAGCGGGTGCGGTCGTCTCCGATTTCGGCCAGCACCCGGGCGGCAAGCTGGATACCGAGGCCGGGGAAGCTGAGGATGATTTCGGAGTCCGGGTGCCGCGGGAGCGCCTCCTCGACGGCCTGGGCGAGGTCGTCGGCGGCGGTGCAGGCGGCCGTGAGCTGTCCGAGTAGAGCGAGCATCTGCTTGCCGAGCGCGTCCTCGACAAGCTCGGGCTGACGGGCCCAGTCAGTGCGGAATGCCTCGCGCAGCCGCTCGACGTCCGACCCGATGCCGCGCTTGCGGCCCGCACGCTTGAGAGCCGCCGTGATCTGGGTGCGAGTCAGGCTCGCGGGCCTCCGGTCGGCACAAGCCGTTGTCCCACTTGGCGAAGGCCTCCAGAGCGGCGGGGTAGTGCGCAGCGGCGAGCGGAGCTGGTTGGCAACCTGCTGCCGGTTCCAGACCGCGTCCTGCTGAGCGCGGGCCAGTACGGCGATGGCGCGGGCCAGGTCGCTGTCGTTCGGCAGCGGCCGGTGGGCATGCATATCCGTGCGCAGGATGTTCGCCAGGACCAGGGCGTCGCCGGGGTCGGACTTCTTGCGGGAGACCGCGTGCCGGTCGCGGTAGCGGGCGGCAGCCATCGGGTTGATCACGAACACCTTCCGCTTGCCTGCCCGCAGCACCGCGACCAGCAGACCGCGGGAGGTCTCGATCGCGACCGGGATCGGGGTCTCCTCCGTGTCGCCGTACTCGGCGAGCAGGTCCATCAGGCTCCTGTAGCCGGCCGCGTCGTCGGTGATGTGTCGCTTCGCAAGCAGCTGGCCGGTGTCGTCGACCAAGGCGACGTCGTGTGTCCTCTCGGCCCAGTCGATGCCGCAGTAGATCAACATTTCCTCCCCAGAGGCGCGGTGTTTGCGCTGGTTGCGAGCACATGGGGGCCACGCAGCGACCTAATTCCAGGACTCGACCATCCGGTCGGTCCGCCACCTCACTAGCCGTTCGTGGCACCAGCGCACCCCACGGGCCCCGGTCTCCTCGGGAGCTCTGACGGCTCTGGAGTATCAGGAGGTCACCGTGCGGCGGGCTCGCACCACCAACACCAACGAGTGATCAAGCAGCCAGTGTTGACGGTGGTGGCGACCTCGAAGACACCGAGCGCCGCCGCTCTGGACAAAGGGATCGAGTGCCCAGACGGCTCCAGGCGTACGTTCGGTGCCCACGAGGCTGCCACCACCTGCACTGTGGAAGGCCGGGATGAGCGAAGGGCATCGACCCCCGGCGCTCGAACGGACTGGTGACACCCCATGGCGTCCACGGCCCGTTACCAAGGAATTAGGACGGCTCCGACGCCGCGATCACGCCAGCCACACGGAGATCATCTCCTGCGGCCCGGGAACTCCGCGTGATGCCGCGCAGAATCCGATGGCGCGGCACGGCTCTGGCGTCAAAAACCACCGGATGCATGAAGTGAAGCTGTCCGACGGGATCATCACTCTGTCCCCCCCCCCCTGCGCCTGGACGATGTGGAGGCGCACCTCGCGGGGGAGGACGAGCTGCTCGTTCGTTGGCTCAACGGCGGTCCCGGCAAGTGGGAGGGCACCGAAGCGTACTTCCGGCACTGCCGGGAGCAGTGGGACACCGCCGGGCCACTCCACGCGTTCGGCATCCGGATGGGTGCCGACAAGGTGCTCGCGGGCACGATCGACTCGCGGTTCGCAGGAGAAGGTCTGGCACCCGGCCAAGTGAATGTCGCCTACGGCCTCTATCCGTCCTGGCGGGGGCGTGGCCCGGCTACCCGCGCGGTCCTGTTGGCGTCCCAGTACGCGGCGAGTGAGGGCGGGGCGGAGGCAGGATCGGGGTTGATCACGCGGTCATGCTTGCCGACGGCGGCGAGGCGATAGCGGACCTGGCCCTGCTGCGCGACCAGGCGGAGGTGTTCGGCCCTGTCGCCTCCACCCCGACCGCCTGGCGCCTGCTGGCCGGCATCGACTCGGCTGCACTCGCCCGCCTGCGCTCGGCCAGGGCCACCGCCCGCGAAATCGCCTGGATGCAGGCCACCGACACCGGCCCCGGGATGCCCGTAGCCCGCGCGGGCGGACGCGACCTTGCGGGCCTGGTCCTGGAAACATCGACGCCACACTCGTCACCTGCCACTCCGAGAAGGAGCAGGCCGCGGCCACCTACAAGCGCGGCTTCGGCTACCACCCGCTGCTCTGCTTCGTGGACAACACCCGGCGAAGCCCTGGCCGGAGTGCTGCGGCCCGGCAACGCCGGGGGCGACACCGCCGCCGACCACATCGCCGTCCTCGATGCGGCCCTGGCCCAGATCCCCGACGCCAACCGCACGGCACTCCCATCCTCATCCGCACCGACAGCGCCGGAGGAACCAAAGCCTTCCTCGCTCACATCCGGGCCCTGCGCTCGCGCGGCATCCACACGTTCTTCTCGGTCGGACACCCCGTCACCGAACCGGCCCGCCGCGCGATCCGCGCCTGCCCGAACACGTCTGGCATTCCGGACCTGAGCAGGACGGCTTCCTGCGCACCGCAGCGGAGGTCGCCGAGCTGACCGGCATGGTGGACCAGGACGGCTATCCCGAAGGCACACGAATCGTCGTGCGGCGTGAGCGCTCGCACCCCGGCGCCCAGCTGTCCCTGTTCGACCTCGACGAGGGCACGCGCCACCAGGTCTTCCTCACCGACACCCCCTACGGCGAAGGCTCATTGCAGCACCTGGAAGTCCGCCACCGGGCGGACTTCCAGCGTCGAGGACCGCATCCGCTGCGGCAAGACCACCGGTTTCGGTCGCTTCCCCTCGCGGCACTTCGCCATCAATCAAGCGTGGCTGGAGTTGTCCCTGACCGCCCTCGACCTGCTCGCCTGGATGCGCGCTCTGCTGCTGGAAGGCGAACTGGCCACCGCCGAACCTAAGAAGCTCCGCTACCGGCTGCTGCACGCATCACCCGAGGCGGTCGCCGTCTGCACCTGCGGATCTCCGCGACCTGGCCCTGGCGAAACGAGCTGACCAGCGCATTCGCCCGCCTCACAGCCCTTCCACGGCCGGCCACCTGATCCACGGCACCGCCCCTGACCACCCACGCCCCGAGGAACCCCGGAGAACCCGACCCACGCATCGAGCCCCGGCCATGCCCACACAGCCACGAACGACCGAAACCACCGCTTCACCCTGATCCGACCAGCAAAGCCACGCGAAGCGAAACAGGGAGGTTAAACCCCTGATCCCCGCCGGAACGGGGCGGCTCCGCCGTCGTCGCGGCCGCGCGGATCCTCCCCTACCGCGGACGAGCCTGTTCCGCCCCCTCGGTGCCGCTGCCCGAGGGGAAGCGATCCGCGATCGACTGCTCCCGCCGCGCGTGCGGGAACACCATCCCGAACACCCCGCCCGCCGTCAGGCCCAGGCCGATCAGGAACAGCCACAGGCCGAAGACGATCCCGACGCCCATGAGGGCG
Source organism: Streptomyces sp. MUM 203J (assembly GCF_022414595.1). Classification (GTDB taxonomy): domain Bacteria; phylum Actinomycetota; class Actinomycetes; order Streptomycetales; family Streptomycetaceae; genus Streptomyces. The sequence goes on along the minus strand of NZ_JADWYO010000011.1, from coordinate 43,198 downwards.
ACGCCGGAGGCCGTGAGGACGGGAGTCGCGGCCACGGGCGGGAAGTGGCCGAGCGGACCGCCCCGCTCGTACACCTCGCCGTCCTTGCGGTCCTCCGGGCGGCGGCCCTTGCGCCGGTAGGTCATCGCGCAGAAGAAGGAGATGAGCGCCGACATGCCGGACGCCACGGTGAGGGCCGCCGTCCCGGCGGGTTCGCGGGCGAAGACGATGTAGGCGATGTCCGTGACCAGGAAGAACAGAGCGACGCCCGCGAAGAGGTACGCCTCGGTCTTCATACGCCCCGCCCTTCCAGGGGACGGGGTTCCGTCGGCGGCGGGGGCAGGGGGCCGGGGCGGGTGACCTCCGGGTGGTTCAGGTCGAAGGCGGGCGAGTCGGACCGTACCCGGGGCAGCGCGTGGAAGTTGTGCCGCGGCGGCGGGCAGGTGGTGGCCCACTCCAGGGAACGGCCGTAGCCCCACGGGTCGTCGGTCCCGACGCGCCGCCCGTGGACGGCGGTCCGCCAGACGTTGTACAGGAACGGCAGCGTGGACAGACCGAGCAGGAACGCGCCGATGGTCGAAACCGTGTTGAGGACGGTGAAGCCGTCGGCCGCGAGATAGTCGGCGTAGCGGCGCGGCATGCCCCTCTCGCCCAGCCAGTGGTGGACGAGGAAGGTGGTCTGGAAGCCGACGAACAGAGTCCAGAAATGGATCTTTCCCAGGCGTTCGTCGAGGCGCTTTCCGGTCATCTTGGGCCACCAAAAATAGAATCCGGCGAACGTCGCGAAGACGATCGTGCCGAACAGCACATAGTGCAGATGGGCGACGATGAAGTACGAGTCGGTGAGGTGGAAGTCCAGCGGCGGTGAGGCGATCAGCACCCCGCTGAGCCCGCCGAGCAGGAACGTGACGAGGAATCCGGTCGCCCACAGCATGGGGGTCTCGAAGGAGAGGGAGCCGCGCCACATCGTGCCGATCCAGTTGAAGAACTTCACACCGGTCGGCACGGCGATCAGGAAGGACATGAAGGAGAAGAACGGAAGCAGGACGGCTCCCGTCGCGAACATGTGGTGGGCCCACACGGCCGCCGACAGCATGGTGATGGCGATGGTCGCGCCGACCATGCCCAGATAACCGAAGACAGGTCTGCGGCTGAACACCGCGATGATCTCGGTGACCACCCCGAAGAACGGCAGTGCGACGATATACACCTCGGGATGGCCGAAGAACCAGAAGAGGTGCTGCCAGAGCAGTGCCCCGCCGTTCGCCGGGTCGAAGATGTGGGATCCGAACTTGCGGTCGGACTCCAGGGCGAGCAGCGCGGCGGTCAGCACCGGGAAGGCCAGCAGGGCGAGGATCGAGGTGAAGAGGATGTTCCAGGTGAAGATCGGCATCCGGAACATCGTCATACCGGGCGCCCTCAGGCAGACGATGGTGGCGACGAAGTTGACCGCGCCGAGCGTGGTGCTGAGCCCCGCCACCGCGAGCCCCATGGTCCACAGGTCACCGCCCGGCCCGGGTGAGTAGACGGCACTGTTCAGCGGGGCGTACGCGAACCACCCGAACGAGGCCGCCCCGTCGGGCAGCAGGAACCCGGACATCACGGTGAGCCCGCCGAACAGGAACAACCAGTAGGTGAGCGCGTTCAGACGAGGGAACGCCACATCGGGTGCCCCGATCTGGAGCGGCATGACGACGTTCGCGAACCCCGCGAAGGTGGGCGTCGCGAAGAGCAGCATCATCACCGTGCCGTGGACGGTGAAGAGCTGGTTGTACTGGTAGGCGCTCATCAGCTGGAGGCCCGGGCGGGCCAGCTCGGCCCGCATCAGCAACGCCATCAGCCCGGCGGCGAGGAAGAACCCGAACGCCGTGGCCAGATACATGTTGCCGATCGTCTTGTGATCGGTCGTGGTCACATACGTTCTGATCCTGCTGCCGAGTGCGAGGCCGGAAGGCGGCTCTCCCGGCGCCGGCGGCCGGTGCGGGGCGGCTTGGTCCGCTGGGAGCATGGGTGGTCGTCTCCGGGGGCTGGGTGCCGGTCACGGCAGGTCACGGCCCCACCTCTGTAGCCCGTCCCGCGCCCGGCCAAACCCTGGCGTCCGCCATCCGGCCCGCCGCGGCCCCCGCACGACGGAGCCTCTCAGCCCGTCAGGACGCCACGTACCGGGCCTCCAGGTCCGGGCCCGCCGGGGGGATCGAGTACGTCACCGTCGCGGAGGCGGCCGGTGTGTCCGCCGCGTCCCGCAGCTCCGCCAGCACCACGCACAGCCGTCGCCCGAACTTCGCCATCCGTGCATGGGTGCGCAGCAGACCGGGCCGGGGCCGGTTCAGATAGCTGATCTGCAGCGAGGTCGTGAGCGCCATCGGGGTGGGACGGCCGAGCCGCGCGTTGACCAGGAGGAACGCGGCCAGGTCTACGAGGGCGGCCTGCTCGGGGCCCGCGATGGTGCCGCCCGGCCGGGTGCGCAGCCGCGCCCCGTCGGCCTCCATGACCAGCAGTGTGCCGTCGGTCCCGGTCACCCGGCAGGCTCCGTAGTCGGGGAACTGGCGGTCGATCAGCTCGTTCAGGGCGTCCGGCGTCATGGTGCCGTCCACCAGCGCGGTCGGCTCGGGCAGCATGCCCGTCCTTTCCGTGAGGGCCTACGCGAGCGCGCGGGCCAGGCGGTGCAGCCCCTCGCGGATCTCGTCCGGCGCGTGGGTGGTGAAGGACAGGCGCAGGGCCCCCGGGTCGGGGGTGCCCACGAAGAACGGGGCGCCGGGCACGTACGCCACCTCGTGTGCGACGGCGGACTTGAGCAGCTCAGTGGCGTCGTGTCCCTCGGGCAGGCTCACCCAGACGAACATGCCGCCCTCCGGCCGGTTCCAGTCGCTGCCGACAGGCAGCGCGGCGGCCAGACCTGCCAGGAGGGCGTCCCGGCGCTGCTTGTAGGCGCCGCACATCATCGCCACATGTGCGTCAAGGTCGTTGTCGCGCAGGTAGCGGGCAGCGGCGGCCTGGTCCACGGTCGAGGTGTGCAGGTCGGCCGCCTGCTTGGCGATGACGCACGGGCGGCGCAGCCCGGCCGGGGCGCGCAGGTAGCCGAGCCGCATGCCCGGCGCCATGATCTTGGAGAAGGAGCCGAGCAGGACGGTCCGGTCGGCGGCGATCCGGGCGGAGGCGATCCACGGGACGCGGTCGCCGTCGTAGCGCAGCTCTCCGTACGGGTCGTCCTCGACGAGCCAGAAACCGTGCCGTGCCGCCGCCTCCGCGACGGCTGTCCGGCGTGCCAGGGGGAGGGTCCGGCCTGTGGGGTTCTGGAAGGTGGGGACGAGGTAGAGCAGCTTGACCGGCTCGCGGGCGGCGATCTCCTCCAGGGCCTCGGGGATGATCCCGTCGTCGTCGGTCGGCACCGCGACGACCCGGGCGCCCGCGAACCCGAAGGTCTGGAGTGCGGCCAGGTAGCAGGGGTCCTCGACGAGGACGACGTCACCGGGTTCGATGAGGGCGGTGGTCACGAGCGTGAGGGCCTGCTGCGAGCCGGTGGTGATCAGCAGGTCCTCGGCGCCCGTGGCCAGGCCGCGTGCGGTGAGGCGGGCGGCGATCGCGGTCCGCAGCTCGATGCTGCCCTCGGTGGTGGAGTACTGGAGGGCCTGTTCCGCGCCCTCCGCGAGCACGCTGTCGTAGGCGGCCCTGACGCCCTCGGTGTCGAAGAGCTCCGGGGCGGGCAGGCCGCCCGCGAAGGAGATCACTTCGGGGCGCTCGGTAAGCGCCAGGATCTCCCGTACGGGCGAGGAGGCGACGCCGGCGAGGCGGGCGGCGGTCGCGGGAACGGGGGCTGCGGGCACCGGAGGACGCATGCTCGCCAGCATATAGAGATTCAAGACGCTGTCCAGATCGGTGGATTGACCCCTCCGCACCGCTCCGCACGTGCCCCGAAGCCGCCGGTGGGCAGTTCTCGCCACAATGCCGGGCCACGCGGTTCCGGCCAGTGCGATGCTCCGGCTTCCATTACCGGCCGGGTGCCGGAGCAGACGCGGCCGCGCCTGGTCCGGCAGTGTCCCGGGACCGGAAACGCGCTCGCCGGAACCTCCGGCTCCCTGTCTGAAAAGTCGAATGGGGGACGGTGCGGAAACCCGTGGCCGTTGCCCCCGGCATGGGAGAACAAGCCATTCCGGACAATGGCCTCCATTGAACGGGGGCGCCGCCCTGGATACCGTGCGGCTCATGGCCAATAGCCCTTCCTCTCACGGCTTTTCCTCCATTCCTGATGACGAGTTCGTCGTCGTCCGCACTCCCGACGAGTTCCTGGCGATGCCCGACGATTACCAGGAGATCGCCGTCCGGGGAATGATCGTCAACACGGAGGGTGAACTCTCCGGTGGTGACGACTACATTCAGGTGTTCCTGCCGCTCGCCCCGAACGCCGAGGAGCGGCAGGTGTGCGCCGAGCGGGCTGTCGAGGAGTACGACCACTACAAGATCGGAAAGCGGGTGCTGGCCGATATCGGTGTCGACACCTCCTCCATGGAGAAGCAGACACTGGCGGAGCGCGGGCTGTTCACCGGCCACGAGTTCCATACCTGCACGACCTGGGCGGAGCGCGGGATCTTCTCGTACATCGGGGAGGAGACCGCGATGGTGATGATCTCCGAGTTCGCACAGAGCAGTTACAGGCCCTGGGCGGAGGCGGTGCGCACGATCATCCTCGACGAGAAGATCCATATCGCGCACGGCGCCCGGGTCTGCCGGAACCTGGCCGGGACCGGCGAGGGGCGTGAGGCGCTGCAGGCCGCCCTGGACCGGCTCTGGCCCGGCTTCGTGCGGATCTTCGGCAGTCCGCGCTCCGAGCGGTCGCGGCTCGCCGTCCGGTACGGGCTGCGGCAGACGACCAACGGGCAGGCGCTGGACGTGTGGCGCACCAAGGTCACCCCGAGGATCGAGAACCTGGGGCTGACCGTCCCCGCCTAGGCGGCTTCTTCTCTCCGCACGGCAGTCGAGACCAGCAGTGAGACCCAGCAGTGAGTTCCCGGCAGTGACACCGAGGAGTCCCGCCCGATGGCCACAACGGTCGGCATCACCCCCCGCCCCCTCAGCCGGCGCGAGGCGAAGGAGCGCACCGCCGCGCTGCTCGCCGAACGCCCCGGCCTGGCCGACCGGCTGCACCGATTACGGCGGCTCGGCCGGGCCGTCCGCTCGTGCGAGGTCCATCTGACCAACACCTGCAACATCCGCTGCAAGGGCTGCTGGTACTTCGAGGGCGGCTTCGACACCGCTGTGCGCGAGGTGTCCGACCTCGACAGGATCCGGGCGTTCGCCCGCCGCCTCAAGGACGACGGTGTCAACCAGGCCACGCTGATCGGCGGCGAGCCGACGCTGGTGCCGCGCCGGGTCGAGGTGTTCGTGGAGGAACTGCCGTACATCACGATCTCCACCAACGGGCTGCGCCCGATGCCCAGGCAGGGCTTCGAGCACATCGCCGTCGCCGTCAGCATCTTCGGCGGCGGACCACTGGACGACGACCTGCGGGCGATCCGCGTCAACGGGTCCAAGTTCACAGGCCTGTTCGACACGGCGCTCGGACACTACCGGGACGATCCCCGGGTGCTGTTCATCTTCGCGCTGTCCGAGGACGGACTGCCGTACCTGGAGCCGACCGTGCGGAAGATCGCGGAGAACGGCAACATCGTCACCTTCAACTTCTACAGCGAGCACGGCACCGACACCCCGATCCGGATCGAGAACGAGCGGCGGGTGCTGGAGGAGGCGCTGCGCGTCAGGGAGCGCTACCCGGAGGCGGTGGTGAGCCACCCGTACTTCATCCGGGCGCTCGTCACGGGCGCCTCCCACTGGGGCGCGCGTTTCGGGTACGACGTGTGCCCCAGTCTCAGTGTGGACCATCCCGCGCACGAGGAGCGGGTGCTGAACGGCAACCCGGTGATCCCCGGGTTCGCCGCGTGGGGCGCGGACTTCGAGTCCCTGCAGTTCTGCTGCACCTCCGGCGACTGCGGCGGCTGCCGGGACAGTCAGGCCGTGTACAGCTGGCTGGTGGTCAGCGCACACCGCTTCCTGGACAGCGCGGAACGGCTGGAGGAGTGGGTGGACCTCGCGGAGAGCTACTGGCGCCAGTGGCACTGGTCGCCCTACCACGCCACCCGGACCGCCGCCTGAGCACAGCAGCCCGAGCCCACAGAGGAGACCGGAGTATGAGCAGCACCCTCGACCGCGCCACGATCGAGAAGTTCCTCACCGAGGCACTGGTGGAACTGGGCGTCGAGACGTCCGACGTCGTGCCGGAGGCGGCCCTCGACGACCTGGAGATCGACTCCCTCGACATGGTCGAGCTCGCCCAGGCCGTGAGGAAGGACCTGGGAATCCCCGTACGGATCAAGGACTTCGACGGCCTGGAGACCGTCGGGCAGATCCTCGCGCTGTGCCACGAGAAGGCCGGACTTGCCTAGCGGCCCGGAGGGTCCGGGGTACGGCGGGGGCGCGGCCGTCACCGGAGTCGGCGCCGTGACGCCGCTCGGGGTCGGCGCGGGCGTGCTGTACGAGCGGTCCGTCGCGGGCGCCCGGGGCATCGGCGAGGACGGCTTCGGGCGGTGTGCGGACTTCCGCGCCGACGCACATCTCTCCCGGCAGCTGATGCGCAGGACCGACCGGTTCACCCAGCTCGCGCTGGTCGCGGCGGCCGAGGCACTGGCCCAGGCGGGGTGGCGGGCCGACGCGCCGCCCTACCCGCCGCACCGGATCGCCTGTGTCATCGGCTGCGGGCTCGGCGGCACCGCCAGCTTCGAGGCGGGGAGCGCGGTGTTCGCCCACGAGGGCGCCGAGCACGTGTCCCCGCTGATGGTCCCGCAGATGATGGCCAACGCGGCGGCCTCCCAGCTGTCGATCCTGTACGGATTCGAGGGCGAGGCACTGTGTGTGGCCTCCGCGTGCAGCAGCGGCGCGCAGGCGGTCGGCGCGGGACTGCGGCTGCTGGCGGCGGGCGAGGCGGACGCGGTGGTGGTGGGCGGCGCGGAGGCGTCCACCTCGGACCTGGTCGCGAGCGCGTTCGGCACGGCAGGGGCCCTCTCCCCCACCGGGACGTCACGGCCGTTCGACCGGGACCGGGACGGCTTCGTCATCGGGGAGGGCGCCGGGGTCCTGGTCCTGGAACGCCCGGAGGGCGCGGCCCGGCGCGGGGCCGAGGTGCTGGGCGGTGTCCTGGGGTACGGAGCCACCGCGGACGCGCACCACATCACCGCGCCCGCCCCGGGCGCGGAGGCGGCGGGCCGGGCGGTGACGCTGGCGCTGCGCCGGGCCGGAGCCGCGCCCCGGGAGCTGGCGTACATCAACGCGCACGGGACCGGTACGGCGCGGGGCGACCGGCTGGAGTGCGCGGCCCTGCGCGCGGCGCTGGGCGAGGGCGTGCTGGCGGGGACGCCCGTGTCGTCGAGCAAGGGGGCGCTGGGCCACCTCTTCGGGGCCGCGGGGGCGGTGGAGGCGATCGTGACGCTGCTGGCTCTGCGCCACGGGACGGCGCCGCCGACAGTGGGACTCGGGGTGCCTGATCCGGGGCTGGGCGGGGTGGATCTGGTGCGGTCCGGAGCCCGGGCGATGCGCGGCGGAGTCGTACGGCTCGGGCTGTCGACGTCGTTCGGGTTCGGGGGGCACAACGCGGCGCTGCTACTGAAGGGGCTTGGCTGATGCTGCTCGGGTTCGAGGGGCGCCGGTATCTGGTGACCGGGGTGCTCAACGACGACTCCATCGCCTGGCACACCGCCAGGGCGCTCCAGGAGGCGGGCGCGGACGTGGTGTTGACCGGCTTCGGGCGGACCCGGCGCATCACGGAGGCCGCCGCGTCGGGACTGCCGTATCCGGCGGAGGTCCTGGAGCTGGATGTGACCCGGCCGGAGGATCCGCCGCGGGTGGCTGAGGAGCTGGGGCGGCGGTGGGGCTCCCTCGACGGGGTGCTGCACGCCGTGGCCGCCGCTCCGCGGTCCGCGTTGAGCGGCAACTTCCTGACGGCTTCGGCCGAGGACGCGGCCGGGGCCTTCCACACGGCCGCTTTCTCCCTGCAGTCGCTGACGGCCGCACTGGTCCCGCTGCTGAGCGGGGCACGCGGGAACGGTGGCGGGAGCGTGGTGGGGCTGGACTTCGACGCGTCGGGGGCATGGCCCGGCTACGACTGGATGGGCGTGAGCAAGGCGGCGCTGGGCGCGGTGTGCCGCTATCTCGCGCTGTACGTGGGGGGTGCGGGGATCCGGGTGAACCTGGTCGCGGCCGGTCCCGTGGAGACCGTGGCCGGGCGCGCGATCAGCACCTTCGACGCGATCGCGGGCCGGTGGGAGCGGGACGCGCCGCTGGGCTGGGACCGGGCGGACACGGCCCGGCCGGTCGGCCCCGTGCTGTTCCTGCTGTCGGATCTGTCCGCCGCCGTGACGGGTGAGATCGTGCACGCCGACGGCGGAATGCACGCGGTGCGCATGGGCGCGCGAACTCTGGAGGAGAGCTGATCATGACGGCCGTCATCGTCGGCACCGGTGCCGCCCTGCCCGAGCGGACCGTGCCGAACAGCCACTTCCGCGACATCGGCTCGTCGGACGGGTGGATCGTCAAACGGACCGGGATCCGGGAGCGCCGTTTCCTCCCCGAGAACGGGCACCTCGCGGACCTGGCACTGTCCGCCGCCGGGGACGCGCTGCGCATGGCGGGGCGCTCCCCCGCCGAGGTGCGGCACGTGGTCGTCGCCACCACGACGCCGGACCGGGTCACGCCCGGGCTGGCCGTGGAGGTGGCGGCGCGGCTGGGGACGCCCCGGGCCGCCGCGTTCGATCTGCACGCCGCCTGTGCCGGGTTCGTGTACGCGCTGGACCACGCGTGCGGGCTCGTCGAGTCGGGGCGGGCGGAGACGGTCCTGGTCTGCGGGGCGGAGGCGCTCACCCGGATCACGGACCGCGCGGACCGGTCGACGGCGGTGCTGCTGGGCGACGGGGCGGGAGCGGTGGTCGTGTCGGAGGTGCCGGAGGCCGTGCCCGGGAAGGCCGGGCCTGCTCCCGCGTTCCACCTCGCTTCGGACGGCGGGCAGATCCCCTTCCTGTACGCCGACCGGTACGACCGGAAGCTGCGGATGGACGGGCCGGAGATCTTCGCGCACGCGGTGGAGAAGATGAGCGACGCGACCCGGCGGGTCCTGTCCCTGCGGGAACTCACGCCGGACGACGTCGACTTGTTCGTGGCGCATCAGGCGAACGCCCGGATCGTGCGGGCGGTCGGCAAGGAACTCGGGGTGCCGCCCGAGCGGCTGTTCATGAACGTGGAGCGGGTGGCCAACACCTCGTCCGCCTCCATTCCGATCGCGCTCACGCAGGCGTGCGAGGAGGGACGGCTGGGGTCGTCGGCGCTGCTGGGGATGGCCGCCTTCGGGGCGGGGATCACCTGGGGTGCCGGGGTGATCGGCTGGCGGCCGGGAGCCCGGCCCGGGGGCGGGCGGGAGGCCGCGTGAGACGGCCCCCGTTCCCGCGCCTCGCGGAGGTGACCGCCCCGGACGGGGCGCGGCTGACTGTACGGGCGGAGGCGCGGCCGGAGCCGGAGGCTCCGGTCGTGGTGGTACTGCCCGCGATGGGCACGGCCGCACGGCACTACACGCCGCTGGTGCGGGCCTTGCACGGACAGGGACTGAGCGTGGTGACGACGGACCTGCGCGGCCACGGGGAGAGCGTGCCGGTGCCGGCGCGCGGGGTGCGGTTCGGCTACCGGGAGATCGTCGAGCACGACATCGGGGCCGTGCTGGACGCGGTGGAGCGGGCGTTCCCGGACGCGCCGCGGCTGCTGCTCGGGCACAGTCTGGGCGGGCAGCTCGGGCTGGTCCACTGCGCGGTGTTCCGGCCCCGGGTGGCGGGGGTCGCGCTGGTGGCGGCGGGGTCGGCCTGGTACCGGACGCTGGGGTCCCACGGGCCGCGGTGGCTGGCGCGCAGCCACCTGAGCGTGGCGGGCGCGGGACTGCTGGGCTACTGGCCGGGGGCGCGGCTGGGTTTCGGGGGGCGTGAGTCGGCCCGGCTGATGCGGGACTGGGCGCGGCAGATGCGCACGGGGCGGTACGCCGTCCCGGGGGCGCACCACGACTACGAGTCGGCGCTGCGGTCGCTGGACGTCCCGGTCCTCGCGGTGGACGTCGAGCACGACCCGCTGGCCCCGCCCCGGGCCGTGGACCACCTGTGCGGCAAGCTCCGGTCCGCGCGGGTGGAGCGCTGGACGTACGCCCGCGGGGACGCGGGCGGACGGGAGCTGGACCACTTCCGCTGGATCCGGCACAACCGGGGGCTGGTGGCGCGCCTCGGGGCGTGGGCCTCCGGGCTGACCGCCGGGTCTTCCCCTGTCCGGTCGACTCCGCCTGTCCGGGCAGGCGAAAGGAAGGAGCACGAAGGATGAGTTCCGCACTGCACGGCCTGCTGGACCGGACCGCCGCCGCCTCTCCGGAGCGGACCGCCGTCCGGCTGGGCGACGAGCGGCTGACCTACGCCGAGCTGGACGCGTCGAGCCGGCGCGCGGCCGGGCTGCTGCGCGAGTGGGGTGTGCGGCCCGGTGACCGGGTGGCTCTGCTGCTGCCCAACACACCGGTGTTCGCGGTGCTCTACTACGGGATCCTGCGCGCGGGCGGCATCGTCGTACCGCTGAACCCGCTGCTCAGGGCGCGAGAGGTGGAGCACTGCCTGACGGACTGCGGGGCGGCCCTGCTGCTGGCCTGGCACGCCGCCGGGGACGAGGCCGCGCAGGGGGCCCGGCGCTCGGGAACCCGCCATGTGGCCGTGGAACCGCGGCGGTTGTCGCGGATGCTGGACGGGGCCGCTGCCGTCAGCGGCGAGCGGGACCCGGAGGACACCGCCGTCGTCCTCTACACCTCCGGCACCACGGGCAGGCCCAAGGGCGCCGAGCTGACGCACCGCAACATCCTGCGGAACGTGGCGGAGGGCGTCCGCGTGATGCGGATGTCGGCGGACGACACGGTCTTCGGCGGTCTGCCGCTCTTCCACTCCTTCGGGCAGGTCGTCGGCCTCGGCTGCGCGGTGGCGGTGGGCGCCTGCCTCACCCTCATGGCCCGCTTCGACCCGGCCGGGGCGCTGGAGCTGATCACCCGTGACCGGGTCTCCGTCCTCCTGGGCGTGCCCACGATGTACACGCTGATGCTGGGCCTCCCCGGCCACGCGGGACACGACGTGTCGTCGCTGCGGGTGTGCCTGTGCGGGGGCTCCCCCATGCCCGTGGAGGTGCTCAACGGCTTCCAGGCGGCGTTCGGCTGCGCGGTCCTGGAAGGGTACGGGCTGTCCGAGTCGTCGCCGCTGGCCTGTGTGAACCGGATCGACCGGGAGCGGGTCGCCGGGACCGTCGGCATCCCCGTCGACGGGGTCGAGATGCGGATCGTGGACGGGGACGGAAAGGAGCTGCCGGACGGCGAGGTCGGGGAGATCGTGATCCGGGGCCACAACGTCATGAAGGGCTACTGGCGCCGCCCCGAGGCCACCGCCGAGACGGTACGGGACGGCTGGCTGCACACCGGGGACCTCGGGACCCGGGACGCACGGGGCGACTTCCGGGTCGTCGACCGGGTCAAGGACGTGGTCATCCGGGGCGGGTTCAACGTGTACCCGCGCGAGGTGGAGGAGGTGCTGTACGAGCACCCGGCGGTGGCCGAGGCGGCGGTGCTGGGCGTCCCGCACCCGGAGCACGGTCAGGAGGTGGCCGCCGCGGTGGTGCTGCGTCCGGGCGCCTCGGCCACGCCCGACGAGCTGCGCGCGTTCGTGCGGGCCCGGGTCGCGCCGTACAAGTACCCGCGTCTGGTGTGGACGGCCGACACCCTGCCGAAGGGGCCGACCGGCAAGATCCTCAAGCGGGCCGTCACCGTACCGGGGCCGGACCTGCCGGGCTGAGCGCGCCGGGTGCGCCGCGGGCGGACCGGCGGAGCACGACCGTCCCGTGCAACGCGCCGGGGCAGGACGGCGCCGGGAGGTGCAGTCCTGCCCCTGAGGGGGAGCGGCGCCACAACGGCTCCTGGCGCGTCGGCCGCGCGAGCGGCCCGCACGGACGCCGCGGCGACACCCTCCCGCCGGGGGCAGGACGGCGCCGACGGGGCGGGCAGGAGCCGGCAGGGTGGCCGGATCCGCCCGGCCGGACGCCCGCCCTCAGAGCCGTACCGGCAAGGAGACGAGCCCACGGGCCCGAATGGACGGCCGCCACCTCAGCCGGTCACGCGGCACGTCCAGCTCCAGGGCGGGGAACCGGCGCAGCAGCGTGCCCACGGCGATCCCCGTCTCCAGCCGGGCCAGCGGGGCACCCACGCAGTAGTGGATGCCGTGCCCGAGGGCGAGGTGGGCGCTGTCCCGCCGGTCCAGGTCGAGGCGGTCGGGATCGGGGAAGCGGTCCGGGTCCCGGTTGGCGGAGGCCGGTGACAGCATGACGGTCTCCCCTGCCGGGACGGTCACCCCGCCGATCGTGAGGTCCTCGACAGGGAAGCGGCGGATGGCGAGCAGCGCGGGCCCGTCGTAGCGGGCGAACTCCTCCACCGCGTCGTCGATCCTGCCCGGGTCGGCCACGAGCGCGTCCCGCTGCTCCGGGTGGTCGAGCAGCGCCAGCACGGCCGTTCCGATGAGCTGCACCGTGTTCTCGTATCCGGCGAACAGGATGAGGAAGGCGAGTGAGGTCAGCTCGTCCTCGGTGAGCCGGTCACCGTCGTCACGGACGTCGATCAGGTCGGTCAGCAGATCGTCGCCTGGCCGGCGCCGCTTGTCGGAGACGAGCCGGGGGAAGTAGGCGAGCATGGCCGCGACGGCCTGCCCGGCGGCTCCGGGGTCGTCCGGGTCCGGGGCGACCAGGGCGTCGGTCCAGGCGCGGAAGTCCGGGCGGGAGTCGTGCGGCACGCCCAGCAGGTCGCAGATGACGGTGATCGGCAGCGGCGCGGCGTAGTCGGCCACGAGGTCGGCCCGCCCCCGGTCGGCCAGGTCGTCCAGCAGCCGGTCGGCCAGGGCCTGCACACCCGGGCGCAGCCGCTCCACCCGGCCCGGGGTGAACGCCTTGCTGACGAGCCGCCTGATCCGGGTGTGGTCCGGCGGGTCCATGTTCAGCAGGTTGGCGTCGAGGGCCGGGGGCAGCGAGAAGCCCCGGTAGTTGCCGGGCAGCCGATGCGTCTTGTCCAGGGAGAGCCGCGGATCGGCGAGCAGCCGCCGCACGTCGTCGTAGCGGGTGACGATCCATACGGGAAGCCCGTCCGGCCCGGTGACCCGGTGCACGGGTCCGGCCGCCCGGAGGTGCGCGTAAGCGGCGTGCGGATCGGCGGTCAGGTCAGGGAAGGCGGTCGTCATGTCCTCCAGCCTAGGCGGCTGTCGACGGTCCGCTGCGGTTGGTCCCGCCTCACCCGGGGGCGCTGCGGGCCGGCCGCCACAGCCGGAGCGCCGGGCGGGTCTCCGGTGTCCCGGCCGGGGTGTTCCAGCGAGGCCCGAGCGGACGGGGGACCCGGCGGAGGCGCCGTCCGGCGCCGTCCACGGCCGGACGCCCAGGCCTGCCGCCGGGCCGTTCGGCCCTGGCCCGGTGTGGTGCGGGCGGCAACGATTCCGGGAGACACCGGACATTGGCGGACCCGGGCAGCAGAACGGCCGCGGGCCGCACGGATGAGGGCAGGTGGGCCGTCGTGCTGCTGCGTTTCCCCACATCGCAGGCCGAGGCGCGGGAGTGCGCCGACGCCGGGGCGGTCCCGGTCGGCGGGGCCACCCTGGTGTGGGCGGACTGGCAGGAGCACGGCTTCCCCGGGCTGGCGATGTCGCTGCGGGACCTGCCGGAGGCGAACGCGCTGGGGCCGGACCGGGTCGGCGCGGCCGTCACCCTGGACCGGGTCGGGGCGGCGGTGCCGCACGCGTTGCGGCAGGCCGCCGCGGCGGTCGGGAACCCGATGGTGCGGCGGACGGCCACGGTGGGCGGCAATCTCGCCGGCTCCGGACCGCGCTGCCTGCTGCCCGCGCTGCGGGTGCTCCGGACCCGCGCCCTGGTCCTGGGCCGTCGGGGCCTGGCGGAGACCGACCTGGACCGGAGCCTGGCGGAGCGCCGCCTTCTGGTCGGCCTGCGCTGGACGGAGCCGGTGACCAGCGCCTGCCGCAAACTGCGGGCGCACCCGGACGGCCCGCCCCCGGTCGTCGCGGTCGCGCTGCACGCCCCGCGGGAAGGCTCCGCCCAGGTACGGGTCGCCGTCCGGGTCGGCCGGGAACTGCTGACGGCGGTCACGGACACCGACGGCGGGCCGGTGGCGGTGCTGCGCGCGCTGCGGGAGACGCCGCTGGCCGAACTGCCGCGGGACGTACGGGACGTACTGGCGGATCAGGTGGCGGAGGTGCTCGCGGGCGCGGCGGCCCGCTGAGAGCCGAGCCGTCCGGCGGGCACACCCGTGCCCGCCGGACGGCTCGGCTCTCGCCCCGGGAGGCGGTCGGCACGGCCGGCGGTGCCCTCCCGCGCCCCGCCGCACGGAGAGGCCGGCGCCTCGGCGGAGGTGTCGGCCGCGGGCCTGGTTCCGGCCCCCGGTGCGTCACGGCCAGGTCCCGACGTACCGGCCGGATTCGACGCCGAACCGGCGGTCCGCCGATGCCCGGGGCCGGTGGCGGGCCGGCCGCCCTGCGCACGCTGTCCACCGTCGGGTGGCGGCCGGCGGCTTCGCAGCCGGGGTGCCGGGCCGCCGCCGTGCCCCCCTCCGTCACTTGGTGTCGCCCGTTCAGTGGTGTCCCCCGTTCCCGGGCCGGACGCCTGTGGCACGTGCCGCCCACCGGCGCTGCACCGCCTCCTCGTGAGCCGCCTGCTCCAGACCCGCCAGGGCGACGGACAGCTCCCGCTCCAGCCGGGGAATCCAGTGACGGCGCAGCGCTCGGATCCGCCCACGGGTGGCCCGCACCTCGTCGCCGACGAGCCGGGCCGCCGTCCGCGCCGCCGCGTACGCGGCCGCCGCTCTCAGCGCGGCCCGGTACGCGGCTTCGGCACGCACCAGCGCCGCACTCGGCCGGAACACCTCCGCCTGCGGGCGGGGGAAGCCCACGCGCACGGTCCGGTCGGGATGGCGCACGCCGAGGGTGCTGGTCCAGGGGAGGGCCAGCTCGGCGGGCGCGATCCCGGCCCCCACGGCCAGCAGAGGGTGCTCACCGCCGACGAACACCGCCCGCAGCAGCCAGGACTCGGCTTCACGCGAGCGCTCGCGCCACTGGGCCTCCGCCGAGTCCGCCTCCTCCACCAGCCGCTCGTGCCGGGCCCGGAGGATACGCAGCTTGCGTTCCAGCAGGTCCGCACCCCGCCGCGCCACCGCCAGCCGGTGTTCCAGACGCAGTCGGCCGATGCGTCCGGGCGGGGGCGTGTGGGCCGGGCTCACGCGGACTCCGGGAATCCGTGGTCGTCGAGCAGACGCGCGGGGAGCATCGAGAGCTGGTCCCGGGACAGCACACGCAAGGTCTGCCAGGCACGGGAGAGAGCCTCGTCCAGGGTGCGGCTCTCTCCCGTGCCCTGGTCCATGAAACGGTGCAGACAGGCGTCCTCGAAGTCGAGGTAGCGCAGGTCGCCCTTCTCCAGCGCCGCCCTTCCGACCAGGTCGGCCAGGTCCTTGACCTCACGGGCCCGGGCGAGTGCGGAGACCAGCTGCGCGGCCACGTCCGGATGGTCCACGCGGGTGCGGCCCGGGCCGGCTCCGCGGCGCATCAGCCTGGACAGGGAGGACAGAACGTCCACCGGCGGATAGACGCCCCGGGCGTGCAGCTGCCGTGACAGCACGACCTGCCCCTCGGTGATGTAGCCGGTCAGGTCGGGGACGGGGTGGGTGATGTCGCCCGCGGGCATGGTGAGCACCGGCAGCAGGGTGACCGATCCCTCCGTGTCCCGGACCCGGCCGCAGCGCTCGTACAGGGAGGCGAGGTCGCTGTAGAGGTAGCCGGGGTAGCCCCGGCGGGCGGGGACCTCGCCCCGCGCGGCGGACACCTCGCGCAGTGCTTCGGCGTAGCTGGTCATGTCCGTGAGGACCACGAGCACATGGCGGCCCGTGCCGAACGCCAGATGCTCGGCCACGGTGAGCGCGATGCGCGGGGTCAGCAGCCGTTCGACGGCCGGGTCGTCGGCGGTGTTGAGCAGCAGCACCAGTTCGCCGGCCGCCGACCGCTCCGCCAGTCCCGCGCGTACGAAGGAGGCGTCGGCGTGGGTGAGACCCATGCCCGCGAAGACGACGCTGAACGGCTCCCCGCCCACGGTGGCCTGGGCGGCGACCTGGACGGCGAGGTCCAGGTGCGGGAGCCCCGGGACGGAGAACACGGGCAGCTTCTGGCCGCGGACCAGGGTGGTGAGCGTGTCGATGGCCCCGATGCCGGTGAACACGGGCTCGTACGGCGGTGCGCGGCGCACCGGGTCGAGCGGGCGTCCCGCCACGGCGGCCTGCGACGGGCCGAACACCGGCGGCCCGCCGTCGATAGGGGTGCCCCGCCCGTCGCACACCCGGCCCAGCCAGCCGGGGCCGACGGGGATGCGCAGGGGACGCCCGGTGAACGCGGCCCCGACTCCGGTCGGGGCCATCCCGGAGGTGCCTTCCAGGATCTCCACCACGGCGGTGCCCCGGTCCACCTCCAGGACCAGGCCGTGCCGTACCTCCCCGGACGCCAGTGCGATCCGCGCGAAGACGTCCCAGCCCACACCGGAGACCTCCGAGAGCACCACCAGCGGGCCCCGCAGTTCGTCGACGGTGCCGTACTCGACGCGCCCCCAGTCTCCGCCCTCGGTGGTCACGGCTGCGGCCCCGTCCGGTCCTGTCGGTCCAGTCGGTCCAGTCGGTCCAGTCGGTCCAGTCGGTCCAGTCGGTCCAGCATCGTGTCCCGGCACGCCGTCACGCCCGCGGCGTCGTCCGGGCCGGCCGTGTCCCGGGCGTGCAGCAGGGGGCCGAAGTCCGTGTTCTCCAGCACCTCGGCGGACACGACGGCCGGACTCAGCTCCCGGCACCGGCCGGCGACGGCCAGGACGGCGTCCGCCAGCGCCGCCGTCTTCGCGGGCCCGCTGTAGGCGTCCCGTTCGGACAGCGCGCTCTGCTGGAGCAGGGCCTCGCGCACCAGCCTTCCGATCAGGGCGGTGACCCGCTCCTCGTCGGGAAGGGCGTGGACGCCCATCAGCTCGACCAGACCGCTCAGCCGGTCGGCGGACGCCAGCGCGGCCGCCACGCCGTCGCGGCGGCTGCGCCACTCGGGGTCGCCCGCCCCGGCCTGTGCCGAGGCGACCACGGGCACCTCACGCGAGAACGAGTCGGCCCAGGAGACGGCCGGATAGTGGCGGGCATAGGCCAGGTCGCGGTCCAGCGTCCACAGACCGCGCACGAAGCGTTCGGTGTGGGCCGTCACCGGTTCCGTCAGGTCGCCGCCGGGAGGGGAGAGCGCACCGATCACGGTGACCGAGCCGTACCCGCCGCCGAGCGTCCTGACCGCCCCGGACCTGGCGTAGAAACCGGCGAGCGCGGACGCGAGCCCGGCCGGATAGCCCTCCTCGGCGGGCAGTTCGTCGGTGCGGGAGGCGAACTCGCGCAGGGCCTCCGCCCACCGCGAGGTGGAGTCCGCGACCAGCACCACGTCCAGTCCCATGTCCCGGAAGTACTCCGCCACCGCCGCGCCGGTGTGCACACCGGCCTCGCGGGCCATCATCGGCATGTTCGAGGTGTTGACGACCATGACGGTGCGTTCGGCCAGCCGGCCTCCGGTGCGTGCGTCGGACAGCGCCGCCATGTCCGCGATGACCTCGGCCGTCTCGTTGCCGCGCTCGCCGCAGCCCACGTAGACGATGACATCGGCGTCGCACCACTTGGCGAGCTGCTGCAGCAGCACGGTCTTGCCGGTGCCGAAACCGCCGGGCACGGCGACGGCCGCGCCCCGTGTCACGGGGAACAGCAGGTCGATCACCCGCTGACCGGTGTGCAGGACCCGCGCCGCGTCCAGACGGTCCCGTACGGGGCGCGGGCGGCGCACGGGCCAGTGCTCGGTCAGCCGCACCGGGCTCCCGCCGACGACCGCGACCGTGGCGTCCGCGGGATAGTCCCCCTCGGGCGCCAGGTCCTGGACCCGGCCGCCGGCGCCGGGTGGGACGAGGACGCGCTGGACGACCGCGCCCGGACCCGCGGAGCCGTGCACCTCGCCCAGCGCCGTGCCCTCACCCGCCTGTCCGCCGTCCGGCACGCACGGGCGGAAGTGCCACACACGGTCGTCCGCGGCGGGCGCGGCCCCGGGCGTCAGCCAGAGGTCCCCGCCGGTCAGCGGCCGGAGCAGCCCGTCGAACGTCCCGCCGAGCAGTCCGGGCCCCAGCGGGGCGGTCAGCGGCCGGCCGAGCGGCCGCGCCGGGTCCCCCGGGGTGAGGCCCCCCGTGTACTCGTACGCCTGGACCGTCGCCACGCCGCCCCGGATACCGACGACCTCGCCGAGGAGCGCGGGCTCGCCCAGCGCCACCTGGTCCCGCATGGCCAGATCATGGCCGTCCTCCACCTCGGCCAGCGGGCCGGTCACGCGCATCACCCGCAGCGGGCGCGGGCCGCGACCGGACCGCCGCTCGGGCGGAGGAACGGCGGGGCCGCCGCTCATGGCTCCCACAGCTCCGGCACGCGGAAGCCGAGACGCTCCACCGCGCGATCGGCCAGGGCGTCCAGCGACCAGTCCGCCCACCTGCCCCCGGAGCGGGCCACGACGCCTCCGCACGGCGCCTCCTCGACCGCGGCGTCGGGCCCCAGCAGGCCCCGCGCCCGGCGGGTCAGTCCGGCGGTGAGCCGCGGGTAGCCGGGGTCCTGCCGCAGCGCCCGCACCCGCTCCCGGGTCAGGCGGCGCAGTTCCTCGTAGGCCTCCCGCCGCGCCTCCAGTACCCGAGCGCGCGCGGAGGCCCGTGCGCGGGCCAGGGCGAGCCGGGCCCGGCCGGCGCCGTCCCGCGCACCCGCCCGGCGTGCCTCCAGCCTGATGGCCGCCGCCCGGCGCCCGGCTCGTTCCGTCACCGTGGCGGCTTCACGGTGCGCCTCGGCCAGGCGGCGCTCGGCGTCGGCGTGTGCGGCACGCAGGAGCGCGGCCCGCACGGGGGGCGGTGCCGGCCGGGCGGCCGCCCGGTGGTCCATCACGTCCTCCGCGGCCGTCATGGCGGAAGCACCACGGTCAGGGGGGCGGTGCTCTCACCTGCCTCGCTCCCCAGCGCTTCGGCCGCGAACGGGGTCAGGACGACCAGCGCCACGTCCTCGGGCAGGCCCCGCCAGGCGGCGCGTACCGCCCCGGAGTCCGCCGCCGGGTGGAGCTCGACACCGGCCAGGGCCAGGCCCGCGATCCGCAGGTGCTCCCCGATGGCAGCCGCCCGGCCCGAGGCGGCTCCGGCACGACGGCTCGCGGTCATAGCCGTCACGCCTTCCCGATGAGGATGACGGCGACGACGAGGCCGTAGATGGCGATGCCTTCGGCCAGGCCGACGATGACCATCGCCCGCCCGAACAGCTCGGGCCGCTCGCTCAGGGCCGCGAGCGCGGCGGCGCCCGTGTAGGCGACGGCGATGGCCGCCCCCAGCGACGCCCCGGCGACCGCGATGCCTGCGGCGATCAGCGCGGCGGCCCCGGACCCTCCGTCCTGCGCCTGGACGGAGCCCGCGGCCTGCGCGGTGCCGTCCAGCCCGACGGCCAGCAGCGGCGCGGCGGACAGCAGCAGCAGCGCGTTCGCGGCCAGCACCCAGCGGAGTGCCGCCCGGCCGGATCTGTGCAGCAGTGAGCGCACGGCCGCGAGGGCCAGGGCGATCAGCGGCAGGGCGACGAACCAGACCATCACGACACCACCTCCGAACGGTCCACGGGCAGCCGCCACGGGGAGAACGGCCTGCCCTGTCCATCGAACAGCCGGGAGAACAGCTCGTAGTACTCGAGACGCAGGGCCTGGACACCCGCGACCAGCGCCTCCAGGGCGAAGGCGACGGCGTTGCCGACGGCGAACAGCGCCGCCGCCGCGACCAGTCCGGGCGCTCCCCGCCCGCCCAGTGCGGTCGTACCGTCCCAGATCAGCGCGCCGAGTGCCGCATGGGTCAGGCCGAAGGCGGCCAGCCGGGCGAACGACACGAGGTTGGAGAAGGTACGCATCACGAGGTCCAGCAGCCGTACCCCGGTCTCGGCGGTCCCCGCGGCCCCGCCCGCGCTCTGCGCGTACAGGCCCGCCCCGGCCAGCAGCAGCCCGCCTCCGAGGAGGACGCCGCCGACGGCCGTCAGCAGGGCGGGCCCCAGCCACAGTCCGGCGGCCAGCGCGGGCAGCCCGACGAGCACGGCGGTCCCGGCCACGCCGGTGGGCGCGTAGAGGGCACCGGCCGGACCGCTTCCCCGCCAGCGGTTCACCGTCGCGGCGAGCGAGGTCGCGAGCAGCAGCACCGCACCCGTGACGACCGCCGCGAAAAGCAGCCGCACGGGGTCCTCCACGGGCGACAGCCAGAGCACCGGCAGCACACCGGTCGGCCCGAAGAACTCCCCGTAGGCCAGTCCCGCGAGGGTGGCGGCCGCTCCTGCCCCGGCCAGGAACGGCCACAGCGGCCGCAGCACGGCTGCCTTGCGGGGCACGCCCAGGCGCAGCAACAGCGCGCAGACCACCAGCACGATGCCGTGCCCGGCGTCGCCGAACATCATCCCGAACATGGCGATGAAGGCGAGGCCGGCCGGAACCGTGGGATCGAGATCGGTGTAGGCGACCGTTCCGTAGCCTCCGACCACATAGCGGAACGACCTCCGCAGCGGGCCCGCGGCACGCAGCGCGGTGGGCGGGTCGACACCCTTCGGGGCGGCCAGACCGACCAGGGCCGCCCCCGCCGGGGCAAGCCCTCCCGCGGTCTCCTCGACCCTGGAGGCGGGGCACCAGCCGACGAGCGCCGCCACGGAACCGCGCCGGACCGCGCCCTCCGCGAGCTGTTCCAGCCGGGCCTCTCCCGCCAGGAGGTCGGTGCGGCCCACGGCCTCCAGGGCGTCTAGGCCGGGGAGCCGGGCACTGAGCGCGGCCCGCCCCGGCGCGGTCCTCAGCCGCTGGAGGCGCCGGGCGGCGGGCCCCTGGCCCCCTGCGCCCGGCCCGGGTGTGTCGATCTCGACACTGCCCATCTCGGCGAGCAGCACCAGGGCCTCCCGCAGCGAGGTGTCCGGCACGACGACGGCCACCCGCCGCATCCGGACGGGGACGGCCGGCCCGCGTCCGCCCACCCGCAGCGTGGTCGCGCGGTCAGCCGGGGTCACCGGGGTCCTCCGGGTTCCGGCGTCCTCGCGCGGCCAGGGACAGCGCCCCGCGCACCCTCCAGGCGTCCGCGGACAGCACCGCCACCGCGCCGACGACGGGTTCCACGCCCAGACGGGGGCTGCGCAGCAGCGCGGCGCCCTCCGAGTCGAGCGTCTCCCACCAGCGGGCCTCGGCGCGCCACAGCTCGTCCACCGTGCTCACGCCGTCCAGTGCCCACCGGGCCCGCGCGGGCAGCGACCGCCGGAACCCGTCCAGCGAACCGGCCGTCACCGGGGCCCGCCCCAGTACCCGTTCCGCGCGCCCGACGGCGCCCGGCGGCAACAGGACGCCTGCCACGAACAGCTGACGGGCCACCAGGAGGGCCAGGCGTCCGGCCGCCCACCGCGCTGCCGCGGGTACGCCCCCGGCCACCCGTGCCAGCGCCGAGACCCGCATCCCCACCGCGACCGCCGCCGGGGACTCCGCCCCCGGGTCGCCCCACGGCGAGGACGCCAGCACGGCCCGCAGGTCCCCGGGCGTCGCGGCTCCGGACAGCCGTGGCCACACGACGGCCAGGGAGCCCAGGCGGTACGGCGGGAGGGGCGCTCCACCGGTGCCGTCCGTCCCCGCCATGACCCGCAGCCGGTCCTCGGTGTTGGCGATCTCGAATCCCGCCGCCAGCAGTCTGATCGCCTGTGCCCCCGCTCGCGGCTGCCAGCCGGCGAGAACCCGCAGCTGCCACAGCAGTCCCGCACCGACCGCCCGCTGCGCCTCCACCAGTGCCGGATCAGCGCCGGTCCCCCGCACGTACCAGGTGCCGCGCAGCCCCCGCAGGGCCTCCCCCATGCCGTCTGCCGCCGCGAGTTCACCCGCCGTGGCGGCACCCACACGGCGCACGGCCATGGACTTGGCCCGGGTGACGCCCGCGGCCCACCCGACACTCATCGTCCGCTCCCGGGCCCGCTCTCCGGCCGCGGGCCGTTCCCGGCGGACAGCTCCGCGCGCGCCAGACCGAACGCGTCCTCGACGAGGGCGGGCATGCGTGCGGCGGCCCGGCGGCGCACCCGCACGACGTCCCGGTCCGCGGCGGCCAGCAGCGATGCCGCCTCGGACTCCGCGCGGGCCAGCGCCCGGCGGGCGCTCTCCGCACGGATCCCGGCGGCGTCCCGCCGTGCCCGCGCCACGGCGGCCCGGGCGGACCGCTCCGCCTCACCCCGGATCCGTGCGGCCTCCTCCGCCGCCCGGGCCCGTACGAGCCGGGCCTCCGTCTCCGTCGCCTCCAGGGAGGCGAAGACCGGCTCCAGCTCGGCGGTGATCTGTGCCGTCCGGTCCGCGGGGACACCGCCCGGCACGGCGGGGCCCGGCGTCCCCACCGGACGGAACCGGGTCAGGAAATCGCGGAAGCCCGCCATGGGTACTCCTCAAGCTCGGCCTCTTGTTCACCAGTCTCCGCGCGGACGGTCATGCTGTCGCGGCGGGCCGGTCACGCCCGGGCCCGCGGGGGCGGCCGTGAGCGGGCGCGGGCCTGGCGCGCGGGGACCCCTGGGAACACTCCGGCCGGGCCGTTCGGCCCCGCCCTCCGGGAGCGTCGCGTGCGAGGCTGGACGGACAGCTCTCCGGAGGGAGGCCGCCGTCATGGCTCCGACCGAAGCGCCTTCGCGTCCCCCGTCGCGCCCCGCCCTGCTGAGTTTCCTGGGCGGTGTGCGGACGGTCACCGGCAGCATGTTCCTGGTCGAGAGCGACCACGACCGGATCCTCGTGGACTGCGGGCTGTTCCAGGGCCCGGCGGAGCTCCGCCGACGCAACTGGGAGCGGCCCGCCCGTGACGCGGCCGACGTCCGGGCGGTCGTCCTCACCCATGCCCATCTGGACCACTGCGGGTATCTGCCCCGGCTGGTCCGGCACGGGTTCCGCGGACCGGTCCTGGCCAGCGAGCCAACCGTCCGCCTGGCGGCGATCGTCCTGCGCGACAGCGCCCGTCTCCAGATGGAGGCCGCGCAGCACGCCAACGCCCACGGCTGGTCGAAGCACCGTCCCGCCAAGCCGCTGTACGACGACCGGGACGTGGAGCGCACCCTGTCGTTCTTCGACCCGGTGCCCGTCGGCACGGAGACCGAGGTCACCGGCAGGACGCGGCTGACCCTCCATCACGGCGGTCACATCCTCGGCTCGGCCTGGGCCGTGCTCACCCTGGAGGACGGCCACACGCTCGCCGTCAGCGGCGACCTGGGCCGCCCCGGCCACCCCCTGCTGCTGCCGCCGGAGCCGTTCCGGGGGGCCGACGTGCTGCTGATGGAGTCGACGTACGGGAACCGGCGCCACGGCCCGGAGGGCGGCGAACCGGCCTTCGCGAGCGTCCTGACCCGGACGTTCGCCCGGGGCGGCACCGTCGTCATCCCCGCCTTCGCGCTGGACCGCACCGAGGTGGTGCTGCGCCGGCTGGCGGCGCTGCGCGAGGACGGGGTCCTCCCCCGGAACGTGCCGGTGTACGTGGACAGCCCCATGGCGCTGGCGGCCCTGGACGTGTACCGGGACGCCCTGCGCGCCCGCTCACCGGAGCTGCGGCCGGAGATCCTCGCCCTGGGTGAGCGGGCCCTCAGTCCGGAGCCGTTCCTGGCGGCTCGCACCGTGCAGGAGTCCATCGACATCAACAGCGTCGAAGGACCGGCCGTGATCGTCTCCTCGGCCGGAATGGCCACCGGCGGCCGGGTCCTGCACCACCTGCGCCGGGTCCTGCCCGACCCGCGCAACGCGGTCGTGATCGTGGGCTTCGCCGCCGAGGGCACCCGGGCCCGCGACCTGGTGGACGGGGCGCGGGTGCTGAAGATGTTCGGAGAGTACGTTCCCGTACGCGCCGAGGTGGCGGACATCCCGCACTTCTCCGCCCATGCCGACGCCGACCAGATCGTCGGATGGCTGCGCGGAGCACCCGCCCCGCACACCACGTACCTCGTGCACGGCGAGGAGAGTGCCGCGTTCGCCCTGCGGGACCGCCTCGACGACGAGCTGGGCTGGACGGCGGCCGTCCCCCGGCCCGGGGAGGCCGTCCTCGTCCGCTGACGCCGAGCGGGGGAAGTACCCGCCTCCGGGCGCGGGGCGTGCGACGCGGCGGCGGTGGGCGGGGCGATGATGGGCCGGAATCCGCAGGGAAGGCGGGCGAACGATGGGGCACTCCGCACGCGTCGCGGTCATCGGCGTCGGGAACGAGTTCCGGCGGGACGACGGCGTGGGGTGGGCGGTGATCCGGCTGCTCCGGGACCGGGCGTCCCTGCGGCCCCTCCCACCGGGCACGGTGCTCAGCGTCTCCGACGGGGAACCGGCCCGGCTCATCGGGCTCTGGGAGGACACCGCCCTCACCGTCGTCGTCGACGCCGTGCGCACCGGCCCCGGCCGCCCGGGCAGGGTCCACCGGCTCGCGGCACGGGACACGGAGCTGCCCGGGGCGGGGGCCGCCACCTCCCACGGGCTGGGCTTCGGTGAGGCCGTCGAACTCGCCCGCGCGCTCGGGCGGCTGCCCCGGCATCTGTGCGTCTACGCGGTGGAAGCCGCGGACACCTCGCTGGGCACCGGCCTCACCCCCGCCGTCGAAGCCGCGGTCCGGCCCCTGGCCGAGCGCGTCGAGGACGAGGTGCGCCGCCACCACGGGACCGCCGCCGCGCGGCGGAGCACACGCCGGTGAGCACGGCCGACGGCGCGCGCCGCCCGGTTCGTCGAGGTTCGCGGTCCGTGCGCGGCCCGGTCTCCGTCCGTTCTCCCACCGGGTGGCGACCGGGTGCGGCCCGGAGATCCGGGACAGTGCCGGACCGAGCATGGCCACGGCCGGTTCGGCGGTGTGCGGCGGGCCTCGCCCGCACACCGGAGGCCGGGGCCGGTGCGGTCGTGATCGTCCCTGCGGGTCCCGCCGTCACCACGCTCGACGCGGTGGCGGCGGGCGCGCCCTCGGCGTCCGGCGGGGACGGAGGGCGAACCGCCGCCCACGGCGCCGCCTCCGGAACGGGCCGCGCGGGAGGACGCGAGGACACCGGCGCGGCCCGTGACCGGAGCGGGCCACGCCCCGACCGGACCCTCCCGGCTCGCAGCCGCCGTCACCCGGCATCACCCTGGAGGAGGCCCACGACGCGGAGGTGAGTGCGATGACCGACCCCGGCCCTGCCGCGGCGGTGATCGACCGGGAGGGGCTCGACGCCCTGGTACGGGAACTCCGGGTCCGGGGACACACCGTCGTCGGCCCGAGCCTGGGTGACGGGGCGATCGTCCTGGCCGAGTTGGACTCCGCCGCCGCGCTGCCCTTCGGCTGGGGCGTGGAGCACGAGGCGGGCACGTACCGGCTGCGGCGCCGCGCGGACGAGGCGGCCTTCGCGCACAGCGCGGGTCCGCAGTCGTGGAAGACGTACCTGCATCCCGAGCGCGTACGGCAGTGGACCGCCGACAGGGACGCCGAGGGGCGGCTGTCGGTGTGTGCCGAGGAGCCGGCCCCGGTGTCGTACGCCTTCCTCGGCGTACGGCCCTGCGACCTGCGCGCCATCGGCATTCAGGACCGGGTGCTCAGCGGGGGCCGCCACGCGGACGAGGGGTACCGGGGACGCCGGTCGCGGGCGTTCCTGGTGGTGGCCGAGTGCACTGAGCCCGGTGCCACGTGCTTCTGCGTGTCCATGGGCACGGGGCCGGGAGCGGACAGCGGATTCGACCTGGCCCTCACCGAGATCGTGGACGCCGACGGCCACCGTTTCCTGGTCCGCGCGGGCAGCCCCGGCGGGGAGGACGTGCTGGCCGCCCTGCCCCGCCGGACCGCCGACCTGGGAACCCTCGACGCCGCCCGTGGCACCGTGGCCGGAGCGGCCGCCCGCATGGGGCGGTCGATGCCCGAGGTCGACCTGCGGGACCTGATGGCCGGCAGCCTGGAGGCCGAGCGCTGGAACGACGTGGCCTCCCGCTGCCTCACCTGCGGAAACTGCACCATGGTCTGCCCCACGTGCTTCTGCACCACCAGCGAGGACGTCACCGACCTCACCGGTGATCACGCGGAGCGGTGGCGGCGCTGGGAGTCCTGCTTCGACCTCGACTTCTCCCTCCTGCACGGCGGACCCGTGCGCACCTCGGGGCGCAGCCGGTACCGCCAGTGGCTCACCCACAAGGTCGGGACCTGGCACGACCAGTTCGGCAGCTCGGGCTGTGTCGGCTGCGGGCGCTGCATCGTCTGGTGCCCCGTCGGCATCGACATCACCGAAGAGGTGTGGGCGCTCGACCGGGAACGGTCCGAGAGGCGGGAAGCCGCGGAAGGGACCGGCACACCATGACGGGTGACTCCCTGACGGACCAGGGGTTGTTCGCGTCGCTTCCGCCGCGCGGTACGGCTGCTCTGCTCGCCCTGAGCGATGACGTCTCGTTCGCCCCCGGAAGCCGCCTGTTCGAGGAGGGCCGCCGCGCCGACCGCTTCTGGGTGGTCCGTACGGGCACGGTCGCGCTCGACACGCACATTCCGGGACGGTCCCCGGTCGTGGTGGAGACGGTCGGCGCGGGAGAGCTGGTCGGCTGGTCCTGGCTGGTGCCGCCGCACGTGTGGCGGCTGGGCGCGACGGCGGCCACAGCCGTGCACGCCCGGCAGTTCGGCGCCGCCGAGGTCCTGGAGCTGTGCGCCCGGGACCCGGTGGTGGGCGAGGCGCTCGCCCGGTACGTCGCCGGGGTCGTGGGGCGCCGCCTGGAGGCCACCCGCACCCGGCTCCTGGACCTGTACGCGCCGCACGGCGCCGGAGCGCCCCGGTGAGCGCCCCGGCGGCGGACGCCACCGTGCCGGTCCCGTACCGCGTGGTGCGGAGCCGGAGGCAGACGCATGACACGGCCACGCTGGTGCTGGAGCCGTCGGGCCCGGCGCTGCCGCCCTTCGCGCCGGGACAGTTCGCGATGCTGTACGCGTTCGGGGTGGGCGAGGTTCCCGTGTCCGTCAGCGGGATCACCTCGCCCGGCAGGCGCCTGGAGCACACCGTCCGCGCGGTCGGCCGGGTGTCCGGCGCCCTCCACGGCACCGCGCCGGGCGCCGGGATCGGGGTGCGCGGCCCGTTCGGCACCGCCTGGGACCTGGCCCGGGCCCGGGGCGGGGACGTGCTCGTCGTCGCCGGGGGCATCGGCCTCGCGCCGCTGCGGCCACTGGTGCGCGCGGTGCTCGGCGCCCCGGAGCAGTACGGGCGGCTGAGCGTTCTGGTGGGCGCCCGCGGCCCGGCCGACCTGCCGTTCCGTGACGACGTCGAGGCCTGGGCGGAGGCCCCCGGGGTGCATGTGGCGGTCACCGTGGACCGTCCGGACCGGCGGTGGCGGGGCGAGGTCGGCGTGGTGACGGCCCTGCTGGACCGGGCCCCCTTCACCCCCGCGCGCACGGCCGCGTTCCTGTGCGGGCCCGAGGTGATGATGCGCGCGGCGGCCCGGGACCTGCTGCACCGCGGTGTGCCCGCCACCCGGGTCCAGGTCTCCCTGGAGCGGAACATGCACTGCGCGACGGGACACTGCGGTCACTGTCAGCTCGGCCCGCTGCTGCTGTGCCGCGACGGTCCCGTCGTGGACTACTGCACCGCCGGGCCCCTCCTGGCGTACAGGGAGCTGTGACCGTCATGACCGCTCCAGCGCACAGGCCCCGGCTCGGGGTGTTCAAGTTCGCCTCCTGCGACGGCTGCCAGCTGACCCTGCTGGACTGCGAGGACGAGCTGCTGGCCATCGCCGGGGAGGTGGATATCGCCCACTTCCTCGAAGGCTCCAGCGCCGTCGCGCCCGGCCCGTACGACCTGTCCCTGGTCGAGGGCTCCATCACGACGCCGGACGACGCCGAGCGCATCCGGCGGGTCCGGGCGGAGTCCCGCCGCCTCGTCACCATCGGCGCCTGTGCGACCGCAGGCGGGATCCAGGCGCTGCGGAACTTCGCGGACGTCGAGGAGTTCACACGGACCGTCTACGCCACCCCCCGGTACATCGACGCCCTCGCCACCTCCACCCCCGTCTCGGCGCACGTCACCGTCGACTTCGAGCTGCGCGGCTGCCCCATCGACCGCGGGCAGCTGGTGGAGGTCATCACCGCCTTCCTCCACGGCCGCCGACCCGACGTCCCCGGCCACAGCGTCTGTTTCGCCTGCAAGCGGCGCGGCACGGTCTGCGTCACCGTCGCCCACGGCACCCCCTGCCTCGGCCCCGTGACCCACGCGGGCTGCGGGGCCCTCTGTCCCGCCTACGGACGCGGCTGCTACGGCTGTTTCGGCCCCTCCAGGTCCACGAACCTGCCCGCCTACATCCCCGTCCTGCGCCGCGACGACATGGACGACCGTGATATCGAGCGGGTCCTGCGCACGTACAACGCCGCCGCCTTCGAGGACCCGTCGGTGCGGGAGACGCGGCCGTGACGCACCGCGAGTCCCGTGTCCTGCGCGTCGGTGCCCTCAGCCGGGTCGAGGGCGAGGGCGCCCTGCACCTGCGCGTCCAGGACGGCAGGGTGACCGAGGCGCGGCTGGAGATCTACGAACCGCCGCGGTTCTTCGAGGCGTTCCTGCGCGGACGCGGCCACACCGAGCCGCCCGACATCACCTCGCGGGTGTGCGGCATCTGCCCGGTCGCCTACCAGATGAGCGCCTGCCGCGCCGTCGAGGACGCGTGCGGGGTCACGGTCGACGGCTCACTGGCCGGCCTGCGACGGCTGCTCTACTGCGGCGAGTGGATCGAGAGCCAGGTCCTGCACATCTATCTGCTGCACGCACCCGACTTCCTCGGCTGCGACAGCGCGATCGACCTGGCCCGCACCCACCGGCAGCAGGTCGAGCGGGGTCTGAGGCTGAAGCAGGCCGGCAACGCCGTCATGGAACTCCTCGGCGGGCGGGCGATCCACCCGGTCAACGTGCGGGTCGGCGGTTTCCACCGGACGCCCGCCCGCGCGGAGCTCCGCCCCCTGGCCGACCGGCTGCTGCGGGCGCGTGACGACGCCTGGGAGACCGTGCGGTGGGTGTCCTCGTTCGACTTCCCCGAGGCCCGCACGGACGCCGATCTGCTCGCCCTCACCGAGCCCGGCACCTACGCGATCGAGTCCGGTACACCGACCGTGCTGCCCGCGGGCGCCACCGTCCCGTCCCGGTCCTTCCCGGTGCGGGACTTCACCCGGCATGTGGCGGAGGAGCAGGTGCCGTACTCGACCGCTCTGCAGTCCTGCCTGGACGGCCGCCGCCATCTGACGGGGCCGCTGGCCCGGTACGCCGTCAGCGGCCATCTCATGTCCCCGAACGCCCGTGCGGCGGCCCGCGAGGCCGGGCTGCCCGCGCCGGGGGACGGCGGGGCCGTCTGCCGCAACCCGTTCCGCAGCATCGTGATCAGGGCGGTCGAGGCGCTGTACGCCGTCGACGAGGCGCTCCGCCTCATCGACGCGTACGAACCGCCGGGCCGCCCGTCGGTGGCCGTACCCGCCCGGGCCGGTACCGGGCACGGGGCGACCGAGGCGCCGCGCGGCCTCCTCTACCACCGCTACACCCTGACCGACGACGGCACGGTCACCGACGCCCGGCTCGTGCCGCCCACCGCCCAGAACCAGGGTGCGATCGAGCACGATCTGCGCGGCCTGATCCAGCGCGAACTCGACCGGCACGGACTGCCCGACGACGCCGCCGGACTCGCCCTGCTGTGCGAGCGGGCCGTCCGCAACCACGACCCGTGCATCTCCTGTTCCGCCCACTTCCTCCGGCTGACCGTCGAAGACGCGTGAGCCGCAGGAAAACGCCGCGCGTCCTCCACCGCCGGCCCCTCCCGGACCCGCCACGGCCGACGGGGCACCGGCCCGCCCGGACGTGCTGGACGAGCCGCACACCCCCGTCACCGGTCCGTGACGGCTGACGGAGGTGTGCGGCCGGCAGACCCACACCCTCGTCCGGCAGGGGACGACGAGCGGCTGACGGACGGTACGCGGACGGCCCACGGACCGTGCTGTCGGGTGTGCGGGTCCCCGCCCGAAACCCTGGACCGGGCCATGGACACCGTCGTCGGCCATGTGGAACCTTGACCAGCTTCGGGGACGTGCTCCGCGCCCCCTGGCCCGCACCCGGACCTGCTGTCCCTGTGGGCCGGGGCGCGGACGTACGGGCCGTCCACCCGCCCGTGGGGTCCTTGCGTCCGGCGCGGGAACACCCGAAGCGCGAGGCGGGGTTCCCCGCCGTCGGCTTCGGGACCGGGGCACCGGCCGACGCCGTGGACCGAGGACCGGACACCGCACCGCACCGCCTCAGCCCGTGCGTCGGACACCGGCACGTGGCACGTTGGGTACAGCGGCTCTGTGAGGAAATGGTGACGATCATGCGAGCTCATCTCGGCGATCAACTCGTCATCGAGAACCGGGCGACCGGTGCTCCCCGGCGCGACGGCGAGATCGTCGGACTCCGTCACGCGGACGGATCGCCTCCCTACGAGGTGCGCTGGTCGGACACGGACGAGGTGACGCTCGTGTTCCCCGGCCCCGACGCGCATGTCCGGCACCTGGAGCAGGCGCCCGAGCCGTCCCCGGCCCGGGCCGGGGACGAGAAGGGCGCCGCATACGGGACGTCCGGCCCCGGCGACATCGGCCGTCGCGTGGCCGCCGAACGCGTCGGGCGGCACCTGACCCGGGAGGAGACGGCCCGTCGCGCCGGAATGGCACCGGACTACCTCGCGTACCTGGAGGAACACCCGGCTGATCCGACCCTGGCGAGTCTCGTCCGTCTGGCCGACGCTCTGGGCACCACCGTCACGGCGCTGCGCGGCGGCGGCTCCGATCTGCCGCCCGGACAGGGCATTGCGCTCCCGCACCCGCGGCTCCTGCAACTCGGCCCGGACGAATGCCGCGCCCTGCTGTCCACGCACGGTGTGGGCCGCGTCGCGGTGTCCACTCCCGACGGCCCCGCGGTGGTGCCGGTCAACTACGAGGTCGTCGACCGGTCGGTCACCTTCCGGACCGCGCCCGAGTCGGTGCCTGCGGCGGCTGTCGGGAACGACGTCGCGTTCGAGGTCGACCATGTGGACGACGCCCTGCGCAGCGGCTGGAGCGTCCTGGTCGTCGGCCCCGCCCGGGTCGTCACGGACCCCGGCGCCATACGGCGTCTGACCGAACGGGCCCACACCCGGCCGTGGGCGGGCGGCGCTCGCGAGATGTGGGTCGCGATCGAACCCAGACGCCTCACGGGCCGCCGCATCGTCCCGGCTGGGGAATGACCAGGGGGCGTGCCGGATCACTCCGACACGCCCCCTGGTGGATCGGGATGCACCCGGCGTCCGCCGCGGCCGGGAACCGCACGACCTGCCGGCCGGCGCCGACGTGCCCCTCGTCGTCTGCAGCGGCTCGCCCGGACCGCGGCGCGGCCCCGGCGACATGGTCGAGGCGCTGCCCCGGCTCGACGGTGTCCACGTGGCGTTCATCGTGCCCAGCCCGAAGGCCCCCTGCATCCGGCAGCCCGCGGAGCGGGCCGCCGGACTCGGTGCCGGAGACCGGCTGCACGCTGTGCCGAATGTGCCGCACTGTGCGACTTCGCAGAGCCGTGAGGATCGTGCGTCGCAGCTCGCGGCCGGGTGCCGCAGTCCGTCCCGTACCCGAGTGCGGTACGCCATGTCGCGCATCCCGTCTCGGCGCCGCCGGGCGACTGCGTGGTGCACGGGGACCTCGGCGCCTCCGGCCGGGGCGGGAGAGAGCACGCCGGGGCGCACCGTGCGGCGGCGTCGGCAGCACGGCGTCCCGAAGGCTCACGCGCTGCTCTCCGCGAGGGCGGCGAGTGCGGCGTCGAGGCGGCGTGCGGCCTCGTCCGCGACGGGGGCCATGGCGTCGTTGCCGGTCAGAGTGACCATGGAGGCGGGGTCGATCGCCTGGACGATCACCTGGCCGCCCTCGGTGCGGACCACGACATTGCAGGGCAGCAGCAGTCCGATCGAGCGGTCGGCGTCCAGTGCCTGACGGGCGAGCGGGGGGTTGCAGGCTCCCAGGATCAGGTAGGGCTCCATGTCGTGGTCGAGCTTCGCCTTGAGCGTGGCCTGGACGTCGATCTCGGTCAGGATGCCGAAGCCCTGCTCGGCGAGGGCACGGCGGACGGCCTCCACCGTCTCGTCGAAGGTTCCGGCGGGCTTGACGGTGCGGTCGTAGGGCATGGTCTTCGCCTCACTGTTCGATGACGACCGCGTCGGCACGCGGCCGGCCTCGGTCGCTGCTGCTGACGGCCGGCCCGGGGGTGGGGCCGCGAACAGCAGCATGATGTCCTGACGCATCCGTCCGGATCGCGCGACAGGCCCTGCGGGACCCTTCGAAGTCCTGCGGTTCCCTCCGGCCCCCCGCGGACCGGTTTCGCGGGGCCGGTGTGCGAGACCGAGCGCGGCGGGGGCGCCGCTGCCCGGTGCGTACACCGCGCGGTGTACGTGAGGCCCCGGTGACGCTTCCGGGCGGTTCAGGTCCGCTCAGCCGCGCGGGAGGCCTCTCCGCGCAGGGCGTCCATGTCGACGGACCGGAGCGTGGAGATCAGTTCCTCAAGAGCCTGCGGAGGCAGTGCGCCGGGCTGCGCGTAGAGCACGGTCCGGTCGCGGACGGCCATCAGGGTGGGTATGGAGGAGATCCGGAAGGCGCCCGCGAGTTCCGGCTGCGCCTCGGTGTCGACCTTGCCGAAGACGATGTCCGGGTGGCGTGCGGAGGCCCCCTCGTAGACCGGGCCGAACACGCGGCACGGTCCGCACCACCCCGCCCAGAAATCGATCAGCACGATCTCCGAGCCCTTGACGGTGTCCTCGAAGTTCTCCTTGGTCAGCTCGACGGTCGGCATGGTTTCTCCTCTCCTCTCATATACCCATGGGGGTATATTCCGGGTTCAACCGACATCCGGACGACTTTGTTCCACTTCGTTCCACGCCCGGGCCCCACCGGCCGCCATATACCCAGGGGGGTATTTGACAGGGCCCGGCGATCGCCCCTACGGTCAAGAGCGTAATACCCAGGGGGGTATCAGGAGAGGAACCTCGCCATGGCTCGCGAAGCGGACCTGGAGACCTTTGCCGCCACCTGGAGCGCGAGCGGCAGCCACAGCCGAAGGGCTGCGGCCCGGCCGGCCACGACCACCCGCTCCGCCACCGGCGGAACCCGGGGCCGGACCGGCAGCGGCCACCCGTTCGCGACGGGCCCCCACCCGGGGTCGGCCTGACCCTCTCGCACGCCCGCCCCTTCGGGGGGCGGGCCACATTTTGACCTCTCACATACCCCCCAGGGTATGCGACTCATCTCCTACGGAGGTTCCCGTGTTCTTCGCCCAGTACTACCTCGACTGCCTCTCTCAGGCGTCGTACATGATCGCCGACGAGACCACGGGGCGGGCCGTGGTGGTCGACCCCCGCCGGGACGTGTCCGAGTACCTGGCGGACGCCGAGGCCCACGGCTTCACCGTGGTGGGCGTCATCAACACCCACTTCCACGCGGACTTCGTCGCCGGCCACCTGGAAATGGCGGCCGAGACCGGCGCGTGGATCGGCTACGGCAGCCGCGCCGAGACCGAGTACCCCATCCGCAAGCTCTCCGAAGGGGAGACCATCAGCCTCGGCGGCGTCGCTCTGACGATCATGGAGACGCCCGGTCACACCCCGGAGTCGATCAGCGTGCTGGTCTACGAACACGGCGAGGACACCGTCCCGTACGGCGTGCTCACCGGCGACGCCCTGTTCATCGGGGATGTGGGCCGCCCGGACCTGCTCGCCTCCGTCGGCGTGACCGCGGAGGAGCTGGGCGCCATGCTCCACGACAGTGTGCAGAACAAGCTGATGGGCCTGCCGGACGAGGTCCGGGTCTTCCCCGCCCACGGCGCCGGCTCCGCCTGCGGCAGGAACCTGTCGGCCGAGAAGCAGTCCACCATCGGTGAGCAGCGCGCCACCAACTACGCCTGCGCACCCATGCCGCAGGCCGACTTCGTGGCCCTGGTGACCGCCGGCCAGGCCGCCGCCCCCGGCTACTTCGTCTACGACGCGATCCTCAACCGCAGGGAGCGTCCGCTGTACGACCCCGCCGCCGCCCCCCGGCCGCTGAGCGTCGGGGACTTCGTCGGCCTCCGCGCCTCCGGCGCCGTCGTCGTCGACGCCCGCGACCCGCAGGAGTTCGCAGCCGGACACCTGCGCGGCTCGGTCAACGTTCCGGCCGACGGCCGGTTCGCCGAGCAGGCCGGAACCGTCCTGCCTGCCGACACCGACCTGCTGGTGATCGCCCCGGAGAACCGCGAGGAGGAGATCGTCACCCGCCTCGCCCGGATCGGCTTCGACCGCGTGGCCGGACACCTGCGCTCCCCGGACGACGCCCTGGCCGCCCTGCCCGAGGAGGTCACTCCGGCCGGCCGCCTCACCGCCGCCCAGGTACGTGCCGCACTGACGGGCGACAGCGCGCCGGTCGTCATCGACGTGCGCAACTGCGGCGAGCGCGGCGAACTCGGCTTCATCGACGGAGCCCTGCACATCGCACTCGGCGAGCTGCCCCGCCGCCTGGACGAGATTCCGCGCGACCGGCCCCTGGTCCTGCACTGCGCGAGCGGTCACCGTTCCTCGATCGCCGCGAGCCTCCTGCGTCACCACGGCTTCACCGACGTCTCGGACATCCTCGGTGGCTACGCCGCCTGGGCGCTGCCGCACACGCCCACGGCCGCCTGACCGGCCGCCGCCCAGACCGGCCGGCTCTTCCCGGCCGCGACCGACCGCCGACGCCCCTGCGGGGAGGCCTCTGCCCTGACGGGCTCTCCTCGCGCGGGCGCCGGCCCCCTCCCCCAGACCTTTCGCATACGCCGACCCGTACTTCCGCGCGGGTCACCTCACCACGACGGAGTTCCCATGACGACCGACACCTCCCGCGTCGCCCGACTCGCCCCGGCCGCGCTCCAGAAGCTGACCGAGGACGGACACGGGCCGCGTCTGCTCGACGTGCGCACCCCGGGCGAGTTCCGGACGGTCCACATTCCCGGCGCCTACAACGTCCCGCTGGACACCCTGCGCGAGCACCGCGCCGAACTCCTCGCCCACCTCGACGAGGACGTCGTCCTCGTCTGCCGGTCCGGCGCCCGCGCCTCCCAGGCCGAACAGGCTCTCGCCGAGGCCGGCCTGCCCAACCTGCGTGTCCTCGACGGCGGCATGACGGCCTGGGAGGCCGCCGGCGCCCCGGTCAACCGGGGCGAGGCGCGCTGGGACCTGGAGCGCCAGGTCCGCCTCGTCGCCGGTTCGATCGTGCTCGTCACCGGCGTCGCGGGGCTGTTCGTGCCCGGTGTGCACCTGATCGGCACCGCCGTCGGCGCCGGGCTGGCCTTCGCCGCGCTCAGCAACACCTGCGCCATGGGCGTGCTGCTGTCCAAGCTGCCCTACAACCGCGGCCCGCGTGCCGACATCGGTACGGTCATCGCCTCCCTGCGGGACCGCCCGTGATCACGCTCGTCCTCGCAGCGTCCGTCCTGATCGGCGTCAGCCTGGGCGTCCTGGGCGGCGGCGGGTCCATCCTGACCGTGCCGATCCTGGTCTACCTGGCCGGGATGGACGCAAAGGAGGCCATCGCCACCTCCCTGTTCGTGGTGGGCGCCACCAGCCTGGTGGGGCTCGTCCCGCACGCCCGCGCGGGGCGGGTGCGCTGGCGCACCGGTCTGGTCTTCGGCGCGGTCAGCATGGCGGGCGCCTACGGCGGCGGACGCCTCGCCGAGTACGTTCCCGGCACCGCCCTGCTCGTCGCGTTCGCCCTGATGATGCTCGCCACCGCCGCCGCCATGCTCCGCAAGCCGCGCAGACCGGAGGCGGCCGGGCCCCTCCACCGCGAGCTCCCCGTCACGCACGTGATCGCCGAGGGCCTCGTCGTCGGGGCGGTCACGGGCCTGGTCGGCTCCGGCGGCGGGTTCCTCGTCGTCCCCGCCCTCGCCCTGCTCGGCGGACTGCCCATGAGCGTCGCCGTCGGCACCTCGCTGCTGGTCATCGCCATGAAGTCGTTCTCCGGACTCGCCGGCCACCTCAACGGGGTCCAGATCGACTGGGTCCTGGCCGTGGCCGTCACCGCAGCGGCCGTCGTCGGCAGCCTGATCGGCAGCCGCTTCGCCGGACGCATCCCCCAGGACACCCTCCGCAAGGCGTTCGGCTGGTTCGTCGTCGTCATGGGCGCCTTCGTCCTCGGCGGGCAACTGCCCCACGCCTTCTGGGCCAGCCCCCTGACCTGGGCCGGCGCCGGACTGGCCGTGGCAGCGGCCGCGGCCTGGGCCACCGTACGGGGGCGCCGCCCGCGCACCGGCACGGACACGCCACGGGTGCACCGCCCGGAGCCGGTCGCACGCCCCTGAGTGTCATACCCCAAGGGGTATCCTTGAGTCGACGGTCGACAAGGAGGAACCCGGTGAAGGTAGAAGAAGAAGCGGCGACCGCGGTCCTCAACCGGCTGCGCCGCGCACAGGGTCAGCTCGCGGGCGTCATCGCCATGATCGAGGCCGGCCGCGACTGCAAGGACGTCGTCACCCAGCTCGCCGCGGTCTCCCGCGCCCTCGACCGGGCCGGTTTCAAGATCGTCGCCAGCGGAATGCGCCAGTGTCTCGCCGAGAGCGCGGAAGGCGCACCTCCGATGAGCGAGCAGGAACTGGAGAAGCTCTTCCTCACCCTCGCATGACCCCGTGGCGGCGGTCGGCGGCCTTCCGCCGGCCGCCGTCGCCTCACACCGCGGGATACGTGCCTCGCGGTCACCAGAAGGCGGCCGGTGGTGAGCGTCCTCGCTCCGCACAGCCGTTCCCTCCACAGCCCCGTCACTGTCGCCCACCGACGGTCGAGACAGTCGGCCCCGACGGGCCCCGGAAACGATCAGGGGCTGCTTCAGATTGTTGCTCTGAAACAGCCCCTGATTTGCGACTTCGCAAAGTCGGGACGACAGGATTTGAACCTGCGACCCCTTGACCCCCAGTCAAGTGCGCTACCAAGCTGCGCCACGTCCCGGCGCGCTCGCCCTGAGTGATGTACCCGGTGAGCGCGACGAGAGAACACTACCTCACTCGGGGCGGCGGATGTGCGCGAGGGCCTGTTGCGCCTCGGCGGCCAGGGCGTCGGCGCCGCAGGCCGCGGCCAGGTCGGCGGCGTCGGCCAGTTCGGAGGCCGAGCCGAGGGCCAGTCCGTGCTCGTAGCGGGCGAGGGCGTGTTCGTACGTGGAGGGGGACGCCTCCAGGTGGCGTACCGCCCGGCCGAGGAGCCGTGCGGCCTCGTCGGGGCGGGCCAACAGGGCGGCGCAGCGCAGGGCTTCACCGAGAGCGGTGTCGGTGCCGAAGCGTTCCGCGTGGGTGCGGGCCGACGCGACGGCGCGGGCGGCGCTTTCGGGGTCGCCGGCGGCCAGGTGGGCGCGGGCCAGGTCGCAGGCCCAGGGCGCCCAGATGCCGTTGTGCCGCCCGCGGGACTCCAGGGCGCGCCCGGCGGCCTCCAGTTCGGTGACCGCCTCGCGGACCCGGCCCTCCGCCAGGAGGAGGCGGCCGAGGACCGTGGGCCCGTCGGGCAGGACCATGGCACTGGGCCAGGGCGCCCCGAAGGCGTAGCGGTCGGCCAGCTCGCGGGCCTCGGCGACCCGGCCCCGGGCGAGCAGCGTGTCGACGAGCAGGCACACCGCGTCCCAGTGGACGGCGAGGCCGTCGCCGACCCGGTCGGCCAGGCGCAGCCCCTCGCGCAGGAAGGTCTCCGCGAGCGGCAGGTCGCCGCCGCGCCGGTGCGCGAGACCGAGCAGTGTGTGGGCGAAGGCCAGGTGGGCGCCGCTCCAGCCGGAGATCTCGTAGGCGCGTACGGCCTCCTCGAAGAGGTCGCAGGCACGGTCGGGCCGGTCGGTGAACGCGTAGGCGATACCGACCATGGAGGGGGTCTCGAAGCCCCATTCGGTGTCGGTCCAGCCGACGCCCTGTGCGGGCCTGCCGTCGAGGAGGGCGCGGTCGCACAGGTCGACGACGTGCGCGGCGCTCTCCCCGCGCAGCATCGCGTCGAAGGCGCGCAGGGAGAGCAGGGCGCGCTCGGCACTGTCGGTGCCCTTGAGGTGGTCTGCCAGGGCGGTGAGGCGCCGGGAGCGGCCTTCGGGGTCGTCCTCGGTGGCGCGGAACGACTCGTACATGAAGTGGGCGGCCTGGAGGCGGGTGCGGGCCGGGCCCGCAGGAGTGCGCCGGGCCTCGGCGGCGACGGCCTCGGATGCCTCGCGCATGCGGTTGCTGTGGGCGAGGGCCTGGGCGAGGCGGCAGGTGGCGTCGGTCCGCAGGGCGTCGTCGAGACCGGGCAGGTCGAGCGCCGAGCGCAGATGGCGGACGGTGGCGTCCGGGCAGGTGAGGAGGGCGGCGCAGCCCAGTTCGTACAGCACGTCGGCGTAGGCGTCCGGCGGCGGGGGTTCCTGGAGGGCGCGTTCCAGGCAGCGGCGGGCGGCGTCGGGGGCGCCCACGGCGAGGTGTTCACGGGCGGCGGCCCGCAGCTGGTCGACCACGTCGGGGTCGTCGTCCGGGTGGACCTCCAGCAAGTGCCGGGAGGCGGCTGCCGCACCGTGTCCGGCCTGGGTGACGGCCCAGGCGGCGCGGCCGTGCAGGGCGGTGCGGAAGGCGGGCGGAATGGCCTGGTACACGGCGGTGGCGACCAGCGGGTGGCTGAACTCCAGCCGGTCGGTGCCGGTCAGGACACGGGCCTCGCACAGCCGCCGGGCGCAGTCGGCGGCCTCGTCGCCGTCCAGGCCCGCCAGGTGGGCGGCCAGGTCGGGGGCGATGTCGGTGCCGAGCACGGCGGCGGCCCAGGCGAACCGGGTGGCGTCGCCGCCGAGCTGCTCCAGCCGGGTCACCAGGCCGCTGCCGCGCGCGGAGGCTCCGAGCTCGCGCAGCAGTCCCGCGGTGCGGGCGACGGGTGCGAGCCTGCGGTCCCGTACGGTCGCGAGGAGTTCGACCGTCTCGTACGGGTTGCCTCCGGTGACGGTCCACAGCTCCCGGCAGAACGGGTCCTCGGGCCGCCCGCCCAGCGCGGCGCGCGCCAGGTCGTCGCTGGCGTCCCGGGTGAGGGCGCCCAGGGTGACGGTCAGCCGTGCCTGGTCTCCGAGGCGGCGCAGCAGCGTCGCGGCGGGTTCGGTGCGGGCGTCCTGGCGGGGGCTGCCCGTGCGGGGGTCGGCACAGGCGTCGGACCGGTGGGCGAGCACGATGAGCAGCGGCAGCGCGGGAAGCCGTCCGGCGAAGGCGGCGAGCCAGCCGAGGGACTCCGTGTCCGCCCAGTGGGCGTCGTCGACGAGGACGACGAGGGGTTTGCCGCGCTGCTGTTCCGCGAGGCGGGTGACGACCCGGTCGAGTCCGTCGCGTACGCCCTGGGGGTCCGCGAGCGGTGCGGTGGGCGGGGCGAGGGCGAGGGCGGGCGCGGTGAGGTCGAAGCGGTCCCCGAACAGGCGCCGCAGCCGGTCCTCGGGCTCGGCCAGCAGCGCGGGCAGGAGGAGTTGGCGGACGACGTGGAAGGGGACGGACGTCATGGTCTCGGCGCCCGTGCCGGACAGGACCGTGCAGCGGCCAGAGGCGCGGCGCCCGATCTCGGCGAGGAGCGCGGTCTTGCCGATGCCGGCCTCGCCCCGGTAGATGAGCAGCCCGCCGGACGGAGCGGGGCCGCAGAGCGCGTCGACGGCGCGTATCGCCGCGGCGAGTTCCGGTTCCCGCTCCAGCAGCGGTACGGGGAGCGGTTCTTCCGCCGGGGACGGCAGCATCGGCCTTTCCCTTCCATGTGCGGCCTGGGGGTGGCATGTTGGCGATGTGATCAGCGATCTCCTGTGCAGGGCGAGCGTAGTCGGGCCGCCTGGCCGGGGGTACTGTTCGAGTCGTCGTGGGCGACAATGGCGACTGTGAACCATGGAAGCCGCGAGGATCCGGATCCCCCGGGGGCGGGTGTGCCGAGAGACCGGGACGCGGCGGGCCGGGCCCGCAGTGCGCGTCCGCGCGACGGTCTGGGACGGCCTCTGCCCTACGGCGCGGAGGGGGTGGGGCGCCAGCCGGAGGGCGTGGTGCGCACCCCTCGGGAGACACTGCGGGAGGCGCAGCGGCTGCTGGACGCGGGCCTGCCGTTCCATGCCCACGAGGTCCTGGAGGACGCCTGGAAGGCCTGCCGCGACACGGAACGGGCGGGCGAGGAGCAGTTGTGGCGCGGCCTGGCCCAGCTCGCGGTGGGCCTCACCCACGCGGCCCGGGGCAACGCGGTGGGCGGCGCACGGCTGCTGCTGCGGGGCGCTGAGCGGGTCGGCCCGTACGGCCTGACGGGGGCGCAGGGACCGTACGGGATCCGGGTCGGCGGCCTGGTGCGGTGGGCGGAGCGGCTGGCGGAACGACTGGGAGAGGAGCCGGGACCGGTGGTGGATGCGGCGGCGGAGGCGCCGAGGCTGACCGGGCCCTGATCGCGGCCGACCGGCGCTCCGCCCCGAAGGCCGGACGGGCCGGAGTCAGCCGCCCGCCAGCAGCTCCCGCAGGATCGACGCGTGGCTGCGGTCCGGGCTGCGGGACGAGGTGAGCAGGGTGACAGGCCCTCGGCGGGCGAGCGTCCGCAGCTGGTCCAGCGCCTCCCCCGCCGCGGGTGCGGCCAGTTCCGCCTCGTACCGGTCACGGAACTCCGCGAACACCGCGTCGCCGGGATCCTCCGCACCGTGGTACCAGCGGCGCAGCTCGGTCGAGGGCGTCAGGGACTTGGGCCACTCGTCGATGTGCGCGTCCGCCTTGGCCAGGCCGCGCGGCCAGAGGCGGTCGACCAGGACCCTGGTCCCGTCGTCGGGGTGCGGAGGGTCGTACACGCGGCGGACGCGGACGGGGTGGGGGTGTGCGGTGCGGGACATGGGTTGAGCGGTTCCCCGCACGCGGGGCGGGACAAACGTGGTGAACGGGTCCGAGGCCCGGCGTGTGCGCCGGGCCTCGGTGTGTGGCGTGCCCTCCCCTCAGAGGCGCTGCCACAGGGCGGGGACGTTCGGGGGCTCCCAGCCGGTCTGGGCCTGGTGGCCCTGGATGCAGCGGTAGGTGGCGCCGCCGTACGTGACCTGGTCGCCTGCGCTGTAGACGGTGCCCGCCGCCCACGTGCCGCCCGGCTCACCCGGGTCGCCCGGGTCGCCCGGGTCGCCCGGGTCGCCGGGGTCGGTGGTCGTGGTGAGTGTCAGCCCGTACGCCTGGAGGAGCGGGTTGATGGGCTGGTGGAACGTGGTGCCGCCGGAACGGCAGTCGCCCGAGCCGCCGGAGGTGACGCCCTGGGCCTGGCTGCCGGAGATGTACGAGCCGCCGGAGTCGCCGGGCTCGGCGCACACGGTGGTGCGGGTGACGCCGCTGATGGTGCCCTCGGGGTAGGTGACGCTGGTGTTGTGCTGCTGGATGGTGCCGCAGTGCCACCCGGTGGTGGAGCCCGAGCGGCAGATGGAGGCGCCGACCATGGCCTGGGTGGAGCCGGTGACCTGGACGTTCTGGCCGGCCTGCCCCTTCACGTACGGGGTGGAGCGCCAGTTGCTGTTGGCGGCCACCCAAGCGGTGTCGCGGCCCGGGAAGGTGGACGCCTGGAAGGTGCCCTGGGCGACCTGGTT
Organism: Streptomyces sp. MUM 203J; assembly: GCF_022414595.1. GTDB lineage: Bacteria > Actinomycetota > Actinomycetes > Streptomycetales > Streptomycetaceae > Streptomyces. Next base: position 1,492 of record NZ_JADWYO010000011.1, on the reverse strand, counting down.
GTAGCCGCTGGTGGAGGTGCCGACCCGGCCGCAGTGACCGGCGGTGGCGAAGCCTTGCTGGGTGCCGCGGGTGACGGCGAAGCCGACGGAGCAACGGCCGCCGCCGCCCATGTAGTAGGCGTCGCCGCCCCGGATGTCGTACAGCGGGCGGGGCCGCTCGCTCGTGGCCTCGACGCGGATCAGGGAGCGGTCGACGCCTGCGCCGGCGAGGAGGCGCTCGGCGGCGGACCGCTTGACGGCTTCGACGACGACCGTGTTCGTCCGGACGTCGACGTACCAGACGGGCACGTCACGGGTCACCGGCGCGGCGGCCTTGCGTGCCGAGGCACGGGAGGCGGCCCGGTCGAGGGCCTCCTTGGCGGCGTCGAGCCGGTCGAGGCTGTGGCGGACCACGCGTGCGTCGGCCCCGGCGGCGCGGATGGCGGAGGCGTCGGCGGGGTCGGTGGTGGCGACGGTGAGGGTGCCGGCGACCGTGCCGCCCACCCAGGCGCCCGCGAAGTCCGCGCCGAGTGTGCTCTGGAGATGTCCGGCGCGGGCTCCCGCCTCGGCTTCGTTGACGAGGCGCTGCTTGGCCTGGGCGGTGGTGAGCCCCAGGTCCCGCTCCATGGCGGCGAGGACTTCGGGGGCCGGGCGGTCGGCGCCCAGGCTCGCTGCCGCCGAAGGGGTGGCCGGCGGGGCGGGCTCGGCCGCGGCGGCCGCGCCGGGGAGCGCGGTCAGCATGAGCGCGCCTGCGGTGGCGAGGGCGGCACACGCGGCTCGGGCGTGTCTGTGGAGCATCTGGTGTTCTCCTCGGTCTCGGTGGGGGTGCCGAAACCGTAGGTGTTGCCGATGCCCCGTCAGAAGATGTCGGGTTTCCCTCTGTTGGACGTTATGGAGAAGCCGCGAGGCCCTACGGGCAGCGGCGCACCCGGACGGACGGAACACGACCGGACGGCACACACCCGGCGGCGCGCCTCACGCCCGTCACCCCCTGGCGCACACCCACCCCGGCGGCCGACGGCACGCCTCAGCGTCAGGCGCCCCTTCCGCGCCGGCCCCGTCGTCCCCGAGCCGGACTCGGCACGCCCGCGACGAACCCGGCACGCCCGGAGCCGGACCGCGTCCCGCCCGGCGGAAGGCACCACGCACGGCCCGGACGCACCGCGCCCGGCCCGGACGGCGACACCTCCGGCGGACTCCGTCGCGTCCCGGCCGGTGCCGCCGTGCCCGAGTGCCGCGTGCCGTGTCCTGGCGGGCGACGGCAGCCCCAGCGCCCCGGACGCGGACCCTCAGCGGACGGCAGGAGGCCCCTGCCCGGCACGACCACAGCCTCGGCGGACACACCACCGCCGAGCCCGGCGAGACACCAGGGCCGCGCTGCGGAACGGCGCGGGCACACGGCGCTGCCCCCGAGCCCGGCCACGCCCGGTTCAGCCTCGCGCCGTGCCCGGCGAACCGCCACAACCGCAGGCCCACGGGCGGCATCCGGCCGGACAGCCGCACGCCCCGGCCC
>NZ_JADWYO010000010.1 GCF_022414595.1 Streptomyces sp. MUM 203J | reverse complement strand
CCGCCACCGCGCCCGGCGTCGGTCCGGCGGCCGGGGCGGACGCGCGGGGGAGCGGGGGCGGGCGCATCGACTACACGCACCCTCGCCGTCAGACCACCGCGCCTCCGCCGCCTCCGCCTGCCCCGGCGCCCGCGGAGCCCGGCCGGCCGGCCGCTCCCGTGGCCGGGGACGCTACCGGGTGGTCCCTGGAGGAGCGGCTCTACAACCAGGTCTGGGGCATGTTCGAGGACCTGGCCAGGGCCGTCGCCGCCTACCGCAGCGCGGTCGACTTCGCGGAGTCCCGCATGGAGCAGGAACTGGACCAGGTCCTGTCCGACCCGCGCAGCCGTATCGGCACGGCCGGGGACGAGGCCCGCGCGGCTGCCCGGGCCCGGTGCGAGGAACTCACCGACCGGGCCCGCGAGGCGCTCGACCGGGACCTGGACCAGCTGGCCGCCGAGTCCGCGGTGGTCGAACCGGCCCTGCCGCCCGCTTTCGCGGGCTGGGACAACCCGGTGTGGCACGCCTACCGCGTCCCCATGGAGATCCCCATGGCCCTGCGTCTGGGTGATCTGCACCTCTCCGAGCGGCCCGGTCTGCGCGTCCCCATGCTGGTCCGGCTGCCGCTGGAGCGCGGCCTGTGGGTGGACTGCGGTCGACGCGGCTCCCAGGAGGCCCGGTTCATGGACGAGGCGCGGCTGCGGCGGCTTGCCCTGGACACCGCCGTCGCCCATGCCGCCCGGCTGCTCGCTGTCTATCCGCCGGGCGAGTTCACGGTCCATGTGATCGACCCGGCGGGCGCCGGGACCGCCGCCTTCGCGCCGCTCACCGAGGCGGGCGTCCTGGCGGCGCCCGCGGCGACCGGTGCGGCCGGGGTGGCCGCCGTCCTGTCCCGGCTGACGCAGCGTGTGGACCTGCTGCAGATGGCCGCACGCGCCGGAGCGGGGGCCGACTCCCTGCCGCGCGACCTGGACACCGCCGAACAGCTGCTGATCGTCAACGACTTCCCGCACGGCTTCGACGACCGGGCCGTCAACCAGCTGCGCTACCTCGCGGACGAGGGCCCGGCGGTCGGCGTGCACCTCCTGATGGTCGCGGACCGTGAGGACACCCGTGCCTTCGGCCCCGTGCTGGATCCGCTGTGGCGCTCGCTGCTGCGGCTGACGCCGGTCCCGGACGACCACCTGGCGGACCCGTGGGTGGGTCACGCGTGGACGTACGAACCGCCCGGGGTACCGGAGGGCAGCGGTGTCCTGGGCCAGGTCCTCACGCGGGTGGCCGAGACCCGCCGGAGCTGGGGCCGCTGACCGACAAGGCCGCCCCGCCTCGGCGTGAGCGGCCCTGCACCTCCACGCTTGGTCATCCTTTGCCGTTCCCTTTACCTTTCTTTGGTGTTTCGGGTACCGTACTTCCCACGGAGGGGAGTACTCCCGTCTGCGGCGTGCCCGTCAGTACGGACGGTCGGACGGAAGACCGGTCCCGGGGCGTCGGCCCAGCGGCGGCCCGTCACCAGGGGCCCGCCCGGGGTGGAAGAGACCTCCGGCAACGGCGACGCCGAACGGCAGCCGTACGACGCCGGAGGAAGCATGCACGTATCCCTGACCGTGTGGGCGGCGACCGTCCTCGGTCTCCTCGCCCTGATCGCTGTCGACTTCGTCATCGGCCGCAAGCCCCATGACGTCTCGGTCCGGGAGGCCGGGATCTGGACGGTCGTCTGGATCGTCCTCGCCGTGCTGTTCGGCCTCGGGCTGTTCCTGGCCGGGGAGAGCCAGGCGTCCGGGGAGTTCTTCGCGGGGTACATCACGGAGAAGTCCCTCAGCGTCGACAACCTGTTCGTCTTCGTCCTGATCATGGCGAAGTTCGCCGTCCCCTCCCACCTCCAGCAGCGGGTCCTCCTCGTCGGGGTGCTGATCGCGCTGGTCATGCGTGCGGTCTTCATCGCCGCCGGCGCCGCGATCATCACCACCTTCTCGTGGGTCTTCTACATCTTCGGCGCCTTCCTGATCTACACCGCCTGGAAGCTGGTCAAGGAGGCCTCCTCGGACGAGCCGGAGGAGGAGTTCGAGGAGAACCGGCTCCTCAAGTCCATCGAGAAGCGCTTCGGCGTGTCCGACCGCTACCACGAGACCAAGCTGTTCATCCGCGTCAACGGCAAGCGGGTGCTGACCCCGCTGATGGTCGTCATGCTCGCCATCGGCACCACCGACCTGCTGTTCGCGCTGGACTCCATCCCCGCGATCTTCGGCCTCACCCAGGACCCGTACATCGTCTTCACGGCCAACGCCTTCGCGCTGATGGGGCTGCGTCAGCTGTACTTCCTCATCGGCGGCCTGCTCCAGAAGCTGGTCCACCTCAGCTACGGCCTGTCCGTGATCCTCGGGTTCATCGGCGTGAAGCTGGTCCTGCACGCCCTGCACGAGTCCGGGGTGCACGTCCCCGAGATCTCCACCCCGGTCTCGCTGGGCGTGATCTGCGGTGTCCTGGTCGTCACGACCGTCACCAGCCTCGTGGCCGCCCGGCGGAACCCTGCCGCCGGGGACGACGCGCGGAAGTCCGCCGGCGTCTGACCCGGGCGGACCAGACCGGACACCGCCCGGGTTGCCGCGGCCCCCGGGCGGTGTTTGCGTGATGTCATGAAATTCACACAGATCGTCGACTTCGAGACCACGCGCATGGACGAGATGCGCACCCTGATGGACGGGTGGGACGCGGAGGCCGAGCGCCGCGACTACAGTCCCGAGCGGAGTCTGCTCCTCAGGGACCGCGACAACCCCGACCGCTACTACGCGGTCGTCGAGTTCCGCTCGTACGAGGACGCGACGCGCAACAACGAGGACCCCCGCACCCAGCAGATGGCACAGCGCCTGGAGGCCCTGTGCACCCGCCCCACCCGGTTCGTCAACTGCGACGTGCTGGAGGACCAGACGCCCTGACCGACGTCACCGGTCGGCCGGCGGGCTCACCAGCCGCGTGCGCGCCATTCCGGCAGCTGCGGGCGCTCGTCCCCGAGCGTGGTGTCCTTGCCGTGTCCCGGGTACACCCATGTCTCGTCCGGCAGCACGTCGAAGAGCTTGGTCTCCACGTCGTGCAGCAGGCTCGCGAAGGCGTCCGGGTCCTTCCAGGTGTTGCCGACACCGCCGGGGAACAGGCAGTCGCCGGTGAACACGTGCGGATGGCCGTGCGGGTCGTCGTAGACCAGCGCGATCGAGCCGGGTGTGTGCCCCTTCAGGTGGCGGGCCGTCAGCTCGACCCGGCCGATCCGTACCGTGTCCCCGTCGTCCAGCGGTACGTCTGTCGGGACCGGGATGCCCTCCGCGTCGTACCGCCCGGCGTAGGTGCGGGCGCCGGTCGCGTCGACGACCTCGCGCAGGGCGTTCCAGTGGTCCTGGTGCCGGTGGGTGGTGACGACGGACGCGATGCCGTCGTCACCGATCAGCTGCAGCAGCGTGTGCGGCTCGTTCGCCGCGTCGATCAGCAGCTGCTCGCCGGTGGTCCGGCAGCGCAGCAGATACGCGTTGTTGTCCATCGGGCCGACCGCGACCTTCGAAATGATCAGGTCCGCCAGCTCGTGCACGTCCGCAGGACCGCCGACCTTCACCGCTCCGCTGTACGTCATGAGTTCAGCCTATAGCGGGGGCAGCTTCGGGAGCGGGCCGCCGGTCACGGTGAGGGCGGAGCCGTCGCGGCGCCCGCAGAGCCAGCCGAGCAGCTCGGCTGCCGGGCCGCGGACCTCGACCGCCGCCGCGCCCGCCGCGCCGCCGGTGGTCCAGCTGCCGCCGCCGTCGGCGGTGACCGTGGCGGGCGCCACGTCCGGGTGCCCGGAGAACCGCTCCGTCAGGAAGCCGATCTCCCGCTCGGTGAACTCCTTCGGCAGGTCCTCCAGCTCGTAGCCCACGCCGAGGTCGACGTGGTGCAGCTCGACCTCGATGAGGCGGCGGAAGGGGATGCGTGCGGCCCGGTCGGTGACGCCGTTGCGCAGCTCGACCGTGCGGCTCCAGTCGGCCGGGGCCGCGCCCTCGGCCTGGAAGCGGGCGGCCGTCTCGCGCACGTCCGCGAGCTGGGCCTCCAGGGGGCGGGGGGCGCCCTGCTCGATGTCGGCCTCGCGGGCCTCGGCGCTCGCGTACATGGGGCGGCCCTGGAGGACGTTGACCAGGGCGTCGGCGTTGCGGGCCAGGTGGGCCAGGACGTGACCGCGGGTCCAGCCGGGCAGCCGTGACGGGGCGGCCACGGCCGCGTTGTCGAGGGTGGCGGCGGCGCTGAGCAGCCGGTCGGTCGCCTCGCGTACCGAGGCCAGGTCATGTGCGTGGTCGATCATGCTGCTGACCCTAGCGCCGCCACTCGTTCGGGTGAAGGTGACGGCAAGGCGCCCAAAATCGAATACACGTGCTATACGCTCGGTGGAGGCATCCTGGAAAGCCAGGGATTCATCCATCCGGCGGCCCCCCATAGGCTGGAACAGTCTGGGACGGGGGCTGTGCCCCCGCTTCTCTCAAGAAAGGTGCGGACCGGCGTGGCCGACCGTCTCATCGTCCGTGGCGCGCGCGAGCACAACCTGAAGAACGTCTCGCTCGACCTCCCGCGTGACTCGCTCATCGTCTTCACCGGCCTGTCCGGCTCCGGCAAGTCGTCCCTCGCGTTCGACACGATCTTCGCGGAGGGGCAGCGGCGGTACGTCGAGTCGCTGTCCTCGTACGCCCGCCAGTTCCTCGGCCAGATGGACAAGCCCGACGTCGATTTCATCGAGGGCCTGTCCCCGGCCGTCTCGATCGACCAGAAGTCGACCTCGCGCAACCCGCGCTCCACGGTCGGCACGATCACCGAGGTGTACGACTACCTGCGGCTGCTCTTCGCGCGCATCGGCAAGCCGCACTGCCCGGAGTGCCGCCGCCCCATCTCCCGCCAGTCGCCGCAGGCCATCGTGGACAAGGTGCTCGAGCTCCCCGAGGGCAGCCGCTTCCAGGTGCTGTCCCCGCTGGTGCGCGAGCGCAAGGGCGAGTTCGTCGACCTGTTCTCCGACCTCCAGACCAAGGGTTACAGCCGGGCCCGGGTCGACGGCGCGACGATCCAGCTCACAGAGCCGCCCAAGCTGAAGAAGCAGGAGAAGCACACCATCGAGGTGGTCGTGGACCGCCTCACCGTCAAGGACAGCGCCAAGCGGCGCCTCACCGACTCCGTCGAGACCGCGCTGGGTCTCTCCGGCGGCATGGTCGTGCTCGACTTCGTCGACCTCCCCGAGGACGACCCCGAGCGCGAGAAGATGTACTCGGAGCACCTGTACTGCCCGTACGACGACCTGTCCTTCGAGGAGCTGGAGCCCCGCTCCTTCTCGTTCAACTCCCCCTTCGGCGCCTGCCCCGACTGCACCGGTATCGGCACGCGCATGGAGGTCGACGCGGAGCTGGTCGTCCCCGACCCCGACAAGTCGCTGGACGAGGGCGCGATCCACCCGTGGTCGCACGGTCACACCAAGGAGTACTTCGGGCGGCTCATCGGCGGCCTGGCCGACGCGCTGGGCTTCCGCACCGACATCCCGTGGGCCGGACTGCCGCAGCGGGCGCGGAAGGCGCTCCTGTACGGCCACAAGACCCAGGTCGAGGTCCGCTACCGCAACCGGTACGGCAGGGAGCGGGCGTACACCACCCCCGCCTTCGAAGGCGCCGTCTCCTTCGTGAAGCGGCGGCACAGCGAGGCCGAGAGCGACTCCAGCCGGGAGCGTTTCGAGGGCTACATGCGCGAGGTGCCCTGCCCCACCTGTGAGGGCACCCGGCTGAAGCCGATCGTGCTGGCCGTGACGGTCATGGAGAGGTCCATCGCCGAGGTCTCCGCCATGTCGATCAGCGAGTGTGCCGAGTTCCTCGGCCGGCTCACACTCAACGCCCGTGACAAGAAGATCGCGGAGCGGGTGCTGAAGGAGGTCAACGAACGGCTGCGGTTCCTGGTCGACGTCGGCCTCGACTACCTGTCCCTCAACCGCGCAGCGGGCACCCTCTCCGGCGGCGAGGCCCAGCGGATCCGGCTCGCCACGCAGATCGGCTCCGGCCTGGTGGGTGTCCTGTACGTGCTGGACGAGCCGTCCATCGGCCTGCACCAGCGTGACAACCACCGGCTGATCGAGACCCTCGTACGGCTCCGGGACATGGGGAACACGCTCATCGTCGTCGAGCACGACGAGGACACCATCAAGATCGCGGACTGGGTCGTCGACATCGGCCCGGGTGCCGGTGAGCACGGCGGCAAGGTCGTCCACTCCGGCCCCTTGAAGCAGCTGCTGACCAACAAGCAGTCGATGACCGGGCAGTACCTGGCCGGGAAGAGGTCCATCGCCCTGCCGGACGTGCGGCGGCCCGTGGACCCGTCCCGGAGGCTGACCGTCCACGGGGCGCGGGAGAACAACCTGCGGGACATCGACGTGTCGTTCCCGCTGGGGGTCCTCACGGCGGTCACGGGCGTCTCCGGCTCCGGCAAGTCGACACTGGTCAACGACATCCTCTACACGCACCTCGCACGCGAGCTGAACGGTGCGAAGTCCGTGCCCGGGCGGCACACGCGCGTGGCCGGGGACGACCTGGTCGACAAGGTCGTGCATGTCGACCAGTCGCCCATCGGCCGTACGCCGCGGTCCAACCCGGCGACGTACACCGGGGTCTTCGATCACGTCCGCAAGCTGTTCGCGGAGACGATGGAGGCGAAGGTCCGCGGGTACCTGCCGGGCCGGTTCTCCTTCAACGTGAAGGGCGGGCGCTGCGAGAACTGCTCCGGCGACGGCACCATCAAGATCGAGATGAACTTCCTCCCCGACGTGTACGTCCCGTGCGAGGTCTGTCACGGGGCGCGCTACAACCGGGAGACCCTGGAGGTCCACTACAAGGGCAAGTCCATCGCGGAGGTGCTGGACATGCCCATCGAGGAGGCCCTGCACTTCTTCGAGGCGGTGCCGACGATCTCCCGCCACCTGAAGACCCTCAACGAGGTGGGGCTCGGGTACGTGCGGCTCGGCCAGTCCGCGCCGACACTGTCGGGCGGTGAGGCGCAGCGGGTGAAGCTCGCGAGCGAGCTGCAGAAGCGGTCCACGGGGCGGACGGTGTACGTCCTGGACGAGCCGACGACGGGCCTGCACTTCGAGGACATCTCGAAGCTGATCAAGGTGCTGTCGAACCTGGTCGACAAGGGCAACACGGTGATCGTCATCGAGCACAACCTCGATGTCATCAAGACGGCGGACTGGATCGTCGACATGGGGCCCGAGGGCGGGAGCGGCGGCGGGCTCGTGGTGGCCGAGGGCACGCCGGAGCAGGTCGCGGGGGTGCCGACGAGTCACACGGGCAAGTTCCTGCGCGACATTCTGGACGCCGACCGCATCAGTGACGCCGCACCCGTGAAGGCCAGGCCCACCCGCCGCTCCCGCAAGTGAGGGCGGCCCCGGCGCCCGGGGTGCCGGTGGGTGCGGGGCGTTCGGGCCCCAGGGCCCGTTCCGCCGTGTCCACCGCCCCCGGGCTCTTGCGCTGCGTTCGAGCGGCAGGACCCCCATGGTCCTCGGCGGAACGCCGGCCCCGCGGCCCGGGATGCCCGCGCCTGCACCGGCGTGCGGCCGCCGGTCCGGCGGAAGGGGCGCGGAGGGAGCGGCCCCGGCGGCGGTGAGGGGAGCCGCCCGGGACATGGGCCCGCAGGAGCCTTCGTGAGGCGGTGAGCCCCCGGAACAGCCCGACTCGTCCACCCGGAAGGTGGCGCGCGGCCCGGGGTGGCGGCAGGCCGCACAGGGCGGAACGGAGTACGGCGCCAGGGGCGGCCGGGCACGTGTGGGTGGGACCTCCGGGCCTGGTCGGGCCGGAGGTCCCACCCGGGGGGAGCCGTGGCGGTCTGGGTGGGTATCGTCGGGGCCGGTTCACTTCCCCGCCTTTCGATGGAGCAGCTCATGTCCGGTCTGCCTGCCGCCCGCCGTACCGTGCTGAAGGGCGCCGCGCTCGCCGGAGTCGGCGGGCTCGGGGCCGCCGCCTGCTCCACCGACTCCAAGGTCGGCCACGCCCAGACCCCCACTCCCACCGCCCCCGTGGACCTCGGCGCCCCGGAGGGCATCCCCGTCGGCGGCGCGAAACTCTTCCGGGAGCAGCGGCTGCTCGTGCACCGCCCGGCCCAGGGCGAGTACAGGGCCTTCAGCGCCCAGTGCACCCACGCCGGGTGCGTACTCGACAAGATCGTGGAGAACGAGGGCAACTGCCCCTGCCACGGCAGCCGCTTCGACGTGACGACCGGCAAGTCCCTCAAGGGACCCGCCACGGTTCCGCTGCCCGAGGTGCCTGTACGTGTGGAGGGCGGGAAGCTGATCGCCGGTCCTGAGGCCTGAAGCCGGGGCGTTCCGCCTAGTCCCAGTCCCAGGCGATGCCCAGGATCCCGGGGCGTACCCCCTGCTCCACCAGGTGCACCGTGCGGTGCCGTCCGGTCAGCGTCAGGTCGCCCCGGGCCCCGCGCGGCGACCCCGCGGACGCCTGGGCGAAGCGGAGGCACCGCACCGGGAGGGCGTCCTCGTGGAACCCCACCTGGAGCACGTACTGCCCGCCCGCGAAGCTGAACCCGCGCACGTACTCCGTGCTCACCCCGCCCGTGCCGTCCTCGAACCCGTACCCGAAGACGTACGTGTCCCCGGAGCGGAGCCGGGTGTCGAAGAGCAGCTCGGCCACCACCACCCCGGTCTCCGGGTGGGTCCGCACCCGGCCGGTGCGGCAGTTGTCACCTGCCGGCACCGCGACCCGCGCCGGATCGCACCCGGGGTCCCCGTGGTGGATGGCCAGATAGCGGTCCACCCCGTCCCGGTGCGCCCGCACCACCTGGAGCGAGTCGCGCCTCAGCAGCCGGCGGTCGGCCCCGATCCGTACCCGCTCGTGGTGACCCACCGTGTGCAGCCCGCCGTCCGCGGGGGCGCCCAGCTCCGCGATCAGCCCCTCCACCGCGCCCGAGGCCGCGACCAGCGCCCGGTACGAGCGGGCCGGCGGGCGGTCGGCCCCGGTCCGGGCGCCGTCGCCGTTCCCGTACGGAGGGGTCTGCAGCAGCCGGATCAGTGAGCCGGACGGAAGCTGGAGCAGTTCCTCCAGCGCCCGCACCGCCCGCAGCGACTCCGGCCGCTGCGGCCGGCGCGCCCCCTGCTGCCAGTAGCACAGGCTCGTCACGCCCACGCTGATGCCGCGGTGCGCCAGATGGTGCCGGACCCTCTGCAGCGGCAGCCCGCGCAGCGCGAGGGCGGCACGGAGCGCCAGGTGGAAGGGGCCGGTGCGCAGCAGCTGCGCCAGATCGGCCTGGGCGTCGTGGTGCGCCACACGGGCTCCTCGGTGAACGTTCACGTACGGGAGGCGGGGCATCGCGCCGCCACGGCGGCGGGTGGCAGGTCGGGCAGGGGCGGTCGTTCACATGTCAACCGGTTCCGCTCACACCGCGATGTCATCCCGCATTCAAGCGTGTTGACCTGTCCCCGACAACAATTGATGCTTCGGTACACGCGTCCGGACGCGCTCCTCCCTCCCCACATCCCCACGGAGGAAACGCGATGCGCAACCCCATCACGTTCATCACGGCGGCCCTCTGCGCCGCCGTCCTCGCGGTCCCCGCCGCCGCCACCGCCACCGCCGCCCCACGCCACGACGAGCAGTCCGCGCTCGCCTACAAGCGACTCGGCATCACCATGCAGGCCCAGCAGAAGAGCAACTGGTGCTGGGCCGCCGCCGGGAACACGATCGCCACCTGGTACGGCCGCCGGTACAGCCAGAACCAGTTCTGCAACGCCGCCTTCAACCGGCGGCAGGGCTACGACTGCCCAAACTGGCAGGCCACGCTGGGCAACGTCCAGACCGGTCTGCGCTGGGCGGGGATCAGCCCCGGCTCGTACGTCAACGGCTGGCTGCGCTACTCGACCGTGCAGAGCGAGATCAACGCCGACCGGCCCGTCGAGACCCGCATCCAGTGGTCGAGCGGCGGCGGCCACATGCACGTGATCTACGGCTACGACGACTCGCGCAGCTGGGTGTACTGGGGCGACCCCTGGCCCTCCAGCGACCGCTACAACTGGGCGTCCCACGCCTGGTACGTCGACAACGGCTCCTTCTCCTGGACCCACTCGCTCTACCGGATCGGGGCGTGAGACGGATGACCCGCAGCATCTGGCCGCGAGCGGCCTTCACCGCCGCCCTGCTCCTCGCGCTGGGCGCGCCCACCGCCCTCGCCGCGCCCACCCCCGGCAGTGCGTCCGAGGACCCCGGCACCCTCGCCACGCTGTCCCGGTTCTTCGCGCGGGACGGCGCGGTCGGTGCGGCGGCAGCCGGGCCGCCCCGCATCGAGGGCGCTCCCGTTCCGGTCCGCGTCCTGTCGCCCGACTTCGTCGCGGGGCGGCCCGGCGCGCCCGTCGCGAGGGTCGAGTTCCACGCCGCCCGCGCGGTGTCCGCCGACGGGCGGAAGGCGTCCGTGTGGACCGCCCGGCAGAGTGACGGGAAGGGATGGCGGGTCGTGAACATCGCGACCGGCGACGACGAGATCCGGTACGCGGAGGAAGGCGCCCGGCTGCTGCCCGGCGGCACGGTGTTCCGTGAGCCGCAGATCGACGCCTGGTACGTCCGCGAGGGGGCGAGGGTACTGCCCCTGGACGAGGACGCGGTGCGCGCCGTCGGCGCGGACGGGACGACGCTGGAGGCGTACCGCGCCCGCGTGGCCGCCGCGTACGGGGACAAGCTGCCGGGGTCGGCGTACGCCCGGAAGGGCGCGGCCGGCGGCTACGGGCCCCCCTCGGAGGCCGGGCCCTCCGGTCCGGGGTCCGTCGGCCTCGGTGCCGGAGCGGCGCTGCTGGCGGGTGCGGGCGCGGTGACGGCGGTGCGGCTCCGCCGCCGTGGACGGCGGTAGAACCCCCACCGCGCTCTCCCGGAAGCGGGGGCTCCGCGATGATCCCCCCCTGGCCGCGGCTTCGCGACCGTTCGTCGTTGATAACCGGACGGGCTGAAACCGGCCCGTCCGGTGACCGGGTGGGTTGTCAGTGCCCGCAAGTAGGCTGTGGGTCATGGCAGACCCCTCCAGTTACCGACCCAAGCCGGGACAGATCCCCGACTCGCCGGGGGTCTACAAGTTCCGCGACGAGCACCGCCGGGTGATCTACGTCGGCAAGGCCAAGTCCCTGCGCCAGCGGCTCGCCAGCTACTTCCAGGACCTGGCGGGTCTGCATCCGCGTACCCGGACGATGGTCACCACGGCCGCGTCCGTGGAGTGGACGGTGGTGTCCACCGAGGTCGAGGCGCTCCAGCTCGAATACTCCTGGATCAAGGAGTTCGACCCCCGCTTCAACGTCAAGTACCGCGACGACAAGAGCTATCCCTACCTCGCCGTCACCCTCGGCGAGGAGTTCCCGCGCGTTCAGGTCATGCGCGGCCAGAAGCACAAGGGAACGCGGTACTTCGGGCCGTACGCGCACGCGTGGGCGATCCGCGAGACCGTCGACCTGCTGTTGCGTGTGTTCCCCGTCCGTACGTGCACCTCGGGCGTCTTCAGGAACGCGGCCCGCACCGGGCGGCCCTGCCTGCTCGGCTACATCGGAAAGTGCTCCGCCCCCTGCGTCGGCCGGATCAGCCCCGAGGGCCATCGCGAACTGGCCGAGGAGTTCTGCGACTTCATGGCCGGCCGCACCGGCACCTACATCCGCCGTCTCGAGAAGGACATGACGGCGGCGGCCGACGAGATGGAGTACGAGAGGGCGGCGCGGCTGCGCGACGACATAGAGGCCCTGCGCCGGGCCATGGAGAAGAACGCCGTCGTCCTCGCGGACGCCACCGACGCCGACCTCGTCGCCGTCGCGGAGGACGAGCTGGAGGCCGCCGTCCAGATCTTCCACGTCCGCGGCGGCCGGGTGCGCGGCCAGCGCGGCTGGGTCACGGACAAGGTCGAGGCCGTCGACACCGCCGGGCTCGTCGAGCACGCGCTCCAGCAGCTGTACGGCGAGGAGAGCGGCGACGCCGTCCCCAAGGAGGTCCTCGTACCGGCGCTCCCCGACGACCCGGAGGCCGTCAGCCAGTGGCTCGGTGACCGGCGCGGCTCCCAGGTGTCCCTGCGGGTGCCGCAGCGCGGCGACAAGAAGGCCCTGATGGAGACCGTGGGCCGGAACGCCCAGCAGTCCCTCGTCCTCCACAAGACCAAGCGCGCCAGCGACCTCACCACCCGCTCCCGGGCTCTGGAGGAGATCGCGGACGCCCTCGGGCTGGACGGGGCGCCGCTCCGTATCGAGTGCTTCGACATCTCCCACCTCCAGGGGGAGGACGTCGTCGCCTCCATGGTCGTCTTCGAGGACGGGCTGCCGAGGAAGAGTGAGTACCGGCGGTTCCAGATCAAGGGCTTCGAAGGGCAGGACGACGTCCGGTCCATGCACGAGGTCGTCAGCCGCCGCTTCCGCCGCTATCTCGCCGAGAAGGAGCGGACGGGGGAGTGGGTCGGCCGGAACGGGGAGGGCTCCGGGACTTCCGGCGACGCCGGGCCCGGGGACACCGTGCCCGCCGACGTGTCGCTCCCCGAGGACGAAGGGCGGCCCCGGAAGTTCGCCTACCCCCCGCAGCTCGTCGTCGTCGACGGCGGGCAGCCGCAGGTCGCCGCGGCCCGCCGGGCCCTGGACGAGCTGGGGATCGACGACGTGGCCGTCTGCGGCCTCGCCAAGCGGCTGGAGGAGGTCTGGCTGCCCGGCGAGGACGACCCCGTCGTCCTGCCCCGTACGAGTGAGGGCCTCTACCTGCTCCAGCGGGTCCGCGACACCGCCCACGACTTCGCGATCCGCTACCAGCGCAGCAAGCGCGCCAAGCGCCTCAAAGCCGGGCCCCTGGACACCGTCCCGGGGCTCGGGGAGGCCCGCAGGAAGGCGCTGATCAAGCATTTCGGCTCGGTGAAGCGGCTCCGGCAGGCGACAATCGAGCAGATCTGCGAGGTCCCGGGGTTCGGCCGCAAGACCGCCGAGGCCGTCGCCGCGGCCCTCGCCCAGGCCGCTCCGGCCGGTCCCGCCGTGAACACGGCCACAGGAGAGATCATTGAAGAGTGACAACGTGGGGGGACCACGCACGGACGGGGACCGGACATGAACGACCAGCCGCAGCAGCCAGACCGCAGAGAAGACGGAGCAGCACACGTGAGTACGGGCAGCAGTACGGGCACGCCGGCCGAGGCCGCGGCGGCAACCGAGACGGCGGCCATCCCCGAGCTGGTGATCATCTCCGGCATGTCCGGGGCCGGCCGCAGCACCGCGGCGAAGTGCCTGGAGGACCTCGGCTGGTTCGTCGTCGACAACCTGCCGCCCGCCCTCATCCCCACCATGGTGGAGCTGGGCGCCCGCTCGCAGGGCAACGTGGCCCGGATCGCCGTCGTCGTCGACGTGCGGGGCCGCCAGTTCTTCGACAATCTGCGGGAGTCCCTCGCCGACCTGGACGCCAAGCACGTCACGCGCCGGATCGTCTTCCTGGAGTCCTCCGACGACGCCCTCGTGCGGCGCTTCGAGTCGGTACGCCGCCCGCACCCGCTCCAGGGTGACGGCCGCATCGTCGACGGCATCGCCGCCGAGCGCGACCTGCTGCGTGAACTGCGCGGCGACGCCGACCTGGTGATCGACACGTCCAGCCTGAACGTGCACGAGCTGCGCGCCAAGATGGACGCCCAGTTCGCCGGGGACGAGGAGCCCGAGCTGCGGGCCACCGTGATGTCCTTCGGCTACAAGTACGGCCTGCCGGTCGACGCCGATCTGGTGGTGGACTGCCGCTTCCTGCCGAACCCCCACTGGGTGCCGGAGCTGCGCCCCTTCACCGGCCTCCACGACGAGGTGTCCGGTTACGTCTTCAACCAGCCGGGCGCCAAGGAGTTCCTGGACCGCTACACGGAACTCCTCCAGCTCATCGCCGCGGGCTACCGCCGTGAGGGCAAGCGGTATGTGACGATCGCCGTGGGCTGCACCGGCGGCAAGCACCGCTCGGTCGCCATGTCCGAGAAGCTCGCCGCGCGGCTCGCCTCGGAGGGCGTCGAGACGGTGGTCGTCCACCGGGACATGGGGCGCGAGTGAGGCGCCCGTACCGACGGCGTACGAGCACCCTCTCCGCCCGTGCGCTCCGCCGGCGCGGCGCCCAGCCCAAGGTCGTCGCCCTCGGGGGCGGCATGGGCCTGTCCGCGTCCCTCGCCGCGCTGCGCCGGATCACCGGCGACCTGACGGCGGTCGTGACCGTCGCGGACGACGGGGGCTCCAGCGGCCGGCTCCGCGAGGAGCTGGGCGTGCTGCCGCCCGGGGACCTCCGCAAGGCGCTGGCCGCGCTGTGCGGCGACGACGACTGGGGACAGACCTGGGCCAGGGTCATCCAGCACCGCTTCCAGTCCAAGGGCGACCTGCACGAGCACGCGGTCGGCAACCTGCTGATCGTCGCGCTGTGGGAGCAGCTCGGGGACCACGTCCAGGCCCTGGACCTGGTGGGCAGGCTGCTGGGCGCGCACGGCCGGGTGCTGCCCATGTCCGCCGTACCGCTGGAGCTCCAGGCCCTGGTCAGGGGGCACGATCCGGAGCGGCCGAAGGACGTGGACCTGGTGCGGGGCCAGGCGACCGTGGCGCTCACGCCCGGCGAGGTGCAGTCGGTTCACCTGGTGCCGAACGACCCGCCGGCCGTCCCGGAGGCGGTGGCCGCGGTACGGGACGCGGACTGGGTGGTGCTCGGGCCCGGCTCCTGGTTCTCGTCGGTGATCCCCCATCTGCTGGTGCCGGAGCTGCTGGAGGCGCTCACCGAGACCAAGGCCCGGCGGGTGCTGTCGCTGAACCTCGCTCCGCAGCCCGGGGAAACCGCCGGGTTCTCTCCGCAGCGTCATTTGGAGGTTTTGGGCCGACACGCCCCTAAACTCTCGCTGGACGTGGTGCTGGCCGACGAGGCCGCCGTGCCCGACCGCGAGTCGCTGTCCGATGCCGCGAAGCGGCTCGGCGCCGCGGTCGAGCTGGCGCCGGTGGCCAGGGAGGACGGGCTGCCCAGGCACGACCCGGAGCTGCTGGCCGCCGCGTACGACCGTATTTTTCGGATGCATGGAAGGATCGGCCCATGGCGATGACGGCAGCGGTGAAGGACGAGGTCTCCCGGCTTCCCGTCACCCGCACGTGCTGCAGAAAGGCGGAGGTCTCGTCGATGCTGCGGTTCGCCGGGGGCCTGCACCTGGTCAGCGGGCGGATCGTGATCGAGGCCGAGCTGGACACGGCGATGGCGGCGCGCCGCCTGAAGCGGGACATCGCGGAGATCTTCGGACACGGCTCCGAGCTGATCGTGATGGCCCCGGGCGGGCTGCGCCGGGGCTCCCGGTTCGTGGTGCGGGTCGTGGCGGGCGGCGACCAGCTGGCCCGGCAGACCGGGCTGGTCGACGGGCGGGGCCGTCCCATCCGGGGGCTGCCGCCGCAGGTGGTGTCCGGTGCCACCTGTGACGCGGAGGCGGCCTGGCGCGGGGCGTTCCTGGCGCACGGCTCGCTGACCGAGCCGGGGCGTTCCTCGTCCCTGGAGGTCACCTGTCCGGGCCCGGAGGCCGCGCTCGCCCTGGTGGGCGCCGCACGACGGCTGTCCATCGCCGCGAAGGCCCGCGAGGTGCGCGGCGTGGACCGGGTCGTCGTCCGGGACGGTGACGCGATCGGCGCGCTGCTGACCCGGCTCGGCGCGCACGAGTCGGTACTGGCCTGGGAGGAGCGGCGGATGCGGCGCGAGGTGCGCGCCACCGCCAACCGGCTGGCCAACTTCGACGACGCCAACCTGCGCCGCTCGGCCCGTGCGGCCGTCGCGGCCGGGGCCCGGGTGGCGCGCGCCTTGGAGATCCTCGGGGAGGACGTGCCCGAGCACCTCGCCGCGGCCGGTCGGCTGCGCATGGAGCACAAGCAGGCGTCGCTGGAGGAACTGGGCGCGCTCGCGGACCCGCCGCTCACGAAGGACGCGGTCGCGGGCCGGATCCGGCGGCTGCTGGCGATGGCCGACAAGCGCGCGGCGGACCTCGGCATCCCCGGCACGGAGTCCAACCTCACCGAGGAGATGGCCGACGGCCTGGTGGGCTGAGGCGGGAACGCCCGGGGCGCCGAAAAAATCACGGGCCGCATATGAGCGGGCCTCTTCACATACGTGCTTCGCATATGAGCTGGGGCGGGCGCATATGTGTTCAGCATATGTAATGCGAATATGTGCCCCGTCTCCGACGGGCGGGCGTTTCAAGCCTGTTGGGGGCGGGGGGTGAGGTGCTTCCGGGTGGGTCCGGGTCGACCCCTCGTCACCTCGGATGAGCGCTGAAATGCCCCTTTGTGCTACTCGCCGGTAGCTTGCGGGAAAGGGGGTTTTCCCGCTGCGCGCGGTGTCACTTCAGGGCTCTGGGAGAGGTAGGGTCATAGGCGGTCGGGGACATCCCAAATAATGCGTGCCGGGCGTCGAAACCCGGCGTACCTAACGAGGAGATCGGTTCGTGACGATCCGCGTAGGCATCAACGGCTTCGGCCGCATCGGTCGTAACTACTTCCGCGCGCTGCTGGAGCAGGGTGCTGACATCGAGATCGTGGCTGTCAACGACCTGGGCGACACCGCGACCACCGCTCACCTGCTGAAGTACGACTCCATCCTGGGCCGTCTGAAGGCCGAGGTCAGCCACACCGCCGACACCATCACCGTCGACGGCCACACCATCAAGGTGCTCTCCGAGCGCGACCCGGCCGACATCCCCTGGGGGCAGCTGGGCGTCGACATCGTCGTCGAGTCCACCGGCATCTTCACCAACCGCGACGACGCGGCCAAGCACCTCGCCGGCGGCGCGAAGAAGGTCCTCATCTCGGCCCCCGCCAAGAACGAGGACGTCACCATCGTGATGGGCGTCAACCAGGACAAGTACGACGCCGCCAACCACCACGTCATCTCCAACGCCTCCTGCACCACCAACTGCGTGGCGCCGATGGCCAAGGTGCTCGACGAGAGCTTCGGCATCGTCAAGGGCCTCATGACGACGGTCCACGCCTACACCAACGACCAGCGCATCCTGGACTTCCCGCACAAGGACCTGCGCCGCGCCCGCGCCGCCGCGGAGAACATCATCCCGACCTCCACGGGTGCCGCGAAGGCCACCGCGCTGGTCCTCCCGCAGCTCAAGGGCAAGCTGGACGGCATCGCCATGCGCGTCCCGGTCCCGACCGGCTCCGTCACCGACCTCGTCGTGGAACTGGACCGCGAGGTCACCAAGGACGAGATCAACAGCGCCTTCCAGAAGGCGGCCGAGGGCGAGCTGAAGGGCGTCCTCGAGTACACCGCCGACCCGATCGTCTCCTCCGACATCGTCAACTGGCCCGCGTCCTGCACCTTCGACTCGTCCCTGACGATGGCTCAGGGCAGGCAGGTGAAGATCGTCGGCTGGTACGACAACGAGTGGGGCTACTCCAACCGCCTCGTCGACCTGACCGTCTTCGTCGGCAACCAGCTCTGATCGGCGGCACCGCTACGATCAGCAGCAGGGCAGGCACCTCGATGTGAGCACAGGGCTCGGGCAGCGCAAGGCCGCGCTGCGCGGGCCCTGTCGCTTGCGCCGAACCCCGAGCCCCCGTCCCTCCCAAGGAGCACGAAACCGATGAAGACGATCGACGAACTTCTCGCCCAGGGTGTCCAGGGCAAGCGGGTCTTCGTCCGCGCCGACCTCAACGTCCCGCTGGACGGCACCACCATCACCGACGACGGCCGCATCCGCGCCGTTCTGCCCACCCTCAAGGCCCTGATCGCGGCCGGTGCCAAGGTCGTCGTGGCCTCGCACCTCGGCCGCCCCAAGGGCGAGCCCGACCCGAAGTTCTCGCTGCGCCCCGCCGCCGCGCGGCTCGCGGAGCTGCTGGGCCGGTCCGTGGCCTTCGCCGCCGACACCATCGGCAGCGAGGCCCACGACGCCGTGAACAGCCTGGAGCCCGGCGAGGTCGCGGTCATCGAGAACCTGCGCTTCCACCCCGGCGAGACCTCCAAGGACCCGGCCGCCCGCGCCGAACTGGCCGCCCGCCTCGAAGCGCTCGCAGACGTGTACGTCGGTGACGGCTTCGGCGCCGTCCACCGCCAGCACGCCTCCGTGTACGAGCTGCCGCGCCTCATGCCCTCCTACGCCGGGTACCTCATCGCCGGCGAGGTCGGCGTCCTGAAGAAGCTCACCGAGGACGTCAAGCGGCCGTATGCGGTCGTCCTCGGCGGCGCCAAGGTCTCCGACAAGCTGGGCGTCATCGACAACCTGCTGGAGAAGGCCGACCGCATCCTGATCGGCGGTGGCATGGCGTACACCTTCCTCAAGGCCAAGGGCCACGAGGTCGGCATCTCGCTGCTCCAGGAGGACCAGGTCCCGGTCTGCCTGGAGTACCTCGCCCGGGCCGAGAAGCGCGGCGTGGAGTTCGTCCTCCCCGTCGACGTCCTCATCTCGTCCGAGTTCCCCGACCTGAAGACCAAGGCGCCCACCAGCCCCGGCACCGTCGGCGCGGACGCCATCCCCGCCGACCAGGAGGGCCTGGACATCGGCCCGCGGACCCGGGAGCTGTACGCCGCGAAGCTCGCGGACGCCGGCACCGTCTTCTGGAACGGCCCCATGGGTGTCTTCGAACACCCCGACTACGCCGAGGGCACCAAGGCCGTCGCCCAGGCGCTCCTCGACTCCCCGGCATTCAGCGTCGTCGGCGGCGGGGACTCCGCCGCCGCCGTCCGCACCCTGGGCTTCGACGAGAACGCATTCGGCCACATCTCGACGGGCGGTGGAGCCAGCCTCGAATACCTCGAAGGCAAGACGCTTCCCGGCCTCGCCGCACTGGAGGACTGAACACCGTGAGCGCACGCACCCCGCTGATGGCGGGCAACTGGAAGATGAACCTCAACCACCTGGAGGCCATCGCCCACGTCCAGAAGCTCGCCTTCGCCCTGACCGACAAGGACTACGACGGCACCGAGGTCGCCGTTCTGGTGCCGTTCACCGACCTGCGGTCCGTCCAGACCCTCGTCGACGGCGACAAGCTGAAGATCAAGTACGGCGCCCAGGACCTGTCGGTGCACGACTCCGGCGCCTACACCGGTGAGATCTCCGGCGCCATGCTCGCCAAGCTGGCCTGTGCCTATGTCGCCGTGGGCCACTCCGAGCGCCGCCAGTACCACGGCGAGACCGACACCACCTGCAACGAGAAGGTGAAGGCCGCCTACCAGCACGGCCTGACCCCGATCCTCTGCGTCGGCGAAGGCCTCGACGTCCGCAGGGCAGGCGACCAGGTCGCATACACCCTCGCCCAGCTCGACGGCGCGCTGAAGAGCATCCCCGCCGAGCAGGCCGCGTCCATCGTGATCGCGTACGAGCCGGTGTGGGCCATCGGCACCGGCGAGGTCGCCACCCCCGAGGACGCCCAGGAGGTGTGCGGCGCGATCCGCGGGCGCCTCGCGGAGCTGTACTCGCAGGAGCTGGCCGACGGCGTCCGCATCCAGTACGGCGGCTCGGTCAAGGGCGGCAACATCGCCGCGATCATGGCTCAGCCCGACGTGGACGGCGCCCTGGTCGGCGGTGCCTCGCTGGACGTCGAGGAGTTCGTCAAGATCGTCCGCTTCCGCGACCAGTGACCCGAGGGGTCGGTTGACCGGTGAGTATGCGGTAGGGCGGATCCGTCGTACCCTTGCGGGGGTCCGGGCAGTGCGTCCCGGGCCCCCGTCGTCCAACCAGTCCGATGAGAATTGCCAGGAAGTAGGGTCCAGTCGTGATTATGGGGTTCTCGATCGCCCTGATCGTGCTCAGCCTGCTGCTGATGCTGCTGGTGCTGATGCACAAGGGGAAGGGCGGCGGTCTCTCCGACATGTTCGGTGGCGGCATGCAGTCCTCCGTCGGCGGCTCCTCGGTCGCCGAGCGCAACCTCGACCGCATCACCGTCGTGGTCGGCCTGCTCTGGGTCGCCTGCATCGTCGTCGTCGGCCTCCTCATCAAGATGGGATCCTGACCAGGCAGGGCCTTCGTCAGGCAGGGGCTTCGTCGGGGAGGGCCCCGGCCGAAGGGGTAACTCCGCTCACTGGACGCGCGTTGGGCCTTACGTAGACTGGGGCATCCGCGAGCACCATCACGCAGGGAGTGACGACCGTGGCAAGTGGCAACGCTATCCGGGGCAGCCGGGTGGGAGCGGGGCCGATGGGGGAGGCCGAGCGCGGTGAGTCCGCACCCCGGCTCCGCGTTTCCTTCTGGTGCTCCAACGGGCACGAGACACAGCCGAGCTTCGCCAGCGACGCGCAGGTCCCGGACACCTGGGACTGCCCGCGCTGCGGTTTCCCGGCCGGCCAGGACCGAGACAACCCGCCGGACCCGCCGCGCACCGAGCCTTACAAGACGCACCTCGCGTACGTGAGGGAACGGCGCAGCGACGCGGACGGCGAGGCCATCCTGGCCGAGGCGCTCGCCAAGCTGCGCGGCGAGATCTGAGCGCGGCGCCGACCGGCGCGACATGGGCCCTGCCCGCGAAAACCCCTTTCGCAGGCGGGGCTTCTTCGTGTCCGCTCCCCTTCACGCACGCACCTTCTCGGGCCTGTGGACAACTCCGCGCCAGCCGCCTGTGGACAAGTCCGGTGTGCACCCTCCGATCAATTAGGTTTGAGGGGCAGCGGGGCAAGCAGGCAGGTTCGAGAAGAAGTGGGCTGATGTATCAGTGAACGCACAAGGCCGTACGAGGCTCCACCAGACGCCCGAGTGGACCGCTCTCGGCAAGCACCGCGAGCAGCTCGGCGGAACGCATCTGCGCGAACTGTTCGCCGCCGACCCGCAGCGGGGCACCACCTGCACCCTGCGCGTCGGTGACCTCCACCTGGACTACTCCAAGCACCTCGTCACCGGCGAGACCCTCGCACTGCTGCGCGACCTGGCCGCCGCCACCGGTGTCGCGGAGCTGCGGGACGCCATGTTCCGCGGCGAGAAGATCAACACCACCGAGGACCGGGCCGTCCTCCACACCGCGCTGCGCGCCCCGCGCGACGCCGTCGTCGAGGTGGACGGCGAGAACGTGGTGCCGGGTGTGCACGCCGTCCTCGACAAGATGGCCGCCTTCTCCGAGCGGGTACGGTCCGGTGAGTGGACCGGGCACACCGGAAAGCCCATCAGGAACGTCGTCAACATCGGCATCGGAGGCTCCGACCTCGGCCCGGCGATGGCCTACGAGGCCCTCCGCTCCTACACCCGCCGTGACCTGACGGTCCGTTTCGTGTCGAACGTCGACGGCGCCGACCTGCACGAGGCGATCCGCGACCTGGACGCGCAGGAGACCCTCTTCGTCATCGCGTCCAAGACGTTCACCACCATCGAGACCATCACCAACGCCACCTCCGCGCGTGACTGGCTGCTCACCGGGCTGAAGGCCGGCCAGGAGGCCGTCGCCAAGCACTTCGTGGCCCTGTCGACGAACGCCGAGAAGGTCGAGGACTTCGGCATCGACACGGCCAACATGTTCGAGTTCTGGGACTGGGTCGGCGGCCGCTACTCGTACGACTCCGCGATCGGCCTCTCCCTGATGATCGCCATCGGTCCGGACCGCTTCCGCGAGATGCTCGACGGCTTCCGGCTGATGGACGAGCACTTCCGCACCGCCCCGCCGGAGGAGAACGCCCCGCTGCTGCTCGGCCTGCTCGGCGTCTGGTACGGCGCGTTCTTCGACGCCCAGTCCCACGCGGTGCTGCCGTACTCGCACTACCTGTCCAAGTTCACGGCGTACCTCCAGCAGCTCGACATGGAGTCCAACGGCAAGTCGGTGGACCGCGAAGGCGACCCCGTGGAGTGGCAGACCGGCCCCGTCGTGTGGGGAACCCCCGGCACCAACGGGCAGCACGCCTACTTCCAGCTCATCCACCAGGGCACCAAGGTCATCCCGGCCGACTTCATCGGCTTCGCCCGGCCGGTCGACGACCTGTCCCCGGGACTCGTCGCCCAGCACGACCTGCTGATGGCGAACTTCTTCGCCCAGACCCAGGCCCTCGCCTTCGGCAAGACCGCAGCCGAGGTCCGGGCCGAAGGCGTCGCGGAGGAGCTGGTGCCGCACAAGACGTTCCGCGGCAACCACCCGACGACCACGGTCCTCGCGGACGCGCTCACCCCGTCCGTGCTCGGCCAGCTCATCGCCCTGTACGAGCACAAGGTCTTCGTCCAGGGCGCCGTCTGGAACATCGACTCCTTCGACCAGTGGGGCGTCGAGCTGGGCAAGGTCCTCGCCAAGCGGATCGAACCCGTGCTCACCCAGGGCGTGGGCGGCGAGGGTCTCGACAGCTCCACCGCGGCGCTGGCCGCCGCCTACCGGGCGCTGCGGGCGCGGTGACGCCATGACGGGGGAGCGGGGGAACCCGGAGGAGCACGCACGATGACGGGGGAGAACACGGTGCAGGAGACGCGACAGGTGCGGCTGCGCCCGCCGGGCAACAGCCTCGACGAACGTGCGGTCACCTGGTGGCGCACCCAGTGGCTGCTGACCACGGCCGTCCTGGGGGCCGCTCTCGCCGTGCCGGGCTGGCTCTTCGAACCGGCCCGGCCCTGGCTGACGGCTGCCGCGGGAGCGGTGGCCGTCGCCGGGCTCGTCTGCAGCGTGCTTCTCCCCCGCTGGTGGTTCCGGATTCACCGCTGGGAGGTCACGGACGACGCCGTGTACGTCCGGACCGGTTACTTCTGGCAGGAGTGGCGGATCGCTCCGATGTCGCGCATCCAGACCGTGGACACCGTCCGCGGGCCTCTGGAACAGGCGTTCCGGCTCGCCACGGTCACAGTGACCACCGCGTCCGCCAAGGGCGCCCTCACCATCGCCGGGCTCGACCACGAACTGGCCGCCGACCTGGCGCAGCGCCTCACCCGCATCACCCAGGCCACCCCCGGGGACGCGACATGAGCACCCCGGCGGCGAGCGCCGACGGGTGGCGGCGGCTTGACGGGCGGGTCGTTCTGATCACCGCGCTGCTCGGTGCGGGCCTGACCATCGGCTCGTTCCTGCCCCTGGCCCTCATCCTGGTGGTCAGGAAGCCAGAGGCCGTGCCCTTCCTGCCGCTCTGGTTCGTGCTCCCTCTTCTCGGCGGGGCCGCCGCCGGATACGTCAAGTGGCGGCGCACCCGCTACCGGCTCGGGCCCGAGCGGGCCGAGCTGCGCTCCGGGCTGCTGCTGGTCAAACGGCGCTCCCTGCCCAGGGAACGCATCCGCAGCGTCGACCTGACAGCCCATCTGCTGCTGCGGGTCCTCGGACTGGTCAAGGTGCGCATCGGCACCGGAGAGCAGACCGGCGGCGGGGAGTCCACCCTGGAACTAGACCCCGTGACCCGCGCCGAGGGCGAGCGGCTGCGCCGGGAGCTGCTCGGCCGGCAGCCCGAGGCCGACACTGAGCCGGTGCCGGACGGCGAGCTGGCCGTCCTGGACCCCGCCTGGGTGCGGTATGCGCCTGTGTCGTTCCTCGCGCTGGTCCTCGGCGGGGTGGCCGTCGGCGGTGTACGGCAGGTGAGCGACTGGTTCGGCGTCCAGGACGAGGTCGTCCACCGGATAGGCGACCTGTACGGGCAGACGCCGCTCCTCTGGGTCGTCGTCAGTCTGGCCGTCGCCGTGCTGCTCGCCGGTGCGGTCGGCGCAGTCGCCCTCTGGGTCGAGAAGTGGTGGAACTACCGGCTGGAACGTGAGCCGGGCGGCACGCTGCGGGTGCGGCGCGGACTGTTCACCGCGCGCTCCGTGTCCATCGAGGAGCGGCGGCTGCGCGGTGTCGAACTCGTCGAACCGCTCGGCGTACGGCTGCTCCGGGCCGCCCGGGTCGACGCCGTCGCCACCGGCCTCGTCCAGGAGTCGGACGACCGGCAGGACACCCACAAGACGCTGCTGCCCGCTGCCCCCCGCGCGGTCGCGCAGTCCGTCGCCGCCGCGGTTCTGCGGGACCGTTCCGGCAGCTTCCTGAGCGCCCCGCTCACCCCGCATCCCCGGGCCGCCAGGGCCAGGCGGCTGCGCTGGGCCCTGGCGGCCGCTTCGGCCCCCGTCCTCGCGCTGCTGGTACTTGCGGCCGCCCTGGACGCACGAGCCCTCTGGTACGGGGCCGTGGGCGCCGCGCTCCTGCTGCCGCCGGCCGCGGTGGCGCTCGCCCTGGACGCGTACCGGAGCCTCGGTCACGGTCTCGGCGGCGGCCATCTGCTGGCCCGTTCCGGGACGGTGCGCCGGTCCACGGTCGCCCTCCAGCGCGGCGGGGTCGTCGGCTGGACGCTGAAGCAGTCGTACGCCCAGCGCCGCGCCGGACTGCTGACGCTCACCGCGACCACGGCGGCGGGCGACGGGGCCTACGACATCCGGGACGCCGACCAGCACGCGGCTCTGCGGTTCGCGGCTGAGGCGGTACCGGGGCTCCTGGAGCCGTTCCTCGAAGACCTGGGGCGGGGCGCAGACACTCCACGGTGATCATGTCGGAACGACGATGACCGACCGACGTACCGTCCTCACCGCCCTCGCCGGAGCCGCCGTCAGCGGCCCCCTCCCCGGCGGCCTCCTCACCGTGGCCCCGGCGCACCCGCCACCGCCGCGTCCGACATCTGCACGTCCAACACCGACCTCTGCACGAAGCCGGCGGGCAAGGAGCACACCGAGCACGCCCGCCGACACAGACGGCACGAGCTCTTCGACCAACAGCCACACCGGGACGTACCCGTGCAACCGCACCACCGTCCTGGCCATGCGCGGCGGCGGCATCGAGACGGGCACCTCCGGGCTGTGCCTCGGCACAGCCGGCGACGGCCGCGGCGTGCACGACTACTGGATGTCCAAGGGTTTGTGCGGCTCGAACAACCGCGAGCTGCACGTCACCGCCAAGCACAACGACGACCATGCATGCCTCTCGACGGTCCGCTCCAGCCTCAACGCACTCAGCCTGCACGGCTGTACCGCCGAGCAGGCGGGGACCGGCCCGGAGGCCGTGGTCGTCGGCGGGCTCGACGGGCGGTTCAAGGACCGGCTGAGGGCCGAGTTCACCAAGGTGGGCATCGCCCGGCGGGACTGCGACGAGCTGCCCGACCCGGCGGGTGTGAACCCGGACAACGCCTGCAACCGCACCATGCCGGCCAAGGGCGGCCGGATGGAGTTCACCACGGACCTGCCCGCCGCGATGTTCTCCGTCAACACGCGAGCCGGGCGCGCAGGAAGCACCACCCGCGAGTACGGGGACTCCTTCGGTGCCTGCCGTGCCGCCCTCCCAGCCCTGCACGAGGGCCCGGACCAGGTCGTCCTCCGAGTACGCGGAAGCCCGGTCCGTGAAGGTGAACGGACCGGGCTCCGATGACGTGCCGTCAGGCCTGGGACGCCGGGTACAGCGAGCGTGGCAGCTGCGACGCAGCCGCCGAGTCCAGCAGCCACAGCGTGCGGGACCGGCCGCGGGCCGCCGCCGCGGGGGCCTGAAGCTCCCCGGCGCCCGAGAGGGCGATGGCCGCGGCCGTCGCCTTGTCCTCACCGGCCGCCAGCAGCCACACCTCACGGGCCGACCGGATCGCCGGAAGGGTCAGCGAGATCCGGGTCGGCGGCGGCTTCGGCGCGCCGTGCACCCCCACCACCATGCGCTCGGTCTCCCGCACCGCCGGGTGCTCGGGGAACAGCGACGCCACATGGGTGTCCGGACCGACACCCAGCAGCAGCACGTCGAACGCGGGCACCGCCGCGTGGTTCTCCGGCCGCGCCGCCGCGGCCAGCTCGGCGGCGTAGGCGGCGGCTGCCGCGTCCGCGTCCGTGCCGTACACGCCGTCCGACACCGGCATCGGGTGCACCCGTGCCGGGTCCAGCGGCACGCTGTCCAGCAGCGCGGCCCTTGCCTGCGTGTCGTTGCGGTCCGAGTGCCCCGCGGGCAGGAACCGCTCGTCGCCCCACCACAGGTCGAGCCGCGACCAGTCGACCGCGTCCCGGGCGGGCGCCGAGGCCAGCGCGGCCAGCAGGCCGTTGCCGTTGCGGCCGCCGGTGAGAACCACCGAAGCCGAGCCCCGGGCGGCCTGCGCGTCCACGATCCGGGTGATGAGCCGGGCCGCGGCGGCCTGCGCCATCAGCTCCTTGTCGCGGTGCACGACGAGCTGGGGCGCGCTCACTTCGCCGCCGCCTTCTTCGACGGGGCCTTCTTGGCGGGAGCCTTCTTCGCGGGCTCGTCCGGACCGGTGGAGGGGTCGGACCCGCCGGACTCGTCCGGCGGGTCCGACGCGGCGGCGCCCCGCGGTGTCCCCGAGCCCTCGACCATGCCGTCGCTCAGCCGGTCCACCCCGAACCGGAGTGCCGACGCGTACGTGTCGTCCGGGTCCAGGCGCCGCAGCTCCTCCGCGATCAGCTCGGCCGTCTCGCGCCGCTTCAGCGCCACCGCGCGGTTCGGCTGGCCCTCTATGGAAAGGGTGGCCAGCGACCCGTCCGGGCGGTCCAGCACGATCGGCCCGCACGTGGTCGCCAGCCGTACGGCCGTCAGCCCCGGGCCCTTCGACGTTGAGCGCCGCACCGAGACGTTCAGGCGGTCCGCCAGCCACATGGCCAGCAGCTCCACGCTCGGGTTGAACTCCTCGCCCTCGACCTCCGCCGAGGTCACCTCGCACACGACCTGGTCCAGCGCCGCCGCCAGCATCGACCGCCACGGCGTGATCCTCGTCCAGGACAGATCCGTGTCGCCCGGCGTGTACGCGGCGGCGCGGGCCGTCAGCTCGGCGACCGGATCCTCGGCGTTGTAGGTGTCGGTGACCCGGCGCTGGCCCAGCGCGCCCAGCGGGTCGTGGGCCGGGTCGGTCGGCGCGTTCACCGGCCACCAGACCACCACCGGCGCGTCCGGCAGCAGCAGCGGCAGCACCACCGACTGGGCGTGGTCGATGACCTCGCCGTACAGCCGCAGGATCACCGTCTCGCCGGTGCCGGCGTCCACGCCCACCCGCACATCCGCGTCGAGCCGTGCCTTGGCCCGGTCGCGCGGGGTGCGCGCGACCCGCTTGATCACGACGAGGGTCCGCGACGGGTGCTCGCGGGACGCCTCGTTGGCGGCCTTGAGCGCGTCGTACGCGTTCTCCTCGTCCGTGACGATGACCAGGGTCAGCACCATGCCGACGGCCGGGGTTCCGATGGCCCGTCGACCCTCCACCAGCGCCTTGTTGATGTTGCTGGAGGTGGTGTCCGTCAGATCGATCTTCATGGCCGGCGCCAGCTCCGTCCGTCTCGTGCGAGCATCTCGTCCGCCTCGACCGGACCCCAGGTGCCCGCCTGGTACCGCGCGGGTGTGCCGTTCCTGTCCCAGTGCTCCTCGATCGGGTCGAGGATCCTCCAGGACAGCTCGACCTCCTCCGTGCGGGGGAAGAGGTTGGCGTCGCCCAGCAGCACATCGAGGATGAGCCGCTCGTACGCCTCCGGGCTGGACTCGGTGAACGACTCGCCGTACGCGAAGTCCATCGACACGTCCCGCACCTCCATCGAGGTGCCCGGGACCTTCGAGCCGAACCGCATGGTCACGCCCTCGTCCGGCTGGACGCGGATGACCAGCGCGTTCTGCCCCAGCTCCTCCGTCGCCGTGTGGTCGAACGGGGAGTGCGGGGCCCGCTGGAAGACGACCGCGATCTCGGTGACCCGGCGGCCCAGCCGCTTGCCCGTCCGCAGGTAGAACGGGACGCCCGCCCAGCGCCGGTTGTCGATGCCCAGCTTGATCGCGGCGTAGGTGTCGGTCTTGGAGGCCGGGTCGATGCCCTCCTCCTCCAGGTAGCCGACGACCCGCTCGCCGCCCTGCCAGGCGCCCGTGTACTGGCCGCGCACGGTCGACGCGCCGAGGTCCTTGGGCAGCCGGACCGCGCCCAGCACCTTCGTCTTCTCGGCGGCCAGCGCGTCCGCGTCGAACGACGCCGGCTCCTCCATCGCGGTCAGCGCGAGCAGCTGGAGCAGGTGGTTCTGGATGACGTCCCGGGCGGCGCCGATGCCGTCGTAGTACCCGGCACGGCCGCCGATGCCGATGTCCTCGGCCATCGTGATCTGGACGTGGTCGACATACGACCGGTTCCAGATCGGCTCGAACAGGGTGTTGGCGAACCGCAGCGCCAGGATGTTCTGGACCGTCTCCTTGCCCAGATAGTGGTCGATCCGGAACACCTGGTCCGGGGTGAACACCTCGTGGACGATGGAGTTCAGCTCCCGCGCCGACGACAGGTTGTGCCCGAACGGCTTCTCGATGACCGCGCGGCGCCAGGCACCCGGCTTCTGGTCGGCCAGCCCGTGCTTCTTGAGCTGCTGGACGACCTTCGGGAAGAACTTCGGCGGGACGGACAGGTAGAAGGCGAAATTGCCGCCCGTGCCCTGTGCCTTGTCCAGCTCCTCCATGGTGGCACTCAGCTGCCGGAACGCCTCGTCGTCGCCGAACTCGCCCTGGACGAACCGCATGCCCTGGAGCAGCTGCTGCCACACCTCCTCACGGAAGGGGGTGCGTGCGTGCTGCTTGACCGCGTCGTGGACGACCTGGGCGAAGTCCTCGTCCTCCCAGTCGCGACGGGCGAACCCGATCAGCGAGAAGCCCGGCGGCAGCAGACCCCGGTTCGCGAGGTCGTACACCGCGGGCATCAGCTTCTTGCGGGAAAGGTCGCCGGTGACACCGAAGATGACCAGGCCCGACGGCCCCGCGATACGCGGGAGCCGTCGGTCTGCGGCGTCACGCAGCGGATTGCTGCTGTGCGAGGGCAAGGTCCTACGCCTCCGTAGGAGCGAGGCGCTTCAGCTCCGCCTCGGTCGACTTCAGCAGGTCGTTCCAGGATGCCTCGAACTTCTCGACGCCCTCGTCCTCCAGGAGCTGGACCACGTCGTCGTAGCCGATGCCCAGCTTCTCCACGGCGTCCAGGTCGGCCCGCGCCTGCGCGTACGTACCCGCGATGGTGTTGCCGCGGATGTCACCGCGCGCGGCGGTGGCCTCCAGCGTCGCCTCCGGCATGGTGTTGACCGTGCCCGGCGCGACCAGCTCGTCCACGTACAGGGTGTCCTTGTACGCCGGGTCCTTCACGCCCGTCGACGCCCACAGCGGACGCTGCTTGTTGGCCTGCGCCCGGTCCAGCGCCGCCCAGCGGTCGGACCCGAAGACCTCCTCGTACGCCTCGTAGGCGAGGCGTGCGTTGGCCAGGGCGGCCTTGCCGCGCACGGCCTTCGCCTCGGGAGTGCCCAGGGCGTCCAGCCGCTTGTCGATCTCGGTGTCCACGCGGGACACGAAGAACGACGCCACCGAGTGGATCTTCGACAGGTCCAGGCCGCGCTCCTTGGCCTTCTCCAGACCGGCCAGGTAGGCGTCCATGACCTCGCGGTAGCGCTCCAGCGAGAAGATCAGCGTCACGTTCACGCTGATGCCCAGGCCGATCACCTCGGTGATCGCCGGGAGGCCCGCCTTGGTGGCGGGGATCTTGACGAGCGTGTTCGGCCGGTCGATCAGCCACGCCAGCTGCCTGGCCTCCGCGACCGTCGCCCGCGTGTTGTGCGCGAGCCGCGGGTCCACCTCGATGGACACCCGGCCGTCCTGGCCCTGCGTCGCGTCGTACACGGGGCGCAGGATGTCGGCGGCGTCCCGCACGTCCGCGGTGGTGATCATGCGGAGGGCCTCCTCCACCGTCACCTTGCGCGCGGCCAGGTCCTCCAGCTGACGGTCGTAGCCGTGACCCTCGGAGATCGCCTTCTGGAAGATCGACGGGTTGGTGGTGACCCCCACCACGTGCTGCTCGTCGATCAGCTCCTGCAGGTTCCCGGACGTGATCCGCTTGCGGGACAGGTCGTCCAGCCAGATCGCCACGCCTTCGTCGGAAAGGCGCTTGAGTGCGTCTGTCATGAGAGTTGCATCTCCTACTTCGCTTGTGGTGACGTCAGCGCGCGGCGGCGGTGATCGATTCCCGGGCGGCGGTGGCGACCGCCTCCGCGGTGAAGCCGTACTCGCGGAACAGCAGCTTGCCGTCCGCGGAGGCGCCGAAGTGCTCCAGCGACACGATGCGGCCCGCGTCGCCGACGTACCGGTGCCAGGTCAGCCCGATACCGGCCTCGACCGCCACCCGCGCCTTCACCGACGGCGGCAGCACCGAGTCCCGGTACCCCTGCTCCTGCTCCTCGAACCACTCGACGCACGGCATCGACACGACCCGGGTCGGCACACCCGCCGCCTGGAGCTGTTCCCGCGCCTCCACGGCGAGGTGCACCTCGGAGCCGGTCGCGATCAGCACCACCTGCGGCGCCGCGCTCCGTCCGTCGGACCCTTCGGCGTCGGCCAGCACGTAACCGCCCTTGGCGGTGTCCTCGTTCGGCTCGTACGTCGGCACACCCTGGCGGGTGAGCGCCAGACCGTGCGGGGCGCCCTTGCCGAACTCCTTCGTCCAGCGCCTGAGGATCTCGCGCCAGGCGATCGCGGTCTCGTTGGCGTCCGCCGGACGGACCACGTTCAGCCCCGGGATCGCCCGCAGCGACGCCAGGTGTTCCACCGGCTGGTGCGTCGGGCCGTCCTCACCCAGACCGATCGAGTCGTGCGTCCACACGTAGGTGACCGGCAGGTGCATCAGCGCCGACAGCCGGACGGCGTTGCGCATGTAGTCGGAGAACACCAGGAAGGTGCCGCCGAAGATCCGCGTGTTGCCGTGCAGCGCGATGCCGTTCATCTCGGCGGCCATCGCGTGCTCGCGGATACCGAAGTGGATCGTGCGGCCGTACGGGTCGGCCTCCGGCAGCGGGTTGCCCTTCGGCAGGAACGACGACGACTTGTCGATCGTCGTGTTGTTCGAGCCCGCCAGGTCCGCGGAGCCGCCCCACAGCTCGGGGACGACCGCGCCGAGCGCCTGGAGGACCTTGCCGGACGCGGCACGCGTGGCCACACCCTTGCCCGCCTCGAAGACCGGGAGCTTCTCCTCCCAGCCGGTCGGCAGCTCGCCCGCGGAGATCCGGTCGAACTCGGCCGCCCGCTCCGGGTTGGCGTCCCGCCACTCCTGGAGCTGCTTCTCCCAGGCGGTACGGGCCTCACGGCCCCGGTCGCCCAGCTCACGGGTGTGCCCGATGACCTCGTCGGTGACCTCGAAGGTCTGCTCCGGGTCGAAGCCCAGGACACGCTTGGTCGCCGCGACCTCCTCGTCGCCCAGCGCGGAGCCGTGCGAGGCCTCGGTGTTCTGGGCGTGCGGCGCCGGCCAGGCGATGATCGAACGCATCGCGATGAAGGACGGCTTGTCCGTGACCGCCTTGGCGGCCTGGACCGCCGCGTACAGCGCCTCGGGGTCGAGGTCGCCGTTCTCCTTCGGTTCGACGCGCTGCACGTGCCAGCCGTAGGCCTCGTACCGCTTCATCGTGTCCTCGGACACGGCGGTCTCGGTGTCGCCCTCGATCGAGATGTGGTTGTCGTCCCACAGCATGACCAGGTTGCCGAGCTTCTGGTGCCCGGCCGTCGAGGACGCCTCGGCCGCGATGCCCTCCTGGAGGCAGCCGTCACCGGCGATCACGTACACGAAGTGGTCGAACGGCGAGGTGCCGGCCGCCGCCTCCGGGTCGAACAGGCCGCGCTCGTAGCGGGCGGCCATCGCCATGCCCACGGCGTTGGCGACACCCTGGCCCAGCGGGCCGGTCGTCGTCTCGACGCCCTGGGTGTGGCCGTACTCCGGGTGGCCCGGCGTCTTGGAGCCCCAGGTGCGGAATGCCTTCAGGTCGTCCAGTTCAAGGCCGAACCCGCCCAGGAACAGCTGGGTGTACAGGGTCAGCGAGGAGTGGCCCGCGGACAGCACGAACCGGTCGCGGCCGGTCCAGTCCGGGGCGCTCGGGTCGTGGCGCATGACCTTCTGGAACAGCGTGTACGCCGCCGGGGCCAGGCTCATCGCCGTACCCGGATGGCCGTTGCCGACCTTCTGTACGGCGTCCGCGGCCAGGATACGGGCGGTGTCGACGGCACGCTGGTCCAGTGCGGTCCACTCGAAGTCTGTGGTGGTCGGCTTGGTGCTCACCCTCGGTCAGGGCTCCTCTCCACATTCCACATGTCAGTGCACGTGTCGCATGCCGATGACGTCGATCGCACCGGCCGCTGCCGAGCCTATCCCGTCATCAGGCCCGATTTTCCGGCCCGACGGCGGGTGCCGCCACCTGCGAAGGGGCCGCTTGCACCAGCTGAATACGGGCCCGCTCATCCGATCGCTCATCCGTCGGTGCTTTCCCTCCGGGGCGCTCATCCGAGCGCTCGTACGAGAGGGGGCGCCGCCCTTCTGAGGTCCGCCGTGGGGCGCTGCCCGGGTGGCCCAACACGACCGACCCCCGCGAAGATCGGCGTACGGGCAACGTCTAGAGTGGCGTGGTACGCGCGAGTCATCGCCGGTCCTTACATGCCACAGGGGCATGCCGCACAGACCGGGCTCGCTGGGATGTCTCTGTCAGGGGTGTGCGTGACGGCCGTCGAATCCCGTCCAGCGGGACTGCTGGGCACGAGCCCGGCCCATCGACCGTTCGGGGCCCGCGTCAAGGCCTTCGTGGCGCTGACCAAGCCGCGGATCATCGAACTGCTGCTGATCACGACGGTGCCGGTGATGTTCCTCGCCGAGCAGGGCGTCCCGGACCTGTGGCTGGTGGTGAACACCTGCTTCGCCGGCTATCTCTCGGCGGGCGGCGCCAACGCGCTCAACATGTACATCGACCGGGACATCGACGCATTGATGGACCGGACCTCCCAGCGCCCGCTGGTGACCGGCATGGTCTCGCCGCGCGAGGGCCTGGTGTTCGGTCTGGGTCTCGGGGTGGTCTCCACCCTGTGGTTCGGGATCTTCGTCAACTGGCTGTCCGCCTGGCTGGCCCTCGGCGCGCTCCTCTTCTACGTCGTCGTCTACACGATGATCCTCAAGCGCCGGACCGCGCAGAACATCGTGTGGGGCGGCATCGCCGGATGCATGCCGGTCCTGATCGGCTGGTCCTCGGTCACGAACTCCATGTCGTGGGCCGCCGTCATCCTCTTCCTCGTCATCTTCTTCTGGACGCCGCCGCACTACTGGCCGCTGTCGATGCGGGTGAAGGAGGACTACGCGCGCGTGGGCGTGCCGATGCTGCCCGTCGTCGCCTCCAACAAGGTCGTGGCCCGGCAGATCGTCCTCTACAGCTGGGTCATGGTCGGCGTCTCCCTGCTGCTCCAGCCGCTCGGCTACACCGGCTGGTTCTACACGGCGGTGGCCCTGGCCACCGGCGGCTGGTGGCTGTGGGAGGCGCACGCCCTGCAGAACCGCGCACGGGCGGGCGAGACCGGCGGCAGGCTGAAGGAGATGCGGCTCTTCCACTGGTCCATCACGTATGTGTCGCTGCTGTTCGTGGCGGTCGCGGTGGACCCGTTCGTGGGCTGAGCCTTCCGGATCGTCGTCGCGGGCGGGCGCGTGGCCAAGGCCACGTGGCCCGCCCGTCGCACGTTGATCTACCCGGCAGTAGCATCGGCCGCATGGCAGACACCACCAAGCAGGCCGGTAAGCACGCCGAGCGCACGGCGGCGAAGCTGGCCAAGCAGATCCAGGACTTCGTGCGCCGGCACGGCGGCGCCGAGGGCCAGCTCGCCTACATCGGCCAGGCCGGTACCCGCATCGTGCTGGTCGGCGCGGACGGCGGCTGGGGCGACCTGGTCGCACCCACCCACGACATCGCCCAGGCCGCGGCCGACAAGGCGGGGCTCACACTGCACGAGACCTTCGACGGCGAGTTCGCGGCGAAGGTCCGCACCGGACCGTACGAGTGGAGCCGCATGGCCGGTATCCAGCTCGGCGGCGAGTCCAACGGCTGAGACACTCCGTAACCGAGGAAACACCTGACCGGGCTTCACCCGTTAGGACGTGTGACAGGCGGCCACGTCCCGGCAGGGAGCCCTCGTGACGATCGACACCCCGACGCTGGTGGACCACTACGGCCAGGGGGTGCTGCTGACGGAGCTGGGCCTCGGCACCTTCGAGGCCCGGCTCGGCTCGTTCGACACCTGGACCGGCTTCGCGGTACGCCGCTGGTGCCCGCCGCTGCTGGACCTCGACCCGCACTGCCCGCCCGCCCGCTACCTGGCCCGCCGCCGTGAGCTGGGCGCACTGGAGGTGGCGCGGCGACTGCTGCGGGCCTCCGGGGTCGGTACGTTCCTCGTGGACACGGGCGAACCCGGCGACCGTCTGAGCCCGCAGGAGCTGGGCCGGGCCGCCGGGGCGGCCGCGTACGAGGTCGTCCGCCTCGAAACGCTCGCCCAGCGGGTCGCGGACAGCGCGGGCAGTGTCGACGGACTGCTGGCCGGACTCGCGGAGGCCGTACACAGGGCCGCGGCCTCGGCCGTCGCGTTCACCTCCGTCCGTGCTGTACGGCACGGACTGTCGCATGCCGCCGATCCGCCGGGGCCCGGTGAGGTGCGGGGCGCGGCCGGTCGATGGCTGGCCCGCCGGGACCCGGGCGGGGCGGTGGTGACGGACCCCGTCCTGCTGCGGCACCTGGTCTGGATCGCCGTCACCACAGGACGGCCCCTGCAACTGCACCTGGACGGCGGGGACCCTTCCCCGCTCGCGGACTTCGCCTCCGCCACCGGCGGGCTCGGCACCCCCGTGGTGCTCCTCGGCTGCTCCCCGCACCACCGGCAGGCCGGGCACCTCGCGGGACGGTTCCCGCATGTGTACGTGGACCTGGGCGCCGCCACGCCCGGCGTGCTGGCGGACGCGCTGGAGGCCACGCCCTTCGGCAGGCTGATGTTCTCCTGCGGGGCGCGCGGACTGGCCGAGCTGCAGGTGACGGGGGCGCGGGGCTTCACCGAGGCGCTGGGACGGGTGCTGGGCGGGTGGGTCCGGGACGGCGCCTGGTCCCGGGCGGACGCCGAGCGGGTCGCGGGGATGGTGGCGGCGGGAAACGCGCGGCGGGTGTACGGGCTGGTGTGAGTCCTGCCCTTTCCGTCAGTGACCTCGGCGGGAGTTGAGCCGGGCGGCCCGGCGCATCAGATGGTCGCGCTCGGCGGTGCTGGGCGCCTTCCGGGCCGCCTCGGCGTACAGCCTTGCCGCCGCCGTCAGGTCGCCGTCGCGCTCGTGGAGGTACGCCGCCGCGGCGGCGTGGCGGGGCAGGGAGGAGTCCAGCGCGGCGAGCGCCGCCAGTCCGGCGCGGGGTCCGTCGGCCTCACCGACGGCGACCGCGCGGTTGAGCAGGACGACCGGGCTGTCGGTCAGCCGCATCAGCTCGTCGTACCACTCGACGATCTGCACCCAGTCGGTCTCCCCGGCGGTGGGCGCGTCGGCGTGGAGCGCTGCGATGGCGGCCTGGGCCTGGAACTCGCCCAGCCGGTCGCGGGCGAGGGCCGCCTGCAGGATCCCGACGCCCTCGGTGATCGACTGGGTGTCCCACCGGCCGCGGTCCTGCTCCGCGAGCGGCACCAGGCTGCCGTCGGGCGCGGTCCGCGCACCGCGCCGGGCGTGGTGGAGCAGCATGAGGGCGAGCAGCCCCGCCACCTCGGGGTGGTCGATGACGGCCGCGAGCTGCCGGGTGAGCCGGATGGCCTCGGCGGCGAGGTCGACGTCGCCGGAGTAGCCCTCGTTGAAGACCAGGTACAGGACGCGCAGCACGGTGGCGACGTCCCCGGGCCGGTCGAACCGTGCGGAGGAGACCGTGCGCTTGGCCCTGCTGATCCGCTGCGCCATGGTCGCCTCGGGCACCAGATAGGCCCGCGCGATCTGGCGGGTGGTGAGCCCGCCGACGGCCCGCAGCGTGAGCGCGACCGCGGACGACGGTGTCAGCGACGGGTGAGCGCACAGGAAGTAGAGCCGGAGCGTGTCGTCCACCGCGGGCGCGGGCCCGGGCACCGGTTCCTCGCCGACGAGATCCTCCCGCCGGCGGCGTGCGGCGTCTGCCCGGGCCGCGTCCAGGAACCTGCGCCAGGCCACGGTGACCAGCCAGCCCTTCGGGTCCCGTGGAGGGCCGGCGGGCCAGACGCGGATCGCCTCGACCAGTGCGTCCTGTACGGCGTCCTCGGCCGCCGCGAAGTCGGCTCCGCGACGGACGAGGACGGCGAGCACGCCCGGAGTGAGGCTCCTCAGCAGCGCCTCATCCATGGCATTCGGTGATGGTGGGATTCGCTGCCAGGAACGGGCGCACCTCCAGCCACTCGTGGATCGGCTTCCCACCGGCCCCGGGGGCGGCCGACAGCTCCCCGGCCAGCTCGACGGCACGCTCGCGGCTGTCGACGTCGATCACCATCCACCCGGCGACGAGGTCCTTG
This sequence comes from Streptomyces sp. MUM 203J, assembly GCF_022414595.1. Taxonomy (GTDB): domain Bacteria; phylum Actinomycetota; class Actinomycetes; order Streptomycetales; family Streptomycetaceae; genus Streptomyces. The sequence continues at coordinate 84,657 of NZ_JADWYO010000010.1, read as the reverse complement.
GTCTCGGCGAACGGCCCGTCGGTGACAGGCGGGCGCCCCTCACCGTCGTACCGGACCCACATGCCTTCGGGTGCGAGCGCCTGCCCGTCGACGAACTCGCCGCTCTCCTCCAGCCGGGCCGCGAAGTCGTGCATGTACCGCATGTGCGCCGAGATCTCCTCCGGCGTCCACTGCTCCATGGGCACGTCGTTGACCGGAGCCGGGGCGCCGCGGTAGTGCTTGAGCAGCAGGTACTTGGCCATGATCTCTCTCCTCGGTGCTCGTGCGACCCATTGTGGTCGCGTTCACCCCGGGGACGGAGCAGGCCGCGCGTTCTCGACATGGCTGGCGGATCTTTCGGAGGGCAGATTGCTGGGACGGGATCCGGCCGTCCGTGATCAGGGCCTTGACCATCTGGCGAAGCTTCGTGCTGGAGACGTGCATCGTGTAGGTCAGGTAGACGACCTCGACGCCTACTGCGGCGAAGTCACGCTCCCACTGGGCTCCTCGCGGCGTGCACTTCCAGTCATCGCCCTTGAACAGGCGGTGGAATCCGACCTGTTCCCACGCCTCCATCTTCTCAAGTGTGGAGTCGACGACGGCCTCGTCCACGAAGTCCACGGCCTGGACGATCTCCAGCCATTCACGGAGTGGAACGACGGGTGCGTGGCCCTTGTGACAGGCGGCTTCGTCGGTGAGGACACCTGCGACCAGGTAGTCACACCTGGCCTTGGCGTGCCGCAGGAGGTTGAGGTGGCCTATGTGGAAGAGGTCGAAGACCCCGGAGGCGTATCCGATGACCTTGGACATGAGGGGGCTCCGCTTTGAACTGGATCTGAGTGGGGAGGGACGACGGCGGACGGCGGTGAGGGGAAGCCGCAGCGGCTTCCCCTCACCGCTCTTCGGAGTCAGCTGATGCGCTGGTATCCCGAGAAGTCGGTCGCCGCCACGCTGAACGTGGAGTCCGGCCTCGTGAAGTTGGTCAGGAAGCGCAGGTCACCCGAGTTCGGCCTGGTGAACCAGAAGCCGATCTTGCCGTTGCCGCTCGCCGCCGGTGCCGCGGTGATCAGCGGGGCCGTAGCGGTGCTCCAGTCGTACTGGGCGGCGTACTGGCCGCGGTGGGCGGGGTCGGCCATGCCGGCGCCGTCCTGGTCGCCGCCCCAGTAGATGAAGAGCTTGCCGATGCCGGGGTCGTCGAAGCGGACGCCCAGGTCGTTGCGGCCGTCGGAGTCGAAGTCGCCCACCGCCATAAGGGTGACCCCGTTCAGGGTCGTGGAGCCGGCGGCGATGGGGTCGTCCGGCCCGGCCAGCAGCAGCGGGTCGCGGCCGGAGTCCAGGCGGTTGTCCGGGGCTCCGTAGTAGAGCCACAGGTGGGTGCCGTCGTTGACCAGCAGGTCGGGGTAGCCCGGGATGTCCGGGGTCCCGTCGGCGTCGACGTCGAGGGGGCCGTCGAGGTCGCCGATGGCGAGGATCTGCCTGACGCCGTTCTCCCAGTGGTTGTTGCCGGGGTCGTAGACGGTCAGCTCCTGCCGGGGGTGGGCGGCGCAGTTCGTCGCGCAGACGCCGCCCGATCCGTCGTTCTCGTACAGCCACAGCCGGTGGCTGCCGGTCGCGGTGTCCTTCTGCAGCGCGATCAGGTCGACGAAGGCGTCGCCGGTCCAGTCGTCGTAGTGCGTGATGTGGGCGCCGGAGAAGTCGTCGGCGCTGGCGGGCGAGCTCGCCTTGGTGAGGCTGCCGTCGGTGGCTCCGAAGTGGCGGGTGAGCTGCCCGGAGGCGCTGATGGCCCACAGGTCGGCCCCGCCGCTGCCGTTGATGTCGCGTGGCTTGTCGGGCACGGTCGGGCCGTCGGCGTAGAACAGGTAGGTCTGCCGGTCGGAGAGGTTCCCGGCCTTGTCGTGGCTGACCACGTAGAGGCGATTGGAACCGACGACGGTCGGAGTGATGGTGACCGAGACACTGCCGCCGGCGGTGCTCGGCGTGACGAACCGGTGCGTGCCGTCGCTGTCGGACCAGTACTCGTACTTGGTGACGTCACTGACGCCGCCTGAGGTGAAGGTGAACGTTCCCTGGGTGCGCACGGCGGAGGTGTCGAGCGGCCAGCCGTCCGAACCGTCGGGGAACTGGGTGGAGCTCACACCGGGCGGGAGCGACGGCCGGGCGGAGTCGAACAGGAATCCGCAGGCGGTACCGGGAACCCACGCGGAGTAGGCACTGCCGTCGTACGTTCGCACCTTCCAGCGGAAGACACCCTTGGCGACCGCCTCCTTCGCGGCCAGGGTCGTCTTGGGAACCTTGACCTTGGCCACCGTGCCCGAGGTCGCGGAGACCGTCTGGTCGAAGATCGCGGCCGACGAGCCGAGGTCGTTGTTGCCCCAGGCGCGGAACTGGGCCTTGACCGTGCCGCCGTCGGCGTCGGACACCTTGGCGGTGAGGTAGACGTCCGTGTTCCCGATCAGCCCGTAGGGGGAGGTCGTCTTGCAGCCGGCGCTCGGGATGGTGTCCAGGCTGGTGGGAGCGTTCGGGGCGGTGTTGTACGTCGTGGACAGCACGGCCGTACGCGCGTCGAAGCGCTTGTAGGCGTACTTGTCACCCTCGCTGCTCAGCGGCACCCGGAGCCCCAGCGTGACGTTGTTCCAGCGGCTGGAGGCGGCGTTCTTCGCGGCGGAGGTGGCGTCGAAGGCGAGGTTTCCCGCGGGACAGGAGGAGCTGTAGCCCCGGGAGTCGTTCACCGTGGACACCCTGTTCTTCCAGGTTGGCTGGTTGTCCCAGGTGGTGGAGGAGCTGATGCTCCCCGTCAGCCAGAGTTCCACGGGCCGGTCGTTGCAGGAGTAGGAGTGGGTGTTCTTGATGCGGAACGTCGACTTGGAAATGATCTTGTTGGTGTTCCACAGGTTGTTGGAGTCCATGCGGAAGAACGACCGCGACAGGGTGTCGCCTGGCCACCCGACCCGGGCGTAGTCGGTCTTGGTGTCCCCGTCGCCGTCTCTCCAGCCGTTGCCGTTGTAGTAGGCCGTCTTGGGGTAGGCCTTGGTGACGATCGCCCACGCCTCGCGCGCCCCTGAGACGGCCGGGTCGATGTACACGGGGTAGGTGGTGTCCGGTCCCCTGAGGACCTCCGGGTCGGGAGTCAGGGACAGCTCGCCGCCGTCGACCCGGACGTCCATCGCGGCGTCGCGTGCGCCCAGAGGTGCCTCGAACTCGTTCGCGGGTGGCGGCGGGGGTGTGTCTCTGCTACTCGGCGCCGATGCTGCGTTCGTCTTTGCCGAGGCAGGGGTGCTGTCCCACATCATCGGCGTGGGGGCCGTGAAGACCTCCTGCCCGGCAGGGTTGACCGCACGCATGTTGCCGTGCGGGTCGGTCTTCACCGTCAGCCCGTTGGTCGTCAGCGGCAGCTTGATGGTGTTGAGGTCCGGGTGAGCGGCGGCCTTGGCCGAACGCACGATCAGGAGCTGACCGAAGCCTGCGGTGCCAGCCCTGAGCTTGAGGTCGACGTCCGGCAGGACGTTCGCATAGGTGACGCTGTCGCCGTCGACGGTCGGTTCGGGAAGAGGCTTGGGCCAGCTCCAGGCCATATTGCGGCCGTCCCGTTCGACCATGGCGAGGGGGCCGCTGCCGCCGCCGGAGAACGTGACCTTCACATCGGTGACCCGAGGAGAGAACGTCCCGTCGGCGTTGGACTTGAGTGACGTGTCGAACGGCATCAGCTTGCCGTCCTTGCGCACGAACTGCGCGGTCGCGTACGTGTCCTGGGTGAACGACCCGTCCGGGTTCGCGAAGGTCTGGGCTGTCTCGCTGCGCCGGGAGAGGACCTCGACCGGCTTGCCGTTCTCGGCCGCCGAGGCGAGCGCGAGCTTCTCTTCGGATTCCTGTTCGGCCACCGTCGTCGACTTGGACGGAGCCGTTGCCGCGGGGTGCGCGGCTATCAGCGGCGCGGTGAGCGCGGCCGCTGCGACGGCGGCTGTGGCCGCCCAGCGCGATCTTCGGCCCCGGCTCGGGACACGATGGTGAGAGCCCATCGACATTTCTTCCCCCTCGCAAATTCGGCTTCTCGGAGTTGCTCAGCACGCAACGGGGGGTGCCGATTCCGGAACCCCCGCCAGCGCCGCAATATCCCCCATCCCCTTGCTGGGATACAAGGCGGACACGCCCGGTTCGGAAATCACCCGAGTTCAAGGAGGGACTCAGGCAAACCGTTACCCGAAGCGGTCCTCGACATTAGTACGTGGCGCGGCCAGCTTCCCGACACGCCGCCCTCGGAACATCAATTGATATGGCTTGAATCGAGAAGGTCAAAACAGTCGCGGACGGGCGGATCGGTAGGGAGCAGTTCATTCCGCTGTCGAGGAATGGCCGAAACGGCGCCTCGGAAACCCGAGTGCCATGGATGAGCGCTGTTACCGTCCCTCCGCTGCAGTGATCTATGTCAACCAGAGTGGGGAGCTCTGTGCATGGTTAGGGGTAGGGGAATTCGTGCTGTCCGCGGCACGAGACGTGGAAGAGTCAGAGCGGTGGCCGTGCTCTTGGCCGGCCTCCTTTTCGCGGGTCTGCTGGGCGGGCCCGTGGCCGCGGCATCGCAATTGGCACTGTCGGCGCTGAATGAGCCCGATCCTGTGCCTGTCGAGCGGGTCAAGCCTGACAAGGCCGGACCGGTCGACCAGACGAAGAGCAAGGAATGGCGGGGCGCCCCCAAGGTGTCCTGGCCATCGGCCGCCACGGTGACCGTCCCGCTCGGGGCGTCGGGCGCCAAGTCGGCTGCCAAACAGTCGGCACCGGCCCGTACCACTGCCGACAACGCCCTGCCGGTTCGGGTGTCGAAGTCCGGCGGCAAGTCCGCCCCGGACGAGCGTGTGAGCGTCGCCGTCCTCGACCGGAGCGCCACCGAGGCGCTCGGCGTGGACGGCGTCGTCCTGTCCGTGCGGCCACACGGCAAGGCGAAGGGGAAGGTCGACGTCGAGGTCGACTACGACGGCTTCCGTCACGCCTACGGAGGCGACTGGGCGTCCCGGCTGCGGCTTCACGAGCTGCCGGCCTGCGCCCTGACCACCCCGGAGAAGAAGGACTGCGCCACCCCGCGCGAGCTGGCCACCACCAACGACGCCAAGGCCGGCACGCTTTCCGCCACTGTCGGGCTGGCGGCCGCGGACAGTGCCACGGTGCTCGCCGCCACCGCTTCGGCGGCCGGCGCCTCGGGCAGCTTCAAGGCGACCTCGCTCGCCCCGTCCTCTTCCTGGGCGGCAGGCGGCTCCAACGGTGGCTTCACCTGGAGCTACGACATCGCCACGCCGGACGTGCCTGGCGACGTCAGCCCGCAGCTGAAACTGGGCTACAGCTCGCAGTCCATCGACGGGCGTACCGCCGCAACGAACAACCAGGGCAGCATCATCGGTGACGGCTGGTCGATGGAGCCCGGTTACATCGAGCGCCAGTACATCCCCTGTACCGACGACAAGACGGGCAGCAACAACACCACCGCCAAGGTGGGCGACCTGTGCTGGAAGAAGGACAACGCCGTCCTCAACCTCGGTGGCCGCTCCAACCAGCTCATCCGGGATTCGGCCAGCGGCGAGTGGCATCTGGAGAGCGACGACGGTACGAAGATCGTCAAGCTCACGGGCAGCAACAACAACGGTGACAACAACGGCGAGTACTGGCAGGTCACCACGCCGGACGGCACCAGGTACTCCTTCGGCGTCAACCGCGCACCGGGCTGGTCCTCCGGCAAGGAGGAGACCAACTCGGTCTGGACTGTGCCGGTATTCGGCAACCACTCCGGCGAGCCCTGCTACAACGCCTCCTTCAAGGACGCCTGGTGCCAGCAGGCGTGGCGGTGGAACCTCGACGCGGTCGAGGACCCGCACGGTGACGCCATGACGTACTACTGGGCCAAGGAGAAGAACCACTACGGCCGGAACGTCGACCCGAACACCGGCAACTCCACCGCCACCCCCTACGACCGGGGTGGCTACCTCAAGCGCATCGACTACGGCCTGCGCGCCGGCGACCACCACGGACAGCCCACTGCCAAGGTCGAGTTCACCTACAGCGAACGCTGCCTGACCAACTGTGGAACCTTCGACAGCACCAACGCCAAGAACTGGCCGGACGTGCCGTTCGACCAGTACTGCGCTGCCGGAACGAACTGCAAGGACCGCTACTCGCCGTCCTACTGGACCCGGAAGCGGCTGACGAAGGTCGCCACCTCGGCGTGGAACGGCTCCGCCTTCAAGCCCGTCGACTCCTGGGCGCTCACCCACCAGTTCCCGTCCACCGGCGACGGCACCAGCCCGGCCCTCTGGCTGGCGTCGATCACCCGCAGCGGCCACACGGGCACCGGCACCGTCACCCTGCCGTCCGTGACGTTCAAGGGGCAGACCCTCCCCAACCGCGTCGAGGGCGCCACCACTGGTGGTTCCCCCGACCCGGTGCCGCCGATGTGGCGCTACCGCGTGTACGGCATCACCACCGAGACCGGCGGCACGATCGGCGTCACCTACTCGCCGCAGGACTGCAAGGCCGGGGACATACCGTCACCCTCGTCGAACACCCGCCGCTGCTACCCGGTGAAGTGGTCCCCGCCGGACTCGCCGGGCGACAACTACGAGCCGTACCTGGACTGGTTCCACAGCTACGTGGTCACCCAGGTCCTGGAGACGGACAACACCGGCGGCGCCCCCGCCAAGCAGACCGACTACACCTACCTCGACGGAATGGCGTGGGCCAAGTCGAAGGACGACGAGTTCACCAAGGCCGAGCACCTCACCTACGGCGACCGTAAGGGCTACAGCCGTGTCCAGGTCCGGACCGGAGCCGCCCCCGACAAGCGCACGCTGAAGGAGTACCGCTACTTCCGCGGCGTCGACGGGGCTGCGGTCAAGGACAGCGAGGGCATCGCCGTCAGCGACAAGGAGGCCTTCTCGGGCATGACCCGGGAGGAACTCACCTACAACGGCGACGGCGGCGGGCTGGAGTCCGCGACCAGCTACGAACCGTGGCTCTCGGCGGCCACGGCGACCGAGACCCGCTCCGGGGGCCTGCCGTCCCGCAAGGCGTACGCCACGGGCGGCAAGAGCGAGAAGACCCGCATCGCGGTCGGCACGGGCTGGCGCCGTACGCAGACCACCCGCACCTTCGACTCCACCGGCCATGTCCTCACCGAGTCGAGGCTCGGTGACACGGCCAAGTCTGGTGACGAGCAGTGCACGACCACCACCTACGCCCGCAACACAGGCAAGAACATCCTCGACCTGCCCGCCGAGATCAAGACCGTCGCCAAGCCGTGCGGCACCACGCCGAACCTGCCCACCGACCTGATCTCGACCGAGCGTCGCTACTACGACAACGCGACCTCGCTCACCACCGCGCCCGTCAAGGGTGACGTGACCCGCCTGGAGGAACAGAACGCGGCCGGCACCGGCTACCTCACCACGGCTCGCCACACGTACGACCAGCACGGCCGCGAGCTCACGGACACCGACGCGCTCGGCAACACCACGACCACGGCCTACACCCCGGCGGTCAACGCCCCGCCGACCAAGATGACCGAGACCAACGCCCTCGGCCACACCACGACCACGGTCTACGACCCTGTGCGCGGCATCGCCAACGCCGTCACCGACGCCAACGGCAAGCGCACGGACGCCGTCCACGACGGCCTCGGCCGCGTGCTGAAGGTGTGGGAGCCCGGCTGGCCCAAGGCCGACCACGCCACCCAGCCGTCCGCCCAGTACACGTACAAGATCTCCAAGACCCAGGCGAACGCCGTCACCGCCAAGGCGCTCCAGCAGGACGGCTCGTACCGCACCACCCACACGCTCTACGACGGCCTGCTGCGCGAGCGCCAGACCCAGGCACTCGCTCACGGCTCACCGCACAGCGTCATGACGGAGACCCACTACGACACCCGAGGCTGGGCCTGGCAGACCTACAGCCCCTACTACGCCGAGATCGCCCCGTCGACGACGTTGTACACGGCCAAGTCGGTCAACCAGATCCCGTCGGCCGCGCAGAACCTGTACGACGGTCTGGGCCGGGTCACCGACGCGCTGTCCCTGAAGAAGGGCGACGAGCAGTGGCGTACCCGATACGTGTACGGCGGTGACCGCACCACTGTGATCCCGCCCAAGGGCGGAACGGCCACGACCACGGTCATCGACGCCCGTGGCCGTGAGACGGAGCTGCGCGAGTACACCGACGCCGCCCGCACGGCCTACCAGGCCACGACGTACACGTACGGCAAGTACAGCGCGCCGACGAAGGTCACCGACCCGGCGGGCAACGCCTGGACGTACACCTTCGACCAGCGCGGCCAGCAGATCACGGCCGACGACCCGGACAAGGGAACGTCCCGCCTCACGTACGACGACGCGGGCCGCGTCACCGCCGTCGAGGACGCGCGCAAGGTGACCCTGACGACCGTCTACGACAAGCTCGGCCGCAAGACCGCCGTGAAGAACGGCACCGCCACGCTGGCGACCTGGACGTACGACACGCTCGCCAAGGGCTTGCCCACCAGCAGCACCCGTCAGTCGGGCGGCGCCGCGTACACCACGGCCGTCGGCGGCTACAACGACCGCTACCAGCCGACCAGGACCACACTCACCGTCCCGTCCGCGGCCGGTGGACTGGCAGGCACGTACAGCTGGAGTCACGGCTACGACGCGGAGACCGGCGCGCCGGAGTGGACCCTCCACCCGGCCGTGGGGAATGTGCCCTCCGAGCGGGTCACCACCGTGTACGCCGAGGGCCGCCTGCCCTACAAGACCACGGCCGGACCGATCACCCTGGTCAACTCCACGCAGTACGACACCTTCGACCGCCCCGTGCGCACCGAACTCGGACTGCTCGGCAAGCGGGTCTACAAGACCCGGGTCTACGACGAGCACACCGGCCGCCTGGTCCGGCAGACCACCGACCGCGACCTTGCGCCGCAGCGCGTCGACGACACCACCTACCGCTACGACCCGTCCGGCAACGTCACCGGCATCACCACAGTGAGCGGCCAGGACGCGTCGGCCTCCACCGATCGCCAGTGCTTCACCAACGACGCACTCGGCCGTCTCACCAAGGCATGGACCGCGAAGTCGGACTGCGCCACTGCTCCGTCCACGACGTCGGTCGGCGGTCCGGACGCGTACTGGCTGAGCTACGGCTACGACAAGCTCGGCAACCGCACGAGCGAGACCGACCAGCTGGCGGGCGCGACAACCACCTATACCCACCGAGCCGCCACCACTGGCCTCCCGCACGCTGTGCAGCAGGCCACCGTCACCGGTGGCGCCGCCAACGGCCGCGTCAGCAGCTTCCAGTACGACGAGGCCGGCAACACCACCAAGCGCACCATCGGTACCAAGGTCCAGGACCTGACCTGGGACAGCGAAGGCCACCTGGCCACCCTGTCTGAGTCCGGCAAGACCACGAGCTACCTGTACGACGCCGACGGCAACCGGCTGATCGCCAAGAACGCGGACGGCAGCAGTGTGCTGACCCTCCCGAGCGGCGACCAACTCCGCCTCGCGGCCAACGGCACCAAGACCGGCACCCGCTACTACACCCACGGCGGCGAAACGGTCGCGGTCCGCACCGGATCGGGGATCTCCTTCCTGATCAGTGACCACCAGGGCACGGCCATGACGGCCATCGCCTTCACAAGCCTCGCGGTCACCCGCCGGAAGCAGCTCCCGTTCGGCAAGCTCCGCACCGCCCAGTCGAGCGCCTTTGGCTTCCGAGGCTTCATAGGTGGCACCAACGACCCGACGGGGCTTACCCACTTGGGCGCCCGCGAGTACGATCCGACGCTAGGCCGATTCCTGTCGGTCGACCCCATCATCGACCACGGCGACCCGGCCCAGATGAACGCCTACAGCTACGCCCACAACAACCCGCTGACCAAGTCCGACCCGGACGGCCTCCGCCCGGATGGCCCGGTCGGCGGCAACGGCGTAGCCGACTACTACTGGGCGCAGGACCGCGGCATGACCACCGGCTCCTACACCAAGAAGAGCGGCAAGTGGGTCTGGAACCAGGCCCCGAAGAAGGACCCGGTCTCCCAGAAGAAGTACAAGGCCTACCGCGCGAACCCCGCGCACTACATGATCGACGACCACAACGCCCGCGCTCGCGCCGCGTCCCACACCAAGGCCCTGAACAAGGCACGAGCTGATGCCCAGGCCGCGGCCCGGGCCAAGGAGCAGGCGGAGCAACGCAGGAAGGACGGTATTTGGGGCAGCATCAAGAAGGGAAACCTTAGGGCGGCGTGGGATAACACGGTCCACAAGGCCTGGGACCAGAGGCTCGGTAATTCGGACTGGTGGAAGCATTACGGCGTGAGCAAGGTGATCACCTTCGCCGCTGCTGCAGGGACCTTCGCATGCATCGCCTCGGCGGTATGCGGTGCTGGCCTATTTATAGTGGGAGCCGGTGCCTTGTTTGTTGCTGGGTTGGGTGCACACATGGCTGTGGCCTCGCCGGAAGAACGCGAACGTGGTGCCTCCCAGTTTGTTGGAAAAACGGCCAAGTCCATAGGGGTGGGCGTGGTAGCTGGCGCCCTATGCGGGAGGGGGCCTGGTGGATGTTTTGTCCTTGGGCCGAAACCTGGTACACCGCTGGCGGGCGTTGGGCGTATGCGCCTAATACCCGAAGCTACGAGGATCGCTAATCAGAAAGTCAGAGAGTATCTCTTCTAGGTATGAGCTTGGATGGGGCCTCTCTAGACCTGGAGGGGTCCCATCCAAGGCGTAGAGGAGAAGTGAAAGGCTTGAGTCCGATCTGCATGAACCGGGGTGATGCAATGAGAGAAGATCAAGAAAATTCCCCCAGCGAGAGGAGGGAGTTGAGAGAAGCGATGCGCTCCGATGGTAAGGACGCGTTCCTCGGTGTCGTTGTAGCAGTGGTGGCGCTTGTTGTGATCGGCTTCTTCGCAGGGCTCTTCTGGAGCGCTGCGTCTGCTGGTGGCCTGCTGCTCGCCCTTGTGGTGATGTTCGTTTACTTCAGGGCGAGGGGAGTCTCTCGCGATAAGGCCTTGAAATGCGCATTCATTGCGGTATTCGGCTGGGGTCGCTGGGTCTGAGTTTTTGGCCGCTATGGATTATTGCTTCCAGGCTGTGATGTTATTGATGACAGGCTCTTGTGGTTCCCGGCGTCGAGTTGCTGACCTGAAGGGGCGAGTCGAGGTGGGCGGCCCCTTGAGCTTTTCATCTAACTCTCTCTGGAGGAAGCGTGACTGACCTCGCCAAGGAGCAGCTCTCGGTAGGTGGGCAACTGTTCTTGATCTTCAGCGTTGCGCTCCCCCTTCTCTTTGTAGGTGTCTGGTTCCTGGCTAATGCAAGAAAACCGGGCAAGATAAGCAAATTGCGTACATTGTCCGGGTTTTCTCCTCGTGGAGAGAAGGAGACGCAGATCCTTGCGCGCGTGCTGGGCGTGGGATTCACGGTCATAGGCGCCGCGGCGTTCATCGATGGTGTCGTCATCACATTCCGCTGAGAAGCGGTGTCGGGCGTAAGTCTCGGCATGTCTGGTCGATGCGGCCGGTTCCGGTGTCCCCGGAACCGGCCGCTCTCCGGTGACTGGGGCTTCTGCGGCTCCGGCGCTGTCCGGCCGCGCAGGCCAGGAGGCGTCCACAGCGTGCCTGCCGATATGCAGGCAACTGGGGAGGGAGTGACCAGGATGGGTGCTGGCGTTAGCGGCGGAGGGGAGGATGGCATGACACGGCGGAACATGGCGCCGGTCACGTTCGGCAGTGTCGGGCAGAGGATGGTCCTGGTCCTCGCGGGCCCGGCATTCTTCGGCCTCGGAGCGGGGATCCGCACCGACGATCCCACGATCCCCGGCATCGTCATCGGAGCCTCCGGCGGATGTATGGGGGCGGGTCGTCGCGGTCTGCGGGGCGCGGATCGGTGTTCGGGTAGACGAAGTCGGCATCACCCACCGCACTCTGCTACGCAAGGAAGTCGTGCCGTGGTGCCGGATCCGCGAGATCGCCGCAGGGTCGGGTGGCGGAAGCTCGCCGCTGCCGAACAGCGCTCCTGTACTGATACTGGACGACGACGGTGAGCAGGTCTTGATCGGCATGACTACGCCCAGGCCGGTGGGCGGATCGCCGTGGCGCCGAGCTACTGGAGGCCACGCCCTTCGGTGGGCTGCTGTTCTCCTGCGGGGCGCGCGGGCAGTCCAATCAGGTGCATCAGATTTCGTACGGATCGTCCCTCATGGTTGATTCGATCTCGTGCAGTGCCTCGCGGAGACTTCTGGGAGCACCAGGCAGATTCCTGCCTTGGTCGACTACTCGCTCCAAGATGTTGAGGGTCGCGACGCTGGCCATCTCTCTCACTGAGTGCATCAGCTTCAGAGTTTCCTGCTCCGCCGTCCACCAGTCCTCCACCTGGAGCAGGCTGTCCAGCAGCCGCACGCGGGCCACGTTGGCATAACCGACCCCCGCCCCGTCAGCCTCCATGGCCCGCTCCAAGAGGGGGATGGCCTTTGCATACCGCCCCGTCTCGTGGAGTATACGCCCTTGCTGCCTGTCGATCTCCTGATCCGAGACCCACCATGCCCAGGATGGCTCCGTACCCGGAGCGCTGTCCTGGAGTAGAGAGCGCGCCTTGTCGAAGACACGCTCGGCCTCTGTGGCTCGTCCCGAGCCTGCCAGACCCTGCCCCTCTCGCGCTCGGAACAAGGCCTCAACCCTTGGGCTCAGCCCCCCTTGATCAAGCACGGATCCGGCGATGGCCAGTTCTTCCCGGGCCCTGCCCGTCCACCCGGCCAGCATCCCGAGGTTCTGTAGCGTGATCAGCTCTGTGGAACGATCACCGGCAAGCTTCGCAAGGAAGATCGCTTCCTGGCCGTACCTACGGGACGCCTTGAAGTTCCCCTCATTGAAGAGTGCCCAGTTGGCGATTTCCGCGAGCTCGGCGGCGGCGGCCCGGATCTCGCGCTCGTACCGAGGCTCGTAATCACCCTCCCCAAGACGCCGGTGTACGGTCGCGAAGGCCCGGACGGCGCTCGCGGCGATGGGGAGACCGTGCAGTTCGTTGTCCAGGGCGATCAGCCGCTGGGAAATGCTTCGGATGCTCTGTGCGTAGTCGTCTCGGCGCTGTTCCCTCGTAGTGGGCAACAGCAGCGAGGCATCCGCTCCCTGCGCTCTCGTGAGAGCCGAAACCGGTACTCCGAGGGCCTTGGCAATGAACGGAAGCCACTCCCGTGGGGTCCGCTTGCCGGTTTCCCATCGGGACACCTCCTGGCGTCCTACGGGCTCCCCGACGACCCCGGAGGAACGACACACCTCGTATGCCAACCGTGTCTGCGACCAACCAAGTTGCCGACGAAGGCGCTTGATGTTGGCCCCGATGCTGCTGTGCATGGCTCAAGTCTGGCCTACAACTGGCCGACAGCAGGCCGCTACTCCTGGATCCGCTATAGGCGGACGCTGGCTGTCATGACCGAACCGACGCGCTACAGCACACGGCCCGTAGAGCTTCCCCTGCGCCTGACCGACCATGAGCCCGCCCCGGTGGACAGCTGTGCGGGATGTACCGAACTGGCCGAGGTCCGAGAACGTGCCCGAGCCGGGGGCGACATGACGACGGTCTCCGACTGCAACGTTCTCCTGCGCCGCCATCCGGAGGGGCACCAGTGACGGCGCCGCAGGCGAAGAGCACCTCCATGAACGCTGAACGTCCGCTGCTGACGATGCGCGTGTCCAGGGATTCTGGGAGGACCTGGGGGCCCACGAGGGTGATCCGCAGCACAGAGGACCTGGCGCCCATGTTCTCTTCAGCGTGGCCCCTCTGCCAGTGCCCCTGGAGTCCCGGGTGTGCCGCCAACACGACCACGTGACTCAAGCTCCGGCCGGGCACGTCGGGCGCATGACGGGCCCGGCCCGCTTCAGGGCTGTTCGGCGTGTGGGGGACACCATGGGGTGCCGAGAGGTGTGCCCCAGGCGCCGAGCGCTTGCCCCGCGTGGAGGCTCAAGCTGTGGTGGCTGGCTCCGTGGCCGCGGGCTGGGGCGGGACCGGGGCCGCCGGTCCCGACGGGCGTTCGCGCATCGCGAGGGCCAGCCGCAGGACCGCGATCCACAGGAGGGCCGAGCCGAGCATGTGGGTGCCGACCAGGAGTTCCGGGACGCCCGTGAAGTACTGGGCGTAGCCGATCCCGCCCTGGAGGAGGAGGACCAGCAGCAGGTCGCGGGCCCGGGCCCGGAGGTCGTCGGGGGCGTCCACCACGCGGAGGGCCAGGAACATCGCCACGGCCAGGGCGCAGACCAGCCACGCGAGCATCGCGTGGGCCTGGGCCACCGACGCGTAGTCGAAGGGCATGCGCGGGACGTCACTGCTGTCGCCCGCGTGCTTGCCGGAGCCGGTGACCCCCGTACCTGCGACGATCAGGACGCCTGCTGCCGCGACCAGCGCCCAGCCCAGTTTCCTCACCGGGCCCGGTACACGGGGTCGCGGGGTCGCGTCGCCCTCGCCGGCGCGGATCCAGGTGACGGTCGCCACCGTAAGCAGCGCGTTCGCGGCGATGAAGTGGCCCGCCACCGTCCAGGGGTTCAGGCCCATCCACACCGTGATGCCGCCGATGACCGCGTTGCTCAGCACGATCCAGAACTGGAGCCAGCCCAGGCGGCTGAGCCCCCGGCGCCACGGCTTCGTCGAGCGGGTCGCGATGATCGCCCAGCCGACCGCCGCCGACAGGACGTAGGTCAGCATGCGGTTGCCGAACTCGATCGCTCCGTGCAGGCCCTGCTCGGGCGTGGCGAACAGGCTGTCGTCCGTGCACTTGGGCCAGGTGTCGCAGCCGAGGCCGGAACCGGTCAGCCGGACGGCACCGCCGGTCACGATGATGACGACCGACATGACGACGGCGGCCAGCGTGGCTCGCCTGAGGGTGCGGGGGGACGGGGTCCAGCGCTGCGCGATGAGGGCGAGGGGGTTCAGCACGGGTTCATCGTAGGCGGGGGCTTGTGCATCCGTTCACGAGGGGGGTGCAAAGTGGACGCGCCTACTCCCAGCGGAAGAAGCGGGCCGCCGCGGTGAGCCCCGCCGCCGCCCAGGCCAGCAGGATGCCGAGCTGGCCCCACGGCACCCCGGCCCCTTCCTGGAGCACGTCCCGCAGTCCGCCCGACAGCGCCGAGATCGGCAGCAGTTCCAGCGCCGCCCGCGCCGCGTCCGGGAACTTGTCCAGCGGGACGACCACCCCGCCGCCCACGAGCAGCAGCAGGAAGACCAGGTTCGCCGCCGCCAGCGTCGCCTCGGCCTTGAGGGTGCCCGCCATCAGCAGGCCGAGGCCCGAGAACGCCGCCGTGCCCGCCACCAGGAGGAGGAGCACGGAGACCGGGCTGCCGTGCGGCGACCAGCCCAGTGCCAGGGCGATGGCTGTCAGCAGCACGATCTGGAGGATCTCCGTGACCAGCACCGACAGGGTCTTCGCCGTCATCAGCGCCCAGCGGGGGAGCGGCGACGCGGCCAGGCGCTTCAGCACCCCGTAGCGGCGCTCGAAGCCCGTGGCGATGGCCTGGCCGGTGAACGCCGTCGACATGACCGCCAGGGCGAGCACCCCTGGTGCCAGGAAGTCCACCGCCCTGCCCTCGCCGGTGTCGACGATGTCGACGGTCGAGAACAGCACCAGGAGGAGCGACGGGATGATCACCGTCAGGAGGAGCTGTTCCCCGTTGCGGAGCAGCATCCTCGTCTCCAGGGCCGCCTGCGCGGCGATCATCCGGCCCACGGGCGCGGCGCCCGGCCTGGGGGCATAGGTACCTGTGCTCATGCCCGAAGCTCCTTGCCCGTCAGTTCCAGGCTGTTCTTCTCCGGGGGACGACCCCCGGACCCCCGGCAGATGCGGTGCGTCATGCCCGAAGCTCCTTGCCCGTCAGTTCCAGGAACACGTCCTCCAGCGTGTGCCGCTCCACCGCGATGCGGTCCGGCATCACCCCGTGCTGGGCGCACCACGTGGTGACCGTGGCCAGCAGCTGCGGGTCGACCGTGCCGTGGATGCGGTACGCGCCGGGGGCGACCTCGGCGGCGGCCGTGCCGTCCGGGAGGGCCTTCAGCAGGGAGCCGAGGTCCAGGGCGGGGCGGCCGGAGAAGCGCAGGGAGTTCTCGGCGCCGCCCCGGCACAGCTCCTCGGGGCTTCCCTGGGCGACGACGCGGCCCGCGTCGATGATCGCCACGTCGTCCGCGAGCTGTTCGGCCTCGTCCATGAAGTGGGTGGTCAGGACGACGGTCACGCCGTCCGCGCGCAGCTCCCGCACCAGGTCCCAGGTCGATCGCCGCGCCTGCGGGTCGAGCCCGGCGGTCGGCTCGTCGAGGAAGACCAGCTCGGGGCGGCCCACCACGGCCATGGCCAGGGCCAGGCGCTGCTGCTGGCCGCCGGAGAGGCGGCGGTAGGCCGTGCGGCCGCAGGAGCCGAGGCCGAGGCGCTCGATCAGGGCGTCCACGTCCAGCGGGTGGGCGTGCAGTTTCGCCGTGTGGCGGAGCATCTCGTCGGCGCGGGCGCCCGAGTAGACACCGCCGGACTGGAGCATCACCCCGATGCGGGGGCGCAGCTCGGCTGCCTGCCGCCGGGGGTCGAGGCCCAGGACGGTCACCGTGCCGGCGTCCGGCCTCCGGTAGCCCTCGCAGGTCTCGATCGTGGTGGTCTTTCCGGCTCCGTTGGGGCCGAGAACGGCGGTGACGGTGCCCGCGCGGACGTCGAGGTCGAGCCCGTCCACCGCGGTTTTCGTCCCGTACCGCTTGACCAGGCCTCGGACCTGGACGGCGGACTCGTATCGCATGGGAAGGAAGTCTAAGGAGCCGCGCGGTGTGCGCGGCCCACGGGTCTCGGCCACACCCGGCCGGGGCGGCCCGGTGATCGTTTGCGCAGGTCAGGTTAGGTTTCCCTAAGTGATGCACGGCACCGTCGGGTGATCGGGGGGCGGCTTGTCACCCCCTCGGGAATTACGCAACAATGGCGTTGTGAAAAACGTCGGTGCGACCCCCGCAGCCTCCGGGGAGGAGTTCGCTACCGGGGAGCGCTCGACGCGCAACCGGGTCGCGCGGTCGATCCTGGACCACGGTCCGTCCACCGTGGCGGAACTCGCCCAGCGGCTCGGCCTCACCCAGGCCGCCGTCCGGCGGCACCTCGACGCACTCGTCGCCGACGACGTGGTCGCCCCGCGTGAGCAGCGTGTCTACGGGGCCCGTACCCGTGGCCGGCCCGCCAAGGTGTTCGCCCTGACCGACTGCGGCCGGGACGCCTTCGACCAGTCGTACGACACCCTGGCCGTCGACGCCCTGCGCTGGATCGAGCAGAACGCCGGAGGCGAGGCCGCGGTCGCGGCCTTCGCGCGCGACCGGGTCGAGGCCCAGGTCGAGACGTACCGGGAGGCCGTCGAGGCCGCACCGGCGGAGGCCCGCGCCGAGGCGCTGGCCAGGTGCCTGACCGCCGACGGGTACGCTGCCACGGCCCGCAAGGCCCCTGCCGGGCAGGTCGGCCAGCAGCTGTGCCAGCACCACTGCCCGGTCGCCCATGTGGCGGAGCGCTACCCGCAGCTCTGCGAGGCGGAGACGGAGATCTTCTCCCGGCTGCTCGGCACCCACGTCCAGCGCCTGGCCACCATCGCGCACGGCGACGGCGTCTGCACGACGTTCATCCCGCACGGCGCGCACGGCGACGACCCGGGACGCCGAAAACCGCGGAAGACCGCAGCCAGATCCGCAAAGACCCAGAAGACCCCTTCGACAGCATCCGTCAGTACGGCCGGGAGGAACCCCGCATGACCACCGAGATCAGCCACCCCGAGCTTGAGGGCCTGGGTCGGTACGAGTACGGCTGGGCCGACTCCGACGCGGCCGGCTCCGCCGCGAAGCGCGGACTCAACGAGGACGTCGTCCGAGACATCTCCGCGAAGAAGAACGAGCCGGAGTGGATGCTCAAGCTGCGGCTGAAGGGTCTGCGCCTCTTCGACAAGAAGCCCATGCCGACCTGGGGCTCCGACCTGTCCGGCATCGACTTCGACAACATCAAGTACTTCGTGCGGTCCACCGAGCGCCAGGCCGAGTCCTGGGAGGACCTGCCGGAGGACATCAAGAACACGTACGACAAGCTCGGCATCCCCGAGGCGGAGAAGCAGCGCCTCGTCGCCGGTGTCGCCGCCCAGTACGAGTCCGAGGTCGTCTACCACCAGATCCGCGAGGACCTGGAGTCGCAGGGCGTCATCTTCCTCGACACGGACACCGCGCTGAAGGAGCACCCGGAGCTCTTCAAGGAGTACTTCGGCACGGTCATCCCGGTCGGTGACAACAAGTTCGCCTCGCTGAACACCGCCGTGTGGTCCGGCGGCTCCTTCATCTACGTGCCGCCGGGCGTGCACGTGGACATCCCGCTGCAGGCCTACTTCCGGATCAACACCGAGAACATGGGCCAGTTCGAGCGGACGCTGATCATCGTCGACGAGGGCGCCTACGTGCACTACGTCGAGGGCTGCACCGCGCCGATCTACTCCTCCGACTCGCTGCACAGCGCCGTCGTCGAGATCATCGTCAAGAAGAACGCGCGCTGCCGGTACACGACCATCCAGAACTGGTCGAACAACGTCTACAACCTGGTCACCAAGCGGGCCGTGGCCTACGAGGGCGCGACCATGGAGTGGGTCGACGGCAACATCGGCTCCAAGGTCACCATGAAGTACCCGGCCGTCTACCTGATGGGCGAGCACGCCAAGGGCGAGACCCTGTCCATCGCCTTCGCCGGCGAGGGCCAGCACCAGGACGCGGGCGCCAAGATGGTCCACATGGCGCCGAACACCTCCTCCAACATCGTCTCCAAGTCGGTGGCGCGAGGCGGTGGCCGCACCTCCTACCGCGGTCTCATCGAGATCGGTGAGGGCGCCCCGGGGGCCAAGTCCAACGTGCTCTGCGACGCCCTGCTCGTCGACACGATCTCCCGCTCCGACACGTACCCGTACGTGGACGTGCGCGAGGACGACGTGTCCATGGGCCACGAGGCGACCGTCTCCAAGGTGTCCGAGGACCAGCTCTTCTACCTGATGAGCCGCGGCCTGTCCGAGGACGAGGCCATGGCCATGATCGTGCGCGGCTTCGTCGAGCCGATCGCCAAGGAGCTGCCCATGGAGTACGCCCTGGAGCTGAACCGGCTGATCGAGCTGCAGATGGAGGGCGCGGTCGGCTGACGGGCCCCCGTACCCCGCCGCACGGGCGCGGCCCCTTCGCGCCGCGCCCGCGCGGTCGCACGACTTGACGACGTACGCACGTAGGAAGAGAAACCACGACAGCCATGGCTGACAACATCCCGGTGGGCTCGACCACCGCCGGCTCCCTCGCGGTGGCCGCAGAGTCGACCGTCGCCACCCGCATGAGCGCCCCGCCGTCCTTCGATGTCGCGGACTTCCCGGTCCCGCACGGCCGCGAGGAGGAGTGGCGGTTCACCCCGCTGGAGCGCCTGCGCGGGCTGCACGACGGCACCGCCGTCGCCACCGGTGAGGGCGTGCGGGTCGAGGTGGCCGCGCCCGACGCCGTCACCGTCGAGACCGTCGGCCGCGACGACGCCCGGCTCGGCAGGGCCGGTACGCCGGTCGACCGGGTCGCCGCGCAGGCGTACTCCGGCTTCGAGAAGGCCACCGTCGTGACCGTGCCCAAGGAGGCGGTGCTCTCCGAGCCCGTCCGTATCGGCGTGCACGGCCAGGGCGGCACCTCCTTCGGGCACCTGGTCGTCGAGCTGGGCGCCTTCGCGGAGGCCGTCGTCGTCATCGACCACACCGGTGACGCCGTCCTCGCCGCCAACGTCGACTACATCCTGGGCGACGGCGCCAAGCTGACCGTCGTCTCGGTCCAGGACTGGGACGCGAAGGCCGTCCACGTCGCCCAGCACAACGCGCTCGTCGGCCGCGACGCCGCCTTCAAGTCCGTCGTCATCACCTTCGGCGGCGACCTCGTCCGGATCCACCCGCGCGTCGAGTACGCCGGGCCCGGCGGCGAGGCCGAGCTGTTCGGCCTGTACTTCACCGACGCCGCCCAGCACCAGGAGCACCGCCTCCTGGTCACCCACAACGTCCCGCACTGCAAGTCCAACGTCGCCTACAAGGGCGCGCTGCAGGGCGACGACGCCCACGCCGTGTGGATCGGCGACGTCCTGATCGAGGCCGCCGCCGAGGGCACCGACACCTACGAGCTGAACCGGAACCTCGTCCTCACCGACGGCGCCCGGGTCGACTCGGTGCCCAACCTGGAGATCGAGACCGGTGAGATCGCCGGCGCCGGACACGCCTCCGCCACCGGCCGCTTCGACGACGAGCAGCTCTTCTACCTGATGGCCCGCGGCATCCCGGAGACCGAGGCACGCCGCCTCGTCGTCCGCGGCTTCTTCGCGGAGCTGGTCCAGCAGATCGGCCTCGCCGACGTCGAGCAGCGGCTCATCGAGAAGATCGAGGCCGAACTGGAGGCGTCCGTCTGATGGCCTTCGTCCGCGTCTGCTCGACGAGCGAGCTGGAGGAGGACACCCCGAAGCGGGTGGAGGTCGACGGCACGCCGGTCTCCGTCGTCCGCACCGAGGGCGAGGTCTTCGCGATCAACGACATCTGCTCGCACGCGAACGTCTCCCTCTCCGAGGGCGAGGTCGAGGACTGCGCCATCGAGTGCTGGCTGCACGGCTCCAGCTTCGACCTCCGCACCGGCAAGCCGTCCGGCCTTCCCGCGACGCGCCCCGTCCCCGTGTACCCCGTAAAGATCGAAGGGGACGATGTGCTCGTCTCCGTCACCCAGGAGTCCTGAGTCACCCATGGCAACGCTTGAAATCCGCGACCTGCACGTCTCCGTCGAGGCCGACAACACCACGAAGGAGATCCTGAAGGGCGTCGACCTCACCGTCCGGCAGGGCGAGACCCACGCCATCATGGGCCCCAACGGCTCCGGCAAGTCGACCCTCGCCTACTCCCTCGCCGGCCACCCCAAGTACACGGTCACCGGCGGCACCGTCACCCTCGACGGCGAGGACGTCCTGGAGATGTCCGTCGACGAGCGGGCCCGCGCAGGCGTCTTCCTCGCCATGCAGTACCCGGTCGAGGTCCCCGGCGTCTCCGTCTCCAACTTCCTGCGCACCTCCGCCACCGCCGTCCGCGGCGAGGCCCCCAAGCTCCGTACCTGGGTCAAGGAGGTCAAGGAGGCCATGGAGCGCCTCAACATGGACCCCTCCTTCGCGGAGCGCAACGTCAACGAGGGCTTCTCCGGCGGTGAGAAGAAGCGCCACGAGATCCTCCAGCTGGAGCTGCTCAAGCCGAAGGTCGCGATCCTCGACGAGACCGACTCCGGCCTCGACGTCGACGCCCTGCGCATCGTCTCCGAGGGCGTCAACCGGGTCCGCGAGACCGGCGAGGTCGGCACCCTGCTCATCACCCACTACACGCGTATCCTCCGTTACATCAAGCCGGACCACGTCCACGTCTTCGCCGGTGGCCGCATCGTCGAGTCCGGCGGGCCCGAGCTGGCCGACAAGCTGGAGAACGAGGGCTACGAGGCGTACACGAAGGGCGGCGCATCCGAGTGACACAGCTTCCGGGCCTCCTCGACACAGAGGCGATCCGCAAGGACTTCCCGATCCTGGACCGCGTCCTCCACGACGGCAAGAAGCTCGTCTACCTGGACAACGCCGCCACCTCGCAGACGCCGCGCCAGGTTCTGGACGTGCTCAGCGAGTACTACGAGCAGCACAACGCCAACGTCCACCGTGGGGTGCACGTCCTGGCCGAGGAGGCCACGGAGCTGTACGAGGGCGCCCGCGACAAGGTCGCCGCGTTCATCAACGCGCCCAGCCGCGACGAGGTGATCTTCACCAAGAACGCCTCCGAGTCGCTGAACCTCGTGGCCAACATGCTCGGCTGGGCCGACGAGCCCTACCGGGTGGACTCCGACACCGAGATCGTCATCACGGAGATGGAGCACCACTCCAACATCGTCCCGTGGCAGCTGCTCGCGCAGCGCACCGGCGCGAAGCTGAAGTGGTTCGGGCTGACCGACGACGGCCGCCTCGACCTCTCCCGGATCGACGAGATCATCACGCCGAAGACGAAGATCGTCTCCTTCGTGCTGGTCTCCAACATCCTCGGCACCCTCAACCCGGTCGAGGAGATCGTGCGCCGCGCCCAGGAGGTCGGCGCGCTCGTCCTGATCGACGCCTCGCAGGCGGCCCCGCACATGGCCCTGGACGTCCAGGCGCTCCAGGCCGACTTCGTGGCCTTCACCGGCCACAAGATGTGCGGCCCGACCGGCATCGGCGTGCTGTGGGGCCGCGCGGGGCTGCTGGAGGACCTGCCGCCGTTCCTCGGCGGCGGCGAGATGATCGAGACCGTCTCGATGCACTCCTCCACCTACGCGCCCGCGCCGCACAAGTTCGAGGCCGGTACGCCGCCGATCGCCCAGGCCGTGGGCCTCGGCGCGGCGGTGGACTACCTGAACTCGATCGGCATGGACAAGATCGCCGCGCATGAGCACGCGCTCACCGAGTACGCGATCCAGCGCCTCCAGAAAGTCCCCGACCTGCGGATCATCGGCCCGGCCACGGCCGAGGACCGGGGCGCCGCGATCTCCTTCACGCTCGGCGACATCCACCCCCACGACGTGGGTCAGGTGCTCGACGAGCAGGGCATCGCGGTCCGGGTCGGCCACCACTGCGCACGGCCCGTCTGCCTGCGGTACGGAATTCCTGCGACCACGCGGGCGTCGTTCTATCTGTACTCCACGCCGGCCGAGGTCGACGCCCTGGTGGACGGCCTGGAGCACGTCCGCAACTTCTTCGGATAAGGGGCTGACCAAGGCGTGAAGCTTGATTCGATGTACCAGGACGTCATCCTGGACCACTACAAGCACCCGCACGGGCGGGGCTTGCGTGACGGTGACGCCGAGGTACACCACGTCAACCCGACCTGTGGTGACGAGATCACGCTCCGAGTGAAGTACGACGGCACGCGCATCGCGGACGTCTCGTACGAGGGCCAGGGCTGCTCCATCAGCCAGGCCTCCGCCTCCGTGCTGAACGACCTGCTCGTCGGCAAGGATCTGGACGAGGCACGGAAGATCCAGGGGACGTTCCTGGAGCTGATGCAGTCCAAGGGCCGCATCGAACCGGACGACGCGATGGAGGACCTGCTGGAGGACGCGGTCGCGTTCGCCGGGGTCTCCAAGTACCCGGCCCGGGTGAAGTGCGCGCTGCTGAGCTGGATGGCGTGGAAGGACGCGACGGCCCAGGCACTGGGCGAGGAGAAGACGGCATGAGTGACAACCCCACCCCCGCCGCGGAGATGAAGCCCGCCACCGAGGACGAGGTCCGCGAGGCGCTGTACGACGTCGTCGACCCCGAGCTGGGCATCGACGTCGTCAACCTCGGCCTCATCTACGGCATCCACATCGACGACTCCAACGTCGCGACTCTGGACATGACGCTCACCTCGGCGGCCTGTCCGCTGACCGACGTCATCGAGGACCAGGCGAAGTCCGCGACCGACGGCATCGTCAACGAACTGAAGATCAACTGGGTCTGGATGCCGCCGTGGGGCCCGGACAAGATCACGGACGACGGCCGCGAGCAGCTGCGCGCGCTGGGCTTCAACGTCTGACCGCTGGTCGTACGCGAACGGCCGTGCCCGCCTGGGGAAGCTCCCCGGCGGGCACGGCCGTTTCCGCGTGCGCGGCGCGTGTGCTGTCAGCCCATCGGCGGTTGCCCGTAGGGCGGAGCCGGGGGCTGGCCGTAGGGGTACGGCTGCGGGTGCGGCGGGACGCCCGCCGCTTCGGCCAGGGACGCCGCCAGGTTCTCCGTCCGGATACGACGGTCGACGTAGATCAGGCCGTTCACCAGGGACGGATACACCGACGACACGACCTGCGACAGCAGCACGCCCAGCGCGGACACGACCACCATCACGGCGATCGCCGGGACCTGCGCGTCCGAACCGGAACCCGACAGCGCGGCGGCCGGCAGGACGCCGACGAGCTGGAAGGCCATCTGGATCAGCCAGGCCATGACCGACGCGATCACCCCGCCGAGCAGCGAGATCCCGAACACCCGCCACCAGGAGCCCCTCACCAGCTGTGAGGAGCGGCGCATGGCCTGGACCGGCCCCAGGCCCTCCATCACCACGGCCGACGGGGCCAGGATGAACTTCACCCAGATCCAGACGGCCAGCACGAACACCGCCAGGCCGCCGAGCAGGCCGACGGGGATGCCCCAGAGAGGCGGTTCGAAACCGGAACCGGTGGACGCCGCGGAAAGGGCTCCGAAGATGAGGAACAAGCCCAGGAAGGCCAGGCCCCCCGTAGGCACCAGGGCGATCAGGTACGTCAGCAGGATCGTGCCGACCACCGCCCCCACGCGGGCCCAGGTCTGCCGCCACAGCATGCCGAACGTGACCTGTTGCCCCACCACCGCGGAACGCAGGGCCACCGGGCCCGCCGCCGTGATCAGGGCGTAGGCGAGGAAGAACGCGAGCACCGCGAGCACCCAGAGCGAGACGAGGCCGACGACCGCCAGCGGCGTGACGTCCTCCACGATCGTCGTCCTCGACCCGAAGGCGGGCGACGACGTCCGCTCGAACATCTCCGCCATGCTGGTGAAGGCGATGAAGACCAGCACGCCGGCCAGCACCGCCACGATGCCGAACACCGCCGCCGAGAGGCCCAGCAGTGCCTTCCACGCCCGGCCGAGCGTGCTGAACGCGCCACCCAGGATGTCGCCCACGCCCAGCGGGCCCAGCGGGATCACCCCCGGTTTCGGCGGTGCGAACGGGGCCCAGCCGCCCCCGTAACCGGGGCCGTACGGGCTGTAGGGGCCCGGGGCGCCCGGAGGGCCGGGAGGTGGCGGCGGTGGGGCTGTCATCGGTATGCGCTCCTGTGTTCGATGCCCGGATTGACCGGGACACGTTAACCGGGAACGGTCCGGGACGGGTGGGCGGGGGCGACGCGGGCCGGTGAGGCGTGGGCTGTGCCCGTCGGGGGGCGGACGGCGCAGGCGTGGGCGGTACGGGCGTGAGGACCGGAAGGGGTGGCCGGGAAGGCGCAGGAGGCGTGAGTTGCGAGCGGGGGGAGACATGAGCGGTTCGGGCCGCAGAGCGGGGCGGTCGCCAGGGTGGGCGGGGCGGAGGCCGGGCGGCGCGGGCCGGACGGGCGGGAGACCGGTGCCGTCAGAGTGTGGGGCCGGGAGTGTGCTGCGGGACGGGCCGGTGGGGGCGGTTCACGGGGGAGTCAGGGGTGCCGGGCCGCGCGGGCTGCGCGACCGGCACCTGAGACCGGTTCGCCCCCGGCCGGGCCCGCCGGTTAGGTTCGGTGTCATGACTGATGCACCCCGCACCACCGGAGCCGTCGCCGTCGGCCTCGCCACCATCGCCGGTGACGGCACCGTTCTCGACACCTGGTTCCCCGCCCCCGAGCTGGTCGAGCAGCCCGGGCCGGCCGGAACCGAGCGCCTCACCCCGGACGAGGCCGTCAAGGCCCTCGGTGACGGCGCCGCGAAGGCCCTCGGCGTCGACGCCCGCCGCGGCGTCGAGGTCGTCGCCGTCCGCACCGTGGCCGCCTCGCTCGACGACAAGCCGCTCGACGCGCACGACGCCTACCTGCGCCTGCACCTGCTGAGCCACCGGCTGGTGAAGCCGCACGGCCAGAACCTGGACGGGATCTTCGGCCTGCTCGCCAACGTCGCCTGGACCAGCCTCGGCCCGGTCGCCGTGGACGATCTGGAGAGGGTCCGGCTCAACGCCCGGGCCGAGGGACTGCACCTCCAGGTCACCAGTGTCGACAAGTTCCCGCGCATGACGGACTACGTGGCGCCCAAGGGCGTGCGCATCGCGGACGCCGACCGCGTCCGGCTCGGCGCGCACCTCGCCTCCGGCACGACCGTCATGCACGAGGGCTTCGTCAACTTCAACGCGGGCACCCTCGGCACCTCCATGGTCGAGGGCCGGATCTCCGCGGGTGTCGTCATCGGCGACGGCTCCGACATCGGCGGCGGCGCCTCCACCATGGGCACCCTGTCCGGCGGCGGCAACGTGATCATCTCTGTCGGGGAGCGCTGCCTGGTCGGTGCCGAGGCGGGCGTCGGCATCGCGCTCGGCGACGAGTGCGTGGTCGAGGCCGGTCTGTACGTGACGGCCGGGACGCGCGTGACGATGCCCGACGGCCAGGTCGTCAAGGCCCGCGAGCTGTCCGGCGCCTCGAACATCCTCTTCCGCCGCAACTCGGTCACCGGCACCGTCGAGGCCCGCCCGAACAACGCCGTCTGGGGCGGCCTGAACGACATCCTGCACAGCCACAACTGACCGGCCCGCCCGTCATCGTTCGTGTGACCCCGCGTGACCCGCGGCCCCGCCGGGCCGATGAGCAGACCGACGCAGGGTCACATGAAACGGTGAGGTGAGAAGTGGGCACGAGGACCGGCAGGATGGTCGCGGTCTGCGCGGGGGCGGTCGCGCTGGCGGCACTCCCGTGCGGAGCCGCGTCGGCCGACGAGGACAACCGGCAGTCGCACAACGGGCCCCGGGTGGGCCTGATCAACGCCGGACAGATCGACGACCCCATGGAGGACGTGCTGGAGCATGTCGCCGTCCTGGGGCGGAACCTCATCGCGGACTGAGGGCCGTCAGCTCCTCGTACGCCCGGCGCAGCCCGTCGGCCGTCTCCCGGCCGGCGGGCTGCAGCGGTTCCCGTACCGGGCCCGCGTCCAGCAGGGCCTTGGCGGTGACCGTGCCCGGCAGGCCCGCGGCCATCATCAGCTCGACCAGCGGGAGCAGCCGCCGGTTCAGCCGGGCAGCCTCCTCCGTGTCCCCCGCGTCGAACGCGTCCAGCACCGCCCGCACCGCGCCCGGCGCCACGTTCGCGGCCGTGCTGATGCAGCCCGCGCCGCCCACCGCGTACAGCGGCAGGTTCATCTCCTCGGCGCCCGAGTAGTAGGCGAGCGAGGTGCGGCCGATGACCTTGGTGGAGCCCAGCAGGTCGTACGCGCAGTCCTTCACCGCGACGATCCGCGGGTGCTCGGCCAGCCTCAGCATGGTCTGCGGCTCGACCCGGGTGCCGGTACGGCCGGGGATGTCGTACACGGCGAGCGGCAGACCCGTCGCGTCCGCCACCCGGCGGAAGTGCGCCTCCACGGAGGTCTGCGGCGGGCGGCTGTAGTACGGCGGGACGACCAGGAGTCCGTCGGCGCCCGACTCCTCCGCCTGCCGGGCCAGCGCCACGGTGTGCGCGGTGTCGGCCGTGCCGACCCCGGCGACCAGGACGGCCGAGCCGCCGACCGCCTCCCTGACCGCCCGGATCAGGGTGCTCTTCTCGGCGTCGGTGGTCGTCGGGGACTCCCCGGTGGTGCCGTTCAGGACGAGCCCGTCGCAGCCGCCCGCGAGCAGGTCCGTCGCGAGATTCGCGGCCCGGTCCAGGTCCAGGGACTCACCCGCAGGGGTGAACGGGGTGACCATCGCGCACAGGACGCGGCCGAAGGGCGGCAGGAGGCGGTTCGCGGTGCCGGTGCTGTGGCTGTACGTCATGTCCGCAGTCTTCAGGCGGGATTGCCGTAGGTCTACTTAGATCTGCTTCGCCGGATCGTGAAGCCACGCTGAACCGTCCCGGTGCCGTCCCGCATGGACGGGTGACACGGGGGTACCCGGGCACCCCTCATGCGATGTGGACAAGGAAGGTGGTCGGCTGTGGCCGTAGACGGAGAACCCTCGGTCGGCGAGCTGGTCAGGCGGGCCTCGGAGCAGATGTCCGACCTGGTCAGGCTCGAGGTGCGGGCCGCGCGGGCCGAGCTCGCGGAGAAAGGGAGGCGCGCCGGGGTCGGCGGCGGCCTGCTCGGAGGGGCCGGTGTCGTCGCGCATGTCGGCCTCATCGCCCTCGCCGGAACCGCCGTGGCGCTCATCGCGCTGGCGCTGGAGGTGTGGGCCGCCGCCCTGATCGTGACCGGCGCGCTGTTCCTCGTCGCGGGCCTCATGGCGCTGGTCGGGCGCGCCCAGGTGCGGCGGGCGGTGCCTCCGGTGCCGGAACGGGCTCTTGGCGGGGTGCGCGCGGACCTCGACGCGATCAAGGAGGGGGTCCACCGATGACACGGCTGACACGGGCCGACGAACTGCGCCTGGACGCGGTGGCCAAACGGCAGGAACTGGCGAACACCCTGGATCAGCTCGTGGCGAAGGCGGACTGGCGCTCGCACGTCGCCCGGGGGCGCCGGAAGCGGATCGTCCGCGCCACGGCCGCCACCGTGGGCGTCGCCCTGGGCGCGGCGGCCGTCGCCGTCGGGGCGCTGCGGCAGGCCGCGCGGAGCCGTTCCGTCGGGGGCCGGGGTGCCTGGAGGGGAAGGCGCGGGCGGTGACTTGACCTCAAGTTAACTTGAGGTCCAACGATGGAACGTGCCCGGCCGGACCATGGGTTTGCGGCCGGGCGCGACCCGTCGAGGAGGACCCCATGTCCGTATCCCCGCACCCCTGCTCCCGCCCCGGCCCGACCGTTTCCGACGCGGGCATCGTCATCGTCACGACCTGGCGGGTGGGGACCCCCGAGCGCCAGCAGGCGGCGGTCGACGCCATCGCCCGCACCTGGGAGGCCCGGGACTGGCCGGTCGCCGGACTGCTCTCGTACAGCGTCCTCACCGGCGAGGACGGGGACACGCTCCTGCACTACTCGCAGTGGCGCTCGGAGGAGGACTACCACGAGATGGTCCGCACCGAGCGGGCCGCGCGGAACGCCGAGATCGACGCGGCCGTCCCCGGCATCGACCGGGCCACGTTCGCCGTGTACGAGTTGTACCGCGGCGGCGCCCGGGGTGCGGAGGACGCGCGCGTACCGGGCGGTGTCGTCATCGTGGACGTCGAGTTCGACGGGCCCGGCCCGGCGCGGCAGCGGGCCTGGGCGGACGCCTTGTCCGAGGCGCTGGGCGGCGACCGGGAGCAGTGTCCGGGAGTCCTCTCCGGCCACTTCCTCGTCAGCCTGGACGGGACCAGGGCCCTCCACTACGCAGAGTGGGAGAGCGCCCACGCCCACAGGGACGCGGAGGCCGTGCCCGGGAGCGGAACCGGGGCGGACACTCCGTGGGGGCGCCGGGTCCGGCCGTACCCCGGGCTGGTGAGCGGCACCGTGCGGCGCTACACGCCCGCGCTGAGTCTCAGCCCGGGCGTGCAGCGTCCGTCCGGCCCGTGAGGGTTACGGGCGGAAGCGCAGGATCTGCGGGTCGTGGTCGCTGTGCTGGTCCGCGAACTCCGCGTTGATGTGCACGCTGTCGTACTCGAAGCGGCGGATCCCCGGGCTGGTCAGGATCTGGTCCAGCACCTGGCTGTTGCCCTGGTACACGTACGAGTAGCGCTCGGCGGCCGGGAGCGAGGTGATCGCCGGGTGCAGCACACCGCCGTCCGTGAGGAGGCGGGTCGTGTCGGAGAACTCGAAGTCGTTGATGTCGCCGAGGACGACGACCTTCGCGTTCTTCTGGACGGCCAGGATGTCCTTCACGAAGCTGTTGACGGTCTTCGCCTGCTGGTGGCGCTCCACCTCGGAGGAACGATTCGGCGGCTGGCGGTGCGAGACGATCGACTCGTCACCGCCCTTCGAGCCGAAGTGGTTGGCGATGACGATGACCGGCTTGCCGCGGAAGTAGAACTCCCCGGCCAGCGGCTTGCGGCTGTTCTCCCAGGCGGCGTTCGCCGGGTCGATGCGGCCGGGAGACAGGGTCAGGGACGCCTTGCCGTACCGCTTCACGACACCGGTCGCCGTCGTCGCGTCGCCGCCCTTGCGGTCGAAGAACGCCACGCGCTCGGGGTTGAAGAGGAACACCTGGCGGATGTTGCCGCCGGGCTGGCCGCCGTCCTTGAGGTCCTCCGGGTCGATACCCCGCCACTCGTAGGCCGGGCCGCCGGCTGCGACGATCGCGTCCGTGAACTTCTTCAGCGTCTCGTCGGCGGCGACCGTGCCGTCCTTCGTCGGCCCGCTGTTGTCCTGGATCTCCTCCAGGGCGACGATGTCGGGCGAGGCGAGGTTGTCGACGATGCCCTTCGCGAGCGCGTCGAACTGTTCCTGCGGGTCGCCCGGATCGAGGTTCTCCACGTTGTACGTGGCGACCGCCAGCTCCTTCCAGTGCTGGCGGCGCGTCCGCTCCGGCCGCAGGCCCCGGTCCTCGACGGTCAGTGAGGTGCGGGAGACCAGGGTGTAGCCGCCGTACTGGTTGAAGTCCAGAGGGCCCTCGGCGCCGCCGGTCAGCATGTCACCGACGTTCGCGGCCGGGAACGGCTCCTCCTTGAGCGGGATCAGCGACTGGACCTTCAGGCGCCCGCCGTTCTGGGCGTCGTACGCGCCGTAGACGGTGCCGCCGCGCGGGGTGGGGTTCTCGCCCGGCTTCACGGTGACCCACAGCTCGGCGTACCTGGTGCTGGGGCCGACGATCCGCACGTCACCGATACGGGTGTTCATGCCCTCCAGGGACTCGTAGTAGTCCAGGGCGTACGAGGACGGCTGGAGGGGCAGCTTGTTGACGGAGCCGCCGTCCGCCGGGTCACCCTCGGGCGTGTACGCGGCGGGGACGTCGCTGTCGGTGATGACGACCGGCGCGGGGACGTCGTTGCCCGAGGAGACGACGGTCACCGTCGGCTTGGAGATCTGGGTCAGGGACTGGTTGCCGGAGTTGAGGCCGCCCGGGACGTACTCGGTGATCCGCCCGGAGACCGTGACGGCGTCCCCGGCCGAGACGGTCGGGGCCGAGCCTGTGTAGACGAACAGGCCCTCGCTGGTGGCCGCGTCGCCGTCCCCCTCCGCGTCCTGGAACCAGAAACCCTTCGAACCGTAGGTCCGCACGCCCGTGACGATGCCGGGGACGTCCGTGACCTGACGGCCGACGAGCGGGGATATCCGTGTGACGCCCTGGATGTCGTGAATGCGGGTGGTCGCCGCGCCGTACGCCGTGTCGCCGCCGGTCTCGGCGGCGGAGGTGGACGCTCCGGCGAGCAGGCCGGCGGCCAGCGCGGAGGCGACGACGGCCGAGACGGCTGCGGTTCTCGGCAGGGAGGAAGCCATGGGTGAGCTCCAAGAGGTGGTGGGAGGTGAGGTGTTGAGTGGCTGAAACCGATGGGTGGCCGCTCTACGCGCGTCAATCTCTTAAGCGGGAGCCCAACTTGTCAAGGGTTTCCCGGTGTAATGGGCCTGACAGGCAGATGAACCGCCGGAGATGCCCCCGATTGCGTCTACGCTGGGGGCCGCTTGGCTCATGTTTCCGAGGAGAGAGACCCTGATGTCCGAAGACCGCCCGACCCTGCCGCCGGTGCGGCTCCCCTCGGAGGCCGAACTGGCCCGGGACGCGCTCGCCGCGCCGCTCATGTCGCGGGCCGTGCGGCTCGCCCGGTGGGCCGGGCCCGGGACCCGGGTAGGAGCGGGCGGCGAACTCGTCGACGAGCAGCTGCCGGACGCGGCGCGGGAGCTGGGCCTCGAAACGGACGAGGACGGCGAGGCCTACGCGAGCGAGGCGTGGCGGGTCGCCGTCGACACGGGACTGGTGACGGTCCATGACCCCGAGGAGGCCGAGGGCGCCGGGGATGGCACCGGCGACGAGGGCGCCGCGGAGCCCGGGGACCTGCTGCCGCTGGTGACCGGGGGCGCCCCGCAGGACGTGCTCGCGCTGTGGCTGGACGGGCTGGAGACCGTGTGTGCCGACGCGGCCACGCCCGTGGTGGACGACATCGACGCGCTCGTGGGCGAGGACGGCGAGCTCGACCTGTCGGCGCTGGACTGGGACCCCGAGGCCGAGGCCGAGTTCCTCGACAGCGTCCTCGGCAACCTGTACCTGCTCACCGTCGGGGAGGGCGGCGTCGACGACACGCCCGTGCCGCTGCCCGCGCTCGCCGCGTCGGTCGTCGTGCCCGAGGACATGGGGGAGCCCACGGACGCGGTCCTGGAGCAGGTGTCGGAGGTCATGATGCGCCTCGACGACCAGTTCCGGCTGCTGGAGCCGATGGGAGTCGTCGAGTACCGGCCGGTGGACGAATCCCTGCTGGTCGACGACGAGGACGCGGGCGGTGCGGCGGAGCCGGTCGGGGACGACGAGGACGTCTCCCGGTACGGGATGGTGCGGCTGACGCCGCTCGGGCTGTACGGCATCCGCAGCCGGCTGCTGGAGGCCGGGGTCGACGCGCCCGTGGTGGGCGAGCTGGCCGGGCGGGACGCACGGGCGCTGCTCACCGCGGCGGGGCGGTTCCCGCAGGCGGCCGCGCGGGCCGAGACCGAGGCGTGGCTGGCCGTGCGGGAGCCGTCGGAGGCGGCGCGGGAGCTGCTGGCCGCGGCGAAGGGGACCGACGAGGAGTCCCCGCTGCGGCGGCTGCACTGCCAGCAGGCCCTCGCGCTGGCCGGGCCGGCCGCGGAGCCCGCGGTACGGGAGGTGCTGGACGACCCGGAGCTGGGCGGGCTGGCCCGGGTGTGGCTGGCCGAGCAGGGCGCGGCGGATGTGCCGGTGCCGCCGGAGGAGATGGTGTTCTGGCTGGCCGTCGACACGATCGCCGCGCAGCTGGCGGCGGACGGGGATCTGAGTGAACTCCAGGACCTCATCGAGGGGTTGACGGGGCGGCACAGCGGGTTCTTCGAGCAGGCGTGGCGGGTGTCGCATCCGGCGACGGCGGAGGTGCTGGAGGCGGTGGGGCGGCTGCACCGGGACAAGGGCCTGGCCAAGGAGGCCCGCAAGGCGGCCTTCAAGGCCCGGTCCCGCGGATAGGGACTGGCAGGCGGGCCGTGCCGCGTCCGGGACCGGTGCGCTCTCACCCCCGGTGGCCGGTGCCTGCGGATGCCCGACGGCGCGGGTGTCGGCGAAGGCTCCGCCGGTGCGGATGCGCCCCCTGACCGAGTGCGGCCGGGAGCCGGGAGCCGGGAGCCGGCGGAGGGCGCGCCGGTCCTCGCGGCCCGGGCGTGCTCCGCCCGGACGCGACCCGGCCCGCGAGCCGGGGCCTGCGGGGTGCCCCGCGTCGGGCGGGGCGCGGGCACCGCCGTGATGCACGTGCCCGAGCCGGGCGGCAGGTCGGCGGTGCGGGTCACGGCGCGGAGGCACCCGCGGCGGAACCGGTGGTATCGGCCAAGTACGGGTCCCGGTGTTGACGTGTGCTGTTCAACGGCTGTTCAGTCGGGGGCGGGAGCGTGTCGGGGCAATGCCGGGCCAGTAGGGAGCCGTGGGATGCCGCTCAACCGAAGAGAGTTCGCCAGGCAGTCCGCCGTCGTCGGGGGTGGGCTGGCGCTGACCGGGAGCGTGGGGGCGCTGGCCACCGCGCCCGGCGCCGTCGCCGCCCCGCAGGACGCCGCCGCGCGCTGCGGGTACGGACCGCTCGTCGACGACCCCGAGGGCCTGCTGGCCCTGCCCGCCGGGTTCTCGTACCGGGTGCTCACCCACAGCGGGGTCACCCGGCTGGAGAGCGGTGAGTTCACGCCGGGGAGGCACGACGGCACGGCCGCGTTTCCCGGGCCCCGGGGGGTGACCCTGCTCGTCAACAACCATGAGCTGAAGGGCCCTCGGGCCGGCTGGGACCACCCCGTGCCGCTCAGCGAGGGGCTGGTGTACGACCCGGCCGCCTCCGGGGGCTGCACCGTCGTCGAGGTCCAGCGCGACGGGCGCACCGCGGAGTGGGTCGGGATCGCGGGGACGT
Organism: Streptomyces sp. MUM 203J; assembly: GCF_022414595.1. Classification (GTDB taxonomy): domain Bacteria; phylum Actinomycetota; class Actinomycetes; order Streptomycetales; family Streptomycetaceae; genus Streptomyces. Next base: position 51,065 of record NZ_JADWYO010000010.1, on the reverse strand, counting down.
CCACCAACTGCGCCGGCGGATCCACCCCGTGGGGCACCTGGCTCACCTGTGAGGAGAACTCCGACCGGGCCGGTGAGAACGGGATGACCAAGGACCACGGGTACGTGTTCGAGGTCGACCCGTACGACCGTCGGGCCAACCGGCACCCGAAGCCCGTCAAGGCGTTCGGGCGGTTCGACCACGAGGCCGTCGTCATCGACCCGAAGCGCGGCCACGCCTACCTCACCGAGGACGACTCCCGGCCCAACGGACTCTTCTACCGCTGGGTCCCCCCGCAGGGCTTCCGCCACGGCCGCGGCAGGCTGCGCACCCTGGCCGACGACGCCGGGGTCCTCCAGGCACCCCGCTGCTTCGACTCCGGCGGCCGGTACGTCGACGACCTGTCCCGCGCCACCCGGATCGGCATCGTGTACGGCGTCGACTGGGTCGACGTCCCCGACCGGGACGCCGTCGCCGTCGCCGTACGGGAGCAGTTCGGAGACGGCGAGATCACCCGCGCCCGGAAGCTGGAGGGCATGTGGTGGGCCGACGGCGGGGCGTACATCGTCTCCTCGTACGCCCGTGACGAGAGCCCCGGCGCTCCGCACGACGGGCAGGTCTGGTTCTACGACCCGAGGCGCCGCACCCTCACCCTCAAGGTGCTGCTCGGCGTCAACCGGGACCCCGAACGGGACGGCGCCTTCGACGGGCCCGACAACATCACCGTGTCCCCGTACGGCGGGCTCGTCCTCGCCGAGGACGGCGAGGGCGTACAGCACCTGTTCGGCGCGACGGACAGCGGACGCACCTACCCGATCGCCCGCAACGACCTGAATGACTCCGAGTTCGCCGGAGTCGTCTTCTCGCCCGACGGCAGGACCCTGTACGCGAACATCCAGAAGCCCGGTCTGCTGCTGGCGATCACCGGGCCCTGGCACCGCGCACCGCGCGCCTGAGGCGACGGGCGGGGGCCGAGCCTGCCCCGGGGCGGCCCCCGCCCGCTCTCACAGCGCCTGGGAGGCGGGCTTCACCATGCCGCGGACGGTGCGGGAGTGCACGAAGTCGCCCAGCGCCGTCATCTCCCACTCGCCGGAGAACTGGCGGATGAGCTTGCACATCATGACGCCGGTCTCCGGCTTCGCGCTGGTGAGGTCGAAGCGGACCAGCTCCTCCCCGGTCGCGGCGTCCAGCAGACGGCAGTACGCCTTGGCGACCTCGGTGAACTTCTGCCCGGAGAAGGAGTTCACGGTGAAGACCAGGCCCGTCGCCTCCGCCGGAAGACGGCCCAGATCGACCGTGATGACCTCGTCGTCCCCGGCGCCCTCGCCCGTCAGGTTGTCACCGGAGTGCTTGATCGCGCCGCCCAGGATCGTCAGCTTGCCGAAGTAGCAGCTGTCCAGGTGGTTGCGCTGCGGTCCGTACGCGATGACCGACGCGTCCAGGTCGATGTCCTTGGCCCGGTAGGCGGGCTCCCAGCCGAGGCCCATCCGCACCTGGGAGAGCAGGGGCCGGCCGCCCTTGACCAGGGACACCGTCTGGTTCTTCTGGAGGCTCACCCGGCCCTTGTCCAGGTTGATCTTCCCGGTGGCCGCGGGCGGCGCGGCCGGCACCGGCGGCGGGGCCGCGGGCATCGGAGGCGCGGCGGCCGGCGCCGCGGGGGCGGGAGCGGCGGCCGGTTCCTCCTCCACCGTCACGCCGAAGTCCGTCGCGATCCCGGCCAGTCCGTTCGCATACCCCTGACCCACCGCGCGGGCCTTCCACGCGCCGCCCCGCCGGTAGACCTCCATGACCACCAGCGCCGTCTCGGCGTCGAGACGCGGCGGGGTGAACGTGGCGAGGACGGCGCCCGTGGCGGCGTCGCGCACGGTGGCCGTCGGCTCGATGCCCTGGAACGTCTGGCCCGCCGCGTCCGGGCTGGCGGTGACGACGATCCTCTCGATGTCCGCCGGGACGGCCGCGGTGTCGACGGTGATGGCGTCCGGAGCCGTACCCCCGCCCGACCGGTAGCCGACACCGGGTCCCGACGGCTGGTTGTAGAAGATGAAGTCGCTGTCCGAGCGCACCTTGCCTGCGGCGGTGAGCAGCAGGCCCGACACGTCGAGCCGTACCGGCGCGGCGACGTCCACCGCGACGCGTGCGGCGGACAGGGGGATGTTCGAGCCTGGGGTCATTGCTGTCATGTGAGGCGTAACGAACAGGTCCGCTTTACCGTTCCCTTACCCTGGCGACCCGTGACTGGAAGGACCACTTTTCATACGGGGGACGTGGACGAGGCGCGGCAGGAGATAGCCGCCCGGTTCTACGCCAATTTCATGGACGTCATCGAAGGAGAGGGGGAAGAGGAGGGGCCGCGGGGCGGCGGCCGCGGCGGGACGCGGCGGTTCGCCGCGCGCTTCGAGACGGTCGCCTTCGGGCCGTTCACGGTCGGTGACATGCAATGCGGCGCCGATGTGCGGATGAGATTCGGGGACCTCGGTGCCTACCACGTGAACCTGCCGCTGAGCGGACGGCTGGAGCTGCGGCAGGGCCGCGCGCCCGCCGTGGTGGCGACGCCCGGGCAGGGCAACATCCTGGACCCGTCCGGGGCGGTCGTCGTGGACCGGTGGGCGGGGGACTGCCGGATCGTCGCCGTGAAGATCGCGAAGGCCGCGCTGTGGGAGCACCTGGAGGAGCTGCTGGGGCGCTGTCCGCGCCGCGGGCTGTCCTTCGCACCCGCACTGGACCTGACAGGAGGGCCCGGGCGGGAGTGGGCCGCGCTGCTGCGGCGGGTCGCCGCGGAGATGGGGCAGCCGGAGGGGCTGGCCGGGCATCCGCTGATGGCACGGCCTGTCCAGGACGCGCTGCTGACGGGGCTGCTGCTGGCTGCCGGGCACCCTTACCGGGAGGAGCTCGACCGCCCGGCGGGCCCGCTGCGGCCCGCGCCGGTCAAGCGGGTCATCGACGCGGTACGGGAGCGGCCCGAGCACCCGTTCACCACGACCGAACTGGCGGCGCTGGCCCGGGTGAGCGCCCGGCGGCTCCAGGAGTCGTTCCGGGCCCATGTCGGGACGACGCCGATGGGCTACGTCCGGGACGTGCGGCTGGAGCGGGTACGGGACGAACTGCGGGCGGCGGAGCCGGGCGGCGGGCTCACGGTGAGCGAGGTGGCGTGGCGCTGGGGGTTCACGCACCTGGGGCGGTTCGCGGCCAGCTACCGGGAGCGGTTCGGGGAGGCCCCGTCCCGGACCTTGCAGGCCGGGCCCCCCGCGCGCGGCTGACGCCGGCACGGCCGGCGCCCCGGCCGTGCCGGGCGCCCGGCGGTGCTCCTGTACACCTGACGATGCCTCAGCGGGCCGCGCATTGCGGACCGGGGGCCGCGCGAAGTGGATCACGGACGGCCGCCGAGGCCTCTAGGGTCGCTTGCGGTGCGGACGCGGACGTATCCGTCCCCCGTGGGTGCACCGCCCCCGCACCACAGCTTCCGGCCGGGCCATCCCCCCGTACGGCCCGGCCGGAGCGATGATCTGCCGGGCGTACGCTCCCGGGGCTCACGCCGCGGCCGCCGCCTCCCGCCGTGCGTCCTGCCGCAGCGCCACCCAGGTCGCCAGCGCGCCCAGGCCCTCCCACAGGCCCACACCCAGGAACCCGTCGGGGGCACGCCCCGAGACGACCGCGAGTGTGAACACCGCGCAGGTCAGCAGCCGGAACGGCACCGTCCAGCGGAAGAACGCCCGCCAGTCGGCCAGCGCCGCCAGCAGGTAGTACACGCCCATGTTCACCGCCGCCATGGACGAAGCGGTGAGCAGTGTCGGCGTGGCGTCGACGACGCCGTCCGGTATCGGGCCGAAGCAGGCGAACGGCGAGGGGTCGAAGCCCATGGCCGTCAGCAGCACGCCGGGCGCCAGCAGCCCCACCACCCCCAGCGCGGAGGCCAGGAGCCCGAAGACCGCCATGGTCCAGCCGGACAGGGAGCGGGGGCGGAGCCGGAAACGATCGCGGGCGGGCATGGCGGCGGGACCTCCGGGTGGGGGGAGCGGGGCGGGACGTACGTCTGTCCCTGCCTATCACCCCGGCCGCGGCGAACCTCGACCGGCCCCGGCAGCCGACCCCGGCCCCAACACGGCTTCCGAGGAACCTACTTGAGTGCCGCCTCCATCATCGCCCGCGCCACCGGCGCGGCCAGTCCGTTGCCGCTCACCTCCGAGCGGGCCGCGTCCGAGTCCTCCACGAAGACCGCGACCGCGACCTCCTTCCCGGTCCGGTCGTCCTTCGCGTACGAGGTGAACCAGGCGTAGGGCTTCTCGCTGTTGTCCACCCCGCGCTGGGCCGTACCGGTCTTGCCGCCGACCTCGGCGCCGTCGATGCGGGCGTTGCTGCCCGTCCCGTCCTCGACGACCGTGACCATCGCGGAGCGCAGCTGCCGGGCGGTCGACGCCGACACGATCCGCCGGGTGTCCCCGTCCCCGTACGACTCCAGGGTGTCCCCGTCGGCGTCCACCACCTTCTCCACCAGGTGCGGCGAGGCCAGCAGCCCGTCGTGAGCGAGAGCCGAGGACACCAGCGCCATCTGGAACGGCGTCGCCGTCACATCGAACTGTCCGATGCCCGACAGCGCGGTCTGCGCCTCGTCCATGCCGGCCGGATACACGCTCTCGTACGCCCGCACCGGCATGTCCTGCTGCTCGTCGTTGAAGCCGAACCTCTCGGCCATCGCCCGGACCCGGTCCTGGCCCAGGTCGACGGCCATCTTGCCGAAGACGTTGTTGCAGGAGTACCGCAGCGCGGTGCGGATCGACGCGTTCCGGCAGGGGGCGGACGGGTTCTCGTTCTCCAGGACCCGGGTGGTGCCCGGCATCGTGTACGGCTGCGGGCTGTCCGTCGCCTCGTCCACGGAGCCGTACAGCCCGTCCTCCAGCGCCGCCGCCGCGACGACCAGCTTGAACGTCGACCCCGGCGCCACCGGCTGCCGGATCGCCCGGTTCACCAGAGGCTTGTCCGGGTCCGCCTCCAGCTTCTTCCATGCCTCGCCGCTGCCCGCGCCCGCGATCACCGACGGGTCGTACGACGGGGTGCTGACGACGCCGAGGATCCGCCCCGTCGCCGGGTCGAGGGCGACCGCGGCGCCCTTCTTGCCGCCGAGCGCCTCGAAGCCGGCCTTCTGCACGGTGGGGTCGACGGTGGTGAGGACGGAGCCCGGCTCGGCCCGCTCGCCGGTGAGCGCGTCCAGCGGGTTCTTCAGGCGCGGGTCGGTGCCGTCCAGCACCTCGGCGTAGACGCCCTCCAGCTGCGTCGCCCCGTACACCTGGGAGCTGAACCCGGTGACCGGTGCGTACAGCTCGCCGTCCGGGTACGTCCGCTGGTACGCGAGGTCGCCGCTCCCCGTGCGCGCCGAGCCGGTGACCGGGGTCCCGGCCACGACGATGTCCCCGGGCGGCCGCGCGTACCGGGCGATGGTGTTCCGCCGGTTCTCCTCGTGGTCCGCGAGCGCCTTCGCCTCGTAGCCCTGCAGCCAGGTCGCCCGCAGCAGCAGCGCGAAGACCAGCAGGAGGGAGAAGACCGCGGCTCTTCTGATCGTCTTGTTCATCCCGTACGGGACGACGAACCGCCGCGGCCGGAACGTTCCGCTTCGTGGTGATTCTCAGCGGATCCTCATGTTCGCCCCGCTTCGATGAAGCCCGACTCGTACGCCGCGATCACCGCCTGTGTACGGTCCCGGGTGCCGGTCTTCGCCAGGACCGCCGCCACGTGGGTCTTCGCCGTCGCGGCGCCCACGCCCATTCGCGCCGCGATCTCCGCGTTCGTCAGCCCGGTCGCCAGCAGCCGCAGCACCTCCGCCTCCCGGTCGGTGAGCCGCGCCGCCCAGGGCACCCGGAGGGCGCCGGGCTCCCGGCGGCCGTGCGACGCGGCCAGGGCCCGCACCGCCGCCGGATACAGCAGCGAGTCGCTGCGCGCCACCAGCCGTACCGCCGTCACCAGGTCCTCGGCCGCCGCCCGCTTCAGCAGGAACCCGGCCGCGCCCACCCGCAGCGCCTCGTACACGTACCGGTCGTTCTCGAAAGTGGTGACGACCACGACGCGCGGCGGCGCGGGCATCGACGCGAGCAGCCGCTCGGTGGCGCGGATCCCGTCTACCTCGGGCATCCGGACGTCCATCAGGACGACATCGGGCCGCAGCTCCCGTACGACGGACACCGCCTCCGCCCCGTCCGCCGCCTCGCCCACGACCTCCAGGTCCGGTTCGGCGTCCAGGATGACCTTCAGGGCCGTACGGACCATCCGCTCGTCGTCGGCCAGCACGACACGGACCACCGGCCTGCCCGCGGCCGTCACCGGCCGCCTCCCACCGGGCGCAGCGGCAGCCGCACCGACACCCGCCAGGCCGCCCCGTCCGGCGCGGGACCGGCCGCCGACCGGCCGCCGAGCAGCGCGGCCCGTTCCGCGACGCCGCGCAGCCCCCGGCCGCCGCCGGGCCGTACCACCGACGCGGACGCCCGGCCCTCGTCGCCGGGCAGCGGGTTCTCCATGGTGATCTCCAGTTCGTCGTCCGTCGTCCGCAGCCTCAGCGCCACGGGTGCGCCGCTCCGCCCGTGCCGCAGGGCGTTGCTCAGGCCCTCCTGCACGATCCTGTACGCCTCCCGGGACACCGGCTCCGGCAGCACCGCCGTATCGTCCGCCCGCTCGCAGTCCACTCGCACCCCGCTGTGCGCGAGCAGACCCCCCAGCGCCTCCAGGCCCGGACCGGGCAGTTCCCCCTCGTCCTCACCCTGGCGCAACATCCCCAGTACGGAGTCGAGTTCACCGACCGTGCGGCGGGTCGTCTCCTCGATCGCGGTCAGTGCCTCCCGCACGAACGCCAGGTCCGGCTCCCCGGTGCCGAGGACCCGCCGCGCGGCCCCCGCCTGGAGCGTGACGGCGCTCAGCGCGTGCCCCACCGAATCGTGCAGCTCCCGCGCCAGCCGGTTCCGTGCGGCCAGGTCCGCGGCCCGCCGCTCCGCCGCGGCCAGCCGGTCGGCGGGCGTCGGCCCCAGCAGCAGCGGCGCCTGCCGGGCCAGCAGGGCCCCCGCTCCCGCCGCCGCGGCGGCCAGCGCCAGCAGCATCAGCAGCCCGGCCGGTACGCCGAGGTGCACCAGCCACCGCGCGTCCAGTCCGTAGAGCACGCTCAGCGCCGACTCGCGCAGGCTGCGCGAGAACGGCACCGCCATCGTCGCCACCGCGAACGGCGGCAGTGCCAGCGACGCCCCGCTGACCAGCCCGCCCGCCCCCAGGTGCAGGGTGAACCAGCCCGCCGTCCGTGCCTTCGCGGAACGCGACCGGGCCGGGCCCTCCGCGAACCGCTCCGCCGGGACCCCGCACAGCGCCCGCGCCGCCGCCACCGACATGGGCCGGGTCAGCGGGAACACCGCCGTGACGGCCGCCATCGGCAGCGCCAGCGCGTACGCCGCGAGCTGCGGCGCCAGCGCGCCCCCGATCATGCCACCGCCGGGCACCAGTGGCGCCAGGAGGACGGAGGCGAGCAGCCAGTACGGCATGAGCAGCGCGCCGCCCAGGACCAGGTGCGCCCAGCGCATCAGCGCCCGGCGCCCCAGCAGCACGCCCCCGAGGCGCCTCACGCCGGGCTCCCGGCACGTCCGACGGCCCCCGGACGCCTCACGCCGCGCGCCTCCGCAGGAAGACGGCCACACAGCCGGCCAGTACCGTACCCGTGATCATTTCGCCAGCGTAGGCGAGGAGGAGCAGAGCCGGGGGCTCCATGCCCGAACCGGCCGCCGGCGTCATGGCGGCCAGCAGGATCCACCCGCCCCAGCAGGCCACCGCACCGGCCCCGGCCCACGCGAACCCCAGCGGCAGGGCCACCGGCAGGGACCGTCCGCGCCGGAACGCCAGCGACAGCACACCGGCCACCGCCGTCATCGCGTACAGGGGCCGCAGGGCCTCCTGGACGTTGAGCGTGCCGCCCGTGCCGTCCGTCGTGGAGCCGGGCCCCCCGGCCAGCCCCAGCGCCCAGGCCAGCTGGAGGCCCGCGAGCAGCAGCACGGCGAGCGAGGCCACGGCGGCGGTGACGCGCAGGACGGTCCCCGAGACGGCGGGGGAGAGGTCCCCCACGGTGCCCCGCCACACCCGGCTCCACCGCTTCCCCGCGTACCGCACGAACAGCGTGCCGAGGGCGAGGGCCTGCAGGATGAACCCGCCGTACACGACGGTGAAGACCCACGGGTCCAGGAACGTTTCCGGCGGTCCCGTGGTCACCGGCCCCTCTCCGCCCGTGGCCAGTCCGACGACCGTGTCCACCGGGTACCCGACCACGATCGGCAGGAGCAGCCCCGTCGCGACCCACATCGGGAACACGAGCAGTGCGGCGCGCACCCTCAGTCCCCAGCGCTGGGTGAGCAGCAGCGCCAGCACCACCAAGGCCGCGTCCATCAGCAGCGTCACGGAGTTGGCCACGGCCATCACCCCCGGGCGCTCCAGCAGGACGCTGCCCTCGGGGATCCCGACACGGCTCCCCGCGATCCAGGCCGCCTTGAGCCCCATGTACGGGACGCAGGCGGCGATGGCGAGGGCGCGCAGGGCACGGTCGGCGGGCGTGGGCGCCGGTGCCGGGGCCGGGCGGGGCGTGAGGGGAGTCGTCGTCATGCGTCCCACGCTCCCGCCCCGGACGCCCCGCCACGTCCTGCGCGGCGACGATCCGCCTCCGCCGCGCGGGGGAGGCGGGCCGCCGTCCCGGTGGAGACGGAAGCCGCCCCGGAGCGGCCCGGCCGGGTCTCAGAGGTGACGGGTCACCGGGGTCAGCCGGTCGCGGGCGTCGAACAGGGCCTCCTTGATGCGCTGTTCGTGGGCCTCGGTCAGCCGGGCCACCGGCACCGAGCAGCTCACCGCGTCCCGGGCCGGGACGCGGTAGGGGACGGCGACGGCGAAGCAGCGCAGCCCCAGCGTGTTCTCCTCGCGGTCCACGGCGTACCCCAGCGCCCTTACGGCCGCCAGCTCCTCGATGAGCGCTTCCCGGTCGGTGACCGTGTGCGCGGTGAACGCGGGCAGGGTCTCCGGGAGCATCCGGCGCACCTCGTCGTCGGCGCGCGTGGCGAGCAGCGCCTTGCCGAGCGCGGTCGAGTGGGCGGGCAGCCGCCGCCCGACCCGGGTGGCCGGACGCAGATGGTGCGGGGACCGGCGGGTGGCGAGGTCGACGACGCTGGTGCCGTCGAGGCGGGCCAGCCGGACGGTCTCGGAGGTGTCGTCGGCGAGGAGGTCCAGCGTGGCGCGGGCGGCCGTGACGACCTCGTCGCCGTCCAGGTACGAGGTGCCCACGAGCAGAGCCCGCACCCCGATGCCGTACCGGGTGCCGGTCGGGTCCGTCTCCACCCAGCCCAGCTCGACGAGGGTGCGCAGCAGCATGTACAGGCTGGACTTCGGATAGCCGACCGCCTCCTGCACGGCGGCCAGTGTGTGCATGCCGGGGCTACCGGCGAAGAACTCCAGCAACTCCACCGTCCGCACCGCGGACTTGACCTGCCCGCCGCCGGCTTCGCTCGCAGACATCGCGCTTGACCCCTTCAGACGTACATCCCTAGAGTCCCGAGCGTATGCGTTCAGCATCAGGAACCTCGTTCAGAATACTGAACGAAGAGTCGCCCGAGTCGAGAGGACGCCGCGGTGTCAGCAGCAGAAGTCTGGAGTGTGGACCCCCGAACCGGGGACCGGCGGGAGCGGGTCGCGGCCGAGGCCACCGCCGCCGACGTCGACCGGGCCGTCCGCGCGGCGCACGGCGCCCGCGCCGCGCTGGCCGACCGGGCGGTGCGGGCCGCGTTCCTGCGCACGGCCGCCGACCGGCTGGAGGCCGCCGCGGAGCGCCTCGTGGCGGCCGCCGACGCCGAGACCGCCCTGGGCGCGCCCCGTCTGACCGGCGAACTCGCCCGCACGCGCTACCAGTTGCGCTCCTTCGCGGACATCGTGGACGAGGGTGCGTTCCTGGACGTGATCATCGACCATCCCGACGACTCCGCGACACCCCCGGTCCCGGACCTGCGCCGCTACAAGATCCCGCTGGGCGTCGTCGCCGTCTACGCCGCGTCCAACTTCCCCTTCGCCTTCTCCGTGCCGGGCGGCGACACCGCCAGCGCCCTGGCGGCGGGCTGCCCGGTCGTGGTCAAGGCCCACCCCGACCACCCGGCCACATCCGAGGCGGTCGCCGCCGTGCTGCGCGAGGCGGCGGCCGGCCACGGCCTGCCGGAAGCCGTCGTCGGACTGCTCCACGGCTTCGACGCGGGTGTGGAACTGGTCCGCCACCCGCTGGTGACCGCCGCCGGGTTCACCGGCTCGGTGCGGGGAGGCCGGGCGCTCTTCGACGCGGCGGCGTCCCGCCCGGTTCCCATCCCGTTCCACGGCGAACTGGGCTCGCTCAACCCGGTCGTGGTCACCGGCGGCGCGGTACGCGAGCGGGCCGAGGAGATCGGCGCGGGCCTGGCGGGCTCGATGACGCTCGGCGTGGGGCAGTTCTGCGTGAAGCCCGGTCTGGTGCTGGTGCCGTCGGGTGAGGCGGGCGACCGGCTGGTGTCCTCCCTGGGGGACGCGGTCGGCGCGGTCGCGGACGGCGTCCTCCTCGATCACCGCATGCGGGACGCCTTCGTCAAGGGAGTGGCCGAGCGGGCCGCGCTGCCGGACGTGGCAGCCCCGGTGGCCCCGGGCGCGGGCGGCGACGACCACACCGTGGGCGCGGGCTTCCTGACCGTCCCGGCGTCCCGGCTCGCCGCCGGGGGCCCGCACGACCTGCTCCTGGAGGAGTGCTTCGGCCCGGTCACGGTCGTGGCCCGCTACGCCTCGGACACCGAGGTCACGGCTGTGCTGTCCCGCCTGCCGGGCAACCTCACGGCGACCGTCCACGTGTCGGCGGAGGAGGCCGGGGGCGGCGCCGCGGAGCTGCTGGCCCACCTCACCCCGCTGGCCGGCCGCGTCCTCGTCAACGGCTGGCCCACCGGTGTGGCCGTCGCGCCCGCCCAGCACCACGGGGGCCCGTACCCGGCAACCACGTCGACCTCCACCTCCGTCGGCGGCACCGCCGTCGAACGGTGGCTGCGCCCCGTCACGTACCAGTCCACTCCCGACCCGCTCCTCCCGCCCGAGCTGCGCGACGCCAACCCCCTGGGCCTGCCCCGCCGGGTGGACGGCCGCCGCGAGGTCTGACACACGGCGGGCCGGCCCGGGAATGGCCCGGGCCCCCGGGGTGTTGCAGCGCGGTGGTGCGGGGGCGGTCCCCGCACCGGCGCGCCCGGCCGCGCCCGTGACGACTGGAGAGACACACGACCATGCGCGTCGAGATCTGGGCCGACATCGCCTGCCCCTGGTGCTACGTGGGCAAGGCCAGGTTCCGGGAGGCGCTGGCCGCCTTCCCGGGGCGGGACGATGTCGAGGTGGTGCACCGCTCCTTCGAGCTGGACCCGGGGCGCGCCAAGGGCGACACCGCGCCGGTGATCGACATGCTGGCCCGGAAGTACGGGCGGACGCGTGAGGAGGCGCTGGGCATGGAGGAACACGTCGCCTCCCAGGCCCGCGCACAGGGCCTCGGCTACCTGACCGAGGGCCGGGATCACGGCAGCACCTTCGACCTGCACCGGCTGCTGCACCTCGCCAAGGCGCGCGGGCGGCAGGACGAGCTGCTGGACGGCCTGTACCGGGCCAACTTCGCGCAGGAACGCTCCGTGTTCGACCCCGAGGTGCTCGTACGGCTCGCGGTGGAGGCCGGGCTCGGGGAGGACGAGGCGCGTGAGGTGCTCGCGAACGAGAGCGCGTATGCCGACGACGTCCGTGCCGACGAGCGCGAGGCCGCCGAACTCGGTGCCACCAGCGTCCCGTTCTTCGTCATCGACCGCCGCTACGGTGTGTCCGGAGCCCAGCCCGTCGAGGTCTTCGCCCAGGCTCTCGAACAGGCCAGGCAGGACCGGGAGGGCCGCCAGCCCCAGGATGACGTGCTCGTATAAGTAACGCTTGGGGTTTTGCCGCATATCTCGGCAATTGACGAGAGATCGCGGGTGCTCCAGGGTGGCCCCATGGACACCCTGGAGCCTCTCGCCCCTCTGGGTGGCGACGAGTTCGCGCCCGCGCACACCTACCTGAACACCGCGGCCTGCGGTCTGCTGCCGCGCCGGACCGCCGACGCGGTCCGGCGTTTCACCGACCAGAACGCCGCCGGGGGCCCCGACGGCATCGGCAGCCTCGACTCGATCGACCACGCCCGTGCCCTGTTCGCCCGGCTGGCCGGGGTCGGCCCGGACCGGGTCGCCATCGGTGCGGCCGTGAGCGTCCATGTCGCCCTGATCGCGGGATCGCTGCCGCAGGGGGCCGAAGTGCTGGTCCCGGAGGGGGAGTTCAGCTCGCTGGTCAGCCCCTTCGCGGTGCGGCGCGATCTGAGGACCCGGATGGTGCCGCTGGAGGACCTGGCCGGGGCGATACGGCCCGGTACGGCGCTCGTCGCGTTCTCCGCGGTCCAGTCCGCCGACGGCAGGACCGCCGATCTGGCCGCGATCCGCGAGGCCGCCGCCGCGCACGGCACGCGCACGCTGCTGGACGCCACCCAGTCGGCGGGCTGGCTGCCCCTGGACGCCGGGGCGTACGACTACACGGTGACGGGCACCTACAAGTTCCTGCTCTGCCCGCGCGGCGCCACGTTCCTGACCGTCTCCGAGGAGGCCCAGGAGACGCTGGTCCCGCTGCACGCGGGCTGGTTCGCGGGGGAGGAGGTGTACGACTGCTACGGGCCGGTCCGGCGGTTCCCCCCGACCGCGCGGCGCTTCGACGAGGGTCCCGTCCTGCACGCGTACCAAGGGGCCGAGCAGTCGCTGCAGCTGATCCTGGAGCTGGGCGTGGACGCGATCCATGCCCACGACACGGCGCTGGCGGCGCGGTTCCGGGACGGGCTGGCCGCGCTGGGGCACAAGCCGGTGCCGGCCGACTCCTCGATCGTCGCCGTTCCGGGGCTGGGAGACCGGCGGGCCGCGCTGGCGGAGGCTGGGGTTCTCACGTCGGCACGGGCGGGGAACCTGCGGGCGGCGTTCCACCTGTACAACTCGTCGGCGGATGTGGACCGGGCGCTGCGGGTGCTGGCGGACTGAAAGCGGTCGAGGGGTGCCCCGAGGGGCACCCCTCGACCGCTTCAGGGCCTCACTGCACCGGTGTGAAGTCCCGCGCCCCGATGAACTCCGGGCGGCGGATCGGAGCCGCGAAGGGCTCCACCGCCTCGTTCTCCACACTGTTGAACACGAGGAAGACATTGCTCCGCGCGTACGGAGTGATGTTGTCGCCCGAGCCGTGCATCGCGTTGCAGTCGAACCAGGTCGCGGAGCCCGCCCGGCCGGTGAACAGCCGGATGCCGTGCGCGTCCGCCATCCGCGTCAGCGCCTCGTCCGACGGGGTGCCCGCGTCCTGCATCTGAAGGGACTTCTTGTAGTTGTCCTCCGGCGTCTCACCCGCGCAGCCCAGGAACGTCCGGTGCGAACCCGGCATGATCATCAGGCCGCCGTTGGTGTCCCGGTTCTCGGTCAGCGCGATCGACACGGACACCGTCCGCATCCGCGGCAGCCCGTCCTCCGCGTGCCAGGTCTCGAAGTCCGAGTGCCAGTAGAAGCCCGAGGCCCCGAAACCCGGCTTCACATTGATCCGGGACTGGTGGATGTACACCTCGGACCCGAGGATCCTCCGTGCCATGCCCGCGACCCGCTCGTCCCGCGCCAGCTTGGCGAAGACGTCACTGATCCGGTGCACCTCGAACACCGACCGTACGGCCTGGGACTTCGGCTCGACGATCGACCGCCCGTCGGCCCGCACGTCCGGGTCCGCGACCAGCCGGTCCAGCTCGGCGCGGTAGACCGCGACCTCCTGGTCCGTCAGCAGGTCCTCGACCGCGAGGAAGCCGTCCCGCTCGTACGACTCCAGCTCCGCGTCCAACGGGCCCCAGACCACCGGGTCCCGGCGGGGCGTCGGGACCTCGGTCGCGCCGCGCGTCGGGTACAGGTCCTCCATGTCTCTCAGTCCTCCTCCGTCAGCAGGGGGTACACACCGTTCTCGTCGTGGTCCTCACGGCCCGTCACGGGCGGGTTGAAGACGCACACGCAGCGGAAGTCGGTCTTGGGACGCAGGGTGTGCTTCTCGTGCCCGTCGAGCAGGTACATCGTGCCCGGGGAGATCCAGTGCTTCTCGCCCGTCTCGTCGTCGGTCAGCTCCGCCTCGCCCTCGACGCAGAGCACGGCCTCGACGTGGTTGGCGTACCACATGGACGTCTCCGTGCCCGCGTAGAGCACGGTCTCGTGCAGCGAGAAGCCGACCTTCTCGCGGGCGAGCACGATCCGCTTGCTCTCCCAGGTGCCGGACGCGGAGCGCACATGGCGCTCGGTGTTCTCGATCTCCTTCAGTGATCGGATGATCACAGTGCATGCATCCTTTCGGCAGTGGATCTTCTGTCGCGCCGTCTCGGTGGTCAGGCCGGCCCGGTGGGGACGGCCCGTGGTCAGGCCGTCTCGTGGACCGCGCGGGCCAGCGTGCGCAGCCCCTCGTCCAGCTCCTCGCGCGTGACGGTCAGCGGAGGCAGCAGCTTCACGACCTCGCTGTCCGGGCCCGAGGTCTCCAGCAGCAGCCCCAGCTCGAAGGCGCGTCGGCAGACCTTGGTGGCCCGCGCCTTGTCGGGGAACTCCAGGCCCCACACCAGGCCGCGGCCGCGGTAGTGGGCGCCGTCGGCGGAGTTCTCGTCGCAGACCGTCAGCAGCGCCTGCTCGACCTGTTCGCCGCGGGCCTCGGTCTGCCTCTGCGTGCCGCCGTCGGACCAGTACGCGTCGAGCGCCGCCGTCGCCGTGACGAAGGCCGGGTTGTTGCCCCGGAACGTGCCGTTGTGCTCGCCCGGGCCCCAGACGTCCAGCTCCGGCTTGAACAGGCACAGCGACATCGGCAGGCCGTAGCCGCTGATCGACTTCGACAGCGTCACGATGTCCGGCGTGATGCCCGCCTCCTCGAAGGAGAAGAACGCGCCGGTACGGCCGCAGCCCATCTGGATGTCGTCGACGATCAGCAGCATGTCGCGGCGTCGGCACAGATCCGCCAGGGCCCGCAGCCACTCGGGGCGTGCCACGTTGATGCCGCCCTCGCCCTGCACGGTCTCGACGATCACGGCGGCCGGGTGGTTGAGGCCGGAGCCGCTGTCCTCCAGCAGCCGCTCGAACCACAGGAAGTCCGGCACCTGGCCGTCCAGGTAGTTGTCGAACGGCATGGGCGTGCCGTGCACCAGGGGGATACCGGCGCCGGCCCGCTTGAAGGCGTTGCCGGTCACGGCGAGGGAGCCGAGCGACATCCCGTGGAAGGCGTTGGTGAACGACACGATCGCCTCGCGCCCCTTCACCTTCCGGGCCAGCTTCAGCGCGGCCTCCACCGCGTTGGTGCCCGTCGGGCCCGGGAACATCACCTTGTACGGCAGGTCGCGCGGGCGCAGGATCGCGTTCTGGAACGTCTCCAGGAACGACCGCTTCGCGGTGGTGGCCATGTCCAGGCCGTGGGTGATGCCGTCGCGCTCCAGGTAGTCGATGAGCGCGCGTTTCAGGACGGGGTTGTTGTGGCCGTAGTTGAGCGAGCCGGCGCCGGCGAAGAAGTCCAGGTAGCTGCCGCCGTCCTCGTCGGTGAGACGGGAGCCCTGCGCACGGTCGAAGACGGCGGGCCAGCCGCGGCAGTAGCTGCGCACCTCCGACTCCAGAGTCTCGAAGACGCTGAGGGCGGGCGGGGTGATGGTCACGGCAGGTCACTCCAGAAGGGAGAGAAGAAGGGGGTGAAGTGGTGATGGGTGATGGCAGGGGCGCCGGGGGCGGTGCCGGCTCGGCTCAGGCGCCGGGTGCGCTCCCGACCGGGCTGATCCGGTAGAGCACCTCCGGCTCGTGGGTGCCCTCGGGGAACAGGCCCCCGTCGAAGAGCACCGTGCGCTCCAGAGACGCCGAGTGGCGCTCCGCGAACGAGGTGAAGAGCCGGTCGGAGGGGACGTTGTCCGGAGTGACCGTCGTTTCGACGGCGTGCACGCCTCTCTCGGCCACGCGGGTGGTCAGCTCGTCCAGCAGCAGGGCTGCCAGCCCGCGCCCGCGGTGTCCGTGGTCGACCGCCACCTGCCAGACCACGAGGGTTCCGGGGCGGTCGGGCCGGACGTAGCCGGTGACGAAGGCGATGGGCTCCCCGTCGGCCGACTCCCGGGCGACGAGGGACGTGGCGGCGAAGTCACGGCACCACAGCAGGTAGCTGTACGAGGAGTTGAGGTCCAGGACCTCGGAGTCGCGGGCGATGCGCCAGATCGCGGCTCCGTCCTCCACTCGTGGGCTGTCGATGAGAATGCCGGGGAATTCGCTGGGGGCACGTGCAAGGTCTGCTTGTGCGGCGGTCATGAGTAAGGAACTTACCGAGCATTTTCTTTGATTGCATGGGCGCAAGGCGTTGGGCGCGGGTGGCTTCTGTGCTATCGCGCGTGCGCGAGTTCATGCGTGCAGGAGCCATTCAAGGGTCCGTTTTCCGCGGTTATATCCGGGCAAAAGGTGTGCCGTGTGGGGTGTGTCACACGCTCGTAACGCCCTTGACAAGTAACCGAATTGCCCGTCGAATCGTATCGAAATCTTGGCGTTTAGGATCAGCGGGACCGGGCAGAAGAAGACCGGTAGTCGTATGAATGTAAATGGGAATGCGCGTGAGAAGTCGCTTCTGAAAGCGACATGGTGACCATAGGGGCCGACCGGGCCCCGTGAGTCTCCCGGGTCCTCCCCGCCCCTCCCCGTCCCCCTCCTTCCCCCGCTCCCCGCCTCTCCCCGTCGAGGCCGGTCCGCGTGCCGTTGGGCGGAAAGCGGTCCTCCGCACGTACACATGGGGAAGAACCGGTTGCCGTCCGGCGGTTGACCGGGACGGTACGGATGATGATCAAGGGCGATCAGTGAGGGGCGGGTGACCGTAGTCGTGGAGCTGCGTCAGCTGGAGTACTTCGTCGCCGTCGCCGAGGAGCTCGGTCTCGGGCGGGCGGCCAGGCGACTCCACCGGAGCAGGTTCCTGGTGGAAAGTCAGGTCGAGGCGCTGGAGGCTGAGTTGGGCCTCGGACTCTTCGAGCGCGTGGAGGGGCGCGGGGACGGCGCCTGGACGGGCGGACACCACGGCGGGCGGGACGAGGGTCCCGTACGGCTGACCGCCGCGGGGGAGGGGCTGCTGGCCGAGGCGCGGGCGGCACTCGCCGCGGCCGGGCGGGTCCGCCGGGCCGCCGCCGGGATCGCCGCCGGCACCGAGGGCCTCGTGCGGCTGGGCACCAGCCGGGCCTTCGCGGACCGTGTCTACCGGGCGCTCGGCACGCTCTCCGCCCACCGTCCCCGTCTGCGGGTACGGCTGGAACGCGCCCCGCAGGACGCCCGCCTCGCCGCGGTGCGCTCCGGCACGTTCGACGCAGCCCTGGTCCGCACCGTGCGGCATGCGGACGGGATGGCGCTGCACCCGGTGTGGACCGAGCCCCTGGTGGTCGCCCTGCCCGCCCGGCACCCGCTCGCCGGGCACGGCGACGAGCCGTGCCCGCAGCGGCTGGCCCGGCTGCCGCTGCGGCTCGCCCCGCGCGAGGCCAACCCGGACTTCCATGACCTCGTCACCGACGCCGTGCCCGGCTGGACGCCCGGTCCGCCGTTCACCACGCTGTCCGACACCCTCGCGGAGATCGCGTCGGCCCCTGAGCCGTCCTGGACGGTCTTCTATCCGGTCGGCCCCCTGCCGCAGGACCGGAGGCTGGCTTTCCGTACGCTGCCCGCGCCCCGTGTGCCGGTGTCGCTGGCGGTGCGGGAGGGTGCGCTCACCGCGCCCCTGCAGGCTCTGCTGGAGGCCCTCACCGGCACGGCGCCCGCCATGACGGGGCCGGGGCCCGGGGCCGTGCCGCCGTCCCCGAACGTGCCGCTGCCGCGCGCGGCGGGGGTCACCTCACCCTGACGGCTCGGTCGTACAGCCGTACGGCCGTACAGTGCAGAGCATGAGCGATCGCATGGTGCTGCATGTGAAGGGGCGGGTGCTCGTCGGCCCGGAGGACGTACGGGACGAGCTGTGGGTCGTCGGCGGGCGGGTCACCTTCACCCGGCCCGCCCTCGCGGGTGACGTCCGGACCGTGACCGGCTGGGCGCTGCCCGGTCTGGTGGACGCGCACTGTCATGTCGGCCTGGACGCGCACGGCGCGGTGGACGCGGAGACCAGCGAGAAGCAGGCGCTGACCGACCGCGACGCGGGCACCCTGCTGATCCGGGACGCGGGCTCGGCCGCCGACACCCGCTGGATCGACGACCGCGAGGACCTTCCGAAGATCATCCGCGCGGGCCGGCACATCGCCCGCACCCGCCGCTACATCCGCAACTACGCGCACGAGATCGAGCCGTCCGACCTGGTCGCGTATGTGGGTCGGGAGGCCCGCCGCGGGGACGGCTGGGTGAAGCTGGTCGGTGACTGGATCGACCGCGAGGCGGGCGACCTCACCTCCTGCTGGCCGCGCGCCGAGGTGGAGGCGGCCATCGCGGAGGCGCACCGGCTGGGGGCGCGGGTGACCGCGCACTGCTTCGCGGAGGACTCGCTGCGGGATCTGGTGGAGGCGGGCATCGACTGCATCGAGCACGCGACCGGGCTGACCGAGGACACGATCCCGCTGTTCGCGGAGCGCGGTGTCGCGATCGTGCCGACGCTCGTCAACATCGCGACGTTCCCCGGGCTCGCGGCCGGCGGAGAAGGGAAGTTCCCGCGCTGGGCGGACCACATGCGGCGGCTGCACGCCCGCCGTTACGACACGGTCCGGGCCGCGTACGACGCGGGGATCCCGGTCTTCGTGGGCACGGACGCGGGCGGGTCTCTGGCCCACGGTCTGGTCGCGGACGAGGTCGCGGAGCTGGTCGCGGCCGGCATCCCGCCGGTGGCCGCGCTGTCCGCGACGAGCTGGGCGGCCCGGACGTGGCTGGGCCGTCCCGGACTGGAGGAGGGCGCCCCGGCGGACCTGGTCGTGTACGAGGACGACCCCCGTGCGGACGTCCGGGTGCTGGCGGCACCCCGGAGGGTGATCGTGAACGGACGGGTGATCGAGTGAGAAGCAGGACGGGCCGGGGCGTGCGAACTCCAGCGCGACAAAACCCCTTTGGAGTGAACTAGCCCCAGCTGTCACACCGTTCACCCCTCCGGGGGGTCAGGATTCCCGTGTCCCGGGTCACCGCCGCACACATGTCCCTGTGAGCGCCTGTTCGGTGACTTCTGTCCTGCTGTGGGGGATCCACCATGACCAGCACCACTTTCCGTACGTCCGTCACCTCGGCCGCCGTTCTCGCACTGCTCGCCGCCGCTCCCGCTGCCCATGCCACGGGCGGCGGGGGCGACGGGAGCGGCAGGGCGAGCGCGGCGGTGCTGCGTGCCGGGCTCGACGTCTCCCTGCTCGACAAGGGCGTGCAGGTCCCGGTCCGCGCGGCCCTCAACGAGGTCCAGGCCCCGGCGACGGCCGGGAGGACGGCGCTCACCGTCGAGGTCGACGGCGCCGAGCGGGGCAAGCCGGTCAGCCTGCTGCGGGCCGACGTGGCGAACGCGACGGCCGAGGCGGACGAGCGGCGCGCCGAGGGCACCGCGAAGCTCGCCGGGGCCAGGGTGCACCTCCCCGGGCTGCCCCTGCTGTCCCTCGTCGAGGTCGAGTCGGTGACCGCCCGGGCGGTCTGCGCGGCGGGCGCGCGGCCGGTGGCCGAGGCGAACCTGCTGGGCCGGGTCACCGTGCTCGGGAAGCGGGTCACGGTCACGCCCGGGGAGAGCAGCACGGTGCGGGTGCCGGGGGTGGGCGAGGTCGTCCTGGACTTCTCGGAACGCACGGCCACCTCCGGCACGGCCGCCGCGACCGCCCTGCGCCTGAAGGTCGCGGTGAACCCGCTGAACCTGAACGTGGCCGATGTCCGGGGCACGGTCACCCTCGCGGAGGCGAGCTGCGCGACGCCGGGGCCCGCGACGCAGTCTCCCGGAGCCGAGCCGGCGGAGTCGGAGGGCCCCGCGGCCGAAGGGCCCGCCGCCGGTCCGGCCGCGACCGGGGCACCCGGCCTCAAGGTCCAGTCGGAGGGTGCGGCCCCGGCCGCCCAGCAGCCCAGGGAGACCTTGGCCGAGACGGGCGCCGACTCCCGGGCCCCGTACATCGCCGGCGGCGCCGCGGCCCTCCTCCTGGCAGGCGCCGCGTCCCTGGTCACCGCCCGCCGCAGGACGGCCCGGGGCCCGCGGGACTGACGGCCCGTGGGGCACCCGGGGAGTGCGGGCGCCCCGTGCCCGCCCGCACTCCCCGGGCGCCACCGCGTCGGCTCGGGCACCGCCCGGCAGCGGGAGGCGCAGCCGTACCGATGCGCACCCGGGCGCCCCGCAACGGTGGTGGTGGCGGGGTGGACGGGGCCGCGGAACGCGGGGCCCGCAGGAGCCGTCGTTGAGGGGCTGACTCCCGGGAGCGCTCCCGGCCCGCGCACGGACGGTGGGCGAAGCAGCCTCCCATGGGGAGCCTCTCAGGTCGGGAGAGGCTGCGGGGCCCCGCAGCGACGGCGGTGAGGTGAGCCGCGGAGCACCGGCGCCCGCAGGAGCCGTCGCGAGGAGCGAGTCTCCTGGGGCGCCCCGCCCGACCACCGGGCAACGGGCCCGGAACCTCGTGGCGAAGCCCCCGCAGCCAGGGCGCCGGCCTGAACCCGCAGTCCTCTGCGGGCCCGCGCGGATCGCGCCCGTCGCGCGGGCGCGTACGCCGCGGAGGCGCGGGAACCGTACCGAACCTCTGGCAGCGGCGTCTCGGGCGGATCCCGGCCGGCGTCTGGGACCGTACGGACCTCGACGTCCTGGCCCTCGCGGACAACGGCCTCGCCGAACTCCCGTCGGCCATAGCCCGGTCACGCCGCCTGCACACCCTGGATCCCGGCCACGACCGGCTCGCGTCCGTGCCGGACGAACCGGGCGGGCTGCCCGCCCTCACCGCACACCTCTGCCTCCACGACAACCGGCTTTGCGAACTCCCCGACACGCTGGGGCGGCTGACCGCGCTCCGGTACCTCAGCGTCGGGGTGAACCGGCCGACCGCTCTCCCCGACATGACCGGACTGGTCGAACTGCGTGTCGAGCACAATAGGCTCGGCGCGCTGCCCGGACGCCTCGGCCGACTGTCACGGCTCCGCGAGCTGTGGCTGCGCGGCAACGCCCTCACGCGGCTCCCGGACAGCGCCGCGGACCTCCGTGAACTCCGCCTGCTCGACCTGCGCGGCAACGCCCTCCCGGAGGTCCCGCCCCCGCTCTCCGGCCTGCCTCTGCTCCGGCGGCCCGACCTGCGGGGCAACCGGGTCCGTACCGTGCCCGGCCGGCTCGCGGAACTCCCCGCGCTGGAGAAGCTGGACCTGCGCTGGAACCGTGCTCCGGACGACGCCGCCCCGCTCACCGCACTCACCCGGCGGGGCTGCGTCGTGCTCACCTGACTGCGACGGTCCGGTCAGTGCCCGGCCATCACCAGGGCCTGGTCCAGGGCCTGGAGGAAGCGATTGGTGGTCGCACGGTCGCGGACGGCCAGCCGCAGCCACTGGCGGCCCAGCCCCGGGAACGTGTCGCCGCGCCGGGCCGCGAAGCCCAGGCCGCGCAGCCGCGACCGCACGACGTCCGCGCCCTCGACCCGGAACAGCACGAACGGCCCCTCGGCCGCCGCCACCGTCCGGATCTCCTCGAACTCCGCCAGCCCGGCCAGCAGATGCGCACGCTCCACCGCCACCCGCCGCGCCGCCTCCTCCGCCTCCGCCAGCGCCTCCCGCGTCATGCACGCCTCGGCCGCCACCAGAGCGGGCGTCGACACCGGCCACAGGGGCTGGACCCGCTCCAGCGCCGCCACCGTCTCCGGCGCCGCCAGCACGTAGCCGATCCGCAGCCCCGCCAGCCCCCACGTCTTCGTGAGGCTTCGCAGCACCACCAGACCCGGCACGTCCGTACGCCCCGCCAGCGCCTCCCGCTCACCCGGCACCGCGTCCATGAACGCCTCGTCCACCACCAGCGTCCGCCCCGGCCGCGCCAGCTCCGCGATCACCGCCGCCGGGTGCAGTACCGACGTCGGGTTCGTCGGATTGCCGACCACCACCAGGTCCGCGTCCTTCGGGACCAGCATCGGATCCAGCCGGAACCCGTCCTCCTCCCGCAGCAGCACCCGCCGCACCTCGTGCCCCGCGTCCCGCAGCGCCGCCTCCGGCTCCGTGAACTGCGGGTGCACGATCACCGGCCGCCGCGCCGGCAGCGCTCGCGCCAGCAGCACGAACGCCTCCGCCGCGCCCGCGGTCAGCAGCACGTTGCGCACCGGCAGCCCGTGCCGCTCGGCCACCGCGGCCCGCGCGGCCCGCCCGTCGGGGTACGCGGCCAGGTCGAAGAGGGACTCCGCGAGGCGCTCCCGCAGCCAGTCCGGCGGTGTGTGCGTACGGACGTTGACGGCGAGATCCGTCAGTTTCTCGTCCCGGACCTCCACGTCGCCGTGATGCCGCAGATCGTACGACTGGACGTCGCCGGAGCCGGGGAAATGTCTGTCTCTTTCCGGATGGGTGTACATGGCCGCCTGTGGGGGTGAGGGACAGTGGGGGGTGAATGACGGGCCGACGGCGTCGGCGGCCCGCCGTGCAGGTTCCAAGTCCACTGAGGGGGACAGGACTTGGAAGAGACCATGGTGCGGGAACCAGCGGATCAGGGCCGCGCCGGTAACCCGGACGCGGCGTCCCCACCGGTGTACCCGGGCCCCCGCACCGGCAACCGCGCCCCCTCGGGGGCCACTCCGAATACGGCCGCCCCGTGGTCCGCCACCGTACGACGGGCCACCGCGCACGTCACCCGCGCTCCCGCCCCCGCTTCCTGCTTCCGCTTCGGTACGAGGAGAACGCCCCCGCCCGCCAGCGCCGCCGCCTCCGCCACCGAAGGCGTCCCGGCAGCCGCCCGCACCGCCTCCGACGGGTGCGGCACCACCACCCGCGCCAACTCCGCCGCCGGATGGGCCCGCAGCGGCACCCCGAGACGTGCGGCCGCCTCCACCAGCCCCGGCTCGCCCGCCCTGGATTCGGCCGTCGCCAGCTCCGCGACCCCGTCGCAGGGCAGCCCGGCCTCCCGCAGCACGGCTCCGACCAGCGCCAGCACCTCCTCCGCCGGCACCCCCCGCCGGGCCCCGACCCCCACCACGAGCGACCTGTCCGCCACGGCCGTCACACCCGGCAGTGCCGCACGAACCGCCGTGCCGCCCCGGGCGTCGCCGCCCAGTGCGTGTGCAGATAGCTGGCGTGCACCCCGCCCCGTACGAACCCCTCCACACGCTTCTCCGGCACGTGCATCCCCCAGGCGGGCGACGGCCCCGCGCCCGGTTCCAGCACCGTCCGGTGGAACTCGTGGCCACGCATCCGCGTCCCCGCCGCCGCGACGGGGCTGTCGCTCAACGCCACCGCGTCACGGTAGCCCAGCGTCAGCCGCTGCGACATCCGCGCGTCGGCGTCGAGCACCCCGCACATCGGCTTCCCGTCCAGCGACCGCGCCAGATACAGCAGCCCCGCACACTCCGCCGCCACCGGCGCCCCCGACCGCGCCAACGCGGCCACAGCCTCCCGCAGCGCCTCGTTCGCGGACAGCTCCGGCGCGTACACCTCGGGAAACCCGCCCCCGATCACGAGCCCCCGAGTCCCCTCCGGGAGTTTCTCGTCCCGCAGCGGATCGAACGGCACGACATCCGCTCCGGCAGCGGCGAGCAACTCCGCCTGCTCGGCGTACGAGAACGTGAACGCGGCGCCTCCGGCGACGGCGACGACAGGGCGGGCCCCGCCGCTGCCGTAGACGCCGTCGGACAGCCGCACCGCCTCCTCGGCCGACCACGGCTCCGCACCCAGCGGCGGAGCCGACCGCGCGAGGGCCAGCAGCGCGTCCAGATCGCACCCCTCCCGCACCCGCGCCCCCTGCGCCTCCACCGCCTCCACCGCGTCCCCGCGCCGCTCCGCCACCGGCACCAACCCCAGGTGCCGCGACGGCGTCGCCACCGCCTCCGCCCGCCGCAGCACCCCCAGCACCGGCACCCCCGACCCGCCCAGCGCCTCCCGCAGCAGCGCCTCGTGCCGGTCGGACGCGACCTTGTTGAGGATCACGCCCCCGATCCGCACCTCCGGGTCCCAGGACGCGAAACCATGGACCAGCGCCGCCACCGACCGCGACTGCGACGACGCGTCCACCACCAGCACCACCGGCGCCTTCAGCAGCTTCGCCGCCTGTGCCGTCGACGCCAGCTCGCCCTGCCCCGACGCCCCGTCGAACAGGCCCATCACGCCCTCGACGACCGCCAGGTCACACCCCCGCGACCCGTTTGCGAACAGCGGGGCCACCAGCCCCGTACCGCACATGAAGGCGTCCAGGTTCCGGCCCGGTCGGCCGGTCGCCAGCGCGTGGTAGCCCGGGTCGATGTAGTCCGGGCCCACCTTGTGCGGCGACACGGCGAGCCCCCGCGACGCGAACGCGGCCATCAGCCCCGTCGCGACGGTGGTCTTGCCTGCCCCCGACGAGGGCGCGGCGATGACGAGACGGGGAACGTCCCCGCGTGGAACCGCTACCACTCGATGCCCCGCTGGCCCTTCTGACCCGCGTCCATCGGGTGCTTGACCTTCGACATGTCGGTGACGAGATCCGCGAAGTCCGTCAGCTCCCGCGGCGCGTTCCGCCCGGTGATCACCACATGCTGCTGACCGGGACGGTCACGCAGGACCTCGATCACCTCGGCCGTGTCCACCCACCCCCAGTGCAGCAGGTAGGCGAACTCGTCCAGCACATAGAACCGGTACGTCTCGGCGGCCAGGTCCCGCTTGACCTGCTCCCAGCCCTCCCGGGCCTTCTCCTCGTGCGACGGCTCGCCGTCCTTGGGGTCGCGCTGGATCCACGACCAGCCCTCGCCCATCTTGTTCCAGGTGACGGTCCCGCCCTTGCCGGTCTCCCCGAGGGCCTTCAGCGCGTTCTCCTCGCCCACCCGCCACTTCGCGGACTTGACGAACTGGAACACCCCGACCGGCCAGCCCTGGTTCCAGGCGCGCAGCGCCATCCCGAAGGCGGCCGTCGACTTCCCCTTGCCGACGCCCGTGTGCACCATCACCAGCGGACGGTTACGGCGCTGGCGGGTGGTGAGCCCGTCGTTCGGCACGACGGTCGGCTGTCCCTGCGGCACTATGCGGCCCTCCCGGTAGTACGAACATCCTTGACCAGCCCGGCGATCGCGTCCGCCCGCAGCTCGTCCAGCGTGACGGCGGTCCCGCCCAGGTTCCGCGCCAGTTCGGCCGCCAGTCCGAGCCGCACCGGGCCCGTCTCGCAGTCGACCACGACCGACGCCGTGCCCTCGGCCGCGTGCAGTCCCGCCGCCCGCGCGGCCACCTTCAGCGGCTCCACGCCGCCCGTGGCCCGGCCGTCCGTGACGACCACCAGCAAGGGCCGCCGCGCCGGATCCCGCAGCCGCTCGACCCGCAGCACGTCATGAGCCTTCAGCAGTCCCGCCGCCAGCGGCGTGCGGCCGCCCGTCGGAAGCTGCCCGAGCCGCGCCGCCGCCGCGTCCACCGACGAGGTCGGCGGCAGCGCCAGCTCGGCGTCCCGGCCCCGGAACGTCACCAGGCCCACCTTGTCCCGCCGTTGGTAGGCGTCCAGCAGCAGCGACAGCACGGCGCCCTTCACCGCGCCCATCCGCTGCCGGGCCGCCATGGAACCGGACGCGTCCACCACGAACAGCACCAGGTTGCCCTCGCGACCCTCCCGCACCGCCTGGCGCAGATCGTCGCGGCGTACGACGAGCCCCGGGCCCGACCGGCCGCGCGCCCGCTGGTGCGGGGCCGCCGCCTGCACGGTCGCCGCCAGGTGGAGCTTCGTCAGGGCGCCCCGGGGACGGCGGGCCCCGGTCGTCCGCCCCTGCTCGGTACGGGCCCGGGAGCGGCGCCCGGCCGCGCCGTCACCGAGACCGGGGACGGTGAGCACCTTCGTACGGAACGGGTCGGCGGCCTCGGCGGGTGCCTGCTCGGGGGCGGGACCGGAGGAGGGGGCGGCGCCGGGTGAGGGCGCTGCCTCCGGCTGCTCCCCGGCCGGCTCGGCGCCGGCGCCCGTGTCGGGCCCGTGCGTCTGCGGGGGGACCCCGCCGCCGTCCGGCCCGCCACCGGGACCGTCACCGGGCCCGTCGGGATCCGGCTCGGGCTCGTCGTCCCCGCCGCCGCACTCCTCAAGTGTCCGGTCCAGTTTGTCCTCGTCGAGCCCCGGCGCGTCGAACGGATTCCGCCGCCGCCGGTGCGGCAGCGCCAGCAGCGCGGCCTGCCGTACGTCGTCCACGGTCACATCGGTCCGCCCCGCCCACGCGGCCAGCGCCGTCGCGGTCCGGGCCATCACGATGTCGGCGCGCATACCGTCCACCTCGAACGCGGCGCATGTGGCGGCGATCTGGCGCAGCGCGTCATCTCCCAGCACCACCTGCGGCACCAGCGCCCGCGCGGCGACGATCCGCTCCCGCAGCGCGGCCTCCTCGGCGGCCCAGCGCGCCGTGAAGCCCGCCGGGTCGTCGTCGTACGCCAGCCGTCGCCGCACGACCTCGACCCGCTGCTCCGGGTCCCGTGAGGCGGCGACCTCGACGGTGAGCCCGAACCGGTCGAGGAGCTGGGGCCGCAGCTCACCCTCCTCGGGATTCATGGTCCCGACGAGCAGGAACCGGGCGGCATGCCGGACGGAGACGCCTTCACGCTCGACGTGGGAGGCCCCCATGGCGGCGGCGTCGAGCAAGTGGTCCACGAGGTGGTCGTTCAGCAGATTGACCTCGTCGACGTAGAGGATCCCCCGGTGCGCCTGAGCCAGCAGTCCCGGCTCGAAGGCCTTCACGCCCTCGGACAGCGCCCGCTCGATGTCCAGTGCGCCGACCAGCCGGTCCTCGGAGGCTCCGACGGGCAGTTCGACCAGCCGCGTCGGGCGCGAGACGCCGGCCCCGGGCTCGTGCGGCCCGTCGGGGCACTCCCGGTCGGGCGCTCCGGGCGCGCAGGAGAAGCGGCAGCCCGGTACGACGTCCATGTCGGGGAGCAGGGCTGTCAGGCTGCGCACGACCGTGGACTTGGCGGTGCCCTTCTCGCCCCGGACGAGCACACCGCCGATGCCCGGCGCGATCGCGTTGAGCAGCAGGCTCAACCGCATGTCGTCCATGCCGACGACGGCGGTGAACGGGTAGGGAGCCGAGGCCATTAACGGATACCCCTTTCGAGGGAACTGCTGCGGTCGGAAGTGTCTGCGGAGCCGGGGCGGAACCCGGTGGCGCGGCGTTCCCCGCACACGCGGGGGCGGTCCCGCCGAATGTCCGCCGGCGGGCGGGGTCCGGGTGCGGTCCCCGCGCCCGCGGAGCGGGAAGCGGAGCCGTTCACGGCGCCCCCGGCGGGACGAAGGGCAATCCGCCCGGCCGGCCCGACTCGATGAGCTTCCACAGCGCGTCCGTGTCCGCGTGCTGCTCGATCAGGTCGCCCAGCCGGTCCAGCTGCTCCTCCCGCAGGGCGGCGAAGGAAGTGCCGGGCGCGGGTACGAACCGCCGCCCGGCGGCACGGGCGACCTCCCGCAGGAACGCCCGCCGGAACCCGTCGCTCTCCAGCGACCCGTGCCAGTGCGTGCCCCACACCGCGCCGACCCGGCACCCGTCCAGGAACGGCTCCCCGCCCCGTACATCCGCGACGCCATGGTGGATCTCGTACCCGTCCACGCGCTCGCCCAGTGCCTCACCCGCCGGCCGCGTCAAGGTCTTCTCCACCGCGAACCGCACCGCCACCGGCAGCAGCCCCAGCCCGTCGACCTCACCGGCCCGGGACTCGACCTCGTCCTCGATCCGCTCGCCCAGCGCCTGGAACCCGCCGCAGATCCCCAGCACCGGCCGCCCCTCGGCAGCCCGCCGCACCAGCGCCTCCGCCAGCCCCCGCTCCCGCAGCCAGGCCAGAGCCCTCACCGTGCCGCGTGTGCCCGGCACGACCACCAGGTCCGCGTCGGCCAGCTCCTCCGGCCGGTCCACGAACCGCACGACCACACCGGGCTCGGCCGCCAGCGCGTCCACGTCGGTGAAGTTCGACATCAGCGGCACCGCGCACACCGCGACCCGCAGCACGTCCTCACCCACCGGCGGGGCCACGACCGACTCCCGTACCGCGCCCCGCAGGGACACCCTCAGCCCGTCCTCCTCGTCGATGCCGAGCCCGTGGGCGTACGGCAGCACCCCGAAGGTCCGACGGCCCGTCAGGCCGTACAGCATGTCGAGCCCGGGCTCCAGCAGCGTCACGTCGCCCCGGAACTTGTTGACGAGGTACCCCGCGACCAGCTCCTGGTCCTCCGCCGCCAGCAGTGCCGTCGTGCCGAAGAACTGCGCGAAGACCCCGCCGCGGTCGATGTCCCCGACCACGAGCACCGGGAAGCGGGCGGCGCGCGCGATGCCCATGTTCACGATGTCGTTCCGCCGCAGGTTGATCTCGGCGGGGCTTCCGGCGCCCTCGCAGATCACCGCGTCGTGCGTGGCCCGCAGCTCCTCCAGGCACTCCACGACCGTGCCGAGCAGCGCCTGCTGCCGGCCCCCGTGGTAGCCGCGCGCGCTCAGCTCACCGACCGGTCTGCCCATCAGCACGACCTGGCTGGACCGGTCGCTCCCGGGCTTCAGCAGCACCGGGTTCATCAGCGCGCTCGGCTCCAGCCGGGCGGCCTGGGCCTGCATGGCCTGGGCCCGCCCGATCTCGGCGCCCTCGCGCGTCACGTACGAGTTGAGGGACATGTTCTGCCCCTTGAAGGGCGCGACCTTCACGCCCTGCCGGACCAGCCAGCGGCAGATGCCGGCCGTCACGACGCTCTTGCCCGCGTCGGAGGTCGTCCCGGCGACGAGCAGCCCCCCACCCCTCATGAAGCCCTCCGCTTCCCGGCCCTGAAGGCCCCGTACGCGAGCCGCCCGCCGACGCACACCGCGAGCGCCAGACCGCTCACCCGGCGCGACAGCCGCACCGCACGTTCGATGTCGGCCACCCCTGCGTCCCGCCCCTCTCCGTTCAGGACCGGCCGGTGCTCGACCCGCCCCCCGTACGAGAGGCTGCCCCCGAGCCGTACGCCCAAGGCCCCCGCGAACGCCGCCTCCACCCGCCCCGCGTTCGGGCTCGGGTGCCGGTGCGCGTCGTCCCGCCACGCCCGTACGGAACCACGCCGGTCACCGCCGCAGACAACCGCCAGAGCGGCGGTCAGCCGGGCGCCCGGCCAGCCCGCCAGGTCGTCGAGCCGCGCCGACGCCCAGCCGAAGCGGCGGTAGCGAGGCGACCGGTGGCCGACCATGGCGTCCAGGGTGTTGACCGCCCGGAAGGCCACGAGTCCCGGAACCCCGGCCACCGCACCCCACACCAGGGCGCCCACCACGGCGTCGGACGTGTTCTCCGCGACGGACTCCACGACCGCCCGCGCCATGGCGGGCCCGTCCAGGGACTGCGGGTCGCGCCCGCACAGATGTGGCAGCCGTTCCCGGGCCACGTCCAGGTCTCCGGCCTCCAGAGCGCCGCCGACGGCACGGGCCTCGCGTCCCAGGGTCGTACCGCCGACGACGGCCCAGACGGCGGCGGCGGTCAGCGCGACGGCAGCCGGTTCCCGGTGCCGCACGGCGCGCGCGGCGAACGCGGCCCCTGCGGCGGCGCCCCCGGCGCACACGGCAGTGTGGAGCGCCCCCCAGCCGCGGTGGTCGTTCCACAGCGCCCGCTCCACGGCCCCCGCGGCGCGCCCGAAGGCGGCGACGGGGTGGCCCCGGCGGGGATCCCCGAGCAGCAGGTCGGCAAGCAGCCCGGCAGCGGCGCCGTACGCAAAAACGCGGTGTTCTCGATCAGCGCGCATCAGCTCAGCAGCCCGGTACGCCTCGCTGAGGGCTGGGGGAGGAGGGTCTCTGCGCTGGTGGAAGGGTGCCGGTCATGGCGACATGTCCTCACTCAGGGTCCGCGCCCTGGCTCGACGGAAACCGGCGGTGAGAGTTCCTGGCTCCCGGCCGCGCGTGACGCGCGGGGCCGGTGACAGTGGCGGGACCGCGCCGGATTCTCACCGGCTTCCTCTTCTGCCGCGGTAGCTGGCCCGGGAAGTCCACCACGCTCCGCGAAGGCCCGTCAACTCACCTGTGACCTGCGACGGGACAGTGTGCCCAGCCCCACAGAACAGCGGTCGGCCGCCGCACCCGAAGGGGTACGGCGGCCGACCGCAGGGAGAAGCGATCCGGCCGTCAGGCCACGATCAGATAGATGCCCCAGGCGATGGCGGCGGCGCACAGCGCGAAGCAGGCGTACGCGCCGGTGCGCGCCAGTGCGGCGGCGCCGCCCTGTGCGGCGGCGGCCTGCTGCTTCTGCTTCGAGAGGCCGACGAGGCCCAGGCTGAACAGGGCGACGAGCCCGACGGTGACGACGAGGCCCACGCCGAAGACGGAGCCGAGGGCTGCCCAGTCGATTTTCATAGCGTTTCCGTTGCCGATCTTTCGTTACACCGTGGCCGTGGGCGCCGCGTCGGAAGCCGACGAGGACGCCGTGGCCGGTGCCGGAATGGTGGTCTTGAGGGCGCTGTCCGCGTCGACGATCTCGCCGGCGGGCGGCGGGCTGACGGCGGCGATGGCGGTGGTGACGACACCGGCGGGCTCGGTGGCGTTGGCCTCGGAACCCTGGGGCCGGTCGTCGCCGTCCGCGTCGTTGACGTTGGTGTGGTCGATGACCTGGCGGCGGGAGAAGAGCCAGATGCCGGCGCAGGATGCGACGAGGAACAGGGCCACGACGGTGACGCCCCAGTCGCCCTGACGGGCGACCAGCTCGGCCAGCGCGGCGACCAGTCCGGCGGCCGGCAGGGTCAGGCCCCACGCGACGAACATCCGGGTGGCGGTGGACCAGCGGACCACGCCGCCCTTGCGGCCCAGGCCCGCGCCCATCACGGCGCCGGAGCAGACGTGCGTGGTGGAGAGCGAGAAGCCCAGGTGGGAGGAGGCGAGGATGACGGTCGCCGCACCGGTCTGGGCGGAGAAGCCCTGCTGCGGCTGGAGGTCGGTGAGCCCCTTGCCCATGGTGCGGATGATGCGCCAGCCGCCCAGGTAGGTGCCGAGCGCGATGGCCAGACCGGCCGAGACGATGACCCAGAGCGGGGGGTTGGAGCCCGGCGCGAGGACGCCGCCGGTGACCAGGGCGAGGGTGATGATGCCCATGGTCTTCTGAGCGTCGTTGGTGCCGTGGGCGAGGGAGACCAGGCCCGCCGAGGCGATCTGGCCGGCCTTGTAGCCCTTGCGGCCGGTCTCGGCGTCGACCTGCTTGTCCACCTTGTAGGTGAAGCGGGTGGCGAACATCGCGGCCAGGCCGGCGACCACCGGGGCGGCGACGGCCGGGATCAGCACCTTGGTGAGGACGACGCCGCCGTTGACGCCGCTGAAGCCGATCGAGGCGACGGTGGCGCCGACCAGACCGCCCATGAGGGCGTGGGACGAGCTGGACGGCAGACCGACCAGCCAGGTCACGAGGTTCCAGAGGATGGCGCCGACGAGTGCGGCGAGGATGACTTCAGGCTGGATCCCGGTCTCGTCGACAAGTCCCTTGGAGATCGTCTTGGCGACCTCCACGGACAGGAACGCGCCCACCAGGTTGAGAACGGCCGACATGGCCACCGCGGCCTTGGGTCGCATCGCACCGGTCGAGATGGTGGTGGCCATCGCGTTGGCGGTGTCGTGGAAACCGTTTGTGAAATCGAACACGAGGGCTGTCACGATCACAATCGCGAGCAGCAGCGTGATGTGTTCCATTTACCCAGGCAATCGTTCGACGTCAGTAGCCCGCCGAACGTAGGCAACCTGGGTGAACGGAAGGTGAACTGGAGGGGTTCCTGTGGTGTCTCAAGCCGTGGGACGGCCTTCCGTTTGTGTGCGAGCCCCGGTTTTCCGGGCTTCGGGGGTCCGCTGAGGGGGCGAGGATGAGCCAGGAAGAGACGCTCGTCACTTTCGGAGGGATTCGCCCCACGGCATGATCGCCCCATGGCGACCGATGAGAGACCGACGACCGGACCGACTTCCGCATCGCTCGAACAGGCGTGGGACGCCCTCGTGGCCACCGCGCGCAGAACGGTCACCGACGGGCTTGTGGTCGGCACCTCGGGCAACGTCTCCGTACGGGTCGGGGACCTGGTCCTGGTCACCCCCACCGGAGTGCCCTACGAACGCCTGACGCCGTCCGATCTGCTGGCCGTCGACCTGGAGGGCACCCGGGTCCTGGGCACCCTGGCCCCCACCAGCGAGCTCCCCATGCACCTGGCGCTGTACCGGGCGACCGACGCGGGCGCGGTGGTGCACACCCACGCCGTCCACGCCACGGCAGTCTCCACGCTCGTCGACGAGCTGCCGCCCATCCACTACATGACGGGAGCCCTCGGCGGCCCTGTCCGTGTCGCCCCCTACGCCCTGTACGGCACCGGGGAACTGGCCGACGGCATGCTCGCCGCCCTGTCCGGCGGCCGCACCGGCTGCCTGCTCCGCAACCACGGCACGATCACCTACGGCTCGACCCTGGCCCAGGCCTACGACCGCACGGCCCAACTGGAGTGGATGGCCCGCCTCTGGCTCACCGCGACGGCGGCGCCGGGCCGGACCCCGACACTGCTGACGGAGCGGGAACTGGCGGAGGCCACGAGCAAGCTGAGCGGCTACGGCCAGTCAGGCCCGTCCGGGAGCGCCTCCGGGGGAGCGTGAGGACGAGCGGCGAAGCCGCGACACGGATCCGGGCGGAGCCCCCACGCGCCGGGGCCGAGCACCGGCGCAGACGGGAGGGGCGGGGCCGGGAAGGAGCCGAACGGGGGTCACCCGCCCACCCGCCTCCACTGGCACCGCCCCCGACCGGCACCGACACTGAACCCGTGCGTCCGGCAACCGCGGCGACGACCGCCGCCACCACCGTCGTGGCCCTTGGCGCGGCCACCCTCGCCGCCGCCCGCTACGCCGGGGGCGCCGCGCTCAGACCGCGCCCCAACAACCCCCTTCCCGGCGAGCCCCGGCTCACCGTCCACGCCACCGGCCCCGGCCGCGTCACCCTCAGCCGCACGCTCGCGTCCCTGCGGCCCGGCGTGTACGGCCTGGAGGCCCCGGGCCTCCACGCCGTCGTCGGCCCCGTCCTGGACGACGTGCCGCATGCCCCCGACAGCGTCGTACGCCGACTGGAGCGGGTCCAGCACGGACTCCTCGACGCCGGCTGCCGGGTCAGACTCACCCCCCGGCTGCACACCGGAACCCCGTCCTCCGCGCTCGGCCTGGCCCATCAGAGCGTGGACGTGCCCGGCGAGCTGGGTCCGCTCCCGGCCTGGTACGTGCCGGGCGCCCGAACCACCTGGGTGATCACTGTCCACGGCCTCGGCACCACCCGCGAGCACCCGCTGAACCTGCTCGGCTTCCTGGCCGCCCACCGGCTGCCGGTCCTCGACGTCGCGTACCGCGGCGACCCGGGCGCGCCCCGCCCGGCGGACGGCCTGGGCCACCTCGGGGACTCGGAGTGGCGTGACCTGGACGCCGCCCTCCGGTACGCCGTGCTGCACGGGGCGCGGAGGGTCATCCTGTACGGCTGGTCCACGGGCGCCGCCATGGCCCTGCACGCGGCCTCCCGCAGCGGACACCGCGACGTGGTCTGCGGCCTCGTCCTCGACTCGCCGGTGCTTGACTGGGAGGCCACGGTGCGCGCCCTGGCGACCGCCCGGCGGGTGCCCGCCGGGCTCCTGCCCCTGGCCGTGCGCGCCGCCCGGGGCAGGACCGGGCGTCACGCGGACCTGCTGGCCGAGGCGGCCCACCCGGACGCGTTGCGCGTACCCGCGCTGATCTACCACGGGCCGGACGACCACATCGCGCCCTGGGACACCTCCCGCGCCCTGGCGGACCGCCGCCCCGACCTGGTGACTCTCCGCCCGGTCAGCCGCGCCCCGCACGCGGCGATGTGGAACGCCGACCCGGACCGCTACGAGGAGTCGCTGCGCCGCTTCCTCGTCCCCCTGGTCTGAAGCGGCCCCACACCGGCCTCCGGCGCGGCCCTGCCCACGTCGTGTCTCCGCTCAGCCGCCACCGGGCCGCCCGCCCGGTGTGGCCCGGGTCGGTCTTGCGCCCGTCCGCCCCGCCCTCCTGCCGGGCCGGTGTCCGGGTCCTGGCCGCCCGGCGGGGCCCGGCCCGTGTCCGCTGGCCGTTCCGGATTCGCCGCCCGGCCCGCACCCCGCACCCGTCCGGTCGGCCCGCGGCCGTCCCCCCGGCCGGTGTCCGGGCCCTGGCTACCCGGTGCGGCCCGGTCCGCGCCGGACGTCCGCCCGGTCCGGCCCTCGTCCTCCGCCCCGGCCGGTGTCCGGGCCCCGGTGCCCGGCCCGGAGCGCGTCGGCGGCCCGCCCGCGTACCCTCCGTCCGGCCCGCCACAGGCCTCCTCCCTGGCTCTTTGTCACCGCGTCCGTCTCATTCCGTTTGGGCTTTCGGGCCGTCAGCGGGAAGACTGCCCCCGTGACGTCTCGAAAGCCTGATGAGCAACCGGCGCGCAATTCCGGACTCCGTCTCGTCCGTGCGAGGCCGCTGGCCGCGGCCCGCCGGGCCGTCGCCACCCGGCGTACCCGCCCGGCGCCCCGGCCCCCGGAGGGCACACCGCCCCGGGCGGAGCTGGCCCGTCAGGCCCGGCGGGTCCTCGCGGACGCCGTACGCGTCGCACACTGGGCCGCGGAGCACCGCGGCCGCGTCACCGAACCCACCTCCGCCACCGAGCGTGAACGGGCCGCCGCCGCACTCGGCCTGACGCCGGCCCGGGTGCGGGTCGCCTGGGACCGGGCCCGGCTGGCCGGGCTGGTCGAACTGCACGGCGACACCGCTCGCCCCGGCTGGCGGCTGCGCGCCTGGGACAGCGACGACTCCGCGGCGCTGCGCGGCTGGGTCGCGCTGCTGGACGCCTGGTCGCTGGCCCATCCCGTGCCCGGAGACGCCGAGCCCGCGGAGGTCGCGGAGGTCGTGGAGGCCGTCCCCCAGGTGCTCTCCCTGCTGCACCTGTCGGCCGGCCCCGTCCTCGTACCGGCCCTGCTCGACCTGCTCCGGCAACGGGTCGCGGAACTCCGCGAGGAACGCTGCGAGGTCCCGTACGGCTCGGGGGACACCGCGCCCGGTGCCGCGCCGAGCGGCATGCCCGGTCCGGCCGCACCGGGCATGCCCGGTGGCGAGCCCCCGCTGGCCCGGCTGCTCGGGTGGGCGCTCGACGGGCTGGCCGCCGTCGGTGCGCTGACGCTGGGCGACGGGGACGCCACCCTCACGCCGCTCGGCAACTGGGCGGTGTGGGTCAAGCTCGAGCAGATCTGCGTCGCCGCGCAGAGCCCCGCCGGGCACATCGAGCAGTCCGCCGAGGACATGCTGCGCGGCTGTGCCCGGCTCACCCCGGGACCGGCCCGCGCCGAGTACCGCGCCTGGCTCGCCGCCCGGCCCGTGAGCAGTGCCGTCACCGAGCTGCTCGCCGTCGCCCGCGGCGACGACGCCCTGCTGCGCGGCCTCGCCTTCGAGGCGCTCCGGGCCGTCGGCGCCGCCGCCGAGCCCGAGGTACGGGCCGTCGCCGGGGAACCCGCGCTGCGGCCGTACGCCCTGATCTGGCTGGCCGAGCACGAGGGCGCCGACCCCGACGACGCCCCCGAGGTGCTCACCCGGGACGAGGCGACCTGGCTGTGGGTGGACACCGCGGCGGCCGTCACCGACCACGGTGAGAGCGATCTGCTGGTCCGCCACCTGGAGTCCGCCGTGCAGGGAACCGTCCCCGCCCTGCTCGAAGAGGTCCGCGCGGTCGGTCACCCCCGCACCGTCCAGGTCCTGGTCGCCCTGGCCGCCGCCCATCCGGACCCGGCCCTCGCCAAGGCGCTGCGCCGCGCGGCCTTCCAGGTCCACACCGGCGGCGCCGCCTGACCGCCCGGCCCCGGTTCGCCGGGGTGCGCCTCACCCGGGCGAGTGCCGCGGGGCGCGGGCGCCGAAGCCCCGGAGGGTCACCCTCGGCGTCCCGCGCGAGACGGCCCCGCGAGCCGTGGAACCGGTCCGTGGACAGGGTCCACGGACCGTGCTCCGAGGCTCCCGCGTGGTGCACGTCGACCTCGTCCGCCATGACGCAGACCCCCGTCGGCAGGCGTCCGTCACGACCCGGGGCCGACAAACCGTCGCCCCCCGTCCGGGCCCGGCATCACCACGCCGTGTCCGCGCGGCGCGGCCGCGTGCAGGACAGCGCCGCACTCCGTGTCGTACCGGCCATTCCGCCGGAATCAGAACGGCTGCACCGGGGTCCTGATCGTGCCCCGCGCCCGCGGGACAGGTGCACCGCGGGCCGTCCTCGCCGCGCCCGCTCCGGATCTCCGGCCCCATGCCAGTCACCCTCTGTGATGTGACGCGGATCTCACTGGCTGCCGGTCCCGTGGTCACAGCCGACATCACGGCCCCGGCAGGGCAGTTGGGTGCGGAAAAGTGCTTGCACGTGACCGTTAGAATGGCCCGTATGGCCATTCTCCCCGCGCATTAGACGGCACTGGAACCACAGCAGCCACCGCACCCGAGCGCTCCGCGCACCCTGCCGTCCTTCCGCCGTACGAACCGCCCTGGAGTCTGACCGTGATCACCGCCACCGGCCTTGAGCTGCGCGCCGGCGCCCGAGTACTCATCGAGAACGCGTCCTTCCGCATCGCCAGGGGTGACCGCGTCGGCCTCGTCGGCCGCAACGGCGCCGGCAAGACGACGCTCACCAAGTGCCTCGCGGGCGAGGGCATCCCGGCTGCCGGCACCATCGCCCGCTCCGGCCAGGTCGGCTATCTCCCGCAGGACCCGCGCACCGGCGACCTCGACGTGCTCGCCCGCGACCGCATCCTCTCCGCCCGCGGTCTCGACGTCCTGATCCGCAAGATGCGGCAGAACGAGGACCGTATCGCGACCGGCAAGGGCTCCACCCGCGAGAAGGCGCTCAAGCAGTACGAGCGTCAGGAGACCGAGTTCCTCACCAAGGGCGGGTACGCCGCCGAGGCCGAGGCCTCGACGATCGCGGCCGCGCTGGGGCTGCCCGACCGCGTGCTGGGCCAGCCGCTGCACACCCTCTCCGGCGGTCAGCGCCGCCGTATCGAGCTGGCCCGCATCCTCTTCTCCGACGCGGACACCCTGCTCCTCGACGAGCCGACCAACCACCTGGACGCCGACTCGATCGCCTGGCTGCGCGACTACCTGAAGACGTACCGGGGCGGCTTCATCGTCATCTCCCATGACGTCGACCTCGTCGAGACGGTCGTCAACAAGGTCTTCTACCTGGACGCCAACCGCTCCGCGATCGACGTCTACAACATGGGCTGGAAGCTCTACCAGCGCCAGCGCGAGGACGACGAGAAGCGCCGCAAGCGCGAGCGGCAGAACGCCGAGAAGAAGGCCGCCGCCCTCAACGCGCAGGCCGACAAGATGCGGGCCAAGGCCACCAAGACGGTCGCCGCGCAGAACATGGCCCGCCGCGCCGAGAAGCTCCTCTCCGGCCTGGAGGAGGCCCGCCAGTCCGACAAGGTCGCGAAGCTGCGCTTCCCGGACCCCGCGCCCTGCGGCAAGACCCCGCTCATGGCCCAGGGCCTGTCCAAGTCGTACGGCTCGCTGGAGATCTTCACCGACGTGGACCTGGCCATCGACAAGGGCTCCCGCGTCGTCATCCTCGGGCTCAACGGCGCCGGCAAGACGACCCTGCTGCGTCTGCTCGCCGGGGTCGAGAAGCCGGACACCGGCCAGGTCGACCCGGGCCACGGCCTCAAGCTCGGCTACTACGCGCAGGAGCACGAGACTCTCGACCCGGACCGCACCGTCCTGGAGAACATGCGCTCCGCCGCACCCGACCTCGACCTCGTCGAGGTGCGCAAGGTGCTCGGCTCGTTCCTCTTCTCCGGCGACGACGTCGACAAGCCCGCCGGGGTGCTGTCCGGCGGTGAGAAGACCCGGCTGGCCCTGGCCACCCTGGTCGTCTCCTCCGCCAACGTCCTCCTCCTCGACGAGCCGACCAACAACCTGGACCCGGCCAGCCGGGAGGAGATCCTCGGCGCGCTGCGCACCTACAAGGGCGCGGTCGTGCTCGTCACACACGACGAGGGTGCCGTCGACGCGCTCCAGCCGGAGCGGATCATCCTGCTCCCGGACGGAGTCGAGGACCTGTGGGGCGCCGACTACGCCGACCTCGTGGCCCTCGCCTGACCCTCCGGACCCCGCCCGGAAGACGTTGATCGTCTCCGTCTGGATCATTCGGCGGAGCCGTGATCCATCATCTGAGTGAGGCGATCTCATATCGCGGCGTGGCGTCCTGCGGTTTCTCCGCTCCCGGGGCCGCGCCGCGCCGGTCTTGCCGGATCACCCCTGACCTGGCACTTCTTCCCCGCGCAGACGCGGTTCACGGCTGTACGGACGGGCCGGACGTGCCGCGGCTCGGTGTTCTTGTGTCACAGACCTCGTCGAATGGCTGGCCATGTGGACGCGGAGGGGTGATCATGAGAAGACCAGAGCGCACTTCCCATGAGGAGGCACGGGTGGCCGAGACTCTGAAGAAGGGCAGCCGGGTGACCGGCGCCGCGCGCGAAAAGCTCGCGGCAGACCTGAAGAAGAAGTACGACGCCGGTGTGAGTATCCGGGCCCTGGCCGAGGAGACCGGCCGGTCCTACGGATTCGTCCACCGGATGCTCACCGAATCCGGAGTCACGCTGCGTGGACGCGGCGGAGCGACGCGAGGCAAGAAGGCCACTTCGGCCTGACCTGGCGAGCGCGGCTCGTACGGCGCCCACTGGTTCCGGCGGTGCCCGTCCGGTCGGCCGCGGCCGTCGGACCCTGGAGGTCTGACGGCCGACCGGTCGACCGGATGGTTACTGTGCAGTAATTTGTCGGTCGGGGCGGCAGACGCACGACATGTGCGCGCGTATCCACGCGCGTACAGCGCTGCCCTCCGACCGATCTGCACCGGACCCGGAGGCCCGTATGACCTCGCTCGACTCTGCCCTCGACCTGCTCGACAAGGACGGTGTAAGGCTCACCGTCGAGGACGCCGTCGCCACGGTGTCCCTCACCAACCCGGACAAGCGCAACGCCCAGTCGCCCGCTCTGTGGCGGGCACTCGCAGAGGCGGGGCGGATGCTGCCGGGCAGCGTGCGTGTGGTCGTGCTGCGCGGCGAGGGCAAGTCCTTCTCCGCCGGGCTCGACCGGCAGGCGTTCACCCCCGAGGGTTTCGACGGCGAACCGTCCTTCCTCGACCTGGCGCGCGGCGATGACGCCGAGCTGGACGCCGTCATCGCGGAGTACCAGGAGGCGTTCACCTGGTGGCGCCGCAACGACATCGTGTCGATCGCCGCCGTTCAGGGGCACGCCATCGGGGCCGGCTTCCAGCTCGCCCTCGCCTGCGACCTGCGCATCGCCGCCCAGGACGCCCAGTTCGCCATGCGTGAGACCAGCCTGGGTCTGGTGCCCGATCTGACGGGCACGCAGCCGCTCGTCACCGCCGTCGGCTACGCCCGTGCGCTGGAGATCTGCGCCACGGGCCGCTTCGTGTACGCGGACGAGGCCGAGCGCATCGGTCTGGCCAACCTCGTCGTGCCCGGAGGGGAGCTCGACGGCGCCGCACGCGACCTGGCCGCCGCGCTGCTCGCCGCCCCGCGTGACGCCGTCGTCGAGACCAAGGCCCTGCTGAGGGGTGCGGCGGAGCGGACCTACGAGGAGCAGCGCGTCGCGGAGCGCGCCGCCCAGGCGCGTCGGCTGCGGGACCTCGCGGGCCTCGCGGACTGACTCCGTTCCCGACCCGTACGCCCCCGGCCGGACGTCGGCCGGGGGCGTACGCGTTGTCCCGCGCTTAGGGTGGTCACCGGACACCGAACCCGCGCAAAAGGGGCAAGCCGTGACCGACGCCGAGGAAGCACGCGAACAGAGCACCGGCCAGGAGGGTTCTCTCGGCCGGACCAGCATCGCGGACGGCGTCGTCGAGAAGATCGCCGCGCTCGCCGCCCGCGATGTGGACGGCGTGCACGACCTCGGCAGCGGCCTGTCCCGCACCTTCGGCGCGATGCGCGACCGGGTGCCGGGCGGCAGCAGGTCGGGCCGCGGGGTGAAGGCCGAGGTCGGAGAGGTGCAGGCGGCTCTCGACCTGGAGATCGTCGTCGACTACGGCGTGCACATCGCGGACGTGGCCCGGGCCGTACGGGAGAACGTCATCGCGGCCGTGGAGCGGATGACCGGTCTGGAGGTCGTGGAGGCCAACATCGCCGTGACGGACGTGAAGCTGCCGGAGGACGACAACGACGAGGAGGCGCCGGACACCCGCGTCCAGTGACGACAGCCACGGGGGCGGAAGGGAGCGCAGCACGATGGGAAGCATGGCGCCGCTCGGCCTCGTGGCCGGGATGGCCCTCGGCTTCGCCGGCTACTTCGGCGGATTCGGGGCGTTTCTGCTGGTCGCCGCGTTGGGCGCGATCGGGTTCGTGGCGGGCAGACTGCTCGACGGCGACCTCGAACCCGGCGACTTCTTCCGCAGCCGCGACCGCTACCGCGACGACCGGCGGCGGTGAGCGCCGTGCCGTCGGGCAACCCGGTGCCGCCCGCCGACCGCGGGGCGACCACTCTCACGGACCGCGCCGTCGCGAGGATCGCCACCCAGGCCGCCCGTGAGGCGCTCCGCACCGCCCCCGCGCCCGGGCAGGCCCGCCGCCCGCAGGCCTCGGCCGTCGTCCACCGGGACAGCGCCCGGGTCCGGGTCGTGCTGGAACTCGCTTACCCCACCGACCTCGGAGCCCAGTGCGCGGCCGTCCGCCGGCAGGTCGTCCGGCGGATCGAGTCCCTCACCGGGCTCGCCGTCCCGGAGGCGGCCGTGCACGTGGAACGGCTGCACCCGACCCACGCCGGGCTCGGCGA
Source organism: Streptomyces sp. MUM 203J (assembly GCF_022414595.1). Taxonomy (GTDB): domain Bacteria; phylum Actinomycetota; class Actinomycetes; order Streptomycetales; family Streptomycetaceae; genus Streptomyces. Next base: position 10,186 of record NZ_JADWYO010000010.1, on the reverse strand, counting down.
GACCGCCCACGGGGTGACCGGATGAGCGGGCATCAGACGGCCGGGCCCGGCCCGCACCCCCGGCACCGCTTCTGGTCGGCCCGTCGTGTGCCCGCGGCCCTCGTCGCGCTGGCCGTCGCCGCCGGCGCGGGACTGTTCCTCTACGACATCGCGGCCGTACGGCTGGACCGGCCCGCCATGCGCTGGCGGCGGGCCCTCGCCGACGAGCTGGCCGTCCGCCCGCTGGACGACCCGTGGCTGCTGGCCGGGGCAGCCGTAGCCGTACTGCTCGGCGGCTGGCTGCTGGTGCTCGCCGCGACTCCCGGGCTGCGCGGGGTCCTGCCGATGCGGCACGGGACCGGCTCGGTGAGGGCGGGGCTGCACCGGGACGCGGTGGCGCTCGTCCTGCGCGAGCGGGCCATGGAGGTGACGGGTGTCTGGTCGGTACGGGTCCGGGTACGGCGCGGTACGGCGCTGGTCCGGGCGCAGTCCCACTTCAGGGACCTGGAGGAGGTACGGCACGACCTGGACGCGGCGCTCGCGGCGGGCGTGGCGGAGCTGGACCTGACCCACCCGCCGACCGTGACCGTGCGGGTCACCCGGCTGGACGGGGGCCACGCGTGACGGCCGGGCCGCGCGGCGGCAACCGCGCGCTGATCGCGCTGGCCGGGCTGCTGCTGCTCGGCGCGGGCGGCGCGGTCCTGGTGGCCGGACTGGGCGCGGCGCCGGACGCGGTGCTGCTGAGCGAGGCGACGCGGGAGCGGTGGCAGGACCGGGCCTGGTGGTGGCCGGCCGTCATGGCCGCGCTCGCCGTGCTCGTGGTGCTGGCCCTGATGTGGCTGGCCGCCCAGCTACGGCGGCCCCGGGCGCCCGAGGTACTGGTGGACACCCACGACGGCGGCGCCGCGACGCTGAGGGGGCGTGCCCTGGAGGCGGCGCTGGAGGCCGAGGCGGAGGCGGTCGACGGCGTGGCCCGCGCCCGTGTCCGGCTGACCGGGGCCGGGGCGGCGCCGGAGGCGTACGTGTCCCTGTACGTGGAGCCCGACGCGGACCCGGCGTTCATGCTCACCGCGCTGACGGACACGGTCCTGCACCACGCCCGCGCCACGACCGGCCTCCCGGTGCTGCCGGTCGAGGTCCACGTCAGGGCGGCCGGCCGCAGGGTGGGCCGGGTCACGTGACGGGCAGTGCCCCGGGGCGCCCCCCGTCACGGCCCCACCCCAAGGACGGAACGTCAGAACCCGTGCCGCGCCCCGCCGTCCACCGGGACCATGACCCCTGTCACATACGACGCCGCAGGTGACAGCAGGAACGCCGCCGCACGGCCGAACTCCTCCGGCGCCCCGTACCGCCGCAGCGGAATCCGGGCCTCCGACCCGGCCCGCGCCGCCGCCGGGTCGCCGGACAGTGTGTCCAGCTCCCGTACCCGGTCCGTGTCGATCCGGCCCGGCAGCAGGCCCACCACCCGGATGCCCTGCGGCCCCACCTCGTTCGCCAGCGACTTGGCGAATCCCGCGAGCCCGGGCCGCAGCCCGTTGGAGATGGTCAGGCCGGGGATCGGCTCGTGCACCGAACCCGACAGGACGAAGCCGATCACCCCGCCCTCCGGCAGCGCTGCCGCCGCCGCCCTGGCCATCCGCACCGCGCCGAGGAACACCGACTCGAACGCCGTCCGCCACTGCTCGTCCGTGTTGTCCGCCGCCCAGCCAGGCGCCGGGCCGCCCACGCTGACCAGGACGCCGTCGAAGCCGCCGAAGTGCGCGCGGGCCGCCGCGATCAGCATGTCCGGAGCGGTCGGGTCCGCGTTGTCCGCCGCCACCCCGACCGCCTGCGGACCCAGTTCGACCGCCGCGTCCTCGGCCGCCTTCGCGTCCCGCGAGGAGACGACGACCTTCGCGCCCTCCGCGACCAGCGCCTTCGCCGAGGCGTGGCCGAGCCCCCGCGAGGCGCCCGTCACCACGTACACCCGGTCCTTCAGTCCAAGATCCATGTGCCTATCCTGCCGCGTCCTCCTCGGCCAGCGCGACCGCCGCGACCACCAGGGCGACATGGCTGAACGCCTGCGGGAAGTTGCCGAGCTGGCGGCCCGCCGCCGGGTCGTACTCCTCCGCCAGCAGCCCCACGTCGTTGCGCAGCCGCAGCAGCCGCGCGAACAGCTCCCGCGCCTCCTCCCGCCGCCCGATCGACCGCAGCGCGTCCACCAGCCAGAACGAGCAGGCCAGAAACGTTCCCTCGCCACCCGGCAGCCCGTCCACCGACGGCCCGTCCACGCTGTAGCGGCGCACCAGACCGCCCACCCCCAGTTCTTCCCGTACCGCGTCGACCGTGCCCACCACCCGGGGGTCGTCCGGCGGCAGGAAGCCCACCCGGGGGATCAGCAGCGCGGCCGCGTCCAGCTCCCTGGAGCCGTACGACTGTGTGAACGTGTTGCGCGCCGGGTCGTACCCCCGTGCGCACACCTCCCGGTGCACCTCGTCCCGCATCGCCCGCCAGCGGGCCGGATCGCCCGGCAGTGCCGGGTCGGCCTCCAGGGTGCGCACCGCGCGGTCCGCCGCCGCCCACGCCATGATCTTCGAGTGCACGAAGTGCCGCCGCCCTCCGCGCACCTCCCACAGCCCCTCGTCCGGCTGACGCCAGGTCGACTCCAGGAACCCGAGCAGGCTCAGCTGCAGGGCCCACGCGTGCCGCTCCGGCGGCATCCCCGCCTCCCGCGCCAGGTGCAGCGCGTCCAGCACCTCCCCGTACACGTCCAGCTGGAGCTGGCTCACCGCCTCGTTCCCGATCCGCACCGGCCGCGCGCCCCCGTAGCCGCGCAGCCAGGGCACCTCCAGCTCCGGCAGCCGCCGCTCGCCCGCCAGCCCGTACATGATCTGGAGGTCAGCCGGGTCGCCGGCCACCGCCCGCAGCAGCCAGTCGCGCCAGGCCGCGGCCTCCTCCCCGTACCCGGCCGACACCAGGGCCTGCAGGGTGAGTGTGGCGTCCCGCAGCCAGCAGAAGCGGTAGTCCCAGTTCCGTACGCCCCCCATCTCCTCCGGCAGGGACGTCGTCGGCGCGGCCACGATGCCGCCCGTCGGCGCGTAGGTGAGGGCCTTCAGCGTGATCAGCGACCGCATCACCGCCTCCCGGTGCGGGCCCTCGTAGGCGCACCGGGAAGCCCAGGACTTCCAGTCCTCCAGGGTGTGCGCCAGGGCCTCCCGCGGATCGACCAGCGGCGGGCGCGGCTCGTGCGACGGATGCCAGGTGAGGCAGAACGCCACCTGTTCCCCGGCGCCGACCGTGAAGGACGACCAGGTGCTGTACTGCTGACCCCACGTCTTGACCTGTGGCTCACACCGCAGCCATACGGCGTCCGGCCCGGCGACCGCGACCCGTTGACCGTCCGCGCGGCGCACCCACGGCACGATCGACCCGTAGTCGAACCGCAGCCGCAGCACCGCCGACATCTCGACCCGGCCACTCAGCCCCTCCACGATCCGCATCAGATCGGGGGTGCGGTCGCGCTGCGGCATGAAGTCCACGACCCGGACCGTGCCGGTGCGGGTCTCCCACACGGACTCCAGGACCAGGGAGTCACCCATATAGCCGCGCCGGGTGCAGGTACGCGCCCCGGAGGGGGCGATCCGCCAGTGGCCGTTGTTCTCGTCGCCCAGCAGCGCGGCGAAGCATGCCCCCGAGTCGAAGCGGGGAAGACAGAGCCAGTCGACGGATCCGTCCCGGCCGATCAGCGCGGCGGTCTGCAGATCCCCGATGAGGGCATAGTCCTCGATACGTTGGGTCACGCTTTGGCGTGTTCCCGCGCCGACGAAACCCCAATCAGCCCTGCCATGCGCCCCGAGGGCGGTCGCTAGTCGACGGGCTCCGGCACCCGGTCCGCGCCCGCCGCGGCCGCCGCCCGGTCCCGCCGCTCCCGCCGGACCAGGATCACCCACCCCACGGGCACCCCCGCCGCGAACAGCCACCACTGAACCGCATACGCCATGTGCGCACCGATCGAGTCGTGATCCGGCTCGGGAACCGGCTCCGGTGACCCGCCCGACGGCTCGGGCGCCGTCATGTCCAGGTAGCCGCCCAGCACCGTACGCCCCAGCAGCTCCGCCTGCTGCTCGCTGTTGATCAGCATGACCTGCCGGGGCGGCAGCCCCTGCAGGTCCTTGATGCCGCTGCTGTGCGTGGTCTGGTCGGCCATCAGCCGCCCGGTCACCGTGATCCGCCCCTCCGGCGGGGGCGGGACCTCCGGGAACGCCCGCTGGTCGGGCCCGGCCGGCACCCAGCCACGGTTCACCAGGACGGTCCGCCCGTCGTCGAGGACCAGCGGAGTCAGCACGTGGAAGCCGACGCGGTCGTCCGCGTTCGTCCGGCGGCGGACCACGACCTCGTCCCCGGTGTCGAAGGTGCCGGTGGCCGTCACATGCCGCCAGTAGTCCCCACGGGGAACCGTGTGGCCGGGCGAGGTGAGTTCGGTCACGGGCACCGGCTCCACCGTCAGGTTGTCCTCGATCAGGGCGTTCTGGGCGACCCGGCGTTCGTGCCGGTGGAACTGCCAGAAGCCCAGCTCGACCATCACGGGGATGAGGACGAGGGCGACGAGGGTGAGGATCACCCACTGCCGGGACAACAGGAAGCGGTACACCCCATGACCGTACCTCCGCCCCCGGGAGGAGCCGCCCCCGCCCCCGGTCGTCGCACACCGGCGCCCACCGGGGGCATGCGGCATCGCTGCTCCGCTCCGGCCCGCTGGATCCGGCCCGGCGGGGCCCGGCGCGGTGAGGGGCGGACACGGGTGCGAGCGAGGATCTGCCCGTCGGCGGCGTCGCTACGCCGACCAGGGGGAACCCGAGGCCGGCGTGGCGATGTCAGCTTGCGAGCGTTCCCTCCGCCCCCGACGATGCGGCCTATGACACGTTGCGAAGTGTGTGGGAACGACTACGAGCTGGCCTTCACCGTCGAGACCCGGGACGGGGCACGCCACGTCTTCGATTCGTTCGCCTGCGCGATCCACCGCATGGCCCCCATCTGCGAGCACTGCCGGGTACAGATCATCGGCCAGGGCGTCGAGGCGGACGGGCACTGGTACTGCGGCGCGCACTGCGCCCGTGCGGAGGGCAAGGCCGGCATCGTGGACAAGGTCGGCTCCGCGGTGTAGCCGACGGCCCCTTCGGCACCCCGCTCTCCCGGCTCGGACCCCGCCGTGGGGCAGCGGGAGAGCGGCCTTCGCGCCGTCAGGCAGCCCGCGTGGTACCCGCGTCCTTCGGCTGGAACGCCGCACGGCTCAGGAAGTCCTCACCCAGCCGTTCCCGGGTGCAGAGGGCCGGGGCCGGGTCACCCGGGTGGAAGCCGCCGTCGCCGCTCGGGCCGCACGGCGCCCGCGCGCCGGGAGGGCACGCCCGGCGGTCACCCGTTCGCGGGCCGCACCGGAGGGTCTGCCGGTGCGACGTCCCGCAGCAGCTGGGTGAAGGCGGCCTCGTCGACGACCGGCGTGCCGTAGGCCCTTGCCTTGGCCACCTTGGACGTGCCGGCGTCCGGGTCGTTGGTGACGAGCAGGCTGGTAAGCCGGGACACGCTGGTCGCCACGTGCAGGCCCGCCTCGGTCGTGCGGTCCTCCAGCAGCTCCCGCTCGACGGAGGTGTCGCCGGAGAACGCCACCCGCATGCCCTGCTTGAGAGGCTCGTCCGGTTCGTAGCGGCCGGGGTTGGGGTACGGGCACGCCGGGCGCTTGCGTGAGGGCCGCCACCCGTACGACGCCTGACGGCCGATCCGGGGCGTGGCCCCCGACGGCGACGCGGGCGCGGGCGAGGTCCACTCGACGAGCGGCCGGCATTCCAGCAACGGCAGCCGCACGCCCTGCTCCGCCGCAGTGTGCAGGCTCGGCCGGAACGCCTCCGCCAGCACGCGCGCGTCGTCCAGCGCGTTGTGCGCCTGGCGCTGTACGACTCCGAAGTGCGCGGCCAGCGACTCCAGCTTCATGTTCGGCAGCGGCAGCCGCAGCTCCCGGGCCAGCGCGATGGTGCACAGACGCTGCCGCACGGGCGCGGTGCGCTCGGCCCGCGCGTACTCGCGGGAGATCATCGACCAGTCGAAGAACGCGTTGTGCGCGACCAGCACCCGGTCCTGGAGCCGCGCGGAGAACTCCGCCGCCACGTCGGGGAAGACCGGCGCCGACGCCAGCATGTCCGCCGTCAGCCCGTGGATCCACACCGGGCCGGGATCCCGCTCCGGGTTGACCAGCGTGTACCAGTGGTCCTCGACCTCGCCCCGCGCGTCGAGCCGGTAGACGGCAGCCGACACTATCCGGTCGTGCGAGGAGAGCCCGGTGGTCTCCACGTCGACCACCGCATATCCCTGCGGGTAGGCGGTCGGCCACGCTGCTGCTGTCGTCGGGTCGTCGAGCATGGTCAACGAGAATAGAGCCCGCCACCGACACTCTCCGAACCGGGCGCCCCGTCCGCAGCCGCCGTCGACACGGGCCGGAGCGCGAACGGAGCACCCGCCGCTCCCCGCACACCGGTTGGGCGCCCCCGTCGCGAAGGCCGTGCCGACGCGCACCCGGGCCCCGGTGGCCGCCCGCCGCCTCAGCCGAGCTCCGCCACGAGGTCCCCGGCCGCCGCCTGGGCCAGGCCGCAGCCGTCCACCGCCCCCGGCAGCAGCCGGTACACGGTCCCCGACGCCCCCTCCGGGGCCACGTCCCCGTCCACCAGCGCCAGCAGCACCCGCTTGTGCGAAGCGGCCCGCCCGGCCTCCGCCGCCGGGGAGTCCGCCTGCCGCAGCAGGTCCGGCTCTCCGCCCGTGCGGATGCGCCGGGCGAAGCCGCCGAGCGTCTCGCCCAGCCGCCGCGTGTAATGCAGCAGTTCACCGTCCCGTACGACGACGGTCTCCTCCGCGCGGGCGGCGGCATGCCACACCGCCACGTCCCACAGTGTCGTACGGCCGGAGGCGAAGTACCCGGACAGGTCCTCGCCGATCCGCCCCAGGCCGGTCCGGTGGCGCCCCACGCTGTGGTGGCCGCCGGAGGACGACAGGTGCACATCGGTCCACAGGAACGTCCGCTCCTCCAGGTCGGCCAGCAGCGGCACCTGTACGCGTGACTCGCCTGCCAGGTCGTACCGCTGGCGCACGGTCCTCGGGTCGTAGGCGGAGCCGCGCCCGCCGCGGGAGGACAGGCTCATGAAGCCGGCGAAGACGTCCGGGAGCTGATCGAACGGGATGTCGTCGAAGCTGAGGACGGTGGGCACGACGAACCGCACTCCCGCCTCGCGGAGCGCCGCGAGGTCCAGGTCCACGTACTCGGTCGCCCCGTCCGGCGCGGGCGCGGAGGTCAGGTCGCCGGAGTGGACGGCAGCCCGTTTCCCGTACACGAGCCGGGTGTAGTCGCAGAGCCCCCGGTACGACCAGTCGGCGCCGTACAGCGCGGCCGACAGGTCCAGGTCGACGCGGGTGCGCGGCGGCTGCGTCCAGTGCAGGAACAGCCGCAGCACCTCGCCCGGCGGCAGCGGCAGTGTGCTGCCGCGCGGCACCGAGACCGCCGCCTTCGCCGTCCCGCTCTGGGCCGACGGCACGGCGACCCCGGCCAGGCCCGTGTCCAGTACGGCCAGCCGGTAGCGGTCCGCCCTGTCCTGCGGGACCAGCCGGCGCAGCGCCTCCGCCTCCAGCAGCCCGCACACCCGCCGGGTGACGGCGGCGGGCAGCGGCGGACGGGTGTCGTCGACCGCGTACGACCGGGCCACCTGGCCGCGTGGGAAGAACACCCGGCGGTGTCCGGGCAGATGGCGCGCCCGCAGCCGCCCGTACGCCGCGAGCAGCGGCCCCGCCCCGGCATGCGGAATGTGCAGGGCGATCCGCCGCAGGGCCTCGGGGCCCGGCCCCGCCTCCCCGTACAGCCGCAGCAGCTGGTCGAGTCGCCGCAGCAGTTCACCCGGCCGCTCGGCCAGCGGCAGCAGCGCGCCGTCGGGGTCGCCGCCGCTCAGCGCCGCCTCGACCCGGCCGCCCCAGGTGCGCGCCCGCAGCCGCGTGCCCTCGATCCGCACGGCCGCCGGGTGCTCGGCGGCGGTTGCCCGCAGCGCGTCCCCGAACGACACGGAGTCCAGGTCGGTGCCCCGGACCAGCGCGAACGCCAGCGCCGCCCTGGGGTGACGGGCATGCCACTCGAACGGATGAAGGCTCTCGCCCGCGCGTTTCCACAGGACGGGGTGGCGCAGCAGGTCCTCCACGAGCGAGTCGACCGGCAGCCCGTCGAGCACGCGGAGCAGTGTGCGGCGCAGACCGCGGCGGGGCGTCCGGAACCGGGGCGGCGCCAGCAGATCCGCTTCCCCGCCCGACAGCACGGCCAGCAGCCGCAGTACGTCGGTCGCCGTGGTCAGCTGCTCGGGCAGCAGCGCCGTCACGGCGTCCCGGGTGCGCGGCGCGAGCAGCAGCCGCCCCAGGACCAGCGCTTTCGACTCCCGTACGGGAACGTCCCGCGGCAGCCAGTCGAGCGCGGCGGGCGCGTGTCCCACGAGCAGCTTCAGGTCGTCCCTGTCCTGCGGCGACAGCGGCGTCCGGCGGGCGAGCAGCACGCCGAGCGTCCGCGCGGCGTCGGCGGCCGGGCCGGCCGACCCCAGGTCGAGCGGCTGAAGCGGCCGGGCCGGAACCTCCGGTGACCGCGTGACCGGCGACGGCTTCAGAAAGGGGTCGGCACCGTCGATCCGCCGATGGCACAGCGGGCAGCCGGAGTAGTCACCCCCGTCCCAGCAGCCACGGCACACCAGATGCGCGCAGGGCGTGACGGGCCGCACCGACCCCACCGTCCCGCACAGCACGCACGGCTGGTCGGGCGCCTGGAGCAGCAGGGTGAACACCCGGTCCACGTACAGCTGGAACGTGTCGTCCGGGACGGAGTGCGGAAAGCCCCGGAACAGCGGTGTGTGCGTCCGGTCGGCGCCCAGCTCCGCGTCGAGCAGGACCAGCAGCCGCTTCCCGGCCTCGGCCAGCCCCGCGGGGCCCAGCCGGGCGAGCGCGTCCCGCAGCCGTCTGCCGGGCGCGAAGCCCCGGTCGAGCAGCTCGGCCTCCAGGGCGGCCAGCCCCTCGGCGGTCGACGGGTCGCCGGGGCGGGGCGCGGCGGCGTCGACGTAGACGGTGCGCAGCCGCCGGAGCAGCACGGCCTCCAGCAGGGGCCCGGGAACGGACAAGCAGATCCCCCCAGCAGAGAAGAAACGGAGAAGCGGGGACGGAGAGTGGACGCGCTGTGGATCCACCTGAAGGGTTGGAGAAGGAAGCACGTCGGCGGAGCCGTCCCCGCACGCGGGGAGTCTAGGGAACGCGCGTGCGACACGGCCACGCATTAAACGGCCGCGTGAGGCGTGCCGTTGGTACCGGCGCGGCGAGGCTGGTGGGACGCTCTGTTCCGTGACGGAACCGATCCCGGCCGAGGCCCCGCACGAACCGCACGACAGCGGGTTCGGCACACGTCTGAACTGGCTGCGTGCCGCGGTGCTCGGCGCCAACGACGGCATCGTGTCCACCGCGGGCCTGGTCGTCGGTGTCGCGGGCGCCACGACCGACCGCGCGACGCTGCTGACGGCCGGCCTCGCGGGCCTGCTGGCCGGCTCCCTGTCCATGGCGGTGGGGGAGTACGTCTCGGTCTCGACGCAACGCGACTCCGAGAAGGCCGCGCTGGCCCTGGAGCGCCGGGAGCTCCGCGAGCAGCCGGCGGCGGAACTGGACGAGCTGACCGACCTGCTGGCCGCACGCGGACTGACGCGTGCCGTGGCCCGCGAGGCCGCCGAGCAGCTCACCGAACGGGACGCGCTGCGTGCCCACGCCCGGGTGGAGCTGGGCATCGACCCGGACGCCCTGACCAACCCCTGGCATGCGGCGGGCGCCAGTTTCCTCGCCTTCACCGTGGGCGCGCTGCTCCCCCTCCTGGCGATGGTCCTGCCCCCGGCCTCCGCCCGCGTCTGGGTCACCGTCCTGTCGGTGCTGGCCGCCCTCACCCTCACCGGCTGGTGGAGCTCCCGCCTGGGCGTCGCCCCCGCCCGCCCGGCCGTCGTGCGGGTGGTGGGCGGCGGAGCACTGGCGATGGGCGTGACCTACGCGGTGGGTTCGCTGCTGGGAGCGGTGGGCGTGTAGCGCGCCCGTGCCGGTACGGCAGGGCCCCGGTGAGCGCCCCTTGGGTTCCAGGGGTCGTCGCAACACCACTTGGTTTCAGGTGGTGAGTAGATCACGTAGACGCTCG
>NZ_JADWYO010000009.1 GCF_022414595.1 Streptomyces sp. MUM 203J | reverse complement strand
GCCCGGGGCGGGCGCGGGGCCGGCCGGGCCCCCCGAGCCGCCCCTCAGGAGGCGGGGGGTGCGGAGGAGGGTGGTCAGGGGCGGGACGCGGGCCGTCAGCGCGGCCAGGAGGCCGACCGCCGCCGCGGCCGTGCCGCCACGGGCGCCAGCGTCCAGTCCCACGAGGAGGGCCGCGCCCGCCAGGGGGGCCAGCAGGCTGTCGGCGCCCAGGACCAGGACCGCGGCGAACCACAGCAGGCCCACCACCGGGTCGAACGCCGCCGCGTCGAAGGCCCGCACACCCATGGCCAGCAGTCCGCCGCCCAGCGCCGCCAGCGCCGCGCCCACCACGAACGCCAGCACCTTCAGCCCGGGCACCGGCACCCCTGCCGCCGCCGCGCCCTCCTCGTGGTCCCGCAGCGCGGCCAGCGCCCGCCCCGTACGGCCCCGCCGCAACGCCGCCGCAGCAGCCAGCGCGCCCGCCAGCAGCACCAGTTCCAGCACGTAGAAGCGGCGGTCCGTGGTGAAGCCCGCAGGGCGGACCACCGACAGCCCCGCCGTCGCGTACGGCTGGGCCAGGACGAAGCGGCTCACCACCACCCCCACCGCCAGCGTCACCAGCGCCAGCGCCAGCCCCCGGCGGCGGATCGCCGGCCAGCCCGTCAGCAGCCCCAGCGGTGCCACCAGCACCACCGCCACCGGCAGCGCCACCAGCTCAGGCACCGCGGGGAAGCCCGGCATCCGCCCCGACGCCAGCAGCGCCGTGAACAGCGCCCCCAGTCCCGCGTACGCCGCCTGGCCCAGTGAGATCTGACCGCCCCTCCCCGTCACCACCACGAGTGAAAGCAGCACCACCGCCAGCCCTGGGACCTGCACCGACGTGCGCAGGTCCGAGCCCGCGAACCCCAGCGGGAGCAGGAACAGCACCACCACCGCCGCCCACAGGCCCGGCGGCACCCGCGCCCCCGCCGTGGCGCCCCGCGCCAGCACGTCCCGCGCCCCGGCCCCCACCACCGGGGCCGCGAGTGCCGCCACCAGCAGCGCCACCACGAACAGGTTCGCCCCCAGCGCCTGCACCAGCGGCCCCGCCCACCCGGACGGGTGAAAGCGCGTCAGCTGGGCCTGGGCCACGCCGACCGCCAGCGCTGTCACCACCGCCACCGGCAGGCTCCGCATCCGCGCGGCCACCGCGACCGCGATCACCTCGACCACCAGGAGCGGCATGCCGAACGGGTCCAGACGCACGTACGGCGCCAGCAGCGCCCCCGTCAGCCCCGCCGTGAACGCGCCGAACGCCCACCCCAGCGCCGCCACCCGGTCCGCGTCGATCCCGCCCAGCGTCGCCAGCGCCCTGTTGTCCACCACCGCCCGCAGCTCCCGCCCCAGCCGTGTCCAGCGGGTCACCGCGCCCACCGCGACCGCCACCGCCACGACCACACCGAGCTGTGCCCACGGGTCGTCACCGAGCAGCACCGGCGCGTCCGCCCGTGCCCCGCCGCCCCACACCAGCGTCGCCCCGCCCACGAGCAGGACGAAGACTCCGATCGACGCCACCAGCGTCCGCGCGGGGCCCATCTCCAGCACCGCCGCCGGACGGAACACCACCCGGTCCAGCACCAGCCCGATCCCCGGCGCCACCACCAGCAGCGTCACACCCGCCGCGAGCCACAGCGGCCATGCCTGCTCCACCACCAGATGGCGCAGTACATACGCGCACACCATCGCGATCGCGCCGTGCGCCAGGTTGAGCACGCCCGTCGCCCGGTAGGTGACGATCAGCCCGATGCCGGTGAGCGCCGCCGCGCTGCCGACCGCCAGCCCCGCCAGGACCAGTTCGTACGTCAGCGAACTCACGCGCCGTTCCCGTCGCCGTCCCCGCCCGGTCCCCGGCCGCCGACCCCGTCCCGTGCCTCCGGCTCGCACACCGGGCACGGCTCCAGGCCCGCGCCACCCGCCGGGACCAGCCCGGGCTTACCCGCCACCAGCGGACAGTCCGGGCGGTGGGCGAGCGTGCCTCCCGGCAGCCGCACCGGAGGCTCGGGAGAAGACGGGCGGAATCCGGCCTCAGTCCCCGTCTCCGGGCCCAGCCCCTCCGTGCCCCGCAGCCACCCCTCCCACACACCCGTCACCAGCGCCGCCGTCGTCCACACCGCGCCCGCCACCAGCAGCGCCGCCCCCGGCACCGTGCTCGACGCCAGATACGGGAGCTGCCGTTCCGCGAACCGCTCGCCCGAGGCGCCGTACCAGCCCAGCACGCACAGCACCGCTCCCGCCGCCAGCGCGGTGACCCCGGCCCACCACAGCAGTCGCGACAGTCGCGGCATCCGAACCCCCTTGCTCCTGCGTGGCGCTCCGCTGGCGATACGTCCCGGTTCCTTGCACTATGCCGGGGAACGCACTCTGCCCGCGAAACAACCGACCCCGGTGGTGAGCCAGATGGTCCACAAGAGCCCCGGCAGGCGCCCGCGCACGACAGCGCTGGCGGCCGCGGCGATCTTCCTCCTCGTCCCGCTGGCCACCGCGTGCGGCGACGACAACGGCGACACGACGACCGAGTCCTCCCCGACGCCCACAGCCATCGCTCCGACCACCGCCCGGCCCACCGGCACCGCGTCGGCCGACGCGCCCGCCGATCCCGAGGCCGCGCGCGCCGAGATCGAGAAGAACTGGGCCGACTTCTTCAACCCGGACACGCCGGCCGACGACCGGGTCGCGCTGCTGGAGAACGGCGAACAGCTCCGTCCGGTCCTCACCGCCTTCGCCGCCAACCCCCAGGCCCAGGAGACCACTGCCAAGGTCACCGACGTCACCTTCGAATCGGCCACCCGCGCCGGGGTCACCTACGACCTGATGGTCGGTTCCGCCACGCCGCTGCCCGCCTCCAAGGGCACGTCCGTCCTCCAGGACGACGTCTGGAAGGTCTCCCAGAACACGCTGTGCGCCCTGGTGAAGCTCAGCGGCGATGCCGTGCCGGATGTCCCGGGCTGCTGACCCCGCCCGCCACCGCCGCGCCGCCGCCACCCACCGGGCGGCGGCGCGGACCGCCGTCGCGCGCGTCGCCCTGCTCGCCCTGCTGCCCCTGCTCGCCCTGGGCGCGGCCTGCGGCAGCCGCCTCCCCGAGAGCGACTTCGCCTCCCGCCGCCCCGCCACCGGCACCGCCGACCGGGCGCCGCTGCGTGTCGGCATCATCGCGAGCGCCACCAGTCCCGTCGGCGGTGAGGCGTTCACCGGCCCCCGGGACGGGGCCCTCGCCTACTTCGCCTCCCTCAACGCCTCCGGCGGCCTCGACGGGCGCCCCGTGGAGGTCCTCACCTGTGACGACGGCGGCAGCGGCGTCGGCAACAACACCTGCTTCCGCGAACTCGTCCAGGACCGAGAGGTGTTCGCGCTCGTCGCCACCACGGCCCTCGACTACGCCGCCGCCCCCCGGGTCTCCGAGGCCGGTGTCCCCGACATCGGCGGCCAGCCCATCGGTCCCGCGTACGACACCTACCCGCACCTCTACAGCATCTACGGCAGCTCCGCCCCCCGCACCGGCGCGTCCCCCGGCTGGGACGGCGTCATGTACGGCGGCACCGAGGTGTACCGCTACTTCAAGGAGCGCGAGGGCGCCCGAACGGCCGCGGTCGTCGCGTACAACCAGAGCGCCTCCGCCGCCTACGCCCGCCTCATCACCGAGGGGCTCCGTGCCGAGGGCTACCGGGTCATCGGCGAACAGGTCGACTTCGCGCTGCCCAACTTCCGGGCCGTCGCCGCCGATCTGCGCGCCCAGGGCGCCGACCTCGTGTTCGACGCCCTCGACAGCCACGGCAATGCCCGGCTCTGCGAGGCCATGGACGCGGTCGGCGCCACGGTCACCGCCAAGGTCACCAACGTGCAGAACTGGAACTCGGCCGTCCCCCGCGACTACCGATCCGCTCCCCGCTGCCGCAACGCCCTGTGGGTCACGGGCTCCAGCCGCAACTTCGACGAGACGTCCCACCCCGCGGTACGGGAGTTCCGCGAGGCCATGGACACCCATATGGGGGACGTGTCCCTGCGCTCCCAGTGGCAGCTGGAGGGCTGGGCCGCCGCCATGTGGTTCACCGACGCCGCCCGCTCCTGCCCCGCTGACGACCTGACCCGTGAGTGTGTCGAGCGGTTCATGAACCGCGACGAGCCCTACACCGCCGGGGGACTGCTGCTGCCTGCCCGCTTCCGGCACCTTCCCGAACCCCCCAGGACCTCCCGCGCCTGCCTGTCCGTGGCCCGCTGGAGCGATACCGGCACGGGCGGAGCCGGCGGGGGCTGGGTCAGTCAGGGAGAGATGACGGAGAACTGCGCCACAGTCCCGCAACTGGGCTACCGGCCGTGACAACCCGAAGTGCCCGATCCGCATCTCACAGGGGAGAACCGTCGTCCCGGACGGCTGATCCCGTGTCAGAAGCGGTCGGCCGACCGTCAGAAACGGCTGTGATCGCGCAGTACAGTCCATCTCCGACCAGCACTTTTCCTGCACCATTCTGCGCAGGGCTTTCCTCAGGGGGACGCGGCGACGCGATGCGTATTTCCTTTCTGCTCCACAACGCGTACGGCATCGGGGGCACGATCCGTACCACCTTCAACCTCGCCCGGGCACTCGCGGACCGCCACGACGTCGAGATCGTCTCCGTGTTCCGGCACCGCGAGGCCCCCACCCTCGGCGCCCCCCGCGGGGTCACCCTGCGGCACCTGGTCGACCTGCGGAAGGGGAGCCCCTCGTACGACGGCGACCACCCCGACCACCGGCGGCCCGCCAAGGCGTTCCCGCGCGGCGACGGCCGCTGGAAGCAGTACAGCCGCCTCACCGACGCCCGGATCGCCGAGCACCTGAGGACCGTGGACGCGGACGTCGTCGTCGGCACCCGGCCAGGGCTCAACGTCCACATAGCCCGCCAGACCCGCAAGGGTCCCGTCCGCGTCGGCCAGGAACACCTCACGCTCGACGGGCACGGCTACCGGCTCCGCCGCGAGCTGGGCTTCCGCTACCCGCTGCTCGACGCCGTCACCACGGTCACCGAGGCCGACGCCCGCGCCTACCGCGACCGGCTCAAGCTGCCCGGCGTACGGATCGAGGCCGTGCCCAACAGCGTGCCCGCGCCCACCGTTCCCCCCGCCGACGGGAGCGCCAAGGTGGTCGTGGCCGCCGGGCGGCTCACCGGTGTCAAGCGGTACGACCTGCTGGTCGAGGCGTTCGCGAAGGTCGTCGCCGCCCGTCCCGACTGGCGGCTGCGGATCTACGGGTCCGGTGACGCCACCGGCAACGAGAAGAACGCCCTGCGCGCGCTCATCGAGCGGCACGGGCTGCACAACCATGTGTTCCTGATGGGCCCCGCCAACCCTCTCGAACCCGAATGGGTCAAGGGTTCCGTCGCCGCGGTCACCTCCCGGCTGGAGTCCTTCGGCATGACCATCGTGGAGGCCATGCGCTGCGGGCTGCCGGTGGTCTCCACCGACTGTCCGCACGGCCCCGGCGAGATCATCGAGGACGGCGTGGACGGACGGCTCGTCCCCGTCGGGGACGTGGAGGCCATCGCGGACGCCCTGCTCGGGCTCATCCAGGACGACGCGCTGCGGTGCCGTGCCGGACGGGCCGCGCTCACCGCCTCGGAGCGCTTCGACCCGGCCCGGGTAGCCCGGCGCCACGAAGCCCTCTTCACCGAACTGGCCGCACAGAGCACGGGCGCGGCCGTCCGGGGCCGCGGTCCCGCCCACGACCTCCTCCACCGGGCCCGGGGCGCCGTGCTCGACGCGGTCTACTCCGTCCGCTACCTGGCCGCCGACACCCTCCGGAAGGGAAAGCGCGCATGACCGAGCCCACGGGCGCCCGCCGCATCGCTCCACGCGCCGACTGCGTCGCGGACTCCGCCGGCGGCATCACCTTCGACGTCGTGGACGCCGACGTCACCGAACCCGTCCTCGTCCTGCGGCTGCGCGGCTCCGACCCGGTGGTGGAGACCCGGCTGCCGCTCACCCCCGCCGGAGAGGGCCATTCCCGGGCCGTGCTGCCCAGCACCGTCGAGCTGGCCGAGGGCCGCTGGGACGCCTACATCGGGAAGCACGCCGTCGAACCCGGCATCCGGGACGTCAGGGCCCTCGTCGGCCGGGTCCACGGGCCGAGCGCCCCCGTCGCCACCCGCATCCCGTACCCCACCGCCGACGGGCGGCTCGCCGTCCGCATCTGGGTGCGCGCCCCGCACGCCGAGGCCGGGGACCTCTCCTTCGGGACCGCCGACTGCCGGGTGACAGGGACGCTGTACGGGGCGCGGCTCGGGCCCGGTGCGGTGGCGGAGGCACGGCACGCGGGGAAGGTCCACGAGCTGCCCGTCGAGGGCGGGGGAGGGGACGAGGCGTCCGGCGAGGGCGGCACCTTCGCGTTCACCGTCCCGTACGGGCCGCTCGCCTCCGGCACCGTCGGGAGAGAGCGGCTCTGGCAGCTCTGGCTGCGTCCCGAGCAGGGTGCCCCCGCCGTCCGCGTGGCCCGGATCCTCGACGACATCTGGGACCGCAAGAACGTCTTCGTGTACCCCGAGCACCAGGGCGACGGCTACCGCGCGGCCCCCTGTTACACCGCCGACAACGACCTGTGCGTCCGCGTCCGGCCGTGACCTGAAGAAACGGTTCCGGATATGTGGGAATGGTGCGGGAAGGTGCGCCCCGTACATGCTCGAAAGCATACGGTTGAATCCGTACGGGCGAATTTCCGGGGTTCTCCGAATGAATGCTTCGCGCGCCTTCGTGACCCCTTGGGGGACGCCGTTATTTTCCGCTCCCACGGCCGCGTTCCTTTGTGACACAGATGTGACACGGCCCCCGCCGGGGGATGGCGGTACTGGTGTACGGATGCGTACGGTGAAGGGCATGGGATCCCTGCCGCCGGAACAGCCCGAGGACGCACCCGACACGTATGTCGGGCTCGACGAGCACGAGGCCGGGCGGCGTGCCCGCGCCCGGGGCTGGACGACCGTCCGGGCGCTGCCGCCCGGCAGCATCATCACGCTGGAGTACCTGGCGGGCCGGATCAACTTCGAGGTGCGCGACGGCACCGTCGTCCGCTGCTGGCCGGGCTGACCGCGTCACGGGAAGCGCCGGGGCGCGGCCGGAATCCGGCCGCGCCCCGGCGCATTGCGGTGGCTCCGCCCGCTTCAGCCGCTCGTGATCGGCCGCGACCGGGGCGGGCGGCGACTGCCCCCGGGGCTCACGGGCGCCCGTTCGGAGCGCAGGGCGGCATGGGTGCGCGGCTGCGAGAGTGTCGTGCGGATGCTCGCCGCCGCGGGAGCGGTCGCGGGCGCCGCGGGAGCGGGTGACGTGGGCGCCGCCGGCTGCTGCTGCCGCTGTACGGCGGGCAGCGGCCCCACCGGCACGGCCCGGCAATCGCGGGCGAGCACCGGCGTGGCCGGCAGGGGCGCCAGAACCCGGGCCCGGCGGCGTGCCCGGATCCGGTCGCGGGCACTCAGCAGCTTCGCCTCGGCGCGGGCCAGCAGAGGCTCGCACCACGGCAGCGCCAGCAGGACGAGCAGCCCCGCCGCCCAGCCCAGCAGGACATCGCTCAGCCAGTGCGTACCGAGGTAGACGGTGGTGAGACCGACCCCCAGCGCCACCACGGCGGACAGCGCCGACAGCCAGCGGCGGGCGACCGGCGTCGTGGCCAGATAGGAGAGAATGCCCCAGGTCACGACGGCGTTGGCGGTGTGTCCCGACGGAAATATATCCCCGCCCGCGAACATCTCGGCCGAGCCGATCTGTGTCGCGTAGTGAGGGCCGAGACGGCCGAGGCCCAGTTTGACGGAGCCGACCGTCACGTTCAGCAGCAGCAGTGCTATGGCCAGGACCAGCAGCGGACGCAGGGTGTGCTGGCGGTAGGACCGCCAGCCGAGCCAGCCCGCCACCATCAGGGACGTCGGACCGCGCTGGCCGAGCACCACGAAGTAGTCCAGCGGAGCGTGCAGCTCCGGCCACTGCTGGTAGGGCCGGAACAGCATGACCTTCCAGTCGACGAGCACCAGCCAGGTCGAGGCCAGAACGGCCGCGACGATGGCGGCATAGAACACGGCCGTCCCGCCGAAGAGGGCGAGACGGGTGCGGCTCATCCGCGGGATCTCAATCTTCGGCGGTTCCGGCTCCCGGTCGAGCCGGGCAAAGATGTCGGTACGCACCCAATCGACGTTACAGGGAGTGAGTGTCCGACCCGGTCGATCAGGTCTCTTTGTGATGACGATGTGATGTGGAGTGGGTCTCGGCGCCTGTTTATCCGATGCTTATCCATAAAACCTTTCGACTGTGCTTCCTAATGCCGTAAGGGCTGCGTCCATGCGTTCTTCGCCGGGTCCGCGAAATGTGTGCGCCGGGTGTGCGCCGTGGAATTCACCCCCGCGCCCCGGCGCTGCGGGCCCGGGCGTCCCTCACGTACCGGGCGGCCCACGCGTGGCGTACGCCACACCTGTCCGCGTGTCCCGGTGAGAGATCGGCCACCCATCCCGCGTCGCACGTCACGTAGGCTGACGGTTCGCTCGCAGTCGATGCCGGGCAGCCCCGAGGGACGTCCCCTCCCCGGCGGCGGCGCCCGCCGAGCGCGAGAGATCCACGGGAGGTACGTACATGTCGGGAACGACCACGGCCGGAGCGCGTCCGCGTGTCGCCGGCGGCGGTGTCAACCGCTGGGTCGTCCTGGTCGTCCTCTGTGTGAGCCTGCTGCTGGTCGCGCTCGACGCGACCGTCCTCCATGTCGCCGTGCCCGCGGTCACCGAGGACCTGCGGCCCAGCGCCACCGGACTGCTGTGGATCGTCGACGCCTACCCCCTGGTCTGTGCCTCGCTGCTGATCCTGTTCGGCACGCTCGGGGACCGGGTGGGGCGGCGGCGGATCCTGCTGTGCGGCTACGCCCTGTTCGGCGTGGCGTCCGCGATGGCCGCGATGGCCGACACGCAGGTGGTGCTGATCGTCGCCCGGGCGCTGCTCGGCGTCGGCGGGGCGATGATCATGCCGGCCACGCTGTCCATCCTTCGGGCGGTCTTCCCCGACCGGCGCGAGCGGGCCACCGCGATCGGCATCTGGACCGCCGTCGCCGCCGTCGGCGCCGCGACCGGACCGGTCGTCGGCGGCTTCCTGGTCGAGCACTTCTGGTGGGGCTCGGTCTTCATCGTGAACCTGCCGCTGCTGGCCGTCATCGTGCCCGCGGGCCGCTGGCTGCTGCCCGAGTCGAAGGGCAGCGGCGACGGCCCGTGGGACGTCGTCGGCGCACTCATGGCGGCGGCCGGTGTCCTCGGCGTGGTCCTCGGCGTCAAACGGCTCGGCGCGGGCTCCGAGGGCCTCGGCCTCGCGACGCTCGGCCCGCTGTTCGCCGGCGTGACCCTGCTGGTCCTCTTCGTGCGGCGGCAGCGGCGCCGCGAGCACCCGCTCATCGACATGCGGATGTTCTCGCGCGCCGCGTTCACCACTGCCGTCGGCTGCATCGTGCTGGCCATGCTGGCACTGGTCGGGCTGGAACTCATCGCCGTCCAGTACCTCCAGCTGGTGCTCGGCCTCAGCCCGGTCGAGACCGGACTGCGCCTGCTGCCGCTGACCTTCGCCGCGATGGCCGCCGGGGCCGCGGGCTCGGCCGTGCTGAGCCGCCTCGGCCCGCGCCGCATGGTCGGCGGCGGGTTCACCCTCACCGCGGGCGCCGTGCTGCTCCTCCTCCTCATGGGCCAGCACGACCGGCCGCTGCTGCTCACCGCCGGGTTCGTGCTGCTCGGCTTCGGGCTCCAGAGCACGCTGTTCGGGGCCTACGAGTCGATGCTCAGCGAGGCCCCCGCGGAGTGCGCGGGCGGTGCCGCCGCGATCGGTGAGACCTCCTACCAGCTCGGCGCCGGTATGGGCATCGCCCTGCTCGGCAGCGTCATGAACGCCGTGTACGCGCCCGGCCTCAGCGGAGTGCCCGGGGTGCCCGCGAGTGCGGCCTCCGCGGCGGCGCACTCCCTGGGTGAGGCCTACCAGGTGGCCGCCCGGCTCGGCGGAGCGGCGGGCGAGGCCCTGCACACCGCCGCCCGGCACGCCTTCGTGCACGGCCTGCACGTCACGCTCCTGGTCAGCGCCGGACTGCTGCTCGCCGGTGCGGTCATGGCCCTGCGGCTGCCCCGTGTCATGGACGTTCCGGCGGACCTGGCCGAGGGCCGCGAGGGCGCGCCGGGCGACCACGGCATCCCGCAGCAGGCCGGGGGGCCCACCGCCCTCCCCGTGTCACTGGGCGTTCCGGAGGCGGCCCCGCGGCTCGCCGAGGACGAGCGGGCGCGGCAGCACGAGGTGTGCCAGGCACGGATGTCCGCCAGGCGCGCCCCGGCCGAGCACGCCGCATCGGGATCTGGACGCACGGCACACTGAGCCGTAACGTCGGCGCCGCTGTGACTACCACCGGTAGTTTCACACCACCCGTATCCAGGTTGGCCAGCCGTCGGAGGCCCGCATGACCGCACCCGCCCAGCCCTCGAAACGCCCGGCGTTCGACCCGGGCGACCCCCTCGGCCTCGACGAGCTGCTCGACCCCGAGGACCTCGCCGTCCGCGACACCGTGCGCACCTGGGCGGCCGACCGCGTCCTGCCGCACGTCTCCGAGTGGTACGAGAGCGGCGAGCTGCCCGGCATCCGCGAGCTGGCCCGCGAGCTCGGCTCCATCGGCGCGCTCGGTATGTCCCTGGAGGGCTACGGCTGCGCAGGCGCGAGCGCCGTCCAGTACGGGCTCGCCTGCCTGGAGCTGGAGGCCGCCGACTCCGGAATCCGCTCCCTGGTGTCCGTGCAGGGTTCGCTCGCCATGTACGCGATCTGGAAGTACGGCTCCGAGGAGCAGAAGCAGCGCTGGCTTCCGTCCATGGCGGCGGGCGAGACCATCGGCTGCTTCGGCCTCACCGAGCCCGACATCGGCTCCGACCCGGCAGCCCTGCGCACCTACGCGAAGCGGGACGGCACCGACTGGGTCCTCAACGGCCGCAAGATGTGGATCACCAACGGCTCGGTGGCCGGGGTGGCCGTGGTCTGGGCGCAGACCGACGAGGGCATGCGCGGCTTCGCCGTACCCACCGGCACGCCGGGCTTCACGGCCCCCGAGATCAAGCACAAGTGGTCCCTGCGGGCCAGCGTCACCAGCGAGCTGGTGATGGACGACGTGCGACTGCCCGCCGACGCCGTCCTGCCCGGAGTCACCGGGCTGAAGGGCCCGCTCAGCTGCCTCTCGCACGCCCGGTACGGCATCGTGTGGGGCGCCATGGGCGCCGCGCGCTCCTGCTTCGAGGCGGCGGTCGACTACGCGAAGAGCCGGGAGCAGTTCGGCCGCCCCATCGGCGGTTTCCAGCTCACCCAGGCGAAGCTCGCGGACATGGCGGTCGAGCTGCACAAGGGCATCCTGCTGGCCCACCACCTGGGGCGCCGGATGGACGCGGGGCGGCTGCGCCCCGAGCAGGTCAGCTTCGGCAAGCTGAACAACGTACGGGAGGCGATCGAGATCTGCCGCACCTCGCGGACGATCCTCGGGGCCAACGGGATCTCCCTGGAGTACCCCGTCATGCGGCACGCCACGAACCTGGAGTCGGTGCTCACGTACGAGGGAACGGTCGAGATGCACCAGCTGGTGCTGGGCAAGGCGCTCACCGGACTCGACGCCTTCCGGGGGTGATCCGGAAGGCCGCCCGGCGCCGCCGGGCTCCGGTCGGCCCGGCCGGAGCCCGGCCGGTCAGCTCTGGTTGAAGAAGCCGTCGGCGGTGCGGCCCCCGGGCTCCCCCGTGATGATCCGCGTGTCCGCGGGCGTCAGCAGGAAGACCCGGGTGGCCACCCGCTCGATCGAGCCGCGCAGCCCGAAGGTCAGCCCGGCCGCGAAGTCGACGACCCGCTTGGCGTCGTCGGGCTCCATGGACGTCAGGTTGACGATGACCGGGACCCCGTCGCGGAACAGCTCGCCGATCGCCCGTGCGTCACGAAAGCCGTCCGGGGACACCGTGGCGATCCGGCGTCCCTCCTCCTGTGCGGCTTCGGAGGCGACCCGGACACGGGGGTCGGTCACCCAGGTGTCGCCGCTGTCCGAACCCTCGGCGTACTCGTCGTCGTAGTAGCGCTCGTCGTTGTTGTCCTCGACGAGTCCGAGCCATGCACTCGCCCTGCGCACCGATCCCATGGACGCCTCCTTTCAACACGGTTGAACACGGTCACTCGTGGTCCGCGTCTCTATGGTCGTCCATGATGCGGATTCCGCGCCAAGTGGATAGGAGCCGCGCGAGCGATTCGTGACGCTACTGGTGCAGCGGATGTGGCGGTACGTCAGGATTCCTCCTGCGTAGGGGGCCTGAGCGCCCGAATGCGGGCCCGCTTTGTCACGCAAATATGACATTCAGACTGTTCGGTCCGTATGGGTGAGGGTGGGATCGTACGGGTGAACGCCCGCGGCGGCTAGCATGCCCGCCGGGGGAGCAGCGGACACGCGGGGTACGGGGGACACCTTTGTTCGGCATCGTCAGGCCGTGCGCACACCGGCTCACCGACGGCCTCAAGGCGGAGTGGACGGCCCACCTGTGCGGCCTCTGCCTGGCCCTGCGCGCGGACCACGGGCAGTTCGCCCGGGTCGCCACCAACTACGACGGGCTCGTCATCTCCGTCCTGACGGAGGCTCAGGTCCCGCGCACTCCCGACGCCCGGCGTACCGCGGGCCCCTGTCCGCTGCGTGCGATGCGCACCGCGCCGGTCGTCCGCGGACAGGGTGCCCGGCTCGCGGCGGCGGTCTCCCTGGTGCTGGCGTCCGCGAAGGTGCGGGACCATGTGGCCGACCGGGACGGGCTGCTGGCCCGCCGCCCGGTGGCCGCGGCGGCACGGCGGGTGGCCCGCCGGTGGGACCGTGCGGGTGATCGCGCCGGACGGGAGCTGGGCTTCGACACGGCCGTGCTGCTGGACGCGGTGGACCGGCAGGCCGGGGTCGAGGCGCTCGCAGGGCCCGGTACGCCGCTGGTCGCCGTCACCGAGCCGACCGAGACGGCCACGGCGGCGGCGTTCGCCCACACCGCGGTGCTGGCGGGGAGTCCGCACCACATGGGGCCGCTCGCGGAGGCCGGACGGCTCTTCGGGCGGCTCGCCCACCTGCTGGACGCGGTGGAGGACCTGGACGCGGACCGGGCGGCAGGGGCCTGGAACCCGTTGGCGGCCACCGGTACGCCCCTGCCCGAGGCGCGGCGCCTGGCCGATGAAGCCGTGTACGGGGTGCGGCTCGCGCTGCGGGACGTCGGCTTCGCCGACGGACGGCTGGCCCACCGGCTGCTGGCCCACGAACTGGGGCGGTCGGTGGACCGGGCGTTCGGGACGGTGACGTGCGGGCACGGGGGCGGGCGTCAGGGTCTGCCGGTGATGCCGCCGGACACCGGGATGCCGCACGGGCCGGACGGCGGCCGGGGGGACACTCCGCGTCGGCCGCCGCGCGGCCTCCTGGCAGGGTGCGGGGCGTTCGCGCTGCTGTGCTGTACCTGCCGGTACTGCTGTGCCGCCGAGTACGACGACCCCTGCACCGGCAAGCGCAAGGAAGGCTGGTGCCGACGGCCGGACCGGTGCGAGGACTGCTGTGACGGGTGCGAGTGCTGCGGCGAGAACTGCTCCTGCGACGGCTGCGGCTGCGATTGCGGGTGTAGCTGCTGACGCCGTCGTACCGTGTCCGGCATGTCTGGTATGAGTACTCATCAGCAGAGCGGCCCGGAGCGGGAGTGGAAGCGCTGGCACGAGTGGCGGACCGGCCAGGTCTCCGACCCGCACGGGCCGCTCTCCCTCGCCGGCACCCACTGGCTGCCGGAGCACCCCGACGGCCGTCTCCCCGCCGTGCCGGGGGTGTGGCGGGACGACGGCGACGCGGTCCTGCTGACCGCCCGCCCCGAGGACGGCATCCGGCTCGACGGAGAACCCTTCACGGGAGAGACCCGGCTCGCCGCGGACCGCGCCCCCGTCCCCGGGGCCCGGGTCGCCGCCGGAGACCGGCGGCTCTTCGTGATGCACCGCGAGGGGGAGTGGGCGGTCAGGGACTTCGACCCCGGCACCCCGGCGCGGCGCTTCTTCACGGGCATCCAGGTCACCCCGTACGACCCGCGCTGGGTCCGCCCGGGCGTGTTTCACCCGTACGAGGAGGTCCGCGCGATCCGGGTGGAGAACGCCGACGGGCGGGAGCGCGGGCTGCACCTGTCCGGGGAGCTGGCCTTCACGCTGGAGGGAACCGGGCACACTCTGCAGGTGGTCCAGGAGGACGACGACTCCCTGTGGGCGGTCTTCGCGGACGCCACCAGCGGGCAGGACAGCTACCGGTTCCGCTTTCTGCGCCCCGGCCGACCCGCGCCCGACGGCGGGGTGACCGTGGACTTCAACCGGGCACTGCTGCCGCCGTGCGCCTTCGCCGCGCACTTCATCTGTCCGTTCCCGCCGCCCGGCAACACCCTGCCGGTCGCCGTGACCGCCGGGGAACGGCAGGTCCTGGCGGGCTGACGGCCCGTCGGTTCCCGTGACGGGCCCTCTTGCGTGGGAAGTTGAGCGCGCCAATACTGCCCGAGCAGCGCTTGCCGGGGCGCGGACCGCCCCGGCTGCGCCTCACGGGCCCGGCCCCCCACGGCGGGCCCCCGATTCCCCTCGGGAGGAAGCGAAGTGAGGATCAAGCGCACCACCCCTCGTGACGGCGTCACCAGACGGAGCAGCCTGAGCCGGCTGCTCGCCGTCGCGACCGCCGGACTGGCGGCCGCCGCCGTCGTCACCGCACCCGCCACCCACGCGAACGCGGACACCACCCGTACGTACGGCGCCGAGCAGCTCTCCGCCGCGAGCGCAGCCGTCCTCGCGGCGGACGTGGCCGGCACCGCCTGGCACACCGACCCCGCGACCGGGACCGTCGTCGTCACCGCAGACGCCACCGTCTCCGGCACCGACATAGCCCGCCTCAAGCGGGCCGCCGGAGCCGACGCGGGAGCCCTGCGCATCGAGCGCACCACCGGGACGTTCCGCCCGCTGCTCTCCGGCGGCGACGCCGTCTACGCCGACAGCTGGCGCTGCTCACTGGGCTTCAACGTCCGCAAGGGCAGCACGTACTACCTCCTCACCGCCGGGCACTGCACCGAGGGCGCGGGCACCTGGTACACCAGCTCGGGGCGGACCACCGCCATCGGCCCCACGGTCGGCTCCCGCTTCCCCGGCAAGGACCACGGTCTCGTCCGGTACGACAACGGCTCGCTGTCCCACCCGGGCACCGTCGGCAGCACCGACATCACCGGTGCCGCCAAGGCGTACGTCGGCATGCCGGTCAAGCGCAGCGGCTCCACCACCGGTACCCACAGCGGCACGGTCACCGGGCTCAACGCCACGGTCAACTACGGGGGCGGCGACATCGTCCGGGGCATGATCCGCACCAACGTGTGCGCCGAACCCGGCGACAGCGGCGGACCGCTGTACTCCGGCAGCATGGCCGTCGGCCTCACGTCCGGCGGCAGCGGCAACTGCCGCACCGGGGGCACGACGTTCTACCAGCCGGTCACCGCGGCGCTGAAGGCGTACCGGGTGAGCATCTACTGACCGTACGGGTCCAGGGGGCGTGGGCGGATGAAGCGGATCGGCGTGACGGGTCACCGGGTCATTCCCGACGAGCTGCACGCCCACGTGTACGCCGCGGTGCACGCCGTGTTCGACGCACACCGCGGCGGGCCCCTGGAGGCCCTGTCCGGTCTGGCCGCGGGTGCGGACACGGTGTTCGCGGACATCGCGCTGGCCGAGGGCGCGGAGCTGACGGCGGTGGTGCCGAGCGGGGACTACGAGGACGACTTCACGGAGCCGGACTCGCTGGCCCGCTACCGCGCGCTGCGGGACCGGGCGACACGGGAGGTGCGGCTGCCGTACGCCCGGGCGACCCCCGAGGCGTACCACGCGGCCGGGGTGTACATCGCGGACAACTGCGACCGTCTGCTGGCGGTCTGGGACGGGCGCCCGGCACGGGGTCTCGGCGGGACGGGCGACATCGTCCGGTACGCCCGCGGGCTGGGGCGCCCGGTGACGGTGATCTGGCGGGAGGGGGTGCGGCGGCCGTGAGCCGGCCGGCTCGGCCTGCGGGGCCCCTACGCCCGGTGCTGGATCAGCCAGTCCGTGTGCTGGGGCGAGACCACGCGCTCCGTCTCGTACACGGCGGTGGGCCAGTCAGTCTCCGTCACATGGGTCTCCATGGCCGTGTGCAGCGCAGCCAGGTCCTGCTCGACGAGGGCGTGGGCGGCGATCAGGGGCTGATGGCTGCGGCTCTGGCTCCAGGCGACGGAGGCCGCCGCCGCGGCTGTCAGCAGCGCCGCCGCCAGGGGCGATCCACCCACCGAGAACGCCCGCAGCAGCCCCAGCAGCAGCGCCCCGAGCGTCAGCGCGGCGGTCGTCGCGGACCACAGGGCGGTCGCGTGGCGGGACACCACCTGACGCCGGTGATACCAGGTGCGCTGCTCGATCAGCCGGTCCCGGACATACGTCTCCTTCCGTACCCGGAACGGTTTCTCGCGCAGCATCCGCATGGCCGGGGTGATGAGTTCGAGCCCCGCCGACTTCTCCGCCTCGCGCGGGTCCTGCCAGCCCACCTTCCGCAGTTCGGCCAGTCCGTCCTCCAGCCGGGCCACGAAGAGACGGTCCGCGTCCGCCGCGTCCGTGGTGAAGGGCGCCCCGTGCACCGCGTACCGCCAGGACATCGACTTGATGAACTCCGCCGCCGACCGGTTCAGCCGCCACTGGGCCTTCGGCCGCCGCCGCGCCGCGCGGTACGTGACCAGCAGCACCCCCGCATACGCCGACGCGCTCAGCGCTCCGGCCAGTTGGAAGCCCCCGCTCAGCCTCAGGCCGCCGGGGACCGCCGCCAGCAGCGCCCCCAGCACCAGCAGGAACAGCTGGAGCCGTGTGGCCTGCACGGCCTCCCGCTGGCGTGTGACGGCCAGCTCGTCGGCGCGGTGGAACAGCGCCGGAAGGTCCGCGTTGCGGAACACCATGCTCTGAAGCGGGCCGTCATATCCGGCCATGCGCACCCCCGCCTGCGGTTGATCCGACACTCGTCGCACTCGTCTACGGAATGGCTCGTTCCGGTGGATCGGGGAATACTGGCTCAGCGCTTTCCGGTTTCCTGCGATGCGCTGATGTGCTGTGAGGTGGCCACGAGAGTAAAGTCGTCCCGCCGCCACCGCAACGGTGCGGTTTCCCCCAGTCCGACCCGGATCACCACCGATCGACCCATATCCCTCAAGGACGGCCGCCGTGAGCGTTCAGACTCCTGTGACCTTCGCCGCCGCGAAGCCGAACCGTGTGCCGCTGGCCGAGATCGACGTACGGAGCGCCGACGCCGCCAGGAAGCTCGGCCGCGTCCTGCCCGCCCCCGAGGGCGCTCTCCGCCGCCCGCGTCCGGCCACCTTCAACTCCGCACTCTGACACCGTTCCCGGACGGACGGGCTGACGGGATGACCGGAGATCCGGCGCCGCCCGCCCCCTTCCGCGAGGTCGTCCTCAAGGTCCACAGCCGCTGTGATCTCGCCTGCGATCACTGCTACGTCTACGAACACGCCGACCAGAGCTGGCGGACCCGCCCCCGGACCATCACCGACGAGGCGCTCACCTGGACGGCCCGGCGACTGGCCGAGCACGTCGCCACGCACGGACTCCCCTCCATGACAGTGATCCTGCACGGAGGGGAACCCCTGCTGGCCGGCCCCGCCCGGCTCCGCCGCATCTGCGCCGAGCTGACCACCGCCCTGGCCCCGCTCACCTCCCTCGACCTGCGGATCCACACCAACGGCCTCCAGCTCGGCCCCCGCCACCTCGACGTCTTCGACGCCTTCGGTGTCCGGGTCGGTGTCTCCCTCGACGGCGACCGCGCCGCCAACGACCGGCACCGTCGCTTCGCCGACGGCCGCAGCAGCCACCCCCTCGTCCTGCGCGCCGTCGAACTGCTCCACAGCGAGCGCTACCGCCACCTCGACCTCGGCCTGCTGTGCACCATCGACCTCGCCAACGACCCGGTCGCCGTGTATGACGCGCTCACCGCGCTCGACCCGCCCCGCATCGACTTCCTGCTGCCGCACGCCACCTGGGAGCACCCCCCGGACCGGCCCGGGGGCGGGCCGCCCGCTCCGTACGCCGACTGGATCCTGGCCGCCTTCGACCGCTGGAACAGCCGGGGCCGCCCCGTTCCCGTACGGCTCTTCGAGTCCGTGCTGTCCACTCTGGACGGCGGCCCCAGCCTCACCGAGTCCCTCGGTCTCGCCCCCACCGACCTCGTCGTCATCGAGACCGACGGCACCCTCGAACAGGCCGACTCCCTCAAGGCCGCCTACGACGGCGCCCCCGCGACCGGCTTCGACGTGTTGCGCCACTCCCTCGACGAGGTCGCCGCCCACCCGGGCATCCGCGCCCGTCGCCTCGGGCTCGACGGGGTCAGCGCCACCTGCCGCCGCTGCCCCGTGGTCCGCTCCTGCGGCGGCGGCCTCTACACCCACCGCCACCGCACCGCCAACGGCTTCGACAACCCGTCCGTCTACTGCCCCGACCTGGAGAGCCTCGTGCGCGGCATCGAGGACCGGACCGCCGCCGCTCTCGCCGCACCCGCCGTCACCGACCCCGAAGCCCTCGCCGCCGCGCAGCTCGACCTGACCCGGGTCCTCCTCGCCCGGCTGAACAGCGAGCTGACCGAGCGCGGCGACGACGGCTGGTCCGGACTCTGGGAACTGGCGGGAACCATCGAACGCCTCCGGCCCGAGGCCCTCGACGAGATCCTCGCCCACCCTTACACCCGCGCCTTCCTCCTCCGCTGTCTGGACCGCCGCCACGAGGACGACGGGTCCGGCCTCGCCTCCACCGCCCGGCAGTTCGCCCGCCACCTCGCCGCCGCCGCCGTGCGGGGCGGGCTCGACCTCCCCGTGCCCCTCTTCTGGCCCGGCCGCCTCCTCTCCCTGCCCACCCTCGGCGCCCTGCGCCCCCTGGCCCCCGGCCGCCTGGAGCTGCGCGCCACCGGCGACGGCGGCTTCCTCGTGCGGAGTGAGGGCGGCGAGCAGCGCGTCGAGCGGCCCGCGGAGCGCGGCCACCCCGGGTGGTTCCCGGCTCGGCGGCTCGGCGGGTTCGTGCTCGACGACCACGACGGGTGCCGCGCCTGCTACGGCGTGCCCGTCGCCGGCCCGCTCGACGGGCGGCGCGCCGCCGACTGGACCGGGCGTCTCGGCCGGGCCCTGGACCTCGTCCGGGCCGCCACCCCCGACGACCCGGCGCTCACCACCGTCACCCCGCTCACCGGCACCGGGCCCGCCGCGAGCCGGGAGGCCCCCGGCGCGGTCGGCGTCCCCTTCGACGGCACCCCCGAGCAGCTCGCCCGTGCCTTCGTGCGGGGCCGCCGCCGCGCCCGGCTGCTCGCCCTGACCGGCGTCACCGACCTGTACGCCCTGGACGGCGCCTGGACCCACTCCGGCCCCTGGCGCGGCACGCCCGTCCCGGTCTCGGAACTGCTCTCCGAGACGTACGAGCGGGCCGGTCTCGCGGCATACGAACCCGGCCACGCCGACGGGCTGCGACGGGCACTCGACCTGCTGGACAAAGCACCCGAACTCACCGTCAGCGGCCGTCTCCTCGTCTCCGAGCTGCGGAAGGAGACGGAAGGAGAGGGAAGGAGACCGTGAGGGGCAGCCGGTGAGGATGACCGAAACCGGACCGTGAACGCCCGGACTCCGTGAAGCGTCCCGCCAACACCGGTCCGTCATGATGAAGGAACTCGTATCCTTCCTAACCCGCATCCGTATCGCGGGAGTTCGTGTACACCGCAGTGCTCACAGCAGGACGGGGGTCGTGTGCACGCGTCACCGGCACAGCGAGCGGCCGACCATCGGCCGTACTTCTTCCTCAGCTACGCGCACACACCGCGCTACGAGAGAGGCGGCCCCGACCCCGACATGTGGGTCGAGCGGCTCTTCCGCGACCTGTGCGAGCACGTGATGGCGATCACCGACTTACCCCGGGGTGCCCCGGCCGGTTTCATGGACCGGGAGATACGCTCCGGCGAGGGCTGGTCGGAGCGTCTCGCGGACGTGCTGGCCACCTGCCGGGTCTTCGTCCCGCTCTTCTCCCCCCGCTACTTCGCCAGCCAGATGTGCGGCAAGGAGTGGTACGCCTTCGCTCAGCGGGCCATCTACCACGAGGCCGTCCACGACGAGTCCGCCGAGGCCATCGTCCCCGCCCTCTGGGTGCCCGTCCCGCCCGAACAGCTGCCCGTCCCCGCCGAGCGCCTCCAGTTCAACCACCGCGACTTCGGCGACCGTTACGTCACCGACGGACTCTACGGACTCATCAAGCTCCGGATCTTCGAGCGACAGTACGAACAGGCCGTCTACGAGCTGGCCAAACGCATCGTCCATGTCGCGGACACCACCCGGCTCGGCCCCGGCCGCCCCGTCGACTACCGCCAGGCCCCCAGCGCCTTCGGCCCCCCGGCCGTCGGCCCCCGCCCGGGCCCCCGCCCCCTCCAGGTCACCGTCGCCGCCCCCACCCGGCACGACCTCCCCGAGGGCCGCGACCCCGCCTACTACGGTGACCACCCGCAGGACTGGAACCCCTACCATCCCGACATCGCCCGCCCCCTCGCCCATGTCGCGGAAGAACTCACCCGCTCCCTCAACTACCAGGCCACCGTCGCCTCCTTCGACCACGAGGCGCACCTCCCGCACGACGCCAAGACGCCCCCGGCCCGGCCCGAGATCCTGCTCGTCGACCGCTGGGCCCTCCAGGACGAGGAACGCTGCCGACAGCTCGCCGCCTTCGACGCCGGGGACCGGCCCTGGGTGAGCGTCGTCGTCCCCTGGAACCGCGCCGACCCGCAGAGCCGTGCCGCCGAGGCCGACCTCACCGAGAAGCTGGAGGCGACCATGCCCGTCACCATGGGGCAGGGCCGCGCCGCCAGCCGCGCCGCCGCCCGGGGCGTCCCCAGCATGGAGGCGTTCGGGCAGATCCTGCCGCAGATCGTCGAGGCCGCCGCCCAGCAGTACCTGCGCCGTGCCGCCGTCTACCCGCCCGCCCCGGCGGGCGGCACGCCCACCGCGCGGCCCCGGCTGCGCGGCCCCCTCCCGAACGAGTTCACCCCCCGAAGCAGCCCGTTCGCGCCCGATGCGGAGGACCCGGATGACCACCCGTCGTGATGGACGCATCGTCACCTTCTACTCCTACAAGGGGGGGACGGGGCGGACGATGGCGCTGGCCAACACGGCCTGGATCCTCGCCGCCAACGGCAAGCGGGTGCTGGCCGTCGACTGGGACCTCGAAGCGCCCGGCCTGCACCGCTTCTTCCATCCGTTCCTCGACCCCTCCACCCTCGGCGCCACCACCGGGGTCATCGACCTCATCACCGAATACGCCTGGGCCGCCACCAACCCCGTCCAGCGGCCCGACGACTGGCACCGCGACTACGCCCGCGTCCAGCCGCACGCCGTCTCCCTCGCCCCCGAACCCTTCGGCTGGCAGTTCCCCGACGGCGGCACCCTCGACTTCATGTCGGCGGGCCGCCAGAACCGCGACTACTCGGCGGCCGTCTCCGCCTTCGACTGGGACAACTTCTACGACCGGCTCGGCGGCGGCCACTTCTTCGACGCCCTGCGCGAGGACATGAAGGCCCACTACGACTACGTCCTCATCGACAGCCGCACCGGCCTCAGCGACATCGCGGACATCTGCACCGTCCACCTGCCCGACGTCCTCGTCGACTGCTTCACCCTCAGCGACCAGTCCATGGACGGTGCCGCCGCCGTGGCCCGCCAGATCGACGAGCGGTACGGCGGCCGGGGCATCCGGGTGCTGCCCGTCCCCATGCGCATCGACGAGGGCGAGAAGGAGAAGGCCGACGCCGGGCGCGCCCTGGCCCGTCTCAAGTTCGACGGGTTCCCCTCCGGGCTCACCGGCGAGGAGCTGGCCGCCTACTGGGGCGCCGTCGAGATCCCGTACCGGCCCTACTACGCGTACGAGGAGACGCTCGCCACCTTCGGCGACGACGCCGGGATCGCCAACTCGCTGCTGTCCGCCTTCGAACGGCTCGCCGCCGTCGTCACCGACCGCCGGGTCACCGCCATGCCCGGCGTCGACGAGGACGTACGGCTCCGGATCAGGGACGCCTTCACCCGGCGCCGCCCGGCGCTGCCCACGGACCTGTTCCTGTCGTACGTGGCGGAGAACCGCATGTGGGCGGACTGGATCGAGTCGGTGCTGACGCGCGCCGGGTTCCGGGTGATCCCGCGTGACGTCTCGGCCGAGCCCACTGCCGAACCCCCCGCTTCCCACGGTGAGGCCGACAGCACCGCCCGGACCGTCGTGCTGCTGTCCAGTGCCTACCTGAAGTCCCAGCGGGCCGTGGCCTTCTGGCGCCGCTCCACCGCGGAGGAGGCCGGGTCCCCGGGCAGCGGGCGCCGCCATCTGCTGCCGCTGCGCGTCGGGGACGTACGGCTCACCGCCCCGTACATCGAGCGCAACCCCGTCGACCTGTTCCGGCTCGACGAGGTGCACGCCACCGCCGCCCTGCTGCGTGCCCTGGACCGCCCCGTGAAGCTCGGGGACGCCGTCGCCTCGCCCGGGCCGCGCTTCCCCGGGACCGTCCCCAGGATCTGGAACGCCCCGCCCCGCAACCCCGGCTTCACCGGCAGGTCCGCCGTGCTGGAACGGATGCGGGACCAGCTCGGCGCCGGTCTCGCCGTCGTCCTGCCGCAGCCGCAGACCCTGTACGGGCTCGGCGGCGTCGGCAAGACCCAGGTCGCCCTGGAGTACGTGCACCGGTTCATGGCCGACTACGACCTGGTGTGGTGGGTCTCCGCCGAGCAGCCCGACGACGTGATCGCCTCCCTCGCGGAACTCGCCGTGCGGCTGGGGGCGCAGGCCGGGGAGGACATGGCCGCCGCCTCTCAGGAGGCCGTCGAGCTGCTGCGGCGCGGGGTGCCGTCCAGCCGCTGGCTGCTGGTCTTCGACAACGCCGACGACCCCGAGCAGCTCAGACGGTACTTCCCGGCGGGCGGGCACATCCTCGTCACCTCCCGCAACCAGGCCTGGTCCAGCCACGGAGACGCGCTGCCCGTCGACGTGTTCCTGCGCGAGGAGTCCGTCGAGCACCTCCAGCGGCGGGCGCGCGGGCTCAGCGACCAGGACGCCGACCGGGTCGCGGAGGCCGTCGGGGACCTGCCGATCGCCGTCGAGCAGGCCGCCGCCTGGATCGCGGAGACCGCCACGCCCGTCTCCGACTACCTGGACGAGCTGGAACAGGCAACCGCCAGCACCCTCGCCCTCAACCAGCCGGCCGGCTACCCGCAGCCCGTCGCCGCCACCTGGAACGTGTCCATCGAACGGCTCAGAGAACGTTCACCGGCGGCCGTCCGCCTCCTCCAGCTGTGCGCGTTCTTCGCGCCCGAGCCGATCCACGCGAACCTCCTGTACAGCAAGGAGATGATCCGCGCGCTCCAGCCGTACGACCCCTCCCTCCAGGAGAAGCTGGTGCTGGGACGGGTCATCCGGGAGATCGGCCGCTTCGCCCTCGCCAAGGTCGACCAGGTGTCCAACTCCATCCAGGTGCACCGGCTGGTGCAGGCCGTGATCCGGGCCCAGCTCACCGAGGAGGAGCGGCAGGAGGCCCGGCACGCCGTGCACCGGGTGCTCGCCGGGGCCCGCCCCGACGACGACGAGCCCATCGACAACCCCCAGACCTGGCCCCGCTTCGCCACGATCTGGCCGCACCTCGCGACTTCCGACGCCCGCACCTGCGAGGAGCCCGAGACCCGGCGGCTGCTCATCGACCGGGTGCGGTACCTGTGGAAGCGTGGCGACCTCCAGTCCGCGTGGACGCTCGGCAGCGAACTGCGCGGGCTGTGGCGGGACATGCTGGGGGACGACGACATCCAGTACCTGTACCTGCGCTTCCACCTCTCCAACATCCTGCGCTCACAAGGGCGTTACGTCGAGGCGCACGAGCTGGACGCGGTCACGCTGGAACGCCAGAAGGCGGTCCTCGGCCCCTCCCACCCGCACACCTACATGACGACCAGCGGCCTGGCCATGGACCTCGGCACGCTCGGCCACTACGGAACCGCCATGGAGCTGGCCACCGAGGCACACGAGGGCTTCCAGCAGATCTTCCACGAGTCCCACCCGCGCACCCTGGCCGCCGCCAACAACCTGGCGCTCAACCTGCGGATGGTGGGGCAGTACGCCCGGGCGCGGGAGATCGACCAGGACGTCTTCGACCGCCGTACGGAGGTGCTGGGACCCGGCCAT
The DNA here is from genome assembly GCF_022414595.1 of Streptomyces sp. MUM 203J. GTDB lineage: Bacteria > Actinomycetota > Actinomycetes > Streptomycetales > Streptomycetaceae > Streptomyces. The sequence continues at coordinate 123,032 of NZ_JADWYO010000009.1, read as the reverse complement.
CCGTACACGCTGTCGTCGGCCACGTCCCTGTCGCGGGACCTGCGGGAGGTGGGGCGGTACGAGGACTCGGTGACGCTGCTGAGCCGTACGTACGCCCTGTACAAGGAGAAGCTGGGCCCGACCTTCCCCGGCACGCTGGCCGCGGCCAAGAGCCTGGCCGTGTCGCTGCGGCGGGCCGGCCGGCTGGAGGACGCCCGGCGTCTCACCACCGCGACCCGGGGCCGCTACCGCGCCAAGTACACCTCCGCCAACCCGGACTCGCTGGCCTGCGACCTGAACCTGGCGGCCGACCTGTACGCGGCGGGGGAGCCGGTCGCCGCGCGGGACCTGGCGCAGGAGGTGTCCGACCAGTACATGAAGGTCCCGGGGGAGCGGCACCCGTACACTCTGGCCGCCCTGAACAACCTGGGCATCTACCAGTGGGGCTGCGGGGCGCCGGAGGTGGCCGAGCGGCTGCTGACGGCCGCGCTGCGGACGATGCGGGAGGTGCTGGGAGAGCGGCACCCGCACGCCCTGTTCTGCACGGTGAACCTCGCGAACGCCAAGGCGGACCTGGGGGAACTGGACGAGACCCTGTCCATCGAGCGCCGCACGGTCGCCGCGCTGCGGGAGAGCCTGGGGGCCGGGCATCCGGAGGTCCTGGCCGTGGCGTCCAACATGTCGGTCACCCTCGGCATGCTGGGACGACGCGCGGAGGCGGCGCGGCTCCGCGCGGAGACCTCGGCGGAACTGGCCCGCCTGCTGGGGCCCGAGCACCCGCTGACGCGGGTGGCGCTGGACGAGCGGCGTGTCCACCGCGACGTGGAGCCGCTGGCGGTGTGACGGGCTTCCCCGCCCCTCCGGACAGGCCCTATCCCTCCGCCAGCAGCCACGTCAGGACGCGCGGGAGCGCGTGGAGCGCGTCGAAGTGGGCCGCGGCCGGTTCCAGGACGGCCGTCGCGTGAGGGATGCGGGCGGCCAGCCAGCGGGAGTGGGAGGGCGGGGAGAACACGTCCTGTTCGCCGTGCCACAGCAGGACCTCGCCCGGGATGTCCGCCGGGTCGAAACCCCAGGGGCTGCAGAAGGCCAGCGCGTCGTCGATCCAGCCGTACGGTGATCTCCGCAGCGCCTCCTGGTAGTTGCGCAGCAGCATGGACCGGACGCCCGCGTCCTTGACGACCAGGCGGTCCGGCGCGGTGAGTTCGCGCCGCAGGTCCTCCAGGAGCTGGACCGGGTTCGCTCGGATCGCCTCGGCGCGCGGGGTGAGCCGGGCGGCCACACCCTCCGGGTCACGCGTGGCCACCTGGTACTCGCGGACGTTGTGCGGGGTCATCCCCGCGAACCAGTCGAGCCCGTCCGCGTCCCGGGGTGCCAGCGTCACCAGGGTCGCCGCCCGGGTCACCCGCTCCGGCAGCAGCGCCGCGCAGGCCAGCGCGTGCGGGGCGCCGCCTGAGCGGCCCACCACCGCGAACCGGTCCAGCCCCAGTGCGTCGGCGATCGCTGTGACGTCCTGGACCACGTCCGCGACGCTCCGGCCGGGCAGCCGGTCGGAGCCCCCGTACCCGGGTCTGTCGTACGCGATGAGCTGCGTTCCCCTCTGGTAGAGCACCATGCCGCGGGGAGCGGGCCCGAGCCTGCTGCCGGGGGTGCCGTGCATCAGGATGACCGGGCGGCCCCGGGGGTCCCCCAGGCGCTCCACCGTCAGATGCCGTCCGTCCGTCGTGCGCACCCGCCGTCGCACCTTCGCGCCTCCTTCGCCCGCCGCCACTTGATGATGACCCATCAGGTTCTGTTAAGGAATGGAAAGATTTTAAGACAGGTCTAGACCTCACGGGCTGCCCAAGTTCCCGTCGCACGCGGTGTTCGCAGTCGGAACCGACCAGTGGTGACCCGGGGTAGTGCGGGGTGTCGGGAATCGGCTGCGCGGGTCGGGACGCGTCCTGAAGTCGACCTTGTGTGTGCCCAGTTGTTCTGGGAATAGTGGGCGCTCCATCCTCCGTGCCAGGGCACCCCACGCGCCCGGGCGCGGCCCCCCACAGGAGGTCTTGTTGAAGCACCGACGTGTATCCATGAGGCGTGCGGCTCTCGCCGGAGGCGCCGTCGTGGCCGTGCTGGGCGCGGCGATTACGTTCCAGACTGCGAACGCCAGTCAGGACATATCCCCGGTCCAGGCGCGGACGCTGTCCGCAGGGGCGGCCGGAAAGCTCGCCGCGTCGCTGGACGGGCAGCTCGGTGAGAGGGACACGGCAGGTGCCTACTACGACACCGGGTCCCGCACGCTGGTCGTGACCGTCGTCGACGAGGAGGCCGCAGAGACCGTGCGCCGCGCGGGCGGCGAGGCCCGCATGGTCCAGCACTCCATGGCCGAACTGAAGGGCGCCCGCAGCACGTTGAAGAAGCGGGCCACCATCCCCGGCACGTCCTGGGCCGTCGACCCGGCCACCAACAAGGTCGTCGTCACCGCCGACAGCACCGTCAAGGGCGAGGCCTGGAAGAAGCTCACACAGGTGGTCGACAGGCTCGGCTCCAAGGCCGAAGTCAAGCGGATGGACGGGGAGTTCACTCCGTACCTCGCCGGGGGCGACGCCATTCTGACCGGCGGCAGCCGCTGCTCGCTCGGCTTCAACGTCGTCCGGAACGGCCAGCCGCACTTCCTCACCGCCGGGCACTGCGGCGCGCCCGGAAGCCGGTGGTCCGGGCCGCAGGGCGGTCAGCCGGTCGGCACGATGGTCGACTCGCGGTTCCCCGGCGACGACTTCGCGCTGGTCCGGTACGACCGGGACGTCGACCGCCCCAGCGCCGTGAACCTCTACAACGGCACCGGCCGGTCCATCACCCGCGCCGCAGACGCCACCGTCGGCCTGCGGGTGATCCGCAGCGGCTCCACCACGCAGGTGCGCGACGGCGTCGTCACCGGGCTCGACGCGACCGTCAACTACGGCAACGGCCAGATCGTCGAGGGGCTCATCCAGACCACGGTCTGCGCGGAGCCGGGCGACAGCGGCGGTGCCCTCTTCGCGGGCGACGCGGCCGTCGGGCTCACCTCCGGCGGCAGCGGTGACTGCACGCGTGGCGGGGTGACGTTCTTCCAGCCCGTCACGGAGGCGCTCGCGACGTACGGGGCGCGGATCGGCTGACCGTGCGCGCCTTGCCCCGCCCCTTGCGGGCCGTGCCGGTCCGCGGATCCGCCGCGCGGGGGCCGCGCACCGGCCCCCGCTTCGCGCCCCGGGGGTGTCCCCGCTCGAAGAGTGCGGGGGAGACGGTCCTCGAAGGCCGGACGGTCCCGGAGCGCGCCTGACGGTGCTCGTCCCCAGGCGCCGGAGGGGCTGATCTCAGCCCCTCCGGCGCCTGGGCCGCCCCTACGTCCCGACCGCCTTCCCCACCGTTCCGTTCCCCCTCCGCAGCGACGACACCGCCAGCGTCACCACCGTCCCGGCCACCGCCCAGACGGACAGCACCTGGAGCGATCCCGAGATCGCGTTGCCGTGGAAGTACGCGACGGAGCGCGCCGCCCATGTCCCCGCGCCCGGCGGCAGCGCCGGGCCGATCGTCCGCCAGAAGTCCGGCAGCATGGGGCCGGGGAAGGCGCCGCCCGCGCTGGGGTTGCCGGCGACCACGACGATCAGGACGGCGAGCCCGATGCCGACGATGCCGGTCAGCGACTGGAGGGCGAGGGTGAGCGCGCCGACCGCGAACACCACCAGCGCCCCCAGCCCCCACAGCGCGGCCAGGTTCCCGGGCAGTGCGTCCAGGACCGGGCCCACGATGACCGCCCCGCCCAGTCCGCCGAGCACCGCCGAGAGCGCCAGCACCGCGAGCCGGATGATCGCGCGCCGGGTGTTCGCGGGCCGGGCGCCCGCGCTGACCGCCAGCGCGGAGGCCAGCAGATAGCCGCCCACGCACCAGCCGATGACCAGGTAGAACGCGGAGAGCCCGTTGAAGTCCTGGTCCGAGGCCGCCGCCACGTCCACGGTCCGCACGGTACGGCCCTGGGGCTGCTCGACCGCCGTGATGATCCGCTCCAGAGCGGTGGCCAGCGCCGCACCGCCGCCGGAGGCGACCAGCAGCGTGTCGGTGGTCGCCTCCGGACGGACGATCAGGGCTCCGTCGATCTTCCGGTCCGTGATCTGGCTGCGGGCCTCCGCCTCGTCGCCCAGCACCCGGGGGTCGAGCGGCTCCCCGGGCAGGTTCCCGAGCCGCTCGGCGGCCTGCGCGGCTGCCGGGCCCGGGGCGACCACGCCGAAGGGGACCTCCTTCGGCTTCGGGTGGTGCAGCGCACCCACGTAGGACGCGATGAACAGCAGCTGGAGCGCGAGGACGCCGATGACCAGCAGCGCGGCCCGTGGGGTGACCGCGTTGCGTACTTCGGAGGCGAACGTCATGCCCCCACGCTCCGGGTCCGCCGGTGTTTCCGCAGGTGGGACGGGTCCGAATGGCTGAGCGAAGGGGTGAGGCGGCCGGGCGGTCCCGGCCGGGCGCCCGCCGGCCCAGGTATTCGTTCATTCGTTCGAACGTGGTCTATGGTGGAACAGGAGGGGGGTGGTGAGCTTCGGAACGATCCAGGAGGTGCGGATGCCGCCGTTCACGCATCTGCACACCGCCTCCGGCTTCTCCCTGCGGTACGGGGCCTCGCACCCGGAGGTGCTGGCCGCCCGTGCCGCCGCGCGGGGCATGGACGCCCTCGCCCTCACCGACCGGGACACCGTCGCCGGAGCCGTACGGTTCGCACGAGCCTGCGCCGGGCAGGGCGTACGCCCGCTGTTCGGAGTGGACCTCGCGGTCGGGCCGCGCACCCGGGAGGCCGACGGTCCCGCCGAGCGGCGCCGCACCCCGGTGCGCGGCGGCGCCTTCGTCGACGAGTCCGCGCCCCGCGCCGTCTACCTGGCCCGCTCCCGGAGCGGCTGGGCCGCCCTGTGCCGCCTGGTCACCGCCGCCCACGCCGACCACCCGGGCAGCGCCGTCACCGCGCCGGCCGCCCTGCTGCCCTGGGCGGACAACCACGGTGAGGGTCTGACCGTCCTCCTCGGCCCCGCCTCCGACGTCGGCCGGGCCCTCGCCGCCGGCCGCCCCGACCGCGCCGCCCGGCTGCTCGCCCGCTGGCGCGAGGTGTACGGCGACGACCTGCGCCTGGAGGTCGTCCACCACGGTCGCACCGGTACCGGGCCCGGCTCCCTGCGGCATGCCGCCCGCACCCTCGGCTTCGCCGCCGACCAGGGTGTACGGCCCGTGCTCGGCAACGCCGTCCGGTACGCCGACCCCGGGCAGGGCCCGGTCGCGGACATCCTCGACGCGGCCCGCCGCCTCGTCCCCGTCGACCCGGCCAAGGGCCTCGACACCGGCGAGCGCTGGCTCAAGGACCCCGCCGCCATGGCGGTCACCGCGGAACGCGTCGCGGAGGCCGCCGGGCTGCGCCGCGACAGCGCGCACCGGCTGCTCACCCTCACCGAGGACGCCGCCGCCGCGTGCCTCGTCGACCCCGAGGACGACCTCGGCATGGGCACCGTCCACTTCCCCGAGCCCCACCTCGTCGGCGCCCGCCGCCGCACCGCCGAACGCGTGCTGCGCTCCCGCTGCGCCGCCGGGATGGTGCTGCGCGGCCTCGACCGGAGGCGGGAGTACTGGACCCGTCTGGAGGACGAGCTGCGCACCGTCGAGCGGCTCGGCTTCGCCACGTACTTCCTCACCGTCGCCCAGGTCGTCGACGACGTCCGGGCCATGGGCATCCGGGTCGCCGCGCGCGGCTCCGGTGCCGGGTCCCTCGTCAACCACCTGCTGGGCATCGCCCACGCCGACCCGGTCGCGCAGGACCTGCTGATGGAGCGGTTCCTGTCGGTGCGGCGGCCCGCGCTGCCCGACATCGACATCGACGTGGAGTCCGCCCGCCGTCTGGAGGTCTACCGCGCGATCCTGGACCGCTTCGGCCCCGAGCGGGTCGCCGCCGTCGCCATGCCCGAGACCTACCGGGTGCGTCATGCGATTCGGGACGTGGGCGCCGCCCTGTCCATGGACCCCGCCGACATCGACCGTATCGCCAAGGCGTTCCCGCACATCCGCGCCCGGGACGCCCGTGCCGCCCTGGACGAACTGCCCGAGCTGCGGGAACTCGCCGGTGAGCGGGAGCGGTACGGGAAGCTGTGGGAGCTGGTCGAGGCACTGGACGCGCTGCCGCGCGGGGTCGCCATGCACCCGTGCGGGGTGCTGCTCTCCGACGCCTCCCTGCGCTCCCGTACCCCCGTGGTGCCCACCAGCGGAGAGGGCTTCCCCATGTCCCAGTTCGACAAGGACGACGTGGAGGAGCTGGGGCTGCTCAAGCTGGACGTGCTGGGGGTGCGGATGCAGTCCGCCATGGCGCACGCGGTCGCGGAGATCGCCCGCACCACCGGCGAGCACGTCGACCTCGACGACCCCGAGCAGGTCCGGCCGGGCGACCGGGCCACGTACGAACTGATCCGCTCCACCGAGACGCTCGGCTGCTTCCAGATCGAGTCGCCGGGCCAGCGGGACCTGGTCGGCCGCCTCCAGCCGTCGACCTTCCACGACCTGGTGGTCGACATCTCCCTGTTCCGGCCGGGGCCGGTCGCCGCCGACATGGTCCGCCCGTTCATCGCCGCCCGCCACGGACGCGCCCCGGTGCGCTGCCCGCACCCGGACCTGGAGGACGCGCTGCGCGAGACGTACGGGGTCGTCGTCTTCCACGAGCAGATCATCAAGATCCTGGACATCATGACCGGCTGCGGCCGGGCCGAGGCCGACGCGGTACGGCGCGGGCTGTCCGACCCGGAGTCCCAGGGGCGCATCAAGGTGTGGTTCGCGCGGAAGGCGCAGGAGAAGGGGTACGCGGACGATGTGGTCGCGCGTACCTGGGAGACCGTCGAGGCGTTCGGCTCGTACGGCTTCTGCAAGGCGCACGCGGTCGCCTTCGCCGTGCCGACCTACCAGTCGGCGTGGCTGAAGGCCCATCACCCGGCCGCCTTCTACGCGGGGCTGCTCACCCACGACCCGGGCATGTATCCGAAGCGGCTGCTGCTCGCGGACGCGCGGCGGCGCGGTGTGCCGGTGCTGCCGGTGGACGTGAACCGGTCGGGGACCGCACACCGAATCGAACTGGTGTCTGATGGTGGGTCTGATTCGCCCCGTACATGGGGTTTGCGGCTCGCGTTGTCCGACGTGCACGGCATCGGTGGGACCGAGGCCGCCCGGATCGAGACCGGGCAGCCCTACGCCTCGCTCCTGGACTTCTGGGAGCGGGCCCGCCCCAGCCGCCCCGTCGCGGAGCGACTCGCCCAGGTCGGCGGGCTCGACGCCTTCGGCGCCAACCGCCGCGACCTGCTGCTGCACCTCGCGGAGCTGCACCGCGTCCAGCGCGGCTCCGGCTCGTACGGTGACCAGCTGCCGCTCGCCGGAAGCCGGAAGGCCGCGCCCGTCGGGCTGCCCGACCTGACCGACGCCGAACGGCTGAGCGCCGAACTGGGCGTGCTCTCCATGGACGCCTCCCGCAACCTGATGACCGACCACCAGGAGTTCCTGGACGAGCTGGGCGTCGTCACCGCCAAGCGGCTGCGCTCGGCGCCGCACGGCCGGACCGTGCTGGTCGCGGGCGCCAGGGCGGCCACCCAGACCCCGCCCGTCCGTTCCGGCAAGCGCGTCATCTTCACCACCCTGGACGACGGCACCGGCCTGGTCGACCTGGCCTTCTTCGACGACAGCCACGAGCGCTGCGCCCACACGGTCTTCCACTCCTGGCTGCTGCTGGTGCGCGGGGTCGTGCAGCGGCGGGGGCCGCGCAGCCTCAGCGTCGTCGGCTCGGCCGCGTGGAACCTCGCGGAACTCGTCGAACTGCGCCGCGAGGGCGGGCTGGACGCGGTGGCGGCCCGGCTGGCCGAGCCCTCCTCGGAGGGTCCGGTGTCCGGCACGGACCGGCGGATCATCCTGCCGACCGGGTACGAGATGCACCCGTGGGCCGACCTCCGCCCGGCGGGCGAGGGTGCGGCTGCACCTCCGCCGGGCCGCAAACTGTGGCACCAGAGCCAGGGAAGCGCGGGGTGAGTGACGTGATCCTCCATGTACGTTTCCGTCTGGAGCCGCAGTGCGAGGCGCTGCTGCCGCAACTGATCGGGCTGCTGGGCCAGTTCACCCCGGTCGTGCAGGCCGAACCGCCGGACGCGGCACTGGCCGACCTGCGCGGAGCCGTGCGGTACTTCGGGCGCGGCCCCGCCGAACTGGCCGCGATCATCCGCGTACGCGCACTCGCCCTGTACGGCGTGGACTGCGCCATCGGCGCCGGGCCCAACCCCATGCTGGCCCGCATGGCTGCGCGGTGCGCGGAACCCGGCACGACCCTGCTGGTCACCGACCCCGAGGACTTCCTGCGGGGCCGGCCGGTGGGCGCGCTCGACGGGGTGGGCCGGGCCACCGCCCGCACCCTGTGCGCCTACGGGCTCGACACGGCCGGGCGCGTCGCGGACGCCCCGCCGGCCGTGCTCCAGCGGATTCTCGGTGCCCGCGCCGGGCGGGACCTGTGGGAACGGGCGCGGGGCACCGACCGGACGCGGGTCGTCCCGAACGCCGCCGCCCGGTCGGCGGCCGCCGAACGCGCCTTCCCGCGCGACGAACTGGACCGGGACCGGCAGCGGCGGGCGCTGCTCTCCCTGGCGCAGGAGCTGGGCGCGCGGATGCGCGCCGAGGCCCAGGTCTGCCGGGCGCTCACCCTCACCGTGCGGTACGCGGACCGGTCCACCACTACCCGGACCCGCACCCTGCGCGAACCGACCGCGCACTCGGCCACGCTCACCTCGGCCGTGTACGCCCTCCACGACGGCCTCGCCCTCCAGCGGGCCCGGGTCCGCGGCGTCACGCTGCGCGCCGAGGGGCTGACCCCGGCCGAACAGGCCGCGCGGCAGCTCTCCCTGGACCCGGCCGACGAGAAGTCCCGCCGCCTGGAACAGGCCGCGGACCGCGCCAGGGCGCGCTTCGGCCCGGGGGCGGTCGTCCCGGGATCGCTGGCGGCGTAGGAGGCCGTCGACCCGTCTCCAGAATGTCAACCACGGGTTGACGGGCTTCGGCTGTCAACCTAGGGTTGCCTCATGGTGGAACCGACTCAGATGAACCATCCCGTCCGCCTCGACGACCTCATCGAGGCGATCAAGAAGGTGCACAGCGGCGCCCTCGACCAGCTCCAGAGCGCCGTCGTCGCCGCTGACCATCTCGGAGACGTGGCCGACCACCTCATCGGCCACTTCGTCGACCAGGCGCGCCGCTCCGGCGCCTCATGGACCGAGATCGGCAAGTCCATGGGCGTCACGCGGCAGGCCGCGCAGAAGAGGTTCGTGACGAAGGGCGAGCCGGCGTTCGACGCGAACCAGGACTTCGGCAGGTTCACCCCGCGGGCCAGGAACGTCGTCGTGGCGTCCCAGGACAAGGCCCGCGAGGGTGGTCACACACAGATCGGCACAGGGCATCTCGTGCTCGGCCTGCTCGACGACCCGGAGGGGCTGGCCGCCCGGGTGATCGTCGCCCAGGGCGTACCGCTGGAGACGGTCGGGGAGGCCGTGGCCGAGGTGCTGCCGGAGCCCTCCGGTGAGCCCGTGCCCGACCTCGTGCCCTTCGACGCCCGGGCCAAGAAGGCCCTTGAGCTCACCTTCCGCGAGGCGTTGCGGCTGGGCCACAACCACGTCGGCACGGAGCACCTGTTGCTGGCGCTGCTGGAGCAGGAGGACGGCGAGGGCGTGCTCAGCGGGCTCGGCCTCGACAAGGCGAGCACCGAGGCGCACGTGTCAGCCGCCCTGGGGGCCGCCCGGAAGGAGGACCGGGAGTAGCGTTGGGGCGCCCCGCCCGCCCGTGCCACGACGGGCGGGCGGGGCCCGGTCCCTAGGGCTCGTACGTCGCCCGCAGGGCGTCCGCCACCGCAGCCTCGGCCTGGTTCCGGGTGAGGCCCAGCCGGTGGACCTCGGCCGCGTACGCGGCGGCGGCCGCCGCCGCGTGCCGCTCCGCCGCGTCGCCCGCCGCCGCGATGAACGTTCCGGCCCGGCCCCGGGTTTCGATCACCCCGTCCGCCTCCAGCACCCGGTACGCCTTGGCGACCGTGTTCGCCGCCAGGTCCAGGTCCTGGGCAAGGCCGCGCACGGTGGGGAGTCTGGAGCCGACGGGCAGCCGGCCGGTGCGCGCCTGCTCCGCGATCTGGGCGCGCAGCTGCTCGTACGGCGCGGTGGCGGACTTCGGGTCAAGGGTGATCTTCAGGGTCACGGTCCGATTGTCCCGCAGCCGGAGAAAAATGACGGGTGGTGCGGGCACTGCCTGACATAGCGTCCCCCGCATATGACGATGATCGTGCGTGACGCACTTCCCGAAGACATGTCCCGGATCACGCAGGTACGGCGCGCGGCGCTGCCGTTCCTCGTGGAGACCCCCGAATCCCTGCTCGCCCAGGTCCGGAACGCCGCCCCCGCCGGCAGACGCAGGATGTTCGTCGTGGAGCAGGACGGCGAGATCCTCGGCGCCGGTCATGCCGGCATCGCCCATGACGGCATCGAGCCCGGTCAGGCGTTCGCCACGCCCGTGATCCACCCGGACCACCGGGGCCGGGGCGCGGGCACGCTGATGCTGCGGGCCGCCGAGGAGCATGTGGCGGCCGAGGGGGCGACGACCCTGTTTGCGTGGGTCCTGGACCGGCCCGAGTGCCGGGCCTTCGCGGAACGGCGCGGCTACCGCCCGGGCCGCGCTGCCCGCTTCCAGCGGCTGGACCTGGCGCGGGCCGCGCTCCCCGAGGCGCCGGCGGCGCTGCCGCCCGGCGTGGAACTGCGTACCGCCGCCGACTACGCGGCCGACCCGCGCCCCCTGTACGAGGCGGACGCGGAGGCGGTGCTGGACGAACCGTCCGACATCCCGAGCGAGTTCGACAGCTACGAGGAGTGGCTGGACTCCACCTGGCGCAACCCGCTGCTGGACCACCGGCTGTCCAGCGTCGTCACGGTCGACGGCCGGGTCGCCGCGTTCACCGCCGCCCACACCGACGGGCGGAGCCGCTACCTCTCGGGCATGACGGGAACCATGCGGGCGTACCGGGGAAGGGGCCTGGCGAAACTGGCCAAGGCGGACTCGCTGCGGCGGGCCCGCGCGGCGGGTTACACGGAGGCCATCACGCACAACGACGAGGGCAACGCCCCGATGCTCGCCGTCAACACCTGGTTCGGCTACGAGTTCTTCGCAGGAGAGGTCCGCCATGTCCGCACAGTCGGCTGAGGCCGTGATCGAAGTGGTGCTCGTCAAGGCGGGGCGCGTGAAGATCAGCTATCCGGCGACGCCGGTCGAGGACGACGGCACGGTGGTGACCGTCCGCGCCCGGTGGGCGGGCGACGGGGTCCGGGACTTCGGGTTCGTACGGTTCGAGCCCGGCGACGTCTTCACCGAGCACTACCGGCGGGACCGCTGGTACTCCGTCAAGGAGGTCCGCGCCGCCGACGGCACGTTCAAGGGCTGGTACTGCGACATCACCCGCCCCGCGATCGTCACCGCCGACCGGATCACCGTCGAGGACCTGGACCTGGACCTGTGGGTCTCGGCTGACCGGAGCCTCGTGCTCCGGCTGGACGAGGACGAGTTCGGGGCCAGCGGGCTCGGTGAACGGGATCCGGAGGCCGCGGCGCGGGCCGTGGCCGCGCTGGACGAGCTGGAAGCGCGGGCCCGTGAGGGAGCCGAACTGCGGTAGGCAGAAGGCCGGGGATCTTTCTGAGGAGGCGCTTAGGGCGACCTTAAGGGCGCCCTAAGGATCGTCGTTCAGGGGGCTGAGCAGGGGATTCCGGGGGTTTCCGGGGCTAGCGTGCTTGCTGTGGCGGCCGGTTCGGGCCCGCCGGTGCTGTCGGGGGGCCGCGCCGGACACCCGTACCGCTCCGCCGTCGCCCCGGGCCGTATCCCCCGGGGCCCGCAGTCCCACCCCCCACACCTGAAGGAGACCCTCCATGTCCGAGCACCGTCCGTCCCGTACCGGCCGTGCCGGGGCAGCCGCTCTCGTAGTCGCCGCCGCCGTGCCGTTCGCGCTGGCCGGGGGCGCCGCGCCCGCCGCCGCGCACGGATCGATGACCGACCCGGTGAGCCGGGTGGCCGCCTGCCACGCGGAGGGGCCCGAACAGCCGAAGTCGGCGGCCTGCAAGGCGGCCGTCGCGGTGAGCGGCACCCAGGCGTTCTACGACTGGAACGAGGTCAACATCGGGGACGCCGCCGGGCGCCACAAGCAGCTGATCCCGGACGGGAAGCTGTGCAGCGCGGGCCGCGACAAGTACAAGGGCCTCGACCTGCCCCGTACCGACTGGCCCGCCAGCCCGCTCACGTCCGGCAGCCACACCTTCCGCTACAAGGCGACCGCGCCGCACCGGGGCTCCTTCGCGCTCTATCTGACGAAGGACGGCTACGACCCGGCCAAGCCGCTGACCTGGGCGGACCTGGAGGACAAGCCGTTCGCCACGGCCACCGACCCGAAACTGGAGAACGGGGCCTACGTCTTCCAGGGCACCGTCCCGGAGAGGTCCGGCCGCCACCTCGTCTACTCCGTCTGGCAGCGGTCCGACTCGCCGGAGGCGTTCTACACCTGCTCCGACGTGGTCTTCGGCAGTGAGGCCGGGCCGGTGCCCGCCCCGTCCGCGCCGACCGACGAGCAGATCGAGGAGAACCGGGACAAGTCGACGGTCGACCACGGGGGTCATGGCGGGGACGACCACGCGACACCCACGCCGGCCCCGACGGACGGCGGTGACAGCGGCAACACACCTGACGCCAAGGACGCCGGTTCGCCGTCCCCCGTCGTGAGCAGCCCGGCCCCGGCCGAGCAGAAGGCGGAGACGAAGGCCGACACGAAGGCCGCCGAGCCCGCCGGCTCCGCCGCGCCCCAGGCCTCCGGCGACGACCAGAACCTCGCCGCCACCGGGAGCTCCGGAACCACCGCGTACGTGGCCGTCGGCGGTGCCGTCGTGCTGGCGGCGGGCGCGGCGCTCGTGTTCGGCGTGGCCCGCCGCCGCTCTTCCTGAGGAACCGTCAGCCGAAGACGGACGCGCAGGTCGTCCGGGTGGCCCGCGCCGGGTCCAGGGCGTTGGCCACCTCGTGGAAGGTGACGCGGTCCATCAGACCGATCGTCACGTGCTCGGAGAAGTCGAGCGCGCACTTGTCCTGGATCAGGACGTTGGTGACGTTCGGCCCGCTCAGGAACGCCGAGCGCCACGGCGTGACGACCTGGTCGTACTTGGTGGCGATGACGTGGTAACGGACCCCGGGCACGGTGTCGCCGCCCTCGTTGAGCTTCTGCAGGAACGGGGAGCCCACCGCCTGGTCGGTCAGGGCGGGGGTCTTCTCGCTGAGGAACTCGGCGGCGCCCGGGAAGTAGGGCAGCAGCTTGGTCAGGCCGCTCAGGGTGGTGCCGTGGTTGCTGGGCGCGATCGCGACGAGGGCGTTCACCTTGGCGGCGCCGCCGTGGAACCTGAGGTACTGGCGGGGCATCATGCCGCCCTGCGAGTGGCCGACGATGTCGACCTCGGCGGCGCCGGTCGCGCCCAGGACCTTGTCCACGTACGTGTCGAGCTGCCTGGCGGACTCCGCGACGGGGCCCAGGCCGTGGAAGAACGGCACGCCGGGCAGCTGCCCGTAGTCGAGGGAGAAGACGCAGTAGCCACGGCGTACGAGATAGGGCGCGAGCCCCAGCCAGTTGTCGACCGAGTTGCCGAGCGTGCCGTGGACCAGGACGACGGGGCGGGGGTGGGATGCGGAGGGCTTGCAGGTGTAGTCGTTCCAGCCGCTGCTGGGTCCGGTCGACGCCTGGGCGGCGCCTGCGGGGAGCAGGGCGACCGCGAACGTCAGGAGCAGGACGGTCAGCGCTCTCAGGGCATGCTGGAGGTGTCTGCGGGAGGGCACCATCGAGTGGTCTCCTTGCGGCTCAAGGAAATGGGCGATGACAATGCGCCCCAGCGGCCCGGACCACTCATGGGGGTAGGCGCACGGCTTGGGTGAGGCCGCGCGCTTCAGGCCAAGTTACGTGTGGGTAGCGTCACATGGGAAGTTACGCGTCGGTAAAAACTGCCGCGCTCCCCCTGGGCGCGGTTACAGGTACAGTCCCGCGCCGGGCTGCCGCGCCTCCGGCAGGGACAACGGGCCGACTCCGCGCCGCAGTGCGTACAGCTCCGCGAGCGTCGCGCCCTCGGAGGGCACCCCTTCCCCCGTCCCCAGCCAGTCCACCGACTCCGGCCGGGTCAGCGGGCCCACCTCGACCCGTGCCAGGCAGCGGCCGGGCCGCACCACCGCCGGGTGCAGGCGCTCCAGGTCCTCGTTGGTGGTGACGCCGACCAGGACGTTGCGGCCCTGGCCCAGCAGGCCGTCCGTCAGGTTCAGCAGCCGCGAGAGGGCCTGGCCCGCCGCTTCCTTGGCCTCGCCCCGGATCAGTTCGTCGCAGTCCTCCAGCAGGAGCAGCCGCCAGCGGCCCTTGCCGGACTCCTCGTCCTCACCGATCGCGATGTCCATCAGATACCCGATGTCGGAGAAGAGCCGCTCCGGGTCCAGTACGCAGTCCACCTGGCACCAGTCCCGCCACTCCCGCGCCAGCGTGCGCAGCGCGGAGGTCTTGCCCGTGCCGGGCGGGCCGTGCAACAGCAGGAGCCGGCCCGCGATGTCCTCCGGGGTGGTCTTCATCAGCCGGTCCAGCGCGTCCGCCACGGGCGCCGTGTAGTTGGGCCGCACCTCGTCCCACGTCCCGGCCGCGATCTGCCGGGACGTGCGGTGCGGGCCGCGCCGCGGCGACAGGTACCAGAACCCCATCGGCACGTCGTCCGGCTGAGGCTCGGGCTCGTCCTGGGCGCCGTCCGTGGCGGCGGCCAGCACGCGGTCGGCCGTCTCCTCGTCGACCGCCGTGACCGTCACGTCCGCGCCCCGGTTCCAGCGGGACACCAGCAGCGTCCAGCCCTCGCCCTCCGCGAGCACCGCGCTGCGGGTCTCCCCGCGGGCGGTCCGCAGCACGGTCGCCCCGGGCGGGAGCAGCGTGGAGCCGGACTTGACGCGGTCGAGCGAGCGGCTGCGCGCGTACGGCTGCTCCCCGGTCGTGAAACGTCCGAGGAACAGCGCGTCCACCACGTCCGACGGCGAGTCGCTGTCGTCGACGGTGAGCCGGATCGGCAGGGCGTCCTGAGGGTTGGCAGGCATGCGCCCCATGATCCGTCACCCTTGCCCTCATCGCACCGGTTTTTGCCGTCCGGCCGCCCGCACTCCCGCCCTCGTGCCCCCGGGACGCTCAGGCCCCGAGCCTCCTGGCCGACGTCACCGCCCGCCGGGCGCGGCGCACCACCGCGTACCCCTTCGTCAGCGCCCGGTCCCGTGCGAACAGCCGCCCCAGTGCCCGCCCCCGCACCAGGCGCCGGAACTCATCGACCGTCGTGGAGCGGCGCACGGTGACCCGCCGCAGTGCGTACGGCCCCTGGGCGCGTCGCGCGCACGCGTTGCCGACCGCCAGGGCCTGCGCGTACCCGGCGGCGCGCACGGCCTGCCGCACCCGGCGGTCGGAGTAGCCGTACGGGTAGGCGAAGGAGACCGGGGCGGATCCCAGTTCCCCGGCGACGATCTCCCGGCAGTGCTCGGCCTCGTACCGCAGCCGGGCGTCGTCCACCTGGTCCAGCTGCGGATGTGTGTGGGTGTGGCCGCCGATCTCGGTGCCCGCCGCCGCCAGCTCCCGCACCTGGTCCCAGTCGAGCATCGTGTCGAGGGCGCCGCCCGTGCCGTGAGGGCTGCGCAGCCAGCCCGTCGACACGAACAGCGTGGCCGGGAAGCCGTGTTCGGCCAGCACGGGCAGGGCGTGACGGTGCACGCCCTCGTAGCCGTCGTCGAAGGTGACGAGCACCGGCCGCTCCGGCAGCGGCTTGCCGGTCCGCCACGCCTCGGCCAGCGCGGCCGTGGTCAGCGGCGTGCAGCGGTACTCGGCCAGCACCATCATCTGGGCGGCGAACGCCTCCGGCGCCACCGACAGCCCGCGCACCGCGCGGGCGGGCCGGTGCGCGACCGCGTGGTACATCAGGATCGGGACCGGCCCCGAAGGGGCCGGGGGGCCGTCGTTCACAGCGGCTCCTCTCCGGCGTGCACGGCTCCGACGGGGCCCCACGAGAACGCCGTGCCCCGTCCCCGCCGCGCCCGCAGCACCCCCCGGGCGTACCCGGCCGCGGCCAGCGCCACGCCCGCCACGATCGCCCCGGCCCGCCCCGCGCCGCCGGGTCTGCCCAGCACGAGGTCCCGCAGCCCGCGCGCCACTCCGGCGGGAAGGACCCGTGTCGTGTAGCGGCGCTCGGTCTCCAGGCCCCGGACTGCCCCCACACTGCGGGCCACCAGGGCCTTCGACAGGCCCTCGGCGTACGCCCGCGTGCGGAAGTAGCCGAACCGCTCCCGCACGCGCGGCACCCTGTGGTGGATGACGGCGCGGTCGTCGACCAGCAACACCGCCCGGGGCAGGGCGGTGCCGAGCCGGATGCACAGTTCGGTCTCCTCGCAGCCGAGAGGCCGCCGGTCGCCGTCCCGCCCGATACCGGTGGCGAAGCCGCCCGCCGCGTCGAACGCGGCCCGCCGGAAGGAGGCGTTCCCGCCGAGCACGTTGCGGACCCGGACCCTGCCCGGCGGCACGCCCCGGTACGTACAGCCGACGATCCAGTCGAACTCCTCCGGGAACCACACCGGGCGGCGGCCGGACGCCCACAGCGGCTCGGTCCTGCCGCCGACGGCCATGACGTCCGGGTCGTCGTAGGCGGCGTCGAAGTGCCGCAGCCAGTCGGGTTCGGCCACCGCGTCGTCGTCGAGGAAGGCGACGACGTCGCCCCTGGCGGCGGCGATCCCGGTGTTGCGCCCGGCGGACAGCCCGCGTGGACCGGTGTTGGCGAGGACCCGTACGCGGGCGGCCTCGCCGCCGTACTCCTCGGCGAGCCGCTCCAGCAGCGGCGGGTTGTGGTCGACGACGAGCAGGGTCTCCAGCGCGGACCGCGACTGGAGCCGTACGGAGTCGACGGCGGCCAGGATGTCCGCCCAGCGGTCCTCGGTGTAGACGCAGATGACGACGGAGAACCGGCGACCGCCGACGGGAACGCTGTGTCCGCTCAAGACAGCTCTCCTCGGGGGACGCTGACCGGAGGGACGGCGGCGGGGCCGAGCCCGGTGCCCGGACCCGGGCCGGCCGGGGCCCGGCGCGTCCGCTTCTCGCGCAGGATCACCTTCAGGACCCGCAGTCCGTCCCGTACGGCGTGCAGGTTGGAGGCGCCGTGGATGCGGACGTATTCGTGGCTGGGCACCTCCTGGACCCGCAGACCGGCCGTGACCACGCGGATGTTGAGAAGGGTCTCGATCTCGAAGCCGGTGCAGTCGAGGCTGACGGCGTCCAGGCAGTGCCGCCAGAACGCGTTGTAGCCGTAGCACAGATCGGTGTAGCGGGCGCCGAACTTGGCGTTGACGACCGCGCACAGCAGGCGGTTGCCGAGCCTGCGGACCGCGGTCATGTCGTCGGTGCCGCCGCCGTTGGCGAAGCGGGAGCCCTTGGCGAAGTCGGCGCCGCCGACAAGGGCGGAGACGTACGACACGATCTCGTGGCCGTCCGCCGAGCCGTCGGCGTCGACCATGACGATGATGTCGCCCGAGCAGGCGGCGAACCCGCTGATCAGCGCGTCGCCCTTGCCCTTTCCTGCCTGCTTCACCACCTTGACCTCGGGCCAGTGGGAGCGGGCCACGGCCACGGTGTCGTCGGTGGAGTTGCCGTCGACCAGCACCACTTCGTGGATCCAGCCGGGCAGGGTCTTGAAGACGTACGGAAGGTTCTCCGCCTCGTTCATGGCCGGGATGACCACGCTGACGGGCGGGGTGATGGCCAGGTGCGAGGTGATGGCCCGCCACTCGGCGGAGTCCGCCGCCGGTGTGGTCCGGGTGGCCGGGCGCAGGAAGGAGCTGCTCATCGGTCGGTTCCCTCTCGTCCGGTGGGCCGCCCGCGGCTGGGCGGCCCGGATGGGTGTCCGGTTCGAAAGGGGGGTTCTCACCCTGTTCGTACTGCTGCGTTCATGACCATGCCGGGTGAGCGGGCAGTGCTCTTGCGCGGCACGTGACTCGGTCAAGGCACCGAGCACGACACCCCCCTACCGCGCCCCGCTCCGGCCCTCGGGTGCTGCGAGGCGTCTGACCCCTCCCCTGGAGTCGCCTCGCGAGATGAGCCGGTGCGGGTGGATGTACGACGGTATTGACGCGTCTGACTGTATGACAAGAGGCCGTCCCCTGGGCCGCCTTTTGGCTTCTTTGTTTTATTTCACTGTCAGTGATCCTGATTGTGTGGTGTTTGTCTTCTCGTGTGGCAAGGGGGGAGGCGGTGACTCCGGGAGAGTGAACTCTGTGCGGGTCCACGCCAGATGTATTGGCATGTACACGGCTGCGCGCTACGCAAGTCAGGCAGAGAACCTGCCGAAGGGGGTTACATGAAAACGACCCGCACCGCCGCGCTCGTGTCCTCGCTGCTCCTCGGTGCGGCGCTCGCCCTCACCGGGGCCGGCGCCGCCCACGCGGACTCCGCCGCCGTCGACTACGTGGCGCTCGGAGACTCCTACTCGTCCGGCGTCGGCGCCGGCAACTACGACGGCTCCAGCGGCTCCTGTAAGCGCACACCCCGCGCGTACCCCGCGCTCTGGGCCGCCGCGAACGCGCCCTCGTCCTTCGCGTTCACCGCCTGCTCGGGCGCGAAGACCCACGATGTGACGAACAGTCAGATCGCTCCGCTCAACAGCGGCACCGACCTCGTCTCGATCACCGTCGGCGGCAACGACGCCGGGTTCGCGGACGTCATGACCACCTGCGTCCTGCAGTCGGAGTCCAGCTGCGTCAACCGCGTCAACCAGGCCAAGAGTTACGTCGACGACACGTTGCCCGGGCGGCTCGACTCCGTCTACGACGCCATCCGTCAGAAGGCCCCTTCGGCCCGGGTCGTCGTCCTCGGCTACCCCCGCTTCTACAAGATCGGCGGGAGCTGCGTCACCGGGCTGACCGAGAACGAGCGCCGCGCCATCAACGGCGGCGCCGACCACCTGAACGCGGCGCTCGCCAAACGTGCTGCGGACCACGGGTTCACCTTCGCGGACGTCCGGCCGGCGTTCACCGGGCACGAGATCTGCTCGGGCTCGTCGTGGCTGCACAGTGTGAAGTGGCTCAACATCGGTGAGTCCTACCACCCGACGGCGTCGGGGCAGTCGGGCGGGTACCTGCCGACGTTCCGCGGGGCGGTGTAGTCCCTGGTCGGGGCGCTGTCGCGCAGCCCCCGCTCCCCGGGCGCCGGAAGGGCTCGAGCAAGCCGGTCCGGCGCTTCGGGGCGCGTCCAACTCGCCCTGGAATCAGACACATTCGGAGAGTAACTGTCAACCCTCGTATGTGTGCGGTGAATCCCGATACCGGGATACACGGCTGCGATGCGGGGACGATAGGCTTAACGTGGCCCGGGCCGGGTGCCCTTGTACGGGTGGGGAGTGACATGGAACAGATAACGATGCGCGGCAGGCCGCGTGTGCCTGCGATCAGTTGTAAGAGCGGCGCGACCAGTTCGCGACTGGACCGCCACCTCGCGGTTCTCGGGGGGCCGGCCATTCCGCAGCGCGACGTCGCGGAGGCGACCTCGCTGATGCGTGAGCTGACGACCCGTGACGTCGTGCACAGCCGTCGGAGCAGGAGCGCGCGTGTCTCGCTCTTCGCGCCGCTGCGCCGACTGCGCCGCTCGCTCTTCGGCAACCACGGCTAGCGGAGCGGGGCCCGGCCGGTCACCCCGAGCCCCGCTCCGACGTCACGTACACCCCTCCCCGCACCGGCCTCCCGCCCACACCCCGCGCACCGCCCGTCCGGCATCCCGGGCCCGGATCCTGCGCCGCGTGCCCCCGTCCCCCGGCCACGCGTTCGGTGGTCCGTGCCCTGCGCTCGGGTGATTCCTCACCCGGCCCCGTCGGCGCTGCGCGCCCTGCGGCCCGTCCTGCCACCCCGCGTCGCACGCCCGGCGTGACGGCCTTCTGCCGCCCGGTCCCGGGCAGCCCGGCCCGCCTCACACGTCATGTGTCACGCGCCATCCGGCCCGCGCCTCCGTCCGCCCAGGGGCAGCCCGCGTCCGTCAGGCGACCACGCCCTCTCGCCGCAGCGCCGCCCGGTCCTCCGCCGGCACACCCAGTTCCCGGAGCAGCAGGTCCGTGTGCTCCCCGAGGGAAGGGACCGCGCCCATGCGTGCCTCCGGGCCGTCCGGAAGGGTGATCGGCGGCAGCAGGGCCCGCAGGGGGCCCGCCGGTGAGGGAACCTCACGCCAGCGGTCGCGCGCGGACAGCTGGGGGTGGCCCGCCACATCGGCCACCGTGTTCAGCCGGGCGCACGCGATGCCCGCCGCGTCCAGCCGCGCCAGCGCCTCCGCCGTGTCCAGCGCGGCCAGCGCCTCCGCCACCACCGCGTCCGTCTTCTCCCGGCGCGCCACCCGGGCCGTATTCGTGGCGAAGTCCGGATCCTCGCCCAACTCCGGGCGGCCCAGCACCTGCTCGGCCAGGCGGCGCCACTCGCGGTCGTTCTGCACCGACAGCAGCACCTGCCCGCCGTCGGCCGTCCCGTAGGCGTCGTACGGGGCGATGACGGCATGCGCCACACCCGTACGCACCGGTGCCTCGCCCCCGTGCATACCGTGGTGCAGCGGGTGGCCCATCCACTCCGCCAGCGACTCCAGCATGGAGACCTCCACCGGGCCGCCGCGCCCCGTCGCCGCCCGCCGCAGCAGCGCCGCCAGCACGCCCGAGAACGCGTACATCGCCGCCGCGATGTCGGCCGCCGGGACGCCCGCCTTGACCGGCTGCTCCGCCGTGCCCGTCACCGACACGAGGCCCGCCTCGCACTGCACGAGCATGTCGTAGGCCCGCTTGTGCGCGTACGGGCCGCCCGCGCCGTAGCCGGATATGTCCACCGCGACGAGACGGGGGTGCGCCGCGCACAAGGTCGCCGCGTCCAGGCCCAGGCGGGCCGCCGCACCCTGCGCCAGGTTCTGCACGAACACGTCGGCGTCCGCGACGAGCCGCCGTACGAGGGCCAGCCCGCGGGGGTCCTTGAGGTCGACCGCCAGGGACTCCTTGCCGCGGTTGCACCACACGAAGTGCGAGGCGAGCCCGCGGGCCGCGGTGTCGTAGCCGCGGGCGAAGTCACCGCCGTCGGGGCGCTCGATCTTGATGACCCGGGCGCCCAGGTCCGCGAGCTGGCGGGTGGCGAAAGGAGCGGATACGGCCTGCTCGACGGCGACGACCGTGACTCCGTCGAGCGGCAGGGGCTGCGGGTGGGTGCTCATGGCACCCGTGCATATCGTGTACGGGGCACGTTGTCACGGGCCGGGCGCCACTGGGCGTGCGTCCGGCGGTGCCTTCCCCCCCCACACACGCCGACGCCGGTCCGGCCGGCTTCCGGGGCCGGGCTCTCCCAGGCTCCTCGGGTCGGCGGTAGCTCCCAGGCGCGAGAACGGGGACCCCGGTTCCGTTGGGCGCGGGGCGGGGGAGGGCCCGTCGTGCACCGCCTACAGCAGCGCGCCCTGCCCCTCCGGCCCCTCCTCCCAGTGGTCCAGCACTGATGCCGGCCGCCGCGCGGCGTCCCCTGCGGGCAGCACCCCGGCGGCCCGCAGCGCGCTGCGGGTGAGCCCCGGACCCCCGCCCGGCAGGAGGGCCCGGCGCTCGGCCTCCAGGCCGTCCAGCAGGGCCAGCACGGTGACGAGCTCCAGCAGCTCGGACGTCCATTCCCGCGGCCATTCCCGAGGCCTGACCGCGTCCAGCGTCCCCGGCTCGGCCTCACCCGCACGCCGCTCGAACCACAGCGGCAGCATCCGCGCGCCGCCCACCCGGAACTCCCAGGCCTCCTCGGGCACCGGAGCGATCCGCCCCGTCCCGCCCACCACCAGGGCCTCGCCCTCCGCGTCGTACGCGAGCGTGCCGGGGTCCGGAGGCAGCGGGGCCCGCACGTAGGGGCGCCGCCCGCCGGGAAGGCGCGGCCGGTCACCGCCCCGCGCGCCCCGCAGGTGGATCCCCGTCAGCCGCTGTCCCAGGGCCACCCCCGCCGCCCACGTCCCGGGCCCGCCCGGCAACGGCACCCGGCACCCCTCGGGCGTGGGCCGTGCCGCCGCCACCGCCCAGGCCAGCAGGTCCCGCGCGGTGACCGGCATCCCGTAGCGGGCCTCCAGCAGCTCCAGGAGCCCGGGCACGACATTGGGCTCCAGACCCCCGGGACGCCGGTACAGCGGCCGGATCCGGCCGGGGCGCCCGGCGGGGGAGCGGCCGTCCGGCAGCGCGGCCGTCACCAGCAGCGCGGGCCCCGCCGCCCGGGGCACGTACGGCTGCTCCACGGCGAACAGCTGACGGTCGTCCGCCACCCGCCACAGCTCGGGGCGCGCCACGTCGATCAGCCGGTGGTCCGGCAGCAGCCACTGCTCGTCGAACGGGCCGTACGCCAGGCGCACCGGCTCCGGGCAGGGCCCGGCCTCCCGTACGAGCCGCACCGTCCCGGTCCGCTGCCCCGGCAGCGCGGCGACCGCCGTGCGCGTCGTCCGGGCCCGGCTCGGCCGGAACAGCGCGTCGCGCTCGGCGCCCTCGGCCGCGAGCAGCGCGTCCCAGCGGGCGCGCAGGGTGCGGAGGTCGGGGGCGACCACCCACTCCCGGCCGAGGCGCAGGGGCGGCACGGACCACGGCATGAGGTCGTCGAGCAGCGGGGCGTCGTCGTTCACGGTCGGCACGGCCCGACATGGTAGTGACCGAGGCGGCCCGCCCGCCTCTCAGTCCGCCTCGACCGTCACCGTGAAGGAGAACCGGTCCCCCCGGTACCGGATCCGGGCCACGTCGACCACCCGGCCGTCCTCGCCGTACGTCACGCCCGTGTAGTGCAGGATCGGGGACAGCAGCGGCACCTGGAGCAGCTCCGCCGTCTCCGGGTCCGCGAGCCGTGCCTCCACCGTGTCCGTGATGCGGCTGATCCGCACGCCGACCGCGTCCCGCAGCACCTTCGTCATCGGCCAGCGCTCCAGATCGGCCAGGTCGATCCGGGCCGCCACGTCCGGACGTACCGCGTTCTCCGCCCAGTTCGTCGGCTCGTCCGACTCCGCGTCGCGGCGGAGCCTCCGGTACGTGACGACCTCGGCCGAGTCAGGGAAGTGCTCGGCCAGGTCGCCGGGCACCCGGCCCGGGCCGTGGCCGAGGATCGTCGTCCGCTCACCGGACTGCTGGGCCACGATCGCGTCGATCGAACCCAGCAGCCGGCGCGGGGCGCTGCGCCGCGCCCCCGGTTCGATGAAGGTGCCGCGCCGCCGGTGCCTGCTGATCAGGCCCTCCTCCTCCAGCTCCTTCAGCGCCTGGCGCATGGTCAGCACGCTCACCCCGTAGTGCGCCGCGAGCTGCTCCTCGGTGGGGAGGCGCAGCGACGCGTCCGGGGAGCGTCCGAGTACGGACGCGCGCAGGGACTGGGACACCTGGTACCACAGCGGCAGCTTGCGGTTCAGGACCAGCGAGTCGGGGGCGAAGGCGGACACGGCATCTCCGTACTGCTGCGTACAGCCGGGGCGTACTACGGGCGGAAGTGGCGTTCCAGACCCTGCCACACGTCGTCGTAGCCCCGCTGAAGGTGGTCCGCGTCCACCGCCTGGGCCGTGGTGGTCATCGGCCACCGGGTCTCGAACATGAACGCCAGGCCGTCGTCCACCTTCTGCGGCACGAGGTCGGCGGCGCTCGCCTTGTCGAAGGTCTCCCGGTCGGGGCCGTGCGCGGACATCATGTTGTGCAGCGAGCCGCCGCCGGGCACGAATCCTTCCGCCTTGGCGTCGTACGCGCCCTCGATCAGGCCCATGTACTCGCTCATCACGTTCCGGTGGAAGTACGGCGGCCGGAACGTGTCCTCACCGACCAGCCAGCGCGGCGCGAACACGACGAAGTCGACGCCCGCGAGGCCCGGGGTGTCGGACGGGGAGGTCAGCACCGTGAAGATCGACGGGTCCGGGTGGTCGTAGCTGATCGTCCCGATGACGTTGAACGTCCGCAGGTCGTAGACGTACGGGACGTGGTTGCCGTGCCAGGCGACGACGTCCAGCGGCGAGTGGCCGTAGGTCGCGGCCCACAGGTTGCCGCAGTACTTGTTGACCACCTCCACGGGGCCCTCGGCGTCCTCGTACGCGGCGACCGGGGCGCGGAAGTCACGCGGGTTGGCCAGGCCGTTGGCACCGATCGGGCCCAGGTCCGGGAGCTGGAACGGCTGCCCGTAGTTCTCGCACACATAGCCGCGCGCCGTGGCGTCGAGCAGCTCCACACGGAAGCGCACCCCGCGCGGGACCAGCGCGACCTCGCCGGGCCGGGCGGCCAGCAGGCCCAGCTCGGTGCGGAGCAGCAGCCCGCCCTGCTCGGGAACGATCAGCAGCTCGCCGTCGGCATCGCTGAAGACCCGCTCCATGGAGGCGTTCGCGTGGTAGAGGTGCACGGCCATGCCCGAGCGCTGCGCGGGGTCGCCGTTGCCCCCGAGGGTCCACAGCCCGGCCAGCCAGTCCGTGCCGGGGGCGGGCTGCGGCAGCGGGTTCCAGCGGAGCCGGTTCGGGTCCGGAACGGTCTCGGTGAAGGGAGCCGAGCGCAGGGCGCCGTTGTCGGCACGCACGAACGGCGGGTGCGCCGCCGAGGGCCGGATCCGGTACAGCCACGAGCGCCGGTTGTGAGCCCGGGGCTCGGTGAACGCGCTGCCGCTGAGCTGCTCGGCGTAGAGCCCCAGCGGGGCGCGCTGCGGCGAGTTCCGGCCCTGAGGCAGGGCGCCGGGGACGGCCTCCGAGTGGTGCTCGTTGCCGAAACCGGAGAGGTACTCCAGGTTCTCGGCCGTCTTGGTCGCCTGCGCCGGCGGCTGGGTGGTCATGGCACGCTCCTGCGGTTTCATGGAATCCTATGTATGACCGTAGGATTCGGTCGGCCCGTCGTCAACGGGGGTGACGGCGGGCCTTCAGCGTTGCTGCGCCGACCGGGCGAACCGTGGCGGCGCGCCGCCGTGAAGTCCGTGGATGTCCGGAATCTGACTGATAGTCGGATTATCGGCTCATCAGGCCGGTTTGGGTCGGTTACGACCGACTCGGGCCGTTCGAGGCCGTTCGGGGCTGCTCCAGGTCATTCGAAGCGGCTCAAGGCCGGACAGAGCCGATTCGTTCGACTTCTCACGGAGGCCCCCTTCATGACCGCAGCCCGACCACTCCTGCGCACCGCCGTCGCCGCCCTCGCCCTCGGTGGAGCCGCGTTCGGCACCGCGCCCGCGGCCGTCGCCGCCCCCGGCGACAACGGCGACATCAAGATCCACAGCATCACCACGCCCACCACCGACCAGCGCAACGAACCCAAGGTCTGCCGCTTCTACCTCGCCGCCTTCAACTTCGACACGCTCCAGCAGGTGAGCTGGTCGATCGTGCCCCAGCCGATGCAGTCCGGCGACGCCACCCTGCAGGGAGACATCACCCTCGCCACCGGCACCGGACACACCCAGGAGCTGTCCCTGCCGGACGGCATGTACAAGCTCACCTGGACCTTCGAGGGGGCCTCGGGTGCCGGGAAGATGAAGGTCTTCCGCGTCGACTGCCCACCCGGCGGCAACGGCAACGGCAACGGAGGCGGCAACGGCAACGGAGGCGGCAACGGCAACGGCGGTGGCCCGGGCAAGCGGCACCACGAGTACCCGCACGGCGGTGTCGGGGCCGGCGGCGGTGGGATGGCCGAGCCGGCCGGCGGCGACAGCGGCGGCGGCTCCGCGGCGTTCGGCGTCGGTTCGGCGCTCGCCGCCGGCCTGGCGGGGACGGCCGGGCTGATCCTCGTCCGCCGCCGCCGGCGCGCCCATGGCGCGGCGTAGCCCGCGCAGGCCCCGGACCGCACGGCTCACCCGCCGGCAGCGACGCCTCTTCCGCCTCACCCGGACCGTGGTGCTGGCCTGGGTGCTCGTCGCCGGCGGGATGTGGTGGGCCCAGGACGGCGAACCGTCCGGGCCCGCCGTGGCCGCCGGGTCCGCCACCCCGGCCGCGAAGGCCTCGAAGACGGCGCAGGTGCCCGAGGCCACCCCCACCGCGAAGCCGACCCCCACCACGAAGCCCAGACCCACCGCGAAGCCCACGTCGTCCGCGAAGCCCGCCCCCGCCCCGTCACCCGTCAAGAAGGCCGAGCCGCTCCCTGCGCCCCTCCCGCCCTCGGCGGCGAAGCGTCTCGCCATTCCCGCGATCACCATCGAGGCACCCGTCGTCGGCCTCGGTCTCGACCGGTCCGGAGCCCTGCGCTCCCCGCCCGTCGACAACCCCCGGCTCGTGGGCTGGTACGAGGGCGGGCCCACGCCCGGCGAGAAGGGCACTGCCATCGCCGTCGGTCACCGGGACACCCGCACCGGTCCGGCCATCTTCCTGAACCTCGACTCCCTCAAGCCGGGCAACACCGTCCGTGTCACCCGCGAGGACGGACTCACCGCGGTGTTCACCGTCGACCGCGTCCGTACGTACGACAAGGACCGGTTCCCCGACCGGGAGGTCTACGGCCAGGCGGACCGGCCCGAGCTGCGGCTGCTCACCTGCGGGGGTTCCTTCCGCCCGAAGGGGGGCTACGCGGCGAACGTCGTGGTCTTCGCCCACCTGACGGCCGTCCTGAAAGCGTGACGATCCGATCACTCCCTGCAAGAGTGATCGCTGTCCTCGCGCGACCGCGACCCACAAGGCAAGAGGAGAACGCTTTTATGTCCGCCAAGTCCGCCGGCACCCGCACCCGCGTCTCGCCCCGCGCCCGCCTCCCCGTCGCCCTGGCAGCCGCCGCGCTGCTCGGAGCCGCCGCCCCCACCGCGTACGCCACCCTCGCCGACGGGGCGCCCCCGCCCGCCGCCTCCCCTGCCGGCGCCCGGCCCTTCGTCGAGACCCGCCTGCTCTTCGGCACCGAACGTCCGGACGGCGGGCCCGCCGTCACCGACCGGCAGTTCATGGCGTTCGTCGACCATGAGGTCACCCCCCGCTTCCCGGACGGTCTCACGGTCCAGGAGGGGCGCGGCCAGTGGCGGGGTGCGTCCGGGGCGATCGTGCGTGAGCGGTCGTACGAGCTGATCCTGCTGTATCCGTCGAGCGAGGCCGAGGCGGCCCGGGCCCGGATCGAACGGATCAGGGGCGTGTACACGGACATGTTCGCCCAGGAATCCGTCGCCCGTGTCGACGATCGCGTACGCGTGGCCTTCTGACCCGGCCGGGTCCGTCCCCCGCCGGGATGGCAGGATCGTGCCGTCCCGCCGCCCGGTCCCCCTGGCGACAGAAAACTACCGCCGCTAGTTTGGTTCGCAGCCAGAGGGTCAACAGGTCATCGGGTCATCGGATCGCCGGTCACCGGGTCGAGCAGGGAGCAGCGATGAAGGTCCACGAGGGGAGCTACGTCAACGGGGCGTGGCAGCCGGTCACCACCGCCGAGTCCGTCGCGGTGGTGAACCCGGCGACCGAGGAGGTCATCGCCCATGTGGCGGCCGGGTCCGCACAGGACGTGGACGCGGCC
Source organism: Streptomyces sp. MUM 203J (assembly GCF_022414595.1). GTDB lineage: Bacteria > Actinomycetota > Actinomycetes > Streptomycetales > Streptomycetaceae > Streptomyces. The sequence continues at coordinate 95,520 of NZ_JADWYO010000009.1, read as the reverse complement.
GTACGGGCCGCGCGCGCCGCGTTCCCGGACTGGGCGGCCACCCCGCCCGCCCGGCGCGCGGCCCGGATCGCGGCCCTGCGCGACGCGGTGGCGGCCCGCGCGGACGAGATCGCCGCGACGGTCACCGCCGAGCTGGGCGCCCCGCCGAAGCTGGCGCAGGCCGTGCACGTGGGGCTGCCGGTCGCCGTCGCCGGTTCGTACGCCGAGCTGCTCGCGACGTACCCCTTCGAGGAGAAGGTCGGCAACTCCACCGTGCTGATGGAGCCGGTCGGCGTGGTCGGCGCGATCACGCCCTGGAACTACCCCCTCCACCAGATCGTCGCCAAGGTGGTCCCCGCGCTCGCCGCGGGCTGCACGGTGGTGCTCAAGCCGGCCGAGAACACCCCGCTCACCGCCCTGCTGTTCGCGCAGGCGGTGCACGAGTCGGGCCTTCCCGCCGGGGTGTTCAACATGGTCACCGGCCTCGGCCCGGTCGCCGGGCAGGCGCTCGTCGAGCACGAGGGCGTGGACATGGTGTCCTTCACCGGATCCACCGCCGTCGGCCGCCGCGTCGGCGCGCTCGCCGGCGGGGCCGTCAAGCGCGTCGCGCTGGAGCTGGGCGGCAAGTCCGCGAGCGTCCTGCTGCCCGGTGCCGACGTGGCCGCGGCGGTCAGGGGCAGCCTCGCCAACGCCCTGTCCAACTCCGGTCAGCGGTGCAGCGCGCTCACCCGGGTCCTCGTCCACAGGGACCGGTACGAGGAGGCCGTGGCCGTGGCCGCCGAGGCGCTCGCCGGGTATGTGCCGGGGGAGCGGCTCGGCCCGCTCGTCAGCGCCGCCCAGCGGGACCGGGTCGTGGGCTACATCGAGAAGGGCATCGCGGAGGGTGCCCGCCTGGTGACCGGCGGCCCCACGCCGCCGCTGGCGCGCGGCTTCTACGTCAGCCCCACCCTCTTCGCCGACGTCACCCCCGAGATGACCATCGCCCAGGAGGAGATCTTCGGCCCGGTCGTCGTGTTCCTGCGGTACGAGGACGAGGAGGACGCCCTGCGGATCGCCAACGGCACCGACTACGGCCTGGCGGGCGCGGTGTGGGGCGAGCCGGAGGCGGCCACGGCGTTCGCCCGCCGTATGGAGGCCGGGCAGATCGACGTCAACGGCGGCCGGTTCAACGCGCTCGCCCCCTTCGGCGGCTACAAGCGGTCCGGCATCGGCCGGGAGCTGGGCGCTCACGGCCTGACCGAGTACCTGCACACCAAGTCGCTCCAGTTCTGAGCCCGTTCCACCAACCCAACCCGCCCCCTGCTTCGGGAGAAACCGATCGTGGTCGTCCGTGCCGCCGTCCTGCCGTCCGTCGGGTCTCCGCTGGAGATAACCCGCATCGACCTGCCCGAGCCCGGGCCCGGACAGGTCCGGGTGCGCCTTGCCGCCGCCGGGGTCTGCCACTCCGACCTGTCCCTGTCGAACGGCACCATGCGCGTGCCCGTCCCGGCCGTACTCGGACACGAGGGCGCCGGGACGGTCGTCGCGGTCGGTGAAGGGGTCACCCGTGTCGCACCGGGTGACGGCGTGGTCCTCAACTGGGCCCCGTCGTGCGGGACCTGCCATCACTGCGGGCTCGGTGAGGTGTGGCTCTGCGCCGACGCGCTCACCGGGGTGGGGCGGGTGCACGCCGTCACCGAGGACGGCACCGAGCTGCACCCGGGCCTGAACGTTGCCGCGTTCGCGGAGGAGACCGTGGTCGCCGCGAACTGCGTGCTGCCCGTCCCCGACGGGGTGCCGCTCACCGACGCCGCCCTGCTCGGCTGCGCCGTGCTCACCGGCTACGGCGCGGTCCACCACTCCGCCCGCGTCCGCGAGGGCGAGTCCGTCGCCGTGTTCGGCGTGGGCGGGGTCGGCCTGGCCGCGCTCCAGGCGGCGCGTATCGCGGGTGCGGGGCCGGTCGTCGCGGTGGACGTGTCGGAGGAGAAGGAGGCCCTGGCGCGGGCGGCGGGCGCGACGGAGTTCGTCCTCGCCTCCGGCACCACCGCCAGGGAGATCCGCGGACTGACCGGCGGGCAGGGCGCGGACGTGGCCGTCGAGTGCGTCGGCCGGGCCGACACCATCCGTACCGCCTGGGACTCCACCCGCCGCGGCGGCCGCACCACGGTCGTCGGGATCGGCGGCAAGGACCAGCAGGTCTCCTTCAACGCCCTGGAGATCTTCCACTGGGGCCGCACCCTCTCCGGCTGCGTGTACGGAAACTCCAGCCCGGCCGAAGACCTCCCGGTCCTGGCGGAGCACGTCCGTGAGGGCCGCCTGGATCTGTCCGCCCTGGTCACGGACCGGATCGGCCTGGAGGACATCCCGACGGCCTTCGACAACATGCGCGCGGGGAAGGGCGGCCGGGCACTGGTGGTCTTCGATCCGAGCACGCCGGGAGCCTGAGCACGAGCGGCCCGCCCGTGCCCCGTCCGGTGTCCGGGGACAGGCGCGCCGTCTCCAGGAGCGCTCCCCGCTCGCTGAGCTAGCGGGGGCGGTCCTGGGGGCCGGGGGCGGTGCCCCCGGGTTCGCGAGGGGGCGGGGCAGGGCAGCCGTCCCCGGCTCCCGCCCCGAACCGCACCGCCAGCCCCTCCAGCAGCGCCTGGAGCCCCGTCTCGAAGGCGCCCTCGTCGACCTGCCGCTGGTGCTCCGCCAGCAGGTGCGCCTGTCCCAGGTGCGGATAGTCGGCCGGATCGTACGCCCCCGCGTCATCGACGAATCCCCGCGCGAACGACCCCAGCGCCGAGCCGGTGATGAAGTACCGCATGAGCGCCCCGATATGCGTCGCCTGCGCCGGGGGCCACCCGGCGCGCACCATCGCGCCGAACACCGCGTCCGCCACCCGGAGGCCCGCGGGCCTGCGCCCCGGCCCCCGGGCCAGGACCGGCACGATGTTCGGGTGCGCGCTGAGCGCCGCCCGATAGGACACCGCCCAGTCGTGCAGCGCCGTGCGCCAGTCCCGGGGGTCCGCCTCGTCGAACATCGACAGGTCGACCCGCGCGCTCACCGCGTCCGCGACCGCCTCCAGGATCTCGTCCTTCGTCCGGAAGTGGTTGTACAGCGACGGCCCGCTGACCCCCAGTTCGGCGGCCAGCCGCCGGGTCGAGACCGCGTCGAGCCCCTCCGCGTCCACCAGGGCCGCCGCCGCGGCGACGATGCGTTCTCGGCTGAGCAGGGGCTTGCGTGGTCGGGCCATGCGGCACATAGTAGGGCTGCCCGACCGAAAACTAGCAGTGATAATTTAAAGGGGGCCGGCGTGACAGGCGTCAACCTGGAGCTGAGCGAGGAGCAGCAGGCGGCCCGCAGGCTGGCCGAGGACTTCGTCCGCCGCGAGGTCACCCCGTACGCCTCCGACTGGGACCGCGCCGAGTCCGTCGACCCGGCGATCGTGCGCAAGCTCGGGGCCCTCGGCTTCCTCGGGCTCACCGTCCCGGAGCAGTACGGCGGTTCGGGCGGCGACCACCTCTCGTACTGCCTCGTCAACGAGGAACTGGGCCGCGGCGACTCGTCCGTGCGCGGCATCGTCTCCGTCTCCCTCGGGCTGGTCGCCAAGACGATCGCGGCCTGGGGCGACGAGGGGCAGAAGCGGCGCTGGCTGCCGCGGCTCACCTCCGGTGAGGCGCTGGGCTGCTTCGGGCTCACCGAGCCCGGCACGGGCTCCGACGCGGCGGGGCTCGCCACCCGGGCGGTACGCGAGGCGCCCGGCCGTGACTGGGTCGTCAACGGCTCCAAGATGTTCATCACCAACGGCACCTGGGCCGACGTCGTCCTGCTCTTCGCCCGTACGAACGACACGCCCGGCCACCGGGGCATCTCCGCGTTCCTCGTCCCCGCCGACACGCCGGGGCTCACCCGCCGCCCCGTGCACGGCAAACTCGGCCTGCGCGGCCAGGCCACCGCGGAGCTGGTGCTCCAGGACGTCCGGGTGCCGCCCGGCGCCCTCCTCGGCCCGGAGGGCAAGGGCTTCGCCATCGCCATGTCGGCCCTAGCCAAGGGCCGGATGTCCGTCGCCGCGGGCTGCGTCGGCATCGCCCAGGCGGCCCTCGACGCGGCCGTCGGCTACGCGGGGGAGCGGGAGCAGTTCGGCAGGCCCATCGCCTCGTACCAGCTGGTGCAGGAGCTGATCAGCGACATCTCCGTGGACGTCGAGGCGGCCCGGCTCCTCACCTGGCGGGTCGCCGACCTCGTGGACCGCGGCCGGGACTTCGCCACCGCGGCCTCCCGGGCCAAGCTCTTCGCCTCGGAGGCGGCCGTGCGCTGCGCCAACAACGCCCTCCAGGTCTTCGGCGGCTACGGCTACATCGACGAGTACCCGGTGGGCAAACTCCTGCGGGACGCACGCGTGATGACCCTCTACGAGGGCACGAGCCAGATCCAGAAGCTCGTCATCGGCCGCGCGCTGACCGGGGTCTCCGCGTTCTGAGGCCATGCCGCCCGGCCTCCCTGAGTACGGAATCTGAGTAGCGCGACGGATGTGCGGAGGGTCACACGGGCCGCAGGCTGGGGTCATGTCCGACACGCCGCTCAAGAACAAGAACACCGCCGCCTACTACGGTCAGGCCGTCGCCTCCTTCGCCGTCGCCCTCGGGGCCGTCACGCTCGGCGTCGTCAACCTGGAGGCCGACATCTGGGTCCGTGCCTTCCTCGGCATCGCCGTGCTCTACCTCACGACCTCCGCCTTCACCCTCGCCAAGGTCGTCCGCGACCGGCAGGAGGCCGGGCAGATCGTCAGCCGTGTCGACCAGGCCCGGCTGGAGAAGCTGCTGGCCGAGCACGACCCGTTCCAGAAGCTCTAAGCGCTTGCTCACCATCGCGGTATGGTGTTCGGGCCCGCAGTGCGGGCCCGTATCGCGGGAAGGGGCGAACGATGAGCACGGCGGAGGACACGGCGGGCAACGCAGCCGACGGCGGTGACGACGCGCCGTGGGGCGAGGTCGCCCCGGAGGCGGCCCGGCGGCTGCTCGTGGCCGCCGTCGAGGCGTTCGCGGAGCGCGGCTACCACGCCACCACCACCCGGGACATCGCCGGCCGCGCCGGAATGAGCCCCGCCGCGCTCTACATCCACTACAAGACCAAGGAAGAGCTGCTCCACCGGATCAGCAGCATCGGCCACACCAAGGCCCTGGAGATCCTGGAGAGTGCCGCCGCCGGACCCGGCACCGCCGCCGAGCGGCTGGCCGGCGCCGTACGGTCCTTCGTCCGCTGGCACGCCGGACGGTACGCCACCGCCCGCGTCGTCCAGTACGAACTCGACGCGCTGCGCCCCGAGCACCGCGACGAGATCGTGGCGCTGCGCCGCCAGAGCGACGCGGTGGTCCGGCGCATCGTCGAGGAGGGCATCGCGGCAGGCGAGTTCGACGTCGACGACGTCCGCGGCACCGCCGTCGCCGTGCTGTCGCTCTGCATCGATGTGGCCCGCTGGTTCAACGTACGGGGCCGCCGTACCCCTGAGGAGGTCGGTGAGCTGTACGCCGGGCTCGTGCTGCGCATGGTCGGCGCCGGGCGGCAGCCGGGGGCGGCCGCAGGCGGCCGTCAGAAGGCGTAGCGGTACACCGGCTCCGCCACGCACACCGGCTTGTCGCCGCCCTCCCGCTCCACGGTCACCGTGAGCGTCAGCTGCGCGCCCCCGCCGGGCACATCCGTGACCTCCTTCAGCGCGGCGGTCGCCCGCAGCCGCGATCCCACCGGCACCGGAGCCGGGAAACGCACTTTGTTCGCCCCGTAGTTGAGGCCCATCGTCACGCCCTCCACCCGCAGCAGCTGCGGGACGAGCGCGGGCAGCAGGGACAGCGTCAGGTAGCCGTGCGCGATCGTCGTGCCGAAGGGCCCCCGCGCCGCGGCCTGCGGATCCACGTGGATCCACTGGTGGTCGCCGGTCGCCTCCGCGAACAGGTCGATCCGCTTCTGGTCCACCTCCAGCCAGTCGCTGTAGCCGAGCCGCTCCCCGACCGCGGCCCGCAGCTCGTCGGCGGACGTGAACACCCTGGGTTGCGTCATCCCTGCCCTCCCTCGACTGTGCAAGCGCTTGCTCAGCATGCGCCGAGGGGTCGCTCCTGTCAACGGATCAGTAGGCTCTGGGGGGTGCCACAGATTCCCGAGAAGATCCAAGAGCTCACCGTCGGCCAGCTCTCCGCGCGCAGCGGAGCCGCCGTCTCGGCCCTGCACTTCTACGAGACCAAGGGCCTCATCTCCAGCCGCCGCACCAGTGGCAACCAGCGCCGCTACAGCCGGGACACACTGCGCCGCGTCGCCTTCATCCGCGCGGCACAGCGTGTCGGCATCCCGCTCGCCACGATCCGCGAGGCCCTTGCGGAACTCCCCGAGGGGCGCACCCCCACCCGGGCGGACTGGGCGCGGATGTCCCAGCTGTGGCGGGCGGAACTCGACGCGCGCATAGAGCAGCTGGCCAAGCTCCGGGACACGCTCACCGACTGCATCGGGTGCGGCTGCCTGTCCATGAAGAACTGCGTGCTGTCCAACCCGGACGACATCTTCGGCCAGCGCGTCGTCGGCTCCCGTCTCCTCCCCGAACACCGTCGGCAGGACCGGCCCGGCGCGTGACGACGAGCGCCGTCAGGCGCGAACCGGGGGCCCGGGGGCCGGGCCCCCGGCGGCCGGCCGGTCCGGCCCGGGCGCCGACTCCAGCGCGGCGATCAGCTGCCGCAGCACCTCTCCCAGCGGCGCGGCCGGCCGCAGCCCCGGATCCAGGCACCCGGCCACCCCGTTGCCGCCCCACGCGCGCCGGTGCCACTCGTCGACCGCGGCCGGGCGGCGCAGCCCCAGGTGCTTCTCCCGCCTGCGCCGCTCCGCGAACCGCCGCTCGTACGCGAGCCACACCGCCCGCGCCTCCTCCAGTTCCTCCAGCGCGGCCACCAGCCGCGCCGGGTCGGCGTCCCGGTCCTCCGGCCCGAACCGGTGGCGGGAGCACAAGTGGTGCCAGGTCGCGCGGTGCCCGTACGGGGCGAACCGCTCAAGGCACTTGCGCAGTGAGTAACGCCGCAGTGCCGGGTCGCACCGCGGATCGCGCACCTGTCTGGCGAGACTTCGGAAACCGGCCATCACTCCGCCACCTCCGTCGCGGGTACTCCACCGTCGCTGAATGGACGTACGGGCACCGTCATCCGGCTCCATCGGAAAACGGATGGATCCCATTACGGGGACGCCCCATCAGAGATACGGAAGCGGCGGCGGAGGTGTTCGGAGCACTTCAGGGCAGTGGAGGCTCCCCCCGGGGAGGGCCGGCGTCCGAAGCCCGCGCACCGGGCGTCCCGGCCGCAGCCGGTCCCGCACCCGGTGGCTCGGCCATCGCCGTCGCCGGCGGCCTCAGCACCAGCAGCAGTCCTGCCAGCAGGATCCACACCGCCATCAACGGCGCGGTGAGCCAGGCGGTGTACGGCCCCGCGAGCGACGCCACGGCCACGGCGAACCCGAACCAGCCCAGCCACACGGGGACCGCCCCGGTCGTCACCGACACCCGCCACACCGTGAACAGCAGCACCGCCGCCACGGCCATGGCGGCAATGTACGCCGCGTACGCCATGTCCAGCAGCAGAATCGCGATCACCGTGGTCGGGAGGGTCACCCGGACCACCTCCGTGCTGTTCACGGAGAGCGCGAAGACGGACCCGGTGAGCGCCGCCACCAGCAGCAGCACGGTGAAGGCCACCCCGGAACCGAGCACCAGATGCGACCGGTTCCCGGCCAGCCGGGCCAGCGCCGCAAGGAACCACACGAACAGCACCGCCGCCACCAGCTGGACCGTCGCCATGGCGACGGACAGATCGAGGTTGCCCTGGTCGAGGTAGAACAGGAACGTCTCCCGCAGTCCCTCCCGCCCCCGGACGTCCGGGCTGACGGCGAGCACGACCAGCAGGGAGACGAGCAGCAGCACACCGGACGCGATCCCCGCGACGCCCGGCCAGAGCGTTCTCCGTTGCGTCTCACCGGCGTTGTGCGCCGCAGCCGTCGTCGGTGTCGTCATAGCGGCCTCCACGTGAAAGCGTCACGAACAGGCCCCCGTCTCATTCTGCGCCTTCACCGGTACATCAGATACCGGAGCCGCACCGTCTCGAAAACCCGCAGGTCACGTTGCCAGGAGGCGACCACCTCGGCGGGGTCGGCGCCCGCGTCGACCAGCGTCCGCACGGTCGCCGAACCGGTCAGTCTGTCGATCCAGCCGTCCGCCCGCCACGCGAAGTCCTCCCAGGTCCGACGGGCGGTCACCAGCAGGCCCACCCCGGTCCGTACCGGATCGAACACCTCGGGGTCCGTCACATGCAGCTGCACCCCGCCCACCCTCCGCCCCCGGAACTTCGAGAAGGCGGGCGTGAAGTACGCCTCCCGGAACCGCACCCCCGGCAGTCCCAGCCCGTTCGCCGCCTCGGCCCACCGTCCGTCCACCCCCTCCGCGCCCAGCAGTTCGAACGGCAGTGTCGTGCCCCGCCCCTCCGACAGGTTCGTCCCCTCGAAAAGGCACGTCCCCGCGTACACCAGCGCCGTGCCGGGCGTCGGCATGTTGGGGCTCGGCGGCACCCACGGCAGCCCCGTCGCGCCGAACCGCTCACCGCGCCGCCATCCCGTCATCCGTACCGTCTCCAGCTCCACCGGGCGCGCCAGGAACTCCCCGTTGAACAGCCGCGCCAGCTCGGCGACCGTCATCCCGTGCACCTGTGCGACCGGTTCGCGCCCCACGAAGGACGCGAACCTCCGGTCCAGCACCGGCCCCCGCGCCGCCCGCCCGCCGACCGGATTCGGCCGGTCCAGCACCACGAACCGCAGTCCCGCCCGCGCCGCCGCGTCCATGCAGTCGTAGAGCGTCCAGATGTACGTGTAGAAGCGGGCGCCCACGTCCTGGATGTCGAACACCACCGTGTCCACCCCGGACGCGGTGAAGACGTCCGCCAGTTCCCGGCCGCCCTTCAGATACGTGTCGTACACCGGCAGTCCCGTCGCAGGGTCGTCGAACCGCCCCTCGGAACCGCCCGCCTGGGCCGTCCCCCGGAAGCCGTGCTCGGGCCCGAACACCGCGGCCGGCCGCACCCGGTCGTCGGCGTGCAGCACGTCCACGATGTGCCGAAGATCGTCCGACGCCACCCCCGTCGGGTTGGTGACCACCCCGACCCGCTGCCCCGCCAGCAGCCGGAACCCGTCCTCCGCCAGCCGGTCGAACCCGGTCCGCACGCGGGGGCCGCCTCCGGTCCCCGACGGCAGGGGCGCCGTCCGCGAGGCCGTGCACGCCGCGGTGGCGGTGCCCGTGCAGGTGGCGGCAGCCGCACCCGTCAGCAGTCCCCGGCGGGACACGTCCGTCCGTCTCATGAACCCGCACGCTAGGTCCCCGGCCCCTTCCGTCCGGGCATACCGACTGGTTAGTATGGCGCGCGGTCCGTTTCCGTTGCCGAGAGGCCCCTCGAAAGGCGGTACGCCGATGGGCGGTGTCCAGGGTCAGGGAGTCGTCGTCACCGGTGCGGGCGGCGGGATCGGCGCCGCGCTCGCCCGGCGGTTCGCCGCCGAGGGCAGCCGGGTCGTCGTCAACGACCTGGACGCGGACCGCGCGCGTGCCGTGGCCGGGGAGATCGGCGCCCGGGCGGTGGCCGTCCCCGGTGACGCCTCGGCCGTCGTACCGGAGGTCCTGGACGTGCTCGACGGCGCCGTCGACGTATGGTGCGCCAACGCCGGGCTCGCCTCGCCCGGCGACGCCTTCGCGGACGAGGCGGTGTGGTCGGCCGCCTGGGACGTCAACGTCATGGCCCATGTACGCGCAGCCCGCGCCCTCCTGCCCGGCTGGCTGGAGCGCGGCGGCGGCCGGTTCGTGTCGACCGTGTCGGCCGCCGGGCTGCTCACCATGGTGGGCGCCGCACCCTACAGCGCGTCCAAACACGCCGCGTACGCCTTCGCGGAGTGGCTGTCCCTGACCTACCGCCACCGGGGGCTGAAGGTCCACGCGATCTGTCCGCAGGGCGTCCGGACGGACATGCTCACCGCCGCCGGAACCGCCGGGGAACTGGTCCTGGCCCCCACCGCGATCGAGCCCGAGGACGTCGCGGACGCCCTGTTCGAGGGCATCGCCCAGGACCGCTTCCTGATCCTGCCGCACCCAGAGGTCGCCGGATACTACCGGGCGCGCGCCGCCGACCCCGAGCGCTGGCTGGGCGGGATGAACGGCATCCAGCGCGAATGGGAGGGCGTAGGGGAGTGATCCAGGCGCCGCCACGTGGAAAGATCGGGCGGCGCCCCGACGACCGGACGGCGCACAGGTGAGCGAGCAGAGAGGCGGCGGCGCATGGCCAGGACGACGGACGGGACCGACGGGGACCCGACCGGCACCCCACCCGTCCCCCGGAGGCTGCTGGCCGCCGCCACCCGGCTCTTCGCGGAGCAGGGCTACGACCGCACCTCCGTCCAGGAGATCGTCGAGGCCGCGGGGGTGACCAAAGGCGCCCTCTACCACTACTTCGGCTCCAAGGAGGATCTCCTCCAGGAGGTCTACGCCCGCGTGCTGCGCCTCCAGCAGGAGCGCCTGGACGCCTACGCCAACGCCGACGCACCCGTCGAGCAGCGCCTGCGGGACGCCGCGGCGGACGTGGTCGTCACCACCATCGACAATCTCGACGACGCGGCGATCTTCTTCCGCTCCATGCACCACCTGAGCCCGGAGAAGAACAAGCAGGTACGGGCCGAACGGCGCCGCTACCACGAGCGGTTCCGCGCGCTGATCGAGGAGGGCCAGCGGGCCGGGGTCTTCTCCACCGCCACCCCGGCGGACCTGGTGGTGGACTACCACTTCGGATCCGTCCACCACCTGTCCACCTGGTACCGCCCGGACGGCCCCCTCAGCCCCCGACAGGTGGCGGACCACCTGGCCGACCTGCTGCTGAGGGCCCTGCGGCCTTAGGGCGTCGTCTCCTCCGGGGTGCTGGGCGGTGCGCACCGTGGCGGGGACACGTCGGAGGAGCTGTTCCCGCCGGTGGTACCGCCTGCCCCCGTCACGTCCGCGACGCCGCTGCCGAGCCCGGCGAACGACGCGCCGCCGCAGTGGACGGACATGTGCGCCGAGCCAACTGAGAAGCGCCGCAAACAAAGTTGCAATCGAAATGACTGTCCGTCAAGCTGCACCACGGATGCATGGGAATGGGCGCCCGGCTGACTTTGGAACCATTCGCAGGTGTGTAGCGTCGAAGGGGTCGAGTCCCAGTCACCCGTGGAACCACTGAACCGCACCGCAGTTCAGACCACATGGCCGCACCGGCCCCGCAGGCCGAGCCTGCGCACGTCCCCCCGCATGCCGGGCCCGGACCGCGTGCCGCCATGCCCGAGGCTCGTTCTCCCGGCAACTCGTGCCCGGGGGCCGGCAGACAGACCTCCTGGAGATCGCCTTCATGTACCCGAGACCACGCCGACGAGGCGTGTTCGCTGCCGCATCCGCGCTGATACTCGGCGCCCTCCTGTCGCCCGCCGCGACGGCGAGTGCTACCCCCGCGGCACCTGACGTACCGGAGCCGACCCGGATCGACCTGGTTCTCGATCTCTCGGGGTCGATGAACGAGAACGACGCCGGCGGCCAGACCCGCCTCGCCGCCGCCAAGGAAGCGGTCACCCGGATCATCGAGACCGCCCCTGAGGAGGCGCCGCTGGGGCTGCGGGTCTACGGCGCCACGTATCCAGGACAGGACAAGCGGCAAGGCTGCGCGGACACACAGCAGGTCCTGCCGGTTGCGCCGATGGACCGGGCGGCGCGTGCCGAGGCCAAGCTGCGGATCGAGGCCTTCAAGGCAGTCGGGTTCACCCCGATCGGCGTCTCGCTCCGCGAAGCCGCCAAGGACCTCGGAGCGAGCGGCAAGCGCCGCATCGTCCTGGTCTCGGACGGTGAGGACACCTGTGCGCCGCCGCCTCCGTGCGAGGTGGCCCGCGAGCTCAAGACCCAAGGTGTGGATCTCGCTGTGGATGTCGTCGGGTTCCGGACGTCCGCTTCGGTGCGTGCGCAGCTGAAGTGCATCGCCGATGTGACCGACGGGTCGTATGCGGACGCCGCCGACGCCGACTCGCTGACCGCCGACCTGGGCGCCTTGTTCCGCAAGGCGTGGCGGACCTACCACGCCACCGGAAAGCCGGTCGAGGGCTCCCTGAACGGCTGCCAGGACGCTCCGCTGGTCTCCCCGGGCCAGTACCTGGACAGGTTCACCGGGGGCCGCGACCTCTACTACAAGGTCAAGAAGCGGCCGGACCAGCTGCTTCAGGTGAGTGCCACCGCCGTCGCCGAGGAGGGGTACGAGCGCGGTTCCATCATCACCGTCGCCGCCGGCCCCGCGGGCGACGGCAAACCCAGTGCCTGGCTCCGGGAGTTCACGCAGTCGATGGGGTGGGCGAACGTGATCTCCACGGGAGGCCGCAGCAAGTCCGGCGCGGGCAACGAGCTGCCCGCGCCGGACGACACCGGCTGCATCGTGGTGGAGAACCAAGTGACCCGGTCCGGTGACAAGCCGATGCCCGTCGAGCTTCTCGTCGGCATCGCCGACAAGACGACCCAGAAGGCCGCTGCGCGGACTCCGGAGCCCCGTGCCGGGGCCGACGCCGAGGGCGGCTTCTCCTTCAACAGCGCCACCCCGATCGGCCCGGGTACCCACCGGCAGTCCATCGCCGTCGGTGAGGCCCCCCTCTGGCGGGTGGAGCTGAAGGCGGGGCAGAGACTGACGGTCAAGGCCGGCGTGGACATCCCGGACGACTTTCCCGGCTCCGTTCTCACCGGGTGGAGCGTGACCGTCTACAACGCCCAGCGCGAGTCGGCGCTCTGCAACGAGGATCACCGTGTGGCCAAGCTCTTCATGGGCAGGACCGGGCACTTCGAGCGCGTCTGCGGCCCCTGGGACATCACCGAGCAGGACGACACGAAGAGCCCCGACCCCAGGGGATACGACATACCGGGCACGTACTACATCCAGGCACAGGTGGCCGAACCGGACGACAAGGCGAAGGGCGCCGTCGTACCGGTCTCGCTGGCCGTGGACATCGCCGGCACACCCCGCGCCGGAAACGGTCCGGTGTTCTTCTTCGGCGACACCGCCGCCCGCAGCTCCTCGCCGTCCGGAGCGGAAGGGAACCGCGGACAGGGCAGGACCGGCGCCACAACGACGTCGGCGACGGACGACGACCCGCCCGCAGGAAGGCTCGCCGTAACCGTCGGCATCGGGGCTGCGGTCCTCGTCATCGGCGGCATCACCTTCTACGCCCTCAGGCGCCGCAGGACAGCCTGACACCGCGTGCACAGCCCTCCGCGCCGGAAAGGAGGGGGCCGGTGCGGACAACGGGCGCAGGAGATCAGGGCCTCCGCCGGGGAATCGGGATGAGCAGTGCCGTCGCCCGCGTTGTCACCGTCGGCGGGGACGCCCACATGCGTGCCCGCCGACCGGACGGCCCGCCCGGGCGCGCCGCGCCCCTGACCGGACCAGCCGGCCCCCGCCGGCAGCAAGGCCTGGGGCGGCCAGGGTCACGAGAACGCCGCCGCCGGACACGGCACCTCCCGGGCAGCGCCGTCGGGATCGACGTCACGCCCCGACAACCCGGGGATTCGGTGTCCGGCCCCGCCCTCGGACGGCCGGGCGAGGCGTCGGCTGCCTGACCGCCAGTGCCCGTCCCGCGGCCACGGAGCCCTTCCCGCCCGTTCCGAAGCCATGGTCCACGTCGCGGTGGCCGCCTCATGAGCCGCCGCCCCACCGGCGAGAGCAGCCGGTCCGGTGCGGAACCGGCCTCGGAACGGGGGGACGAGACGCCCGGTCAGGCGCGCTCAGGCGTACCGCTTCAGCTCCCGCCGGGCCAGGGAGCGCTGGTGGACCTCGTCAGGGCCGTCCGCGATCCGCAGGGTCCGGGCCGCCGCCCACAGTTCGGCCAGCGGGAAGTCCTGGCCCACCCCGCCCGCGCCGTGCAGCTGCACCGCACGGTCCAGGATCTCCAGGACCGTGCGCGGCGTGGCGATCTTGATGGCCTGGATCTCGGTGTGGGCGCCCTTGTTGCCGACCGTGTCCATCAGCCAGGCGGTCTTCAGCACAAGCAGCCGCAACTGCTCGATCGCCACCCGGGCGTCCGCGATCCACCCCTGCACCTGCCCCTGCGCGGCCAGCGGCTTGCCGAAGGCCTCACGGGACACCGCCCGGCGGCACATCAGCTCCACGGCCCGCTCGGCCATGCCGATCAGCCGCATGCAGTGGTGGATCCGCCCCGGGCCCAGCCGTGCCTGGGCGATGGCGAACCCGCCGCCCTCCTCTCCGACCAGGTTGCCGACCGGCACCCGCACCCGGTCGAACACTACCTCCGCGTGTCCGCCGTGGTAGTGGTCCTCGTACCCGTACACCCGCATCGCCCGCCGCACCTCGACGCCCGGCGTGTCACGCGGCACCAGCACCATGGACTGCTGACGCCGGACGTCACCCCCGTCGGGGTCGGTCTTCCCCATGACGACGAAGATCCGGCAGTCGGGGTGCATGGCCCCGGAGATGTACCACTTCCGCCCGGTGACGACGTAGTCGTCCCCGTCCCGCTCGATGCGGGTCTCGACGTTCGTCGCGTCGGACGAGGCGACCTCCGGCTCCGTCATCGCGAACGCGGACCGTATCGTGCCCGCGAGCAGCGGCTTCAGCCACCGCTCGCGCTGCCCGGCGGTCCCGAACTGGGCCAGCACCTCCATGTTCCCGGTGTCGGGCGCGGCGCAGTTCAGCGCGGTCGGGGCGAGCTGCGGGGAGCGCCCGGTGATCTCCGCGAGCGGGGCGTACTGGAGATTGGTGAGCCCGGCTCCGTACCGCTCGTCGGGGAGGAAGAGATTCCACAGCCCCTGCCGCCTCGCCTCGGCCTTCAGCTCCTCCACCACCGGCGGCGTCTCCCAGGGTGAGCCGAGCTTCGCCCGCTGCTCGTCCACGACCGCCTCGGCCGGGTACACCTGCTCGTCCATGAAGGCCAGCAGCCGGGCCCGCAGTTCCTCGGTGCGGGTGTCGAACGCGAAGTCCATGTCGGGTCAGCCTTCCTGGAGGGTGCGGGTGCGCAGCGTGGTGAGACCGTGCTCGATGAAGGCGGGGACCAGATCCCCGATCCGGTCGAAGCCGGCGCCCACGGTCTGGCCGAGCGTGTACCGGTAGTGGATGCCCTCCAGGATCACGGCGAGCTTGAACCAGGCGAAGGCCGTGTACCAGGCGACGGCGGAGGTGTCGCGCCCCGACCGGTCGGCGTACCGCCGGACCAGCTCGGCCGGGGAGGGGTGCCCGGGCGCGGCGGCGGTGGTGCTGACGGGGGAGTGCGGCACCTGCAGCTCGGTGCTGTACATCACCAGCAGTCCGAGGTCGGTCAGCGGGTCGCCGAGTGTGGACATCTCCCAGTCGAGTACGGCCCTGACGGCGTCGTCCGGCCCGAGGAGGACGTTGTCGAGGCGGAAGTCGCCGTGCACGACCGTCGGCGCGGGAGAGGCCGGCAGGTCCCGGCCGAGCGCGGAGTGCAGGTCGTCGATCCCCGCCAGGGCCCGGCCCCGGGAGGCGTCGAGCTGCTTGCCCCAGCGGCGCAGCTGCCGCTCCAGGAACCCCTCGGGCCGCCCGAAGTCCCCGAGACCGACCGCCGCGGGGTCCACGGCGTGCAGGTCCACCATCGTGTCCAGCAGGTTCAGCACGGCCTCCCGGGTGCGCCCCGGCCCCAGTCCGGCCAGCTCGGCGGCGGACCGGTAGGGCGTGCCGTCCACGTACTCCATGACGTAGAAGGGCGCGCCGAGCACCGCCTCGTCCTCGCAGAGCAGCACCGGCGCGGGGACGGGCACGGGCGTGCCCCGCAGCGCGCTGATCACCCGGTGCTCGCGGCGCATGTCGTGCGCGGTGGCCAGGACGTGGCCGAGGGGCGGGCGGCGCACCACCCAGCGGGCGGTGCCGTCGGTGACGGCGTACGTCAGATTGGACCGGCCGCCCTCGATGAGCCGGGCGCTCAGCGGCCCGCCGGCCAGCCCCGGCCGCTCGCGGTCCAGCAGGGCGCGCAGCCGCTCGGGGTCGAGACCTGGCGGCGGGGCGGGGCTCATGGGCGTACCTCCGGACGGTCGCGTGCGGGTGGACCGGGGCGGCCTCGGGGAGCGCCCCGACGCATGATGACCGACCAGTCGGTATGCCGTCTAGAGCGGAACGGGCGGAAGAACGCGCGGGGCGGATGCCGCCGGCTCGGCTCTCAGGGGCGTGTCCCGGCCGGCCCTGTGCGGTACGCGGGGTCCGGTACACCCTCTCGCCAGGATCCCGGCTGCCTTCGGGCAGAGGGCTGCCGCCCACCGGCGCGCCCGCCCGCCGGTGCAGCTGCGCGGGCCCACCCGGCGCCGAGGCCGGGCCCGGCTGCTCGCCGCGGGCTCCCTAGTGATCGTCCCAGTGACCGTTGTGGGCGGCGTGCCGGTGGCCGTCGTGCAGGTAGTCGATGTGGTCGCCGTGGGCCACCGCGGGGTGCCCGCAGTTCTCACCGTGCTCGTGCGCGTGCCCGCTGTGGGCGATGTGCTCGCCCGGCTCGCACTCGTCCCAGTGGCCCGAGTGCTCGCGGTGCAGATGACCGTCGTGGGCGTAGTCGACGTGGTCCCCGTGGACGACGGACGGATGGCCGCAGGCCGGGCCGTGGACGTGGGGGTGTCCCGGGTGTTCCTGGTGCAGGACCGTCATGGTGGGCCTCCGTCGGGAGGGGCGGGGTACACCTCCAGATTAATCCGGTTCACCCGACTGATCACCTCGGCCGGAAATCCGCGGAGGGGCCGGGGTTGCGGGCGCCGGTGTCCCGTCGGAGGGTCGGACTCATGAAGGCGATCAGCTACCGCCGCTACGGCGGGCCGGAGGTCCTGGAGTACGGCGAGCTGCCCGAACCGAAGGTCGGCCCCGACAAGGTCCTGGTCAAGGTGCGGGCCGCCGCGGTGAACCCGGTGGACTGGAAGTGCCAGGCGGGCTACCTGGACACCGTCCTGCCCGCGTACTTCCCCGTCATCCCCGGCTGGGACATGTCCGGTGTGGTCGTCCAGCCCGGGGTCGCGGTCCCCGAGTTCGCGGCCGGCGACGAGGTCATGGGCTATGTCCGCGAGGACGTCCTGTGCCACGGCACATTCGCGGAGTACGTGGCCGCGCCCGTGCGCACCCTGGCCCGCAAGCCCCGCAACCTGGGCTTCGAGGAGGCCGCGGCGCTCCCGCTGGCCGGCCTCACCGCGTACCAGGTGCTGCACCGGGCGCTCCGGGTCCGGGAGGGCGAGACGGTCCTGGTGCACACGGCGGCGGGCGGCGTCGGCGCCATGGCCGTCCAGCTCGCCCGCCACGCCGGATGCCGGGTGATCGGCGCCGTCCGCGAGGCGGCCGCCGACCGGGTGCGCGAGCTGGGCGCCGAGCCGGTCCTGTACGGAGACCGCTTCACGGCCCGGGTACGCGAGCTGGCCCCGCACGGCGTCCACGCGGCGGTCGACACGCTCGGTGGCCAGGCCCTCAGGGACGCCGCGAACGTGCTGGCCCCCGAGGGCCGCCTGGCGTCCGTCGCGGACGGCGAGGTCCTCGGCATGGGCGGCCACTACGTCTTCGTCCGCCCCGACCCGGCCGACCTCACGGCACTGGCCGCCCTGGCCGAGGAGGGCGTGCTGACCGTACGGGTGGCCGGGACGTTCCCCCTGGAACGGGCGGCGGACGCCCAGCGGGCGAACCGGGAGGGCGGTCTCCGGGGCAAGGTCGTGGTGACGGTCGGCTGAGCACACCGCGCCGGGCCCGGGCGCGACGCCCCGGCAACGGGAACGGCCGGGCAGGAGAACGGTCCGTCACACCACCACGCCCACCGCGAACGCCGCCAACGCCACGGTGCAGGCGGCCGCCACGACCGCCACCCGCAGGGACATCGCCCCCGGCCGCGCCGTGCCCAGCGCCCGCATCCTCCGATCCGCGACCACCAGGAAACCCACCCACACCAGCAGTGACAGCCCCGCCCCCAGCACCCCGGCGGCGGTGGGTCCCTCGTGCACGGCCTGCCGAGCAGCCAGCGCCGCGGCCACCGTGCACGACAGCGTCGTCCGCCGCCAGGCCAACCGCGTCCGCTCCGGCTGCAGCCCCGGGTCCCGGGAGCCGCCCGCGACCGTCATCCCGTCCACCCGAACACCACCACCAGCACCATCGCGAAAGCCACCAGTCCCACCGCGAGCCCCAGCACCGCCGGGAACCGGCTCACCGGCAGATCCTCCCCCCGCCGCATCGCCCGCTCACACCGCACCCAGTGGTTCACCGCCCGCAGCGCACACAGGGCCCCCGCCCCCAGCAGGGCGAGCGCCAGCCCGACCCGCACCCCCCACCGCAGGTCCGGCAGGAACTGGTCCACCGCGAAACCGCCGCCCACCAGCGCGAGCCCGGTCCGCAGCCACGCCAGAAACGTCCGCTCGTTGGCGAGCGAGAACCGGTAGTCGGGTGTCTCCCCCTCCTCCCTGACCCGCGCAGGCGCGAACCACAGCCGCACCCCGCGCAGACTCGCCCCGATCTTGCTCACACGAGCACCCTAAACGCGCCCTCCCGCCCCCGCCTCGGCGCCCGGTCCCCGCAGGCGCTCCCACGCCGCCACTCCGTCCGGCACCCAGTCCCACTCACCGAGCCGCGTCCGCAGCTCGGTCTCCGGGAGGAAGGCGTGCCACGCCACCTCCTCCACCTGCGGGGCGACCGGCAGCTCGCACCGCACCTCGTAGACCCACGACCACCACGAGCCCCGCCCGCCGGGCCCGTCCTCGTACAGGAACTTCAGCACCGGCTCGGGCCGTGGCAGTCCCCGCACGCCCAGTTCCTCCTCGGCCTCCCGCAACGCCGCCGCGTCGTAGGACTCGCCCGCGCCGACGACTCCGCCGACGAACATGTCGTACAGCGACGGGAAGACCAGCTTCGCAGCCGTGCGCCGGTGCACGAACACCCGGTCCTCGGCGTCCCGCACCAGCACGAACACACACCGGTGCCGCAGCCCGAGCGCGTACACCTCGCCGCGCGGCAGCCGCCTCACCACCTCGTCGTGTTCGTCGACCACATCCACCAGCTCCTCGGCGGGCGACACGCTCATGTTCCCGGCCCCTTCCTTCTTCTCGCTCCGTACCCGTTGACGAGTTACCGCCGCGTACAGAAGATCAGACCACGACCGGCCACCCGGACCACGACAGCCCCGGAAGGACGCACCCCATGGCGTACGACGCTGATGTGATCGTGATCGGGGCGGGCCTCGCCGGGCTGGCAGCCACCGCCGAACTCGTCGACGCGGGGCGGAGCGTCATCCTCCTCGACCAGGAACCGGAGCAGTCCCTCGGCGGCCAGGCCCACTGGTCCTTCGGCGGGCTGTTCCTCGTCGACTCGCCCGAGCAGCGCCGCATGCGCATCCGCGACAGCCAGGACCTGGCCCTCCAGGACTGGCTCGGAAGCGCCGGCTTCGACCGCCCCGAGGACCACTGGCCCCGCAGGTGGGCGGAGGCGTACACCGACTTCGCGGCGGGCGAGAAGCGGGCGTGGCTGCACGGCCAGGGCGTCCGCTTCTTCCCCGTAGTCGGCTGGGCCGAGCGCGGCGGGTACGACGCGAACGGACACGGCAACTCCGTGCCCCGCTTCCACATCACCTGGGGTACGGGCCCGGGCCTCGTCGCCCCCTTCGAACGCCGGGTCCGCGCGGGCGTCGCCCGGGGCCTCGTCCAGCTCAGGTTCCGCCACCGCGTCACCGGCCTCACCCGCACCGCGGGTGCCCTGGACACCGTGTCGGGCGAGATCCTGGCCCCGTCCGCCGCCGAGCGCGGCACAGCCAGCAGCCGTGAGGTGGCCGGCGCCTTCGAGTACCGTGCCCAGGCGGTGATCGTCGCCTCCGGCGGCATCGGCGGCAACCACGACCTGGTCCGCGAACAGTGGCCCGAGCGCCTCGGCACCCCGCCCGGGCGGATGCTGTCCGGAGTTCCCGCCCATGTCGACGGGCTCATGCTGGGCATCGCGGAGAAGGCCGGTGCCCGTCACATCAACCGCGACCGCATGTGGCACTACACCGAAGGCATCGAGAACCACGGCCCCATCTGGCAGCGGCACGGCATCCGCATCCTCCCGGGCCCGTCCTCCCTCTGGCTGGACGCCCGCGGCCGCCGTCTGCCCGTCCCGCTCTTCCCCGGCTTCGACACGCTCGGCACGCTCGAACACATCATGCGGTCAGGCCACGGACACACCTGGTTCGTCCTCAACCAGCGCATCATCGGCAAGGAGTTCGCCCTCTCCGGCTCCGAACAGAACCCCGACCTCACCGGCAGGTCCGTCCGCGAGGTCATCGGCCGGGCCCGCGCCGCCGTCCCGGCACCGGTGAGGGCCTTCATGGACAAGGGCGTGGACTTCGTCGTCGAACGTGAACTCTCCGCCCTGGTGAGGGGCATGAACGCGCTGACCGAAGAGCCGCTGATCGACGAGGCCGCGCTGCGCCGTGAGGTCGTCGCGCGGGACCGGGAGATCGCCAACCCGTTCACCAAGGACCTCCAGGTCACCGCGATCCGCGGTGCCCGGGCGTACCTGGGCGACCGCCTCATCCGCACGGCGGCCCCGCACCGCATCCTCGACCCGGCGGCGGGCCCGCTGGTCGCCGTACGCCTCAGCATCCTCACCCGCAAGTCCCTCGGGGGACTGGAGACCGACCTGACATCCCGCGTCCTCACTGCGCACGGCGACCCTCTGCCCGGCCTCTACGCGGCGGGGGAGGCCGCGGGCTTCGGAGGCGGAGGCGTCCACGGCTACCGCTCCCTGGAGGGCACCTTCCTGGGCGGCTGCCTCTTCTCGGGCCGCACCGCGGGGCGGGCGGCGGCGCGCGCGGTGGGCTGACCGGCGCGGGCCGTCCGGGACCGGCGTACTAACGCAGACCGTCCGGGACCGGCGTCCCCTGGTGGTAGTACAACCGCCACAGAGGGGACTCCGGCAGCCGCCGCCACAGCGAGCTGCGCCGTGCCCGCCGCCCGTCGATGCCCGTCTCGTACGTCACATGGACCAGGCCGGGCCCGAGCAGGACGCCCTTCATCCCGTACGCCTCGATGCGGGGGCCCTCCGGGTCGCTCACGGCCATCTCCGGCATGTCCGCCAGCATCTCGTCCCGTGTCCAGCGCCGTCCCGACTGGCCCACCTCCGTGAACTCCGGGTCGAACAGGCGCTCCGCGTCCGCCCGGGACCCGCGGACGGCCGGATCGTGCAGGGCCAGTTCACCGGCCACCGCGGCGGCTACCGGGTCCAGCACCTCCACCACCCGCAGCCGCTCGGTCACCACCTGCGAGCTGTCGTTCACCGCGAACCCCAGGTCACCGCGCCAGAACCGCTCATGCGCGGCCCGCCACTCCGCCACCGACCGGTAGCCCTCGCCCTCGTCGACGGCATGCCGCAGGTCCACGTCACCGAGCGGCAGCACCCGTACCTCCGTCACCTCCACCACCGCGACCGCGCACCCGCCCGAGTCGACGAGCGCGGCCCGTTCCCCGGCCTCCGGAGGCCCCGCCCCCTCCGCCTCGTACTCCGCGAGCAGCCCGGCGGTGGCGACCTTACGCCCTGTCAGCACGGCGTCGACCAACCGGTCGCGCAGCGGTCCGGGCAGAGCGAGTTCGAACGGCTTCAGGTGTGCCGGATGTGCCATGGGGGTGAGTGTCCCATGCGCTCGCATGGTGAACGCAGTGTCACGCAGACGTACTTAACCGGATAGTAACCTCAAAGACACCTCAGAACTGCCGTTTTGCTGCCAAGAAGTGGCATACGCCACAGCCAGCCCGGCGCCGCTGCTGTGACGATGTGGCGCCGCCGTGATCAACGGCGCACCACGTCCACCCCCCGACCCTCGAAGGCGACAACTCCATGAGCGACCGCCCGCTGCCCGCGGCCACGACCTCGGCCCCGGCCCCGGCACCCGTGCGAAGGCCCCACGTCGACGCCGGCGACACCGGCTACAGCAAGGACCTGAAGTCCCGTCACATCAACATGATCGCGATAGGCGGAGCGATCGGCACCGGGCTCTTCCTCGGTGCGGGCGGCCGGCTCGCGGGCGCCGGGCCCTCCCTCGCCATCGCCTACGCGGTCTGCGGCGTCTTCGCCTTCTTCGTCGTCCGCGCTCTCGGCGAACTGGTCCTCTACCGGCCGTCCTCCGGCGCGTTCGTCAGCTACGCGCGCGAGTTCATGGGCGAGAAGGGCGCCTACACCGCCGGGTGGCTGTACTTCCTCAACTGGTCCACCACCGCCGTCGCGGACATCACCGCCGCGGCCACCTACGCCCACTTCTGGGCCATGTTCAGCGACATCGACCAGTGGATCCTGGCGCTCGTCGCGCTCGCGGTCGTCCTCGCCGCGAACCTCATCTCCGTGAGGTACTTCGGCGAGATGGAGTTCTGGTTCGCCATCGTCAAGGTCGCCGCCCTGGTGCTCTTCATGCTCGTCGGCATCTTCCTCGTCACCACCTCCCACGACGTCGGCGGCCACACGCCCGGCCTGCACACCGTCACCGACAACGGCGGGATCTTCCCCCTCGGCATGCTGCCCCTGCTGCTGGTCGTCCAGGGCGTCGTCTTCGCGTACGCCTCCGTCGAGCTGTGCGGTGTCGCCGCGGGCGAGACCGAGAGCCCCGAGAGGATCATCCCGAAGGCGATCAACTCGATCATGTGGCGGGTCGGCCTCTTCTACGTCGGCTCCGTCGTCCTCCTCGCCCTGCTGCTCCCGTACACGGCGTACTCCGCGGACCAGAGCCCCTTCGTCACCGTCTTCGACGAGTTGGGCGTCCCGGGCGCGGCCGGGGTGATGAACTTCGTCGTCCTCACCGCGGCGCTCTCCAGCCTCAACTCCGGTCTGTACTCCACCGGCCGGATCCTGCGCTCCATGGCGATGGCCGGCTCCGCGCCGGAGTTCACCGCCCGGATGAACAAGGGCCAGGTCCCGTACGGCGGCATCCTCCTCACCGCCGGCTTCGGCGTCCTCGGCGTGGTCCTCAACTACGTGATGCCGGGCGAGGCGTTCGAACTGGTCCTCAATTTCGCCTCGATCGGCATCCTCGGCACCTGGGGCATGATCATGGTCTGCTCGCTGCTGTTCTGGCGGCGGGCGCGGGAGGGCCGGGTGGCCCGCCCGGACTACCGCCTCCCGTGGGCCCCGTACACCCAGCTGGTGACGCTGGCGTTCCTCGCCTCGGTGCTGTTCCTGATGTGGTGGGGCGGCGGTGTCGGCCGTACGACGGTGGCCTGCGTCCCGCTGATCGCGGGGCTGCTGGTGGGCGGCTGGTTCCTGGTCCGCAAGCGGGTCAACGCCACGAACTGAGCCGCAGCCGGCTCTCGAACCGCATCGGCCTTCCCGTGACCGGGTCGGAGAACTCCAGCACGCGCGCCAGCAGCTGAAGCGGACGGCTGAAGTCCTCCGGCCCGTCGCCGTCCAGGACCACCGGGTAGACGGGATCGTGCAGGATCGGCAGGCCGAGCCGGTTCATGTGGACCCGGAGCTGATGGGTCCGCCCGGTCTCCGGCACCAGCCGGTACCGCCCGAGCTCGCCGCGCCGCTCGACGAGGCCGACGCGGCTCTCACTGTTGGGCGCGGCGTCCGGGACCTCGTACGCGGCGACGACCCCGCGCTCCTTGACGATGTGGCTGCGCACGGTGACCGGCAGGCCGGGCCCCGGACCGTACGGCGCGACCGCCTCGTACTCCTTGCGCACCCGCCGGTCCCGGAACAGCGTCTGGTACGCGCCCCGGTCCCCGGGACGCACCACGAACAGCACCAGCCCCGCGGTCAGCCGGTCCAGCCGGTGCGCGGGCTGGAGCTGCGGCAGCCCGAGGTCCCGCCGCAGCCGCGCGACCGCGGTCTCCGTGACATGGCGGCCCCGTGGCGTGGTCGCGAGGAAGTGCGGCTTGTCGGCGACCAGGATCCGCTCGTCCCGGTACACGACCCCGACGGGGAACGGCACCGGCTCCTCGGCAGGAAGGTCCCGGTGGAACCACAGATACCGCCCGGCGAGGTAGGGCTCGTCGGCCGGCACGGGGCGCCCGTCGGGCCCGACGAAGGCGCCCTGCGCGAACATCGCGTCCACCCGGGCTGCCCCGATCGCGGAGCCGTACCGCGCCACCAGATGATCCCGCACGGTGGGCCAGGCCCCGGCCGGATCGTGGGGCAGCCGCACCCGCACGGCATCCACCCCGCCCCGCTGCCCCAGGGGCCCCACCGGCGCCCGCACCCCACGTC
Organism: Streptomyces sp. MUM 203J; assembly: GCF_022414595.1. Taxonomy (GTDB): domain Bacteria; phylum Actinomycetota; class Actinomycetes; order Streptomycetales; family Streptomycetaceae; genus Streptomyces. The sequence continues at coordinate 71,332 of NZ_JADWYO010000009.1, read as the reverse complement.
TGCCCACGCACCCAAGGTAACCCGCCGGGACGCCGTCCCGGGCCCGCGTGGAAAGCCCCTGGAACAGCAGAAAGACCCCAGGTGAACTGGGGTCTTCAGTGGTGTCCGAGGGGGGACTTGAACCCCCACGCCCGATAAAGGGCACTAGCACCTCAAGCTAGCGCGTCTGCCATTCCGCCACCCGGACAAGGTGTCTGTCTCGCGGCCCGCGGCCGTTCCGACGTGGAAAACCATAGCAAACATTCGGCGTGCTCGATCACGCCCCCGGGAAGCCCGGCCCGCGGCCCGCCGCCTCCCGGCGGCGCCCTTGGGTCCGGTGCCCGGTGGGGAGGAGGATGGGCCCGGACACCAGCACCGACGCGGGAGGAACCAGCGTGAGCGAGTCGACCCCGGCCAGGAGCAGTACGGCCGCCGAGAACGAGGTCGCGGACCTCTGCAGCGAGCTGATCAGGATCGACACCAGCAACTACGGCGACCACTCGGGCCCGGGAGAGCGCGCCGCTGCCGAGTACGTCGCGGAGAAGCTGGCCGAGGTCGGACTGGAGCCCCGGATCCTCGAATCCCACAAGGGCCGCGCCTCCACGGTCGCGCGGATCGAGGGCGAGGACCCCTCGCGGCCCGCGCTCCTCATCCACGGTCACCTCGACGTCGTTCCCGCGAACGCGGCCGACTGGACCCACGACCCGTTCGGCGGCGAGGTCGCGGACGGCTGCGTGTGGGGGCGCGGGGCCGTCGACATGAAGGACATGGACGCCATGACCCTCGCGGTCGTACGGGACCGGCTGCGCAGCGGCCGTAGGCCGCCCCGCGACATCGTCCTGGCCTTCCTGGCCGACGAGGAGGCCGGAGGCACGTACGGGGCCCGCTACCTGGTCGACAGGCACCCGGGGCTGTTCGAGGGCGTCACGGAGGCGATCGGGGAGGTCGGCGGCTTCTCCTTCACCGTCAACGAGCAGCTGCGGCTGTACCTGATCGAGACCGCACAGAAGGGCATGCACTGGATGCGGCTGACCGTGGACGGCACCGCCGGCCACGGCTCGATGACCAACTCCGACAACGCCGTCACCGAGCTGTGCGAGGCCGTCGCGCGGCTCGGGCGGCACCAGTGGCCGGTGCGGGTCACCAAGACGGTGCGGTCCTTCCTCGACGAGTTGTCCGACGCTCTCGGCACCCCGCTGGACCCGGAGGACATGGAGGCGACCCTCGCGAAGCTGGGCGGCATCGCGAAGATGATCGGCGCCACGCTCCGCAACTCCGCCGCGCCCACCATGCTCGGCGCCGGGTACAAGGTGAACGTCATCCCGGGCCAGGCCACGGCCCATGTCGACGGACGGTTCCTGCCCGGCTTCGAGGAGGAGTTCCTCTCCGAGGTGGACCGTCTGCTCGGGCCCCGCGTGCGGCGGGAGGACGTGCATGCGGACAAGGCGCTGGAGACCAGCTTCGACGGGTCGCTCGTGGACGCGATGCAGGCGTCGCTGCGCGCCGAGGACCCGATCGCGCGGGCCGTGCCGTACATGCTGTCCGGCGGCACCGACGCCAAGTCCTTCGACGACCTGGGCATCCGCTGCTTCGGTTTCGCCCCGCTCCAGCTGCCGCCGGAACTGGACTTCGCCGGGATGTTCCACGGCGTGGACGAGCGGGTGCCGGTCGACGGCCTGAAGTTCGGCGTCCGGGTCCTGGACCGTTTCATCGACGCGAGCTGACAGTCGGCTGAGACGACACTCCCATAATCGTCCGCCTGTACACGTCTGACCGAAAAGGGTGAACGACGGCTCCGCCTCGTAGCCCTGCCGAACTCCTCTCGTTACAGGTGGTGCGGTCCGCGGCTGGGACCGCACTGCCAACAAGGAGGAATAATGATCAAGAAGGTTGTCGCAACCGCGGCTGCGACCGGTGGTCTGGTACTGGCCGGCGCGGGCATGGCGATGGCCGACGCGGGCGCCCAGGGTGCGGCCGTCGGCTCCCCGGGTGTCCTCTCGGGCAACGTGGTCCAGGTTCCGGTTCACATCCCGGTCAACGTCTGCGGCAACACCGTGAACGTTATCGGTCTGCTGAACCCCGCCTTCGGCAACACCTGCGTCAACGCCTGAGCACTCGCCTCACGTTGAGTCTCGACCCATGAGGGTCTGAGCCCGGCCGGCCTCGGAGCGCGCGCCATGCGCTCCGGGGCCGGTGGGCATTCGGCCTCCGTGGCGAGGTGCCCGGAGGCATTCGGAAGCCTAGAAGGCAGGGAAACAGCTATGCGACAGGTCACGCGCAAGGGCCTGACCATCATCGCCGCGGCGGGCGGCGTGCTCGCCCTCGGCGGCGGATACGCCCAGGCGACCTCCGGGGCGGGTGCCGACGGAGCCGCGGCCAACTCGCCGGGTGTCGCGTCCGGCAACAACGTGCAGGCGCCGGTCAGCGTGCCCGTGAACGCCTGCGGCAACACCGTGAACGTCGTCGGTGCGCTGAACCCGTCGTTCGGGAACAAGTGCGCCAACATGTCGAGCGGCGCCCAGGCGAGCGGCTCGACCAGTGACTCGCCGGGTGTCGCGTCCGGCAACAACGTGCAGGCGCCGGTCAGCGTGCCCGTGAACGCCTGCGGCAACAGCGTCGACGTCGCCTCCGCCCTGAATCCGTCGTTCGGCAACGCGTGCGCCAACGGCAACCCGGGCCAGCCGGGGAACCCCGGTGAGCCCGGTGAGCCCGGCAACCCGGGTGAGCCCGGCAACCCTGGTGAGCCCGGTGAGCCGGGGAACCCTGGTGAGCCCGGCAACCCTGGTGAGCCCGGCAACCCCGGCAACCCTGGTGAGCCCGGTGAGCCGGGGAACCCCGGTGAGCCCGGCAACCCGGGGAACCCCGGTGAGCCCGGTGAGCCCGGCAACCCCGGTGAGCCGGGCGGCCCCGGCGACGACTCCGACGAGCCCGGTAAGCCGGGAGCGCCCGGCACGCCCGGCTCTCCGAACGGGCCGAACGGCCACGCCCCGCAGGGTGACGCCCCCAAGGGCATGGAGGAGCTGGCCCACACCGGCGCCGACGCCCTCGGCCTGCTGGTCCCGGCCGGCGCCGCCGCGCTGCTCGGCGGCGCGGTCCTCTACCGCCGCGCCCGCCAGTCCTCGTAAGGACGTGACGACGTAGCGACACGGGCGCACCCCGTGCGCACCCGCAGGAACACGGAGCGGGCCCCACACCAGGGGCCCGCTCTCGTGCTACCAGGTGGCGCGTACCTGGCGGATGATGCGGCGCCGCAGCCGCACCCGGCGGCTCCCGTCCCGGTGCAGGCTGAGCCGGTCCAACTCCCAGTGGCCGTACTCGGCGTGATCGGTCAGCAACCGCGTCGCCTCCCTGCGGGAGACCCCACGCGGCACATACACATCGACAAATTCATATTCCGGCATCGCATCTATTGTGCGCGCAGGGGCCTGGTACGGATAGCGTCTACACCATGTCTGATGCTGCGCAGCCGACCGCTGCCGAGGTACGTGCCGCCGCCGAGGCGGTCAAAGCCGCACTGGACCGCCACCTGGCCGCGGTGGAGAACCGCACCGGTGACGACGACCCCGAGGTGTTCGCCGCGTTCAACGACCTGGCCGCCGCGGCCGAGGCCTACGACGAGCGGCTCTACGACCGGTACGACGAGGTCACGCCCTTCGAGATCCCGGGCGTGGAGGACACCCTGCCGCCCTACGCGGGTCCCGAGGAGCCGAACGCGGTCAGTGTCCTGATCCGGCGCGACTACGCGGTGGCCGAGCCGCAGCGGCTGCTCGCCCAGGCGCAGCGCATCGCGGACATCGAGCGGGAGGACGAGGACGACGCCGAGCGGGCCGGTGCGGCGGCCGTCGTCGGCACCAGTGTGCATGCCGCGCTGGGTGTGCTCTTCGGGGAGTACGAGGCCGACGAGATCGCCTCCCGGCACAAGGAGTTCGGTCTGGAGGAGGGCGACTCCACCCTGTGGGTGGCCGCCGCGGACGAGCTGCCGGAACCGGGGGAGTGGCTCAGCAACCCGTTCGACCAGGCGGACGCGGGCCGCGTCGTGTGCCGTTTCGACGTGAGCGCGGTGTTCGACGAGGACGAGCTGTACGAGGAGGACCTGCCGCCGAGGTCCTCCTAGCCCGTCCGGCCTGCGAGGACGAGCGCCGAGGACGCGGCACGGGGGGCTCGGAGCGGAGCCCCCCCCGCGGCGGAGCCGCGCACCGCCACGGCCCGGATGGGGCGGGAGGAGGAAAAGCCCCTGCGGCGTTCTCAGTCCTCGCCGTCACCCTCCGCGGCCGTCAGTGCCTCCAGCAGCCCCCGCAGCCGGGTGACGCGGGCTTGCGTCGGGTCCAGGGCCACCGCCCGGGCAAGCGCCTGGTCCACCCCGTGGACGACGGAGAGATGCCGTTCCGCCCGGCCGAACGCTGTGTACACCCACGTACGGCCCAGTGCCCCCGCCGCATCCCCCGGCAGAACGACCACCGCTGCGGGCCACCGCATACCCGCCGCCTGGTGGGCGGTCAGCGCCCAGCCGTGCCGCAGCGCCGACTCGACCTCCTCCTTCGACACGACGACCCGCCCGGCCTCGCTGTCCAGGTGCAGCCCCTCGGCGTCCGCCGACGCCACCCGGCCCAGCGTCGTACGGCCCGGAACCGGCGCGTAGGCCACCCGGTCGCCGGGGTCGAAGCCGCCGAACCGGCCGGGGCCGGGATTCAGCCGTTCCTTGAGCGCGGCGTTCAGCGCGCGCGTCCCCGCGGCCCCGCCGTGGCCGACCGTGATGACCTGCGTCTGCGTCGACGGCACACCCAGCGCGCGCGGCACCGAGTCCGCCACCAGCTGCACCGTGCGGTGCACGGCCTCACCCGCGTCCCGCACCGGGACGATCACGACCTCCTTGTGCGGGGCCTCGACCCGGTTCAGCTCACCGACCCCGATGCCTGACACCAGCTCGCCCAGCGGACCCGGGTCCGGCGTACGAGACGCGACCTGCGGGCACAGCCGGGCCGCCAGCAGGTCCGCGAACACCCGCCCCGCCCCCGCCGACGGCAGTACGCCCGGGTCGCCGCTCAGCACCAGCCGTGCGCCGTCCGGGACCGACTCGACCAGCAGCGCCGCGGTCTCCACGTCCAGCTGCGGTGCGTCCAGCACGACCAGGAGGTCGACGGCCAGCGCCCCCTCCGCGTCCCGCCCGGGCCCGCCCGTGCCGGACAGCAGCGCCTCCACCGTGGCCACCGGGACCGGCAGGTCGCCGGGCAGACGCCGTCGGCCGTTCTCGGTGTGCACCGCCACCGCGGCCCGCAGCCCGAGCCCGTGGGCGGCCACGGCCAGCGCGACCGGCTCCGCGCGGGAGGCCTCCCCTCCGGTGTGCGCGACCAGACCGTGCTCGGCCGCCGCGCGGGCCAGGCCGGACTGCGGCGCGGCCGTCCAGCGCGGGTCCGGGCCGCCGCGGGCCAGCCGGGCGAGCCCGTCGGCGAGGCTCTCCTCCGCGAGGGCGTAGCGGTCGAGCCCGACCAGCACCGGCGCTGCCTCCTCGCCGTCCTCGCCCTCCGCGGTGTCCTCCACGTCGTCGTGGAACACCAGTACGGCGCCCTCGGCCACGGCCTGCCGCACGGCCTCCTCCGGGTCCGGTACGGACCGCTCGGCCAGCGCCGCCCGGAGCCGCGCGGCGTCCAGGGCCGTGTGCCCCTGGAGCGCGGCGCGCTGGAGCACCCAGCCCACCAGTGCGACCGCGCGCCGCGCGTCGCCCGGCCCGCATTCCGGCCCCAGCAGGGCGCGCGCGAACCCGTCGGCCTGTTCCGGGGCCACTCCCGGCAGGGCCAGCAGCCGCCACGGGTCCTCCCGCAGCACGGAAGCCGCGCCCTCTCCGAAGGCGGCCAGGGCCCGCCCGGCCAGCGCCTCGGGCGCCCCGCCCTCGGACAGCACCCCCCGCACGGCCGCCACCGCCTCAGGCGGGGCGGCGGGGCCGGTCCGCTGCGGCGCGCGTGCCGCAGCAGGAGCGGCCACAGCACCACGAGCGGCCACCGGCGCCTGAGCGGCGGGCGCGGGGGCGGGAGCGGGAGGAGGAGCTGCCGGGGCGGAGAACGCCGCATGCGGCTTCTCGCCGCTCTCCACCGCCCGGACCGCCGCGAGCAGCTCCGCCGCGACGCCGCTCAGCTTGCCCCCGCTCTCGATCGGCCCGTCCTTCTCGGCCTTCCGCCGCTCGATCCGCTCACGCACCTCCCGCTGCGCCGCCAGCTCGGCCTCCGTCTCGGAGACCTCGGCCGCGGCCTCCGCCGGGCCGTCGGTGGCGTCTGAGCTCGCCGCGCCGTGCCCGGGCTCCGCCTCCCGGCCGGGGCTCCCGGCTTCGCCGCCCATGGCCCCGGCCGCCTCCACGCCGCCTCCCTGCCGCTCGCCTCCGCCGGCCGCCGGGCCGTCGTGGGCGGTCGCCGTCGCGTCGTCTCCGGCGTCCCCGCCGCCGCCCTCGGCGCCCGGCGCCCCGCCCTCGGACCCGGTGTCCGCCTCCCCGGCTTCCTCCGCCGGACCGCCGTCCCGCTCGTCCGCCGCCGCACCGTGCCCGGGCGCCGAGTCCGGGTGGCCGGCCGTCCCGCCCCGGGGCGGCCGGCCACCGGCACCCTCCGCCCCGTCCAGGGCCTCTCCGGCTCTTTCCCCGGCCGGACCGGCAGCCGCCCGGGCCTCCGGCCCCGGACCCGGCGAACCCGACGGGTCCGGCGTGGACTCGGGGTGGCCGGCGGTCTCCGGGGTCGCGGGGGTCTCCCCCCGGGGAAGGGCGGTCACAGCGTGCTCCAGTCCTGGTCGGGATAGCGGTGTACCGGGGCCGACACATCGTCCAGCGCCCGGCAGATCTCGTCGGGAAGACTAAGGGTCTCCACTGACAGCGCCGCCCTGAGCTGCTCGGCCGTACGTGCCCCCACCACCGGCGCCGCCACGCCCGGACGGTCCCGCACCCACGCCAGGGCCACCTGGCCCGGGGTCACGGCCAGGCCGTCCGCCGCGGTCGTCACGGCCTCCACCACGCGCTGTGCCGTGTCGTCCAGGTACGGTTCCACGAACGGCGCCATGTGGTCCGACGCGCCGCGCGAGTCCGCCGGGACGCCGTGGCGGTACTTGCCGGTCAGGACCCCCCGCCCCAGGGGCGACGAGGGCAGCAGGCCCACGCCCAGGTCCCGGGCGGCCGGCAGCACTTCGCGTTCCACGCCCCGCTGGAGCAGCGAGTACTCCATCTGTGTGGCCGCCAGCCTGGCGCGCGTCCCGGGCGCGGCGAGCTGCCAGGTCGCCGCCTTCGCGAGCTGCCAGCCGCAGAAGTTCGCCACCCCCACGTAGCGCGCCCGGCCCGTGGTCACCGCGATGTCCAGCGCCTGGAGCGTCTCCTCCAGCGGTGTGCGCGGGTCGAAGGCGTGGACGAGCCACAGGTCCACGTAGTCCGTGCCCAGCCGCTCGAGCGACGCGTCCAGCGCGGACAGCAGGTGGCCCCGTGAGCCGTCGAAGCGGCGCTCCGGGTCCGGGTCGGGCACGCTGCCCGCCTTCGTCGCGATCACCAGCTCCCGCCGCGGCACCAGCCGCTCCACGAGCTGCCCGAGCAGATACTCGGCCTCCCCACCCCCGTACACGTCCGCGGTGTCCACCAGCGTCCCGCCGGCCTCCCAGAACACCTTCAGCTGCTCCCCGGCCTCGTGTTCGTCCGTGTCCCGTCCCCACGACAGCGTGCCCAGCCCGATCCGGGACACGCGCAGGCCGGTACGGCCGAGATGCCTCTGCTCCATGGTCGCGAGGTTACTGGCCGGGGCCGCACAGGCGGAGAACCTGTGGACAACTCCGTCCACAGCCCCGGAAGGCCCACTGCCGCACCGGCCTCCCGCGCGCTAGAGTCCGCTCACCACCACGTTACTGATCAGTAAAAGGGGAACCGGCTATGCGGCTCGGCATCAACCTCGGCTACTGGGGCGCAGGAATGGACGGCGACAACCTCGCCGTCGCCCAGGAAGCGGACCGTCTCGGCTACGACGTGTGCTGGGCGGCCGAGGCCTACGGATCCGACGCCCCCACCGTCCTGTCCTGGGTCGCCGCGCAGACCGAGTCCATCGACGTGGGCTCCGCCATCATGCAGATCCCGGCCCGCCAGCCCGCCATGACCGCCATGACCGCGGCCACGCTCGACTCCCTCTCCGGCGGCCGTTTCCGCCTCGGCCTCGGCGTGTCCGGCCCCCAGGTCTCCGAGGGCTGGTACGGCGTGACCTTCGACAAGCCGCTCGCCCGCACCCGCGAGTACGTCGAGATCGTCCGCAGGGCCATGTCCCGTGAGCGGCTCACCTACGACGGCGAGCACTGGACCCTGCCCCTGCCCGGCGGCCCGGGCAAGCCCATCAGGCTGACCGTCCACCCGCAGCGCGAGCACATCCCGCTCTACATCGCCGCCATCGGCCCCAAGAACCTGGAGCAGACAGGTGAGATCGCGGACGGCGCCCTGCTGATCTTCCCCTCCGCCGCCCACCTGGAGGAGACGGCGCTGCGGCACATCCGCGCCGGGCGTGAGAAGGCCGGGCTGACCATGGAGGGCTTCGACGTCTGCCCGACCGTGCCGCTCGCCCTCGGCGACGACGTGGCCACCCTCGCGGACACCTTCCGTCCGTACACCGCCCTCTACGTCGGCGGCATGGGCAGCCGCAAGCAGAACTTCTACAACCGGCTCGCCCAGCGCATGGGATACGAGAAGGAGGCCGCCGAGATCCAGGACAGGTACCTGTCCGGTGACAAGAACGGCGCCGCGGCGGCCGTGCCGCACCAGCTGATCGACGACACCACGCTCCTCGGCTCCGTCGAGCGCATCGCGGACCGCATGCAGGCCTACGCCGCCGCCGGGGTCACCACTCTCACGCTCGCCCCGGCCGGCTTCACGCTCGACGAGCGGATCGCCGCCCTCCGCGCCGGAACCGAGGCCCTGGAGCGCGCCGGCCTCGTCGACTGACCCCGCCGGAGCCCGAACCGCCGGGCTCCGGACACGCCTGCGGCCGTGGTGGGGGCTCGGGGGCATCCCCGCCACGGCCGTCACGCAGCACAACGCCCCACCCGTCCGGTCGGTTACGCCCGGGCGGCGGAAGCTCGCACGTACCTGCGTTCCCCTCCTCACACCCGCACGACCCGCCCGGGCTCCTCCGTTCGGCGGAGCCACCCGGCCGAGCTGTTGCCAGGCCTCCGCCGCGGCATTTGACTCATGCCGACACATGGATCCTCACGCGGAGAACGCGGACGTGGAGGTGCTCAGCGATGCTCTCGGCCCGCAGCCTGTTCCAGGAGATCGTCGACGACGACGACTCCTACCGGCTCTTCTGCTCCATCGCCGCCAGCGGCGAGACCCAGGGCGGCTGGGAGAACGGACGGATCGCCGCCCTCGTCCCCGACAGCATGCGCGGCCTCGCCCCCAAGATCACCCGGCACGGCGCCGACGAGGACAAGCACGGCCGGATCTTCAACGCCCTGCTGAAGAAGCGCGGCCTCGACCCCGTACCCGTCCCGGCCGAGACCGACTACACGATGCTGCTCGAACGGCACGGCATCGGCCTCGCCCACGACAAGCTCCGCCGCGACGAGCCCCTCACCGAACACGACATCGTCGTCTACCTGTCGCACAGCCGGGTCACCGAGCAGCGCGCCGCCGACCAGATGGAGATGCTCGTCACCCACTTCGGGGACCATCCCGAGGTCGGCAGGGCCATCCGGATGATCAGCCACGACGAGGACAACCACCTCGCCTACTGCCATGAGGAGCTGCTCCGCCTCAGCGCGGCCGGGCACGGCCCCGCCATCCAGCGCGTACTGCGCGAATGCGCCCTCACCGAGATCGCCGTCTACCGCGACGTGAGCCTCGCCGTCATGGCGCACATGGGCCGCATCCTCAAGTGGCCCCGCGCCAAGTCCGCCGTCCTCGCCGCCGGAATCCGCGCCGTGTACGCGTACGAGCGGGCCGTCGGCTGGCGGCGCATGGTCCGGCTCAGCATGCCGGAACGCCGAGACGCCCTCGGCGGCCCCGCGGAGGCGGCCCCCGCCATCTGAACTACATCCACCCCCGGCGCCTGAACAGCCGGTACAGGCCCGCCACCGCGACCGCCATGAGCGCCATCAGCACCGGGTACGACCACACCCGGTGCAGCTCCGGTATGTGCGTGAAGTTCATGCCGTAGACGCCCGCCACCATCGTCGGCACCGCCGCCATCGCCGCCCACGCCGAGATCCTCCGCATGTCGTCGTTCTGCCGCACGCCCATCTGCGCCAGGTGTGCCGACAGAATGTCCGAAAGCAGCCGGTCCAGCCCGTCCACCTGCTCCGCCGCCCGCGTCAGATGGTCGCCGACGTCCCGGAAGAACGGCTGCGACTCCTCGCTCACGAACGGCACCCCCGCCCCCGCCAGCCGCTGCACCGGTGCCGCCAGCGGCCCCGCCGCCCGCCGGAACTCCAGCACCTGCCGCTTGAACGTGTAGATGCGCGCCGCCGTGTCCTTCGGATTGCCGCCGTGCGGCCGGAACACCCGCGACTCCAGCTCCTCCAGGTCCGTCTGAAGCTCCGCCGCCACGTCGATGTAGTGGTCCACCACCGCGTCGCTCACCGCGTACAGCACCGATGTCGGCCCGTGCCGCAGCACCTCCGGCGCCGCCTCCAGCCGCCGCCGTACCTCCGACAGGGGCGCGCCCTCCCCGTGCCGCACCGTCACCACGAACGAGTCGCCCATGAAGACCATCAGCTCGCTCGCGGCCACCGTGTCCGCCTCCGGCCCGTACACCACCGGCTTCAGCACCAGGAACAGCGAGTCCTCGTACACCTCCAGCTTCGGCCGCTGATGCGCCTTCAGCGCGTCCTCCACCGCCAGCGGATGCAGCCCGAACTCTTCCGCGACCCGGTCGAACTCACCCGCCGTCGGCTCGTGCAGCCCGATCCACACGAACGCGTCCGCCGCGCCCCTGGCCTCCGCCAGCGCGGCGACGACATCCGCGGGGCCCGCCCGGCGGCGCCCGTTCCGGTAGATGGCACAGTCCACGATCACGACGCGTATCCTTCCCCGCCGCCCCTGCTCCTCACCCCCGGCCCCTCACCTCCGGGCCGCGAGGTCCTAGGCTGGCGTCCATGGCGACGTTGATCCTCGTACGGCACGGACGCTCCACCGCCAACACCGCCGGCGTACTCGCCGGCCGCACCCCCGGCGTGTCCCTCGACGAGCACGGCACGGCCCAGGCCGCCGCGCTCCCCGCCCGGCTCGACGGCATCCCCCTGGCGGCCGCCGTCACCAGCCCCCTCCAGCGCTGCCGCGAGACCCTGCGCCCGCTGCTCGACGCCCGCCCCGGGCTGCCGCTCCACACCGAGGAGCGGATCAACGAGTGCGACTACGGCGACTGGTCCGGCCGCAAGCTCGCGGAACTCGCCGACGAACCGCTCATGGAGACCGTCCAGCAGCACCCGTCCGCCGCCGCCTTCCCCGGCGGCGAGTCCATGCGCGCCATGCAGAACCGCGCCGTCGACGCCGTACGGGACTGGAACGCGCGTGTGGAGGCCGAGCACGGCGAGGACGCCGTCTACGTCATGTGCTCCCACGGCGACATCATCAAGTCCCTGGTCGCGGACGCCCTGGGCCTCCACCTGGACCTCTTCCAGCGTGTCCACGTCGAGCCCTGCTCGGTCACCGCCGTTCGCTACACCCGGCTGCGTTCCTTCCTGCTGCGGCTCGGGGACACCGGCGAGCTGAGCGCCCTCAAGCCGCGCGACGGCGGCGGCGACGGCACCGGCGGCGCCGGCACCGTGGGAGGCGGCACGGGCACCCCGTGATCGCCCCGCACGGATAGGGTGGAGAACACCGCAGCCGTATGCCGTCGCCACACACAGTCAAGACAGTCAAGGGAGAGGGAACGTGTCCCGTCAGGTGTTCCTCTATGACCCGCCGGAGCGCTTCGTGGCCGGTACGGTCGGGCTGCCTGGCCGCCGTACGTTCTTCCTGCAGGCCTCCTCCGGCGGGCGCGTCACCAGCGTCGCCCTGGAGAAGGCCCAGGTCGCCGCGCTCGCGGAGCGCATGGACGAACTGCTCGACGAGGTCGTACGGCGCTCCGGGGGCAACGCCCCGGTCCCGGCCGTGGCCCCGGCCGACATCACCGACACCGCCCCCCTCGACGCTCCTGTCGAGGAGGAGTTCCGGGTCGGCACCATGGCCCTCGCCTGGGACGGCGAGGAGCAGCGCCTCATCGTCGAGGCACAGGCCCTGGTGGAGCTGGACGCGGACTCCGAGGAGGACCTCGCGGAGGCCGAGGAGAGGCTCCTGCAGGACGAGGAGAACGGCCCGCCGATGCTGCGTGTCCGGCTCACCGGCGCCCAGGCCAGGGCCTTCGCCAAACGGGCCCTGGACGTCGTCAACGCCGGACGCCCGCCGTGCCCGCTGTGCAGCCTGCCCCTCGACCCGGAAGGACACGTATGTCCGCGCCAGAACGGATACCGCCGCGGGGCCTGACCGCCGTCGGCCTCCTCACCGAGGGTGAGCTGACCGTACGCGGCCAGGTCCGCGAGGCGTCCAACGCGGTGCTGCTCTGCACCGTCGCCCACGAAGGGGAGCGCGCCGACTGCGTCTACAAGCCGGTCGCGGGGGAGCGGCCCCTGTGGGACTTCCCCGACGGCACCCTCGCCGGCCGCGAGGCCGCCGCGTACGCCGTGTCCGAGGCCACCGGCTGGGACCTGGTCCCCCCGACGGTGCTGCGGGACGGCCCGTACGGACCCGGCATGGTCCAGCAGTGGATCGAGGAGGATCCCGCGGCCCCCGCCCTGCTGGCCCTCGTCGAGGGCGACGAGCCCGGCGACGGATGGAAGGCGGTCGGCCCCGCCCAGGTGGGCGACGGCCGCACCGCCCTGCTCGTCCACGCCGACGACGTACGGCTCCGGCGCCTGGCCGTGCTGGACGCGGTCGTCAACAACGGCGACCGCAAGGGCGGCCACCTGATCCCGGCGGGGGACGGCCGCCTGTACGCCATCGACCACGGGGTCACGTTCCACGTCGACGACAAGCTGCGCACCCTGCTGTGGGGCTGGGCCGGGGAGCCGCTGCCCGAGGAGGCCCTGGACGTCCTGGCCCGCCTCGCCGCCGCCCTGGAGCCCGACGGGCCGCTGACCGCCCGGCTGGCTCCCCTGCTGACCGGGGCCGAGCTGACCGCCCTGCGCGCCCGGGTGAACCGGCTGCGCACCACGGGCCGCCACCCGCATCCGTCACCCGGCTGGCCGCCCGTCCCGTGGCCGCCGGTGTAGGACCCGTGCGGGGCGCCGGCCTCGGGCGGGGAGTACGGCGGGCGCGGGGAAATTCCTGTGTGATCTTGCCAACTGGTTCGTATCCGGAACACCCGTCCGGTTACGCTCGAAGCATGCATGCCTGGCCCGCTTCTGAGGTCCCCGCCCTGCCCGGCAAGGGCCGCGACCTCCGGATCCACGACACCGCGACCGGTGGCCGAGTGACCCTCGACCCCGGTCCCGTCGCCCGTATCTACGTCTGCGGCATCACGCCGTACGACGCGACCCACATCGGTCACGCGGCGACCTACAACGCGTTCGACCTCGTGCAGCGCGTGTGGCTCGACACCAAGCGGCAGGTTCACTACGTGCAGAACGTCACCGACGTCGACGACCCGCTGCTGGAGCGGGCCGTCCGCGACGGTATCGACTGGACGGGCCTGGCCGAGCGCGAAACCGCGCTGTTCCGCGAGGACATGACGGCCCTGCGGATCCTGCCCCCGCAGCAGTACATCGGCGCCGTCGAGGCCATACCCGGAATCGTTCCGATCGTCGAGCGGCTGCGCGACATGGGCGCCGCCTACGAACTGGACGGCGACATCTACTTCTCCGTCGAGGCCGACAAGAACTTCGGCGAGGTGTCCCACTACGACGCCGAGCTGATGCGCCGCCTGTCCGCCGAGCGCGGCGGCGACCCCGAACGCCCCGGCAAGAAGAACCCGGTCGACCCCATGCTGTGGATGGCGGCCCGCGAGGGCGAACCCAGCTGGGACGGCGCGAGTCTCGGGCCCGGAAGGCCCGGCTGGCACATCGAGTGCGTGGCCATCGCGCTCGACCACCTCGGCATGGGGTTCGACGTACAGGGCGGCGGATCCGACCTGATCTTCCCGCACCACGAGATGGGCGCCGCGCACGCGCACGCGCTCACCGGCGAGCACCCGTTCGCCAAGGCGTATGTGCACGCGGGGATGGTCGCCCTGCACGGCCAGAAGATGTCCAAGTCGAAGGGCAACCTGGTCTTCGTCTCGGCACTGCGCCGGGACGGCGTCGACCCGGCCGCGATCCGGCTCGCCCTGCTCGCCCACCACTACCGGGCCGACTGGGAATGGACCGACGACGTCCTCCAGGAGGCCGCCGAGCGTCTCGGCCGCTGGCGCGCCGCGGTCTCCCGGCCTGACGGACCGTCCGCAGACGCGCTCGTGGAGGAGGTCCGGGACGCGCTGTGCGAGGACCTGGACACGCCGAAGGCGCTGGCGGCGGTCGACCGCTGGGCGGAGCGTCAGCGGGCCGGGGGCGGCACCGACGAGGGGGCGCCCGGTCTGGTGTCGCGTACGGTCGACGCGCTGATGGGCGTGGCGCTGTAGTCCTGGGGGATCCGCCCCAGGCGCCGGACGGACTGATCTCAGTCCGTCCGGCGGAGGTCCGGGGCGGATCCCCCCCCCGCGGCGGAGCCGCGATCGGGCGCAGCCGGCGGGAGGCGGGGCAAGCCCCCCTCACAAGGCCCTACCCGGAGCCCCCGCTCTCCTCCTCCGTTCCGTCCTCGCCGCCGGGCTCGCGCCGCGGCGGCTTCGGCGGCCGGGACCGCTCACCCGCCGCACCGGGCCCCGCCGGCCCGCCGTCCCTGCGGCGCAGATAGCGCTCGAACTCCCGGGCGATGGCCTCGCCGGAGGCCTCCGGCAGCTCGGCCGTGTCCCGCGCCTCCTCCAGCGTCTGGACGTACTCCGCCACCTCGCTGTCCTCGGAGGCCAGTTGGTCCACGCCCACCTGCCATGCCCGGGCGTCCTCGGCGAGTTCGCCCAGCGGGATGCGCAGGTCGATCAGGTCCTCCAACCGGTTCAGCAGAGCCAGCGTCGCCTTCGGGTTCGGCGGCTGCGACACATAGTGCGGCACCGCCGCCCACAGGCTCACCGCCGGAACCCCGGCGTGCGTGCACGCCTCCTGGAGGATGCCGACGATGCCCGTCGGCCCCTCGTACCGGGTCTCCTCCAGGTCCATCCGCTGCGCCAGGTCCGGGTCCGAGGTCACCCCGCTGACCGGCACCGGCCGCGTGTGCGGCGTGTCCCCGAGCAGCGCGCCCAGGATCACCACCATCTCCACACCGAGCTCATGGGCGAAGCCCAGCAGCTCGTTGCAGAACGAGCGCCACCGCATGGACGGCTCGATGCCGCGGACCAGCACCAGGTCCCGGGGCTTGTCACCGCCGACGCGCACCACGGACAGCCGGGTCGTCGGCCAGGTGATCCGGCGTACCCCGCCATCCAGCCACACCGTGGGCCGGTTGACCTGGAAGTCGTAGTAGTCCTCGGCGTCGAGCGCCGCGAACACCTCTCCCTTCCACTCCCGATCCAGATGCGCGACCGCGGTGGAGGCGGCGTCGCCGGCGTCGTTCCAGCCCTCGAACGCGGCCACCATGACCGGGTCGATCAGCTCGGGAACCCCCGCGAGCTCGATCACCCAGGCCTCCTTCCGAAGTTCCGTCCGTACAGACCAACCTTACGGCGTCACAGGTGCCTCGCCGGAGCCCTCGGCCCCGTCCGGGTGCGGTATCGGCCGCACCGGCGACACGTCGAGGGCGGCCCCCCGGACCGGGGGGCCGCCCTCGTGCCCTGATGTGCGGATCAGGACGCTGTGTCAGGTCTGTTCAGGCCGGTTCGGGCCGGTTCAGGCCCTGTCGGCCAGCATGGTCTCCACCCTGCCGCGGATCTCGTCCGTCGCCAGACCCCGGATCGTCAGGGTCGTGCGGCGGCGCAGCACGTCGTCCGCGGTCTCCGCCCACTCGTGGTCGCGCGCGTAGGCGACCTGGGCCCAGATCTCCGGGGCGTCCGGGTGGATCCGCTCGGCCAGTTCCGGCGACTCGTACGCCATGCGCGCGATGTCGAAGGACAGCGAGCCGTAGTGGGTGGCCAGGTGGCGAGCGGTGTCGGCGGCCATGCGCGGGCCGGGAGTGCCGCCGTCGACCAGCAGCCGGTGTGCGACCGCGTGCGGGTTCGCTATGCCCGGCAGCGGCAGCTTCTTCGGCAGGCTGGAGACCGGCGCCATGTCCTCGGACAGAGGACGCCCGGGCAGGGCCGCCAGCTTGCCCATCACCGTGCGGCCGATGTGGCGGAAGGTGGTCCACTTGCCGCCGGCGACCGACAGCATGCCGCCCCGGCCCTCGGTGACGACGGTCTCCCGCTTGGCCTTCGCGGTGTCGCCGGGCCCGCCCGGCAGCACCCGCAGACCGGCGAAGGCATACGTGATCAGCTCACGCTTCAGCTGCTGGTCCCGGATCGAGAAGGCGGCCTCGTCCAGGATCTGGTCGGTGTCCTTGTCGTTGACGGCGACGTCCGCCGGGTCGCCCTCGAACTCCTCGTCGGTGGTCCCGAGCAGGAGCATGTCCTCCCAGGGGAGGGCGAAGGTGATGCGGTACTTGTCGATCGGGGTGGCCAGCGCGGCCTTCCACGGGGAGGTCCGCTTCAGGACGAGGTGGGCACCCTTCGACAGGCGGATGGACGGTGCCGCGTTGGGGTCCTCCATGCGGCGCAGGTGGTCCACCCACGGCCCGGTCGCGTTGAGCACGAGGCGGGCGTTCACCCCGAACTCGGTGCCGTCGGTGCCGTCCTTCAGGTCGGCGCCGGTGACCCGGCCGTCGGTGAACCGCAGCCCGGTGACGGCCGCGTGGTTGAGGACCGTCGCCCCGGCCTCGACGGCCGCGCGGACCGTCATGAGCGCCATACGCGCGTCGTTCATCTGGTCGTCGCCGTACACGGCCACGGCCTTCAGGCCGTCGGTGCGCAGCTCCGGCACGTCCTGCGCGGCCTTGGCGGGGCTGAGCAGGTGGCCGACGCCGTCACCGAACGCCGACAGCGCCGAGTACGCGAAGACGCCCGCGCCCAGCTTCGCGGCGCCGTGCGGTCCGCCCTTGTACACCGGAAGGTAGAAGGTCAGGGGGTTCGCCAGATGCGGGGCGACCTGGCGGGAGACCGCACGGCGCTCGAAGTGGTTCTCCGCCACCAGCTTCACCGCGCCGGTCTGCAGGTAGCGCAGTCCGCCGTGGAGCAGCTTGGAGGAGGCGGAGGAGGTGGCGCCGGCGAAGTCGCCGGCGTCCACCAGAGCCACCCGCAGCCCGGACTGGGCGGCGTGCCAGGCGGTGGAGATTCCGAGGATGCCGCCGCCGATGACCAGCAGGTCGTAGGTCGCCTTGGACAGCTGCTCCCGGGTCTCGGCGCGGCTCGGCAGGGAACCGGCAGCCGGGTGCGTCCCGAGCGCGGGGACGCTCTGCAGGGTGGTCATGTCGATTTACTCCTCGTCCTCGATCCAGCCCATGGTCCGCTCGACGGCCTTGAGCCAGCTCTTGTACTCGCGTTCGCGGGTCTCCGCGTCCATGCGGGGGGTCCACTCGGCGGCGCGGCGCCAGTTGGCACGCAGCGCGTCGGTGTCGGGCCAGAAGCCGACGGCCAGGCCGGCGGCGTAGGCCGCGCCGAGGCAGGTCGTCTCGGCCACCATCGGGCGCACGACCGGTGCGTCGAGGAAGTCCGAGAGGGTCTGCATCAGCAGGTTGTTGGAGGTCATGCCGCCGTCGACCTTCAGTGCGGACAGTTCGACGCCGGAGTCCTTCGTCATGGCGTCGGTGATCTCGCGGGTCTGCCAGGCGGTGGCCTCGAGGACGGCGCGGGCGATGTGCGCCTTGGTGACGTAGCGGGTGAGTCCGGCGATCACACCGCGGGCGTCGGAGCGCCAGTACGGGGCGAACAGGCCGGAGAAGGCCGGCACGAAGTACGTGCCGCCGTTGTCCTCGACCGACAGGGCCAGGGTCTCGATCTCGGCGGCGGTGGAGATGAGGCCCATCTGGTCGCGCATCCACTGGACGAGCGAACCGGTGACGGCGATCGAGCCCTCCAGGGCGTAGACCGGCTTGTTGTCCCCGATCTGGTAGCCGACGGTGGTGAGCAGCCCGCTGTACGAGTTGATGATCTTGTCGCCGGTGTTCATCAGCATGAACGTTCCGGTGCCGTACGTGGACTTGGCCTCGCCCTCCGCGAAGCAGGTCTGGCCGAACAGCGCCGCCTGCTGGTCACCGAGCGCGGAGGCGACCGGGACGCCGTCCAGGACGCCGCCCTTGACCGTGCCGTACACCTCGGCGGAGGAGCGGATCTCCGGCAGCATCGCGGCCGGGAGCTCCATGGACTGGAGGATCTTGTCGTCCCACTCCATGGTGTGGAGGTTCATCAGCATGGTGCGGGACGCGTTGGTGACGTCGGTGACGTGGTGACCGCCTTCGGCGCCGCCGGTCAGGTTCCAGATGACCCAGGTGTCCATGGTGCCGAAGAGGACGTCGCCGGCCTCGGCGCGCTCGCGCAGGCCCTCGACGTTGTCCAGCAGCCAGCGGGCCTTCGGGCCGGCGAAGTAGGAGGCCAGCGGCAGGCCGGTCTCGCGGCGGAAGCGGTCCTGGCCGACGTTGCGGCCCAGTTCTCTGCACAGTGCGTCGGTGCGGGTGTCCTGCCACACGATCGCGTTGTGGACGGGCTCACCGGTGTTCTTGTCCCACAGCACGGTGGTCTCGCGCTGGTTGGTGATGCCGATGGCCTTGACGTCGGCGCGGGTGATGCCGGCCTTCTCGATGGCTCCGGCGACGACTTCCTGGACGTTGGTCCAGATCTCCTTGGCGTCGTGCTCGACCCAGCCCGGCTTCGGGAAGATCTGCTCGTGCTCCTTCTGGTCGACGGAGACGATGCGTCCGTCGCGGTCGAAGACGATGCAGCGGCTGGAGGTGGTGCCCTGGTCGATGGCCGCGATGAACGGGCCGGAACCGTGGGAGATGGTGGCGGTCATAGGGGGTGTGCTCCTCGGTGTCGGTGAGGGTGCGGTACGGCTGGTGCCTGGCGCGAGCTTTTCCTGTGACGGAACTGAGCTTGTGCGGGCCGAGCTGTTCTGCGCTATCGGATCAGACGAACGCGAGCTTGTAGATGCCCGCGCCGATGGCCGCGCCGACGAGCGGGCCGACGACCGGGATCCAGGAGTAGCTCCAGTCGGAACCGCCCTTGTGGGGCAGGGGGAGCAGTGCGTGCACGATGCGCGGGCCGAGGTCACGGGCCGGGTTGATGGCGTAACCGGTCGGGCCGCCGAGCGAGAGACCGATGGAGACGACCACGAACGCGACGATCAGACCGCCGAGGACGCCGAGGCCCTTGCCGCTGTCGTTGAGGCCCTGGGTGAGGACGGCCAGGACCAGCACGACGGTGCCGATGATCTCGGTGGCGAGGTTCTGCCAGGTGTTCCGGATCTCGGGGCCGGTGGAGAAGATGCCCAGAACCGGGCCGGGGCCCTCGATCGCGCCTTCGACGGGCTTGCGGATGATCTCCGGGTCCCGCAGGTGGGAGTGGAACTGGCCGTAGTAGGCCACCCAGACCAGGAAGGCGCCGATCATCGCGCCGAGCAGCTGGCCCGCGAAGTAGACGGGCACGTTGGCCCAGTCGTTGTCCTTGATGGCGATGCCGAGGGTGACTGCCGGGTTCAGATGGGCGCCGGAGAGGGAACCGGCAGTGTAGACAGCGGTCATCACCGCGAAGCCCCACCCGAAGGTGATGGCGACCCAGCCGGCGCCGTGCGCCTTCGACCGCTTGAGCACGACGGCGGCGACGACGCCTCCGCCGAGGAGGATGAGTAGGGCGGTACCAATGATCTCGCCGATGAAGATGTCGGAGCTGGACACCCGCGACTCCTTTGTCCTTCGTCCAGGAAAGGCGAACCCCGGGTCCCTCCGGTGGTCCGTTGCCCTCGGGATGAGAGCGATTCCCTCAGGGTGAGGGCGGTTATCGGCCTCCTGGCGTTGTCACACTCTAGCGCGTAATCCCGGTAGGTGTTCGACATTGTCGACCGATGGACGGCAGTTTTGCCCTCGGGTTAATTCGCCGTCAAGGGTTCGTGACCGGTAGACCCGATCGTTACCGTCGCCCTCCGCGCACATGTGGGAACGCCCGGCGCTCAGGGGGTTCCCCGGGCCGGGCGCCGCACGGTCGGCAGACCGCTCACATGCAGGTCAGAAGCGTCCCGCACCCAGATCGCGGGACACCGCCCGCGCACACTCCCGCACCGCCGCCACCAGCTCCGACCGCAGCTCGCCCCGGTCGCAGACCCGCTCCACCGCACCCGTGATCGCCACCGCGCCCACCGGCATCCGCCGCCGGTCGTGAATCGGCGCGGCCACCGACGCCACGCCCTCCCAGGTCTCCTCCACGTCCGCGGCCCAGCCGCGCGCCCGCGTGAGGTCCAGCAACTCCTCGAAGTCGTCCAGCCCCGTGACCGTGCGGGCGGTGAACGCCTTGCGCTCCACTTCCACGGCCTCGCTGTGGGCCACCGGGTCGTAGGCCGACAGCACCTTCCCCAGGGCCGTCGAGTGCAGCGGCTGCATGGCGCCGACCTCCAGCACCTGCCGGCTGTCGTCCGGGCGGAACACGTGGTGGATCACCAGCACCCCGTGCTGGTGCAGCACTCCCAGATGGACGCTCTCGCCGCTCGACCGGGCGAGGTCGTCCGTCCAGACCAGCGCCCGCGCCCGCAGCTCGTGCACATCCAGGTAGCTGTTGCCCAGCCGCAGCAGCTCGGCTCCGAGCTGATAGCGGCCGGACGCGGCGTCCTGCTCGACGAAGCCCTCGGCCTGGAGTGTCCGCAGGATGCCGTGCGCGGTGCCCTTGGCCAGGCCCAGCGAAGAGGCGATGTCGGAGAGACCCAGCCGGCGCTCTCCGCCGGCGAGCAGCCGCAGCATCGCCGCCGCCCGCTCAAGCGACTGGATGTTCTTCGCCATCCTCGGCCTGCTCCTTCACTCCATGGTTCGACAATGCTGAACACTATCGGCCTTTACCGACCTCCGGCCACATGGTTGGCCGTGCTCGATGGTCATGGCCGGTCTTCGACGCCCCGCCAAGCATGCCGTCCGCCACGTGGGACGCGATGCCCGCCCCGGGGCCCCGGCGGTTAGGCTGACGACGTGCGCCTCCCGCCCGGTGGCGCAAAGCCGACAGCCGTCGCACTCCAGGGAGCACCTCCATGGCCTCGTCGCCGTCCTCTTCCGCCGCACCCTCCGCCGCCCGTGCGGCTGCCTTCCGTGAGGCTCTCGCCTCGCGTGTGGTGGTCGCGGACGGGGCGATGGGCACGATGCTTCAGGCGCAGGAGCCGACGCTGGAGGACTTCCAGCAGCTGGAGGGCTGCAACGAGATCCTGAACGTCACCCGCCCGGACATCGTGCGGTCGGTGCACGAGGCGTACTTCTCCTCCGGTGTCGACTGCGTGGAGACCAACACGTTCGGTGCGAACCTGACGGCACTGGGCGAGTACGACGCGGACGAGCGGATCGTGGAGCTGTCGGAGGCGGGCGCGCGGATCGCCCGCGAGGTGGCGGACGAGTTCACCGCCTCGACGGGGCAGGAGCGGTGGGTGCTGGGCTCGATGGGCCCGGGTACGAAGCTGCCGACTCTGGGCCACACCACGTACACGACGATCCGTGACGCCTATCAGCAGAACGCCGAGGGCCTGCTGGCCGGAGGCGCGGACGCGCTGCTGGTGGAGACCACCCAGGACCTGCTGCAGACCAAGGCCTCCGTCATCGCCGCGCGCCGGGCGATGGAGGTCGCCGGTTACAGCGTGCCGCTGATCGTGTCGGTGACGGTGGAGACGACCGGGACGATGCTGCTGGGTTCGGAGATCGGTGCGGCGCTGACCGCGCTGGAGCCGCTGGGCATCGACATGATCGGGCTGAACTGTGCGACGGGCCCGGCGGAGATGAGCGAGCACCTGCGCTATCTGGCCCGCCACTCCCGTGTGCCCCTGTCGTGCATGCCGAACGCGGGCCTGCCGGTCCTGGGCAAGGACGGCGCCCACTATCCGCTGACGGCCCCGGAGCTGGCGGATGCCCAGGAGACGTTCGTGCGGGAGTACGGGCTGTCGCTGGTGGGCGGCTGCTGCGGCACGACACCTGAGCACCTGCGGCAGGTCGTCGAGCGGGTGCGGGGGGTGGTCCCGCCGTCGCGGGAGGCGCGGCCGGAGCCGGGCGCGGCGTCGCTGTACCAGACCGTGCCGTTCCGGCAGGACACCTCGTACCTGGCCATCGGCGAGCGGACGAACGCGAACGGGTCGAAGAAGTTCCGGACCGCCATGCTGGAGGCGCGCTGGGACGACTGTGTGGAGATGGCCCGGGAGCAGATCCGTGAGGGCGCGCACATGCTCGACCTGTGCGTGGACTACGTCGGCCGCGACGGGGTGGCCGACATGGAGGAGCTGGCGGGGCGTTTCGCGACCGCCTCGACGCTGCCGATCGTGCTGGACTCCACCGAGGTGGACGTGATCCGTGCCGGTCTGCAGAAGCTCGGCGGCCGTGCGGTGATCAACTCCGTGAACTACGAGGACGGTGACGGGCCGGAGTCGCGTTTCGCGAAGGTCACCCGCCTCGCCCAGGAGCACGGCGCCGCGCTGATCGCGCTGACGATCGACGAGGAGGGCCAGGCCCGCACGGCGGAGAAGAAGGTCGAGATCGCGCAGCGTCTGATCACCGACCTCACCGGGAACTGGGGCATCCGCGAGGAGGACATCCTCGTCGACTGTCTGACCTTCACCATCTGCACGGGTCAGGAGGAGTCCCGCAAGGACGGGATCGCCACGATCGAGGGCATCCGCGAGCTGAAGCGCCGTCACCCGCAGGTGCAGACCACGCTGGGGCTGTCGAACATCTCCTTCGGCCTCAACCCGGCCGCGCGGATCCTGCTGAACTCGGTCTTCCTGGACGAGTGTGTGAAGGCCGGGCTGGATTCGGCGATCGTGCACGCGTCGAAGATCCTGCCGATCGCCCGGTTCGACGAGGAGCAGGTCACCACGGCCCTGGACCTGATCTACGACCGGCGTGCCGAGGGCTACGACCCGCTGCAGAAGCTGATGGCGCTGTTCGAGGGGGCGACCGCCAAGTCACTGAAGGCGGGCAAGGCCGAGGAGCTGGCCGCGCTGCCGTTGGAGGAGCGGCTGAAGCGGCGGATCATCGACGGCGAACGCAATGGCCTGGAAGGTGATCTGGACGAGGCGCTGACGGCCCGTCCGGCCCTGGAGATCGTCAACGAGACGCTGCTGGACGGGATGAAGGTGGTCGGGGAGCTGTTCGGCTCGGGCCAGATGCAGTTGCCGTTCGTGCTCCAGTCCGCCGAGGTGATGAAGACCGCGGTCGCCTACCTCGAACCGCACATGGAGAAGTCCGACGCGGAGGGCAAGGGCACGATCGTGCTGGCCACCGTGCGCGGCGACGTCCACGACATCGGCAAGAACCTCGTCGACATCATCCTGTCCAACAACGGCTACAACGTCGTCAACCTCGGGATCAAGCAGCCCGTCTCCGCGATCGTCGAGGCCGCGGAGGAGCACCGCGCCGATGTCATCGGCATGTCCGGGCTCCTCGTCAAGTCCACGGTGATCATGAAGGAGAACCTGGAGGAGCTCAACCAGCGCGACCTGGCTGCCAAGTACCCCGTCATCCTCGGCGGCGCCGCCCTCACCCGCGCCTACGTCGAACAGGACCTCCACGAGGTCTACGAGGGCGAAGTCCGCTACGCCCGCGACGCGTTCGAGGGACTGCGCCTTATGGACGCACTCGTCGCCGTCAAGCGCGGCGTCCCCGGAGCCGCGCTCCCCGAACTGAGGCAGCGCCGGGTACGTGCCACCGCCGGGGCGGCCGCGGAAGCCGCGTCGGCTGCGGGCGGCGCCGCGGGGCCGCAGGAGGGCGCGGTGCGCTCGGACGTGGCCACGGACAACCGGGTCCCCGAGCCGCCCTTCCGGGGCACGCGGGTCGTCAAGGGCATCCAGCTGAAGGAGTACGCGAGCTGGCTCGACGAGGGCGCGCTGTTCAAGGGCCAGTGGGGCCTCAAGCAGGCTCGCACCGGTGAGGGGCCCTCGTACGAGGAACTCGTCGAGAGCGAGGGGCGCCCCCGGCTGCGGGGCTGGCTGGACCGGCTGCACACCGACAACCTGCTGGAAGCCGCCGTCGTCTACGGCTACTTCCCCTGTGTGTCCAAGGGCGACGACCTGATCATCCTGGACGAGCAGGGCAACGAGCGCACCCGGTTCACCTTCCCGCGCCAGCGCCGGGGCCGCCGGCTGTGCCTGGCGGACTTCTTCCGCCCCGAGGAGTCGGGCGAGACGGATGTCGTGGGCCTCCAGGTCGTGACGGTCGGCTCCCGGATCGGTGAGGCGACGGCGGAGCTGTTCGAGGCGGACGCGTACCGGGACTACCTGGAGCTGCACGGGCTGTCCGTCCAGCTGGCAGAGGCCCTCGCGGAGTACTGGCACGCCCGCGTCCGCGCCGAACTCGGGTTCGCGGGGGAGGATCCGGAGGCCATCGAGGACATGTTCTCGCTGAAGTACCGTGGCGCCCGGTTCTCGCTCGGCTACGGAGCGTGCCCGAACCTGGAGGACCGCGCGAAGATCGCGGCGCTGCTGGAGCCGGAGCGCATCGGGGTCCACCTCTCCGAGGAGTTCCAGCTGCACCCCGAGCAGTCCACGGACGCGATCGTCATCCACCACCCGGAGGCGAAGTACTTCAACGCGCGCTGAGCCTCCCCGCCGGGGCTCGGAGCGAGCAGCGAAGCCGCGGTACGGGGGGCTCGGGGCGGACCCCCGGGTTCCCGGACCCGCGGTCCTGCCGGGCGCGGCAGCCGGACGGCGGCAAGCCGTGGCGCGTCTTCCCGTCCGCCGACGTACACTGGTCGGTCCAGTGCAGGCCGGCCGCGTTCCCCCCGGCGGGAGTTCCCGTAGCTCCCCCCGGGTGCCGTGGTCGGCCTTCTCGTCCCTCATGGAGGTGTGCCGGATGACCAGCACCATCCCCGCGTCCCTGACCCGTACGGCCGACAGATCGGCCCTGCAGGCCGTGTTCCTCGACATGGACGGGACCCTGGTCGACACCGAGGGCTTCTGGTGGGACGTGGAGGTCGCGGTCTTCGCGGACCTCGGGCACGAGCTGGACGCGTCCTGGCGCGACATCGTCGTCGGAGGACCGATGACCCGCAGCGCGGGCTACCTCATCGAGGCCACGGGCGCGGACATCGCCCTTCCCGAGCTGACCACCCTCCTCAACGACCGTTTCGAGCAGCGCATCGACCACGGCGTCCCGCTCATGCCCGGCGCCAGACGCCTCCTCACCCAGCTCGCCGCGCACGAGATCCCGATGGCCCTGGTGTCCGCCTCGCACCGCCGCATCATCGACCGCGTCCTGCACTCCCTGGGCCCGGAGCACTTCGCGGTCACCGTCGCGGGCGACGAGGTGCCCCGTACCAAGCCGCACCCCGACCCGTACCTGCTGGCCGCCCGCAGCGTCGGCGCGGAACCGGCGCGCTGCGCGGTCGTCGAGGACACTCCGACGGGTGTGGCCGCCGCGGAGGCGGCGGGCTGCCGGGTCGTCGCCGTGCCGTCCCTGGCGCCGATCGCGCCCGCCGACGGCCGGGTCGTCGTGGGCTCCCTGGAGGAGGTCGACCTCGACTTCCTCCGCTCCCTGGTCACGGCACCCTGATTTCGTGATCATTCCTGCGCGCTTCGCATATCCGAACGCAGGGCGTTCACGCGTGCATTTTCGGTGACGGAAAGCAAAGACCTCAGACGTGACCTTGGTCACTGAGCGTGGCGTCATGTCGGTGCCTGCAAAGGCATGCATGCCCGTTTCGCACCGCTTCGGACCCGACCTTGTGTCCGCATTCATTATGGGCTGTACGAAACATGCCTCCGCTCCGGAGTCGCCCGGGCACCCCGCGTCCATCACTCTTTGATGACCAGTCAACTAGACCTCGGTCCAGGATGAGTGGCGGCACCACTAATCTTTTTTCACCCCCCGTGCCGGACTCAGGAGTACGTCCCCCATGAATCGCAAGACCTTGGCGTTTCCCGCCGTGGTCGGCCTGCTCGTTCCCCTTCTCGCCGCCTGTGGCAGCGGCACGGGCAGCGCCGACAGAACGGGCGCCATCGTCGTCGGCACCACCGACCGGTTCACCGCCACCGAGGACGCTCCCGCCCCCTTCGACCCGGCCTACGCCTACGACACCGGCGTCTGGAACGTGCTGCGGCAGACCGTCCAGACCCTGATGCACATCCCGCGCGGCGGCGGAAAGCCCGTCCCCGACGCCGCCTCCCGGTGCGGGTTCACCGACCGCGCCCAGCAGAGCTACCGCTGCGAACTGCGCGAGGGCCTCACCTTCTCAGACGGCCGCCCGGTCACCGCCCAGGACGTCAAGTTCTCCATCGAGCGCGCCCTGGCCATCCGCGCCGACAACGGTGCCGCCGGCCTGCTGTCCACCCTCGACACCGTCGAGGCCAAGGGCTACCGCGAGGTCGTCTTCCACCTCCGCGCACCCGACGCCACCTTCCCTCACAAGCTGTCCACGCCCGTCGCCGGCATCGTCAACAGCGCCGTGTACCCGCACGACCGGCTTCGTGAAGGCTTCGAGGTCGACGGCTCCGGGCCGTACACGATGAAACCGATCGTGCACGAGGGCGCCGTCAGCAGCGTCGTGTTCACCAGGAACCCGCACTACCGGGGCGACGCCGAACTCCACAACGACAAGGTCGAACTGCGCAGCTTCCCCGACGCCGCCGCGATGGCGAGCGCCCTGGACTCCGGCGCCATCGACCTGATGACCCGCACCATGGAGCCCGAGCAGGTCAGGAAGCTCGACGAGCAGCCCACCGAGGGCATCAAGCTCACCGAGGTCCCCAGCCTGGAGATCCGCTACCTCGCCTTCGACACCGAGGACCCGTCCGTCAAGGACAAGGCGGTCCGCCAGGCCGTCGCGGCCCTCGTCGACCGCAGCGCGATCACCCGGAAGGTGTACGGGCCCACCGCCAAGCCCCTCTACTCGCTGATCCCGACGACGGTCGCCACCCACACCAACTCGTTCTTCGACAAGTACGGCGAGCCCAGCCGGACCCGCGCCGCCGCGATCCTGCGCGACGCCGGCGTCACCACCCCGGTCCGGCTGACCCTGCACTACACGACGGACCACTACGGCACCGCCACCGCCGACGAGTTCACGGCCCTGCGCGATCAGCTCAACGCCAGCGGCCTGTTCGAGGCCAGGGCCGAGGGCGCCGAGTGGTCCACCTTCCGCCCCGCCCAGAAGCGCGGCGACTACGCCGTCTACGGGCTCGGCTGGTTCCCCGACTTCCCCGACCCCGACAACTACATCGCGCCGTTCCTCGACAAGGGCAACTTCCTCAACACGCCCTACGTCAACGCCGAGGCACGCGAACGGCTCATCCCCGCGTCCCGCCGCGCAGAGGACCGCACCGCCGCCGCCGGAACCTTCCAGCGGCTCCAGGAGATCGTCGCCGACGACGTCCCGGTCCTCCCGCTCTGGCAGGGCAAGCAGTACGTCGCCTCGCGCGACACCGTCACCGGCGTCGAATGGGCGCTGGGCACCTCCTCGGACCTCCAGCTCTGGGAGCTGGGCCGAGGCACCACCTGACCCCTGCTGTACCCGGGCCGTACCCCCAGCCCGGTCGTTCGAGAGATCCAGAGGCAAGGTTCCAGTGAAGGCACACAACAAGTGGCTGACGGCCCCGCTCGCCGCGGGCCTGGCCGCCGCCACCCTCAGCGGCTGCGGCACCGACGAGGACGCGGCGGCCAACGGCGCCGCCAGGGTCGTCGTCGGCATGTCCGAGATGGTGGCGACCACCGACCCGGCGTCCGGCTACGACCCCGGCTCCTGGCTGCTGTTCAACAACGTCTTCCAGTCCCTGCTGAGCTTCCCCAAGGGCGGCACCGAGCCCCAGCCCGAAGCCGCCGAGGCCTGCGACTTCGACAAGGGCAAGAGCACCGTCTACAGCTGCACCCTGCGTGACGGCCTGAAGTTCAGCAACGGCAACCCGCTCACCTCCGAGGACGTCAAGTTCTCCTTCGAGCGCGCCCTGAAGATCGACGACGAGAACGGGCCCGCCCCGCTGCTGTCCACCATCGACAGCATCGACACCCCCGACGAGAAGACCGTCGTCTTCACCCTGAAGGTGCCCGACGCCACCTTCCCCAGCAAGATCGCCTCCGGTGCCGGCTCGATCGTCGACCACCGCGAGTACGAGGGCGACGCGCTGCGCACCGACGGCAAGGCCGTCGGCTCCGGCCCGTACAAGCTGGAATCCTTCAGCCCCGACAAGGCCGTCTTCGACGTCAACCCCGATTACCAGGGCACCGCCAAGGTCAACAACGGCGGTGTCACCCTGAAGCTGTACCAGGACGACCGCAAGGCCCTCGCGGACGCCCTCCTCAACGGCGACGTCGACGTCGCCTACCGAGGTCTCGCCGCCGCCGACATCAAGGAGCTGAACGGCTCCCCGACCGCGGGAAAGAAGGGCATCGAGGTCCGCGAGGGCTCCAGCGCCGAGGTCCAGCACCTGGTCTTCAACATGAAGGACCCGGTCATCGGCAAGCTCGGCGTCCGCCAGGCCATCGCCTACCTCGTCGACCGCAACGCCCTCGTCCAGGACGTCTACCAGTCCACGGCGACGCCGCTGTACTCGATCGTCCCCGCCGGCATCCTCGGCCACAACACCGCCTTCTTCGACCGCTACGGCGACCAGCCGCAGCCCGAGAAGGCCAAGGAGGCCCTCCAGGACGCCGGCATCACCGGCAAGGTCAAGGTCACCCTCTACTCCACGCCCAGCCGCTTCGGCCCCGGCACGGACGAGCAGATCGAGGCCATCGCCAAGCAGCTCAACGCCAGCGGCCTGTTCGAGGCCGAGGCCAAGTCCGTCGAGTACGGGCAGTACGAGCAGGACGTCGCGGCGGGCAAGTACGGCGTCTACGTGAAGGGCTGGGTCCCCGACTACCCGGACCCCGACAACTTCACCCAGCCGTTCTTCGGTGAGGACAACGTCCTCCAGAACCACTACGAGAACAAGAAGATCACCAACAAGATCATCCCGGACACCGCGGCCGCCGCGGACCGGGCCACCGCCCAGGACGACTTCGGGCAGCTCCAGAACCTCGTCGCGGAGGACCTGCCGATCCTGCCGCTGTGGCAGGCCAAGCAGTACGCCGTCGCCTACAACACCGTGACCGGCCTCGAATGGACGCTCGACGCGTCCACCGTCTTCCGCTTCTGGGAGATCAAGAAGGGCTGAGCCGTCCTCCCCGGGGGCTCTGCCCCCGGGACCCTTCTCGTCCCCGCACGCCGGACGGGCTGAACTCCCAGCCCGTCCGGCGTGCGGCGCGTACGGGCCTACTGCGCCCCGGGCCGCACCAGCCCGCTCTCGTACGCGTACACCGCCGCCTGCACCCGGTCCCGCAGGCCGAGCTTCGTCAGCACGTGGCCCACATGGGTCTTCACCGTCGTCTCCGACACGAACAGATCCGCCGCGATCTCCGCGTTCGACAACCCGCGGGCCACGAGCTTGAGCACCTCCACCTCACGCTCCGTCAGGGTGTTGAGCGCGTCCGGCACCGGCTCCTCACCCGACGGCAGGTGCCCCGCGTACTTGTCCAGCAGCCGCCGCGTGATGCTCGGCGCCAGCATCGCCTCGCCCGCCGCCACCACCCGGATCGCCTGCACCAGCTCCTGTGCCGGAGCGTCCTTCAGCAGAAACCCGCTCGCCCCCGCCCGCAGCGCCTCCACCACGTACTCGTCCAGGTCGAACGTGGTCAGCACCAGCACCTTCGCCGGACCGTCCCGTCCCGGCCCGGTGATCTGCCGGGTCGCCTCGACCCCGTCCATCCGCGGCATCCGGATGTCCATCAGCACCACATCCGGCTGCAGTGCCCGCACCTGGTCGAGTGCCTGAAGGCCGTCCCCGGCCTCACCCACCACCGCGAGGTCCTGCTCCGCCTCCAGAATCATCCGGAACCCGGTACGCAGCAGCGGCTGGTCATCGACCAGTAGGACGCGGATAGCCACGAATACTCCTTAACAGACCACAGGATCAGCCCCATTCTGCCCCGACTCCACGGGGCGCACCGACGGTGTCTCGGGCTCGTTCCCCCTCCGGGGCGCTGAAAGCGTGCTTCGACGGCCGGGCGTGCCCGGTGCTCCGCACCTCCGGGCGTTCTCCCTTTCGCCGCCCGCGCGCCCTTACGGCTCCACGAGCAGCGGATACACCGGGGGAGTCCCGCCGAACTCGGGACAGACCGCCTGGTGGTCGCACCACCCGCACAGCCTCGTCCGCCGGGGCCGCCAGTCACCCGTCTCCGTCGCCCGGCGGATCGCCTCCCACAGCGCCAGCAGCTTGCGCTCCACCCGCCGCAGATCCGCCTCCACCGGGTCGTACGTGATCACATCGCCGCTGCCCAGATACACCAGCTGCAGCCGCCGCGGCACCGCGCCCTTCAGCCGCCGCACCACCAGCGCGTAGAACACCATCTGGAACCACGCCTCATCCGCGTACTCCGGGCGCGGCGCCTTGCCCGTCTTGTAGTCGACGATCCGCACCTCACCCGTCGGCGCCACGTCCACCCGGTCGATCACCCCCCGCAGCCGCAGCCCCGACTCCAGCTCCGTCTCCACGAACAGCTCACGCTCCGCGGGCTCCAGCCGCACCGGATCCTCCAGCGTGAACCACCGCTCCACCAGCGCCTCGGCCTCGCCCAGCCAGCGCCCCAGCCGCTCCCCGCCCGGATCGTCGCCGAACAGCTCGCCCAGCTCCGGCCGCGACTCCAGCAGCCGGTCCCACTGCCCGGGAACCATCGCCTTCGCCCGCGGCGCCGTCCGCTCCGCCGCCGGATCGTCGAAGAGCCGCTCCAGCACGGCGTGCACCAGCGTGCCCCGCGTAGCCGCCTCGCTCGGCTTCTCCGGCAGCCGGTCGATCACCCGGAACCGGTACAGCAGCGGACAGCGCATGAAGTCACTCGCCCGCGACGGCGACAGTGACGAAGGCGCCGGCGACCGCCCGCCCGGCACCGGCGGCTGCACCTCCGGAACCGGCGCGGGCGCCTCCGGCAGCGGCGGCTCGGGACTCGTCGAAGACGGCTGCGGACTCGTGCTCATGACCCAAGACCCTACGACCCGCCACCGACAGCGAGCGGCATACCATCGACGACAGACCCTCGCACACTGCATGATCGACCAGGAAACACCCACACCCTCCACATCGAAGGGAACCCGTGAACCAGGACGACGAGAGCGGCGGCGGAACGCCCCCGCGGTCCGACACGGCCCGTACCACCCGCGACGCCGCGAAGCCCCGCCGCGCCGAGGAGCCCGGCGGCGGCATTCTCATGGGCCGCGCCTTCGGTGTACCCGTGTACGTGGCGCCCAGCTGGTTCCTCGTCGCCGCCCTCATCACCTGGGTCTTCGGCGGCCAGCTCGACCGCGTCCTGCCCGAACTCGGGGCCCTGCGCTACCTCGTCTCCCTGTTCTTCGCCGTCGCCTTCTACGCCTCCGTCCTCGTCCACGAACTCGCCCACACGGTCGCCGCCCTCCGCTTCAGGCTGCCCGTCCGCCGTATCCAGCTGCAGTTCTTCGGCGGCGTCTCCGAGATCGAGAAGGAGACCGAGAGCCCCGGCCGCGAGTTCGTCCTCGCCTTCGTCGGCCCGCTGCTCTCCCTCGTCCTCGCGGGCGTCTTCTACGGCGGGATGAAGGCCGTCGAACCCGGCACCGTCCCGGGCGTCATCCTCGCCGGCCTGATGATCTCCAACCTGATCGTCGCCGCGTTCAACCTGCTCCCCGGTCTCCCCCTCGACGGCGGCCGTATGCTCCGCGCCGTCGTGTGGAAGATCACCGGCAAGCCCATGGCCGGCACCGTCGCCGCCGCCTGGGTCGGCCGCGCCCTCGCCGTCGCCGTCCTCATCGGCCTCCCGCTGCTCACCCACACCGGGGCCCTCGGCACCCGTACCGACGAGATCAGCGGCATGGACACGCTGATGGACGCCCTCCTCGCGGCCATCCTGGCCGCCATCATCTGGACCGGCGCCGGCAACAGCCTCCGCATGGCCCGGCTGCGCGAACACCTCCCGGACCTGCGCGCCCGCGCCCTCACCCGCCGCGCCGTCCCCGTCCAGTCCGACACCCCCCTCTCCGAAGCCCTCCGCCGCGCCAACGAGGCAGGCGCCCGCGCCCTCGTCGTGGTCGACGGACAGGGCGAACCCACCGCCCTCGTCCGTGAGACCGCCATCGTCGGCATCCCCCAGCACCGCCGCCCGTGGGTCGCCGTCAGCAGCCTCGCCCAGGACCTCACCGACGGCATGAAGGTCCCCGCCGAGCTCGCCGGCGAAGCCCTCCTCGACCGGCTCCGCGAGACCCCCGCCACCGAATACCTCGTCGTCGAGGACACCGGCGAGATCTACGGCGTCCTCTCCACCGCAGACGTGGAACGCGCCTTCGTCCGGGCCATGGCCCGCCCCAGCTGACCCCGCCGACCGGCCCGTGGACAGGGCACCGCCGACCGCCCGGTACCCTGGTCACATGTCCGAACCGACCGGTGCCGCCCGCCGTCGCGGGCCCTTCAAGGTCGGGGACCAGGTCCAGCTCACCGACCCCAAGGGACGCCACTACACGTTCACGCTCGAAGCCGGGAAGAACTTCCACACCCACAAGGGTTCCTTCCCCCACGACGAGCTGATCGGCGCCCCCGAGGGCAGTGTCGTCCGTACCACGGGAAACGTCGCCTACCTCGCGCTGCGCCCCCTGCTCCCCGACTACGTCCTGTCCATGCCCCGCGGGGCCGCAGTCGTCTACCCGAAGGACGCGGGACAGATCCTCGCCTTCGCCGACATCTTCCCCGGCGCCCGCGTCGTCGAGGCCGGGGTGGGGTCGGGATCGCTCAGCAGCTTCCTGCTGCGCGCCATCGGCGACAGCGGCATGCTCCACTCCTACGAGCGCCGCGAGGACTTCGCGGAGATCGCCAAGGGCAACGTCGAGCGCTACTTCGGCGGCCCGCACCCTGCGTGGCAGCTCACCGTCGGCGACCTCCAGGACAGCCTCAGCGACACGGACGTCGACCGTGTCATCCTCGACATGCTCGCCCCCTGGGAGTGCCTCGACGCCGTCTCCAAGGCGCTGGTCCCCGGCGGCATCCTCTGCTGCTACGTCGCCACCACGACCCAGCTGGCCCGCACCGTGGAGTCCATCCGCGAGATCAGCTGCTACGCGGAGCCCCAGCCCTGGGAGTCGATGATCCGCAACTGGCACGTCGAGGGGCTGGCGGTGCGACCCGACCACCGCATGATCGGCCACACCGGCTTCCTCGTCACCGCCCGCCGTCTCGCGGACGGAGTCGAACCCCCGATGCGCCGCCGCCGTCCCGCCAAGGGCGCGTACGGCGACGACTACGAGGGACCCAACAAGGGCTGACACCCGGCCACACGACAGCAACACCACAGCGCCGCCGTCGAGTTCTCCGCACCCCGCGGAAACTCGGCGGCGGCGCCGCCGCATTCGGCCGCCGCCTCTCCGACCCCCGCCGTTCCCAGCGGCTGTGACCTGTGGCACGATGCTGGCCACCTCCCACCGCACAGCCCACAGGAGACGCCCCGCGTGCAGCCCTCGGCCCTCCCGGACCTCGCGCACACCCACGCCCGCCCCGCGCACTGGCTCACCACCGCCACCGCCATGGCAGGCGTCATCGCCCTGGCCGGACTTCTCCAGCCCCGGCCCGCCACCGCCTCGCTTCCCGAGAGCCGCACCACCGCGGCCCCCGCGCCCGACGCGCCCGCCCCTGACGCGGCCACCGCCGCCTACCCCCTGGACTGCGCCGGTTCCCCCACCGCCGTCACCGGGACCGCCACCGGAGACCTCGACGGCGACGGGCGTCCCGAGACCGTGGCCGCGGTCCGCTGCCAGGCCGGCTCCGGCACACCGCCCCACGGCCTCTACGTCCTCACCCACAGCCGTGACAGCGCCACCGCCCGCGTCGTCGCCACCCTCGTCGACCCGGGCCAGGGCCTCAACGTCTCGGAGCTGGCCGTACACGACCGGGCCGTCACCGCCGCGCTGCTCGGCTACTCCACCCCCGACGTCCCCCGCTGCTGCCCCGACACGCAGGAACCGGCCACGTGGCAATGGACCGGAGGCGCCTTCCTCCGCACTGACGGGACCGCGCGCTAGCAGGGTGCCGGTACCCGGTCACTCCGCGTCGGGGCCGTACACCTCGACCCTGTCCGAAACGCGACGCACATGAATGCAGTCGCCCGGGCACTCCTTCGCGGAATCCACCACGTCCTGGAGCAGCGGCAGCGGAACCGGAGTCGTCGCCCCCGCGTCCTGGAGCAGTTCGTCGTCCGGGCTCTTCACATAGGCCAGACCGTCGATGTCCAGCTCGAACACCTCGGGGGCGTACTGCGCGCAGATCCCGTCGCCCGTGCACAGGTCCTGGTCGATCCAGACCTCCAGAGTCTCCTGGGTACCGGTCGAAGGGGCCTCGTGCTGCGCGGTCATGTGCCTGCCGTTTCCTGCGTCGGGTGAAGCGTCATCAAGCAAGTCGGGCCCTCCCTGACGGGTGTTGGCCAATGATGACGATACAACCGGCCGCTTTCCGATGTTGATGGGTGGGTATTCCCTTGACGTGGGGAGGAGCGCAAGGGTGAAGATCGGACACACCCCGACAGTCTTTGTGATCTAGGGGTTTCAATCTCCACCCGCGCAGGTAGGGTCTGGAAGCGTCCAGCTCCCCTTGGAGGAGGTGAGGACCGTGGCAGCCCACGACGACGACATCAACCGCGGCATCCGGCCGGGGCGGGGGTCTGAAGACCCAGCCGGCCAGGTCGCCTATCTCGAGCAGGAAATCGCCGTCCTGCGACGCAAGCTCGCCGACTCTCCGCGGCACACGAGGATTCTCGAGGAGCGGATCGTCGAGCTGCAGACCAACCTGGCCGGCGTGTCCGCACAGAACGAGCGACTCGCCAACACGCTCCGTGAGGCCCGCGACCAGATCGTGGCCCTCAAGGAAGAGGTCGACCGGCTCGCGCAGCCGCCCGCCGGCTTCGGTGTCTTCCTCCAGGCCAACGAGGACGGCACCTGTGACATCTTCACCGGAGGCCGCAAACTCCGGGTGAACGTCAGCCCGGGAATCGACCTCGACGAGCTGAAGCGCGGCCAGGAGCTGATGCTCAACGAAGCGCTCAACGTGGTCGAGGCCATGCACTTCGAGAGCGCCGGGGACATCGTCACCCTCAAGGAGATCCTCGAGGACGGCGAGCGTGCCCTGGTCATCGGGCACACCGACGAGGAGAGGGTCGTGAGGCTCGCCGAGCCCCTGCTGGACGTCACCGTCCGGCCCGGCGACGCCCTGCTGCTCGAACCCCGCTCCGGATACGTCTACGAGGTCATCCCCAAGAGCGAGGTCGAAGAACTCGTCCTCGAAGAGGTCCCCGACGTCGACTACGACAAGATCGGTGGCCTGGGCAACCAGATCGAGCTGATCCGCGACGCGGTCGAGCTCCCGTACCTCTACCCCGACCTGTTCCAGGAGCACGAGCTCCGGCCGCCCAAGGGCATCCTGCTCTACGGTCCGCCCGGCTGCGGCAAGACCCTCATCGCGAAGGCCGTGGCCAACTCGCTCGCCAAGAAGGTCGCGGAGGTCACCGGGCAGCCCGCGGGGAAGAGCTACTTCCTCAACATCAAGGGCCCCGAGCTGCTGAACAAGTACGTCGGTGAGACCGAGCGGCACATCCGCCTGGTCTTCCAGCGGGCCCGCGAGAAGGCCGGCGAGGGCACCCCCGTCATCGTCTTCTTCGACGAGATGGAGTCCCTCTTCCGCACCCGTGGCTCCGGTGTCAGCTCCGACGTGGAGAACACGATCGTCCCCCAGCTCCTCGCCGAGATCGACGGCGTCGAAGGCCTGGAGAACGTCATCGTGATCGGCGCCTCCAACCGCGAGGACATGATCGACCCGGCGATCCTGCGGCCCGGACGGCTCGACGTCAAGATCAAGATCGAGCGCCCGGACGCCGAGGCCGCCAAGGACATCTTCGGCAAGTACCTCACCTCGTCCCTCCCCCTGCACGCCGACGACCTGGCCGAGCACCACGGCAACAAGGACGCCGCCGCCCAGGCCATGATCCAGTCCGTCGTCGAGCAGATGTACGCCGAGTCCGAGGAGAACCGCTTCCTCGAGGTCACGTACGCCAACGGAGACAAGGAAGTCCTCTACTTCAAGGACTTCAACTCCGGCGCGATGATCCAGAACATCGTCGACCGGGCCAAGAAAATGGCCATCAAGGCCTACCTCGACCAGAACCAGAAGGGCATCCGCGTCTCCCACCTCCTCCAGGCCTGCGTGGACGAGTTCAAGGAGAACGAGGACCTGCCCAACACCACCAACCCGGACGACTGGGCCCGCATCTCCGGAAAGAAGGGCGAGCGGATCGTCTTCATCCGCACGCTCGTCACCGGAAAGCAAGGCGCGGACACAGGCCGCTCCATCGACACGGTGGCCAACACCGGTCAGTACCTCTAAAAGCACAGGAAAACGCACGGAAAAGCGCAGAACGGCTGCGGATGTCCCGACGCCCCACGGGGCACGGTATCCGCAGCCGCCTGCATTCCAGGGGCCTCGCCCACAACGCAGCACACCCGACCAATGACGCAATCGATCTCCCCCTCGGCGCAAAGGCGCTCTAGGCTCTTCCGTACCGCCGATGCGCGCAGTGCGGGGTCGGGCACCGCACAGCGGAACATCGGGGAATCGGTACTCAGCGCCGCTCCCGCAAGGGAACGCCGCCGGGCAAGGAGGGCCGCATGACCGTACGGCGAGTAATGGGCATCGAGACGGAGTACGGAATCTCCGTCCCAGGGCATCCCAACGCCAATGCCATGCTCACCTCGTCCCAGATCGTCAACGCCTACGCGGCGGCGATGCACCGGGCACGCCGGGCCCGCTGGGACTTCGAGGAGGAGAACCCGCTGCGTGACGCCCGCGGCTTCGATCTCGCCCGCGAGGCCGCCGACGCCAGCCAGCTCACCGACGAGGACATCGGCCTCGCCAACGTCATCCTGACCAACGGCGCCCGCCTCTACGTGGACCACGCCCACCCCGAGTACAGCGCACCCGAGGTCACCAACCCCCGCGACGCCGTCCTCTGGGACAAGGCCGGCGAGCGGATCATGGCCGAGGCGGCCCAGCGAGCCGCGCAGCTCCCGGGCGCCCAGCCCATCCACCTCTACAAGAACAACACCGACAACAAGGGAGCCTCGTACGGCACCCACGAGAACTACCTGATGAAGCGGGAGACCCCCTTCTCGGACATCGTGCGCCACCTCACGCCGTTCTTCGTCTCCCGCCAGGTCGTCACCGGCGCGGGCCGTGTCGGTATCGGCCAGGACGGCCAGGAGCACGGTTTCCAGCTGAGCCAGCGCGCCGACTACTTCGAGGTCGAGGTCGGCCTGGAGACCACGCTCAAGCGGCCCATCATCAACACCCGGGACGAGCCCCACGCGGACGCGGAGAGGTACCGCCGCCTGCACGTGATCATCGGGGACGCCAACCTCTCCGAGATCTCGACGTATCTGAAGCTGGGGACGACCTCCCTGGTCCTGTCCATGATCGAGGACGGCTTCATCACCGTCGACCTGGCCGTCGACCAGCCCGTACGCACCCTCCATCAGGTCTCCCACGACCCGACCCTCCAGCGGCTGATCACGCTCCGCAGCGGCCGGACACTCACCGGGGTCCAGTTGCAGATGGAGTACTTCGAACTCGCCCGCAAGTACGTCGAGGACCGGTTCGGCGCCGACGCCGACGAGCAGACCTTGGACGTCCTCACCCGCTGGGAGGACACCCTCAACCGGCTC
The DNA here is from genome assembly GCF_022414595.1 of Streptomyces sp. MUM 203J. Classification (GTDB taxonomy): domain Bacteria; phylum Actinomycetota; class Actinomycetes; order Streptomycetales; family Streptomycetaceae; genus Streptomyces. The sequence continues at coordinate 33,422 of NZ_JADWYO010000009.1, read as the reverse complement.
GAGAACGACCCCATGAGCCTGTCCGGCGAACTCGACTGGATCGCCAAGCGGGAGCTGATGGAGGGCTACCGGCGCCGCGACGGCCTCGACTGGGACGCGGCCCGCCTCCACCTCGTGGACCTCCAGTACGCGGACGTACGCCCCGAGAAAGGCCTGTACAACCGTCTGGTGGCCCGGGGGAGGATGAAGCGCCTGCTGGACGAGACCGACGTCGAACGGGCCGAGAAGAGCCCTCCGGAGGACACCAGGGCCTACTTCCGGGGCCGCTGCCTGGAGCAGTACGCCGACGACGTGGCCGCGGCCTCCTGGGACTCGGTGATCTTCGACCTTCCGGGCCGGGACTCCCTCCAGCGCGTCCCCACTCTGGAGCCGCTGCGCGGGACCAAGGCGCATGTGAAGGACCTCCTGGACCGCTGCCGCACGGCGGAGGAGCTGGTCCGGGTCCTTTCCGGAGGCTGATCGAGGCTTCCGCGGGGCCACCGCAGGGAATCATGGAAGTGGCCCCCCGACGTTCAGAAAGACAGGGCCGATGTCGGACCCGGCTTGTAGGGTCTGATCTTGAGACACCTGACCAAGCGGGCAGATTCGAGCGGGGTGAGGGATATGGCGACCAAGGACACCGGCGGCGGCCAGCAGAAGGCCACGCGCTCCACGGAGGAGGTCGAGGAGCAGGCGCCCGAGGCGCAGGCTTCGGAGGACCTCAAGGAGCGCCAGGAGCAACTGAGCGACGACGTGGACTCCGTCCTGGACGAGATCGACGATGTCCTCGAGTCCAACGCCGAGGAGTTCGTCAAGAGCTTCGTTCAGAAGGGCGGAGAGTAGCCAGACCGAAGGTCAAGTGGGGTTCTGAGTGACGAAGACGGGGGGAGCGAAGCGCTGTGCGCGGCGCCGTCAGGCCAAACCGCGCGCAGCGTTCGCATCGAACCGGTCGCTGGAGGACGGCGCGCCGTCCTGCTGCCGAGAACGCCCGGGGAGCCGGGGGCGGAACCGGACCGCGTCCGGCGCTCTGCCGACGGCCCGCGGGGAGTACCCGAAGGCCGGGGGCCGCACAGGCCGTCCCCTGCGGGGGTACGGTCTCACGGAGGCGGAGTGCAACGCCGTGACGGAGGCGCGGGGCGGGGTACGCGCGGTCCGCTTGTCCTGGCCCCCCGAGGATGTGGATCATTGTCACAGGACGGGTAGGGTCCGTGGCGTACCGTGCTCCGGCCGCGAGCCGGTCATCGGCAAGTATCGAGACGATCCCGACGTCGCCCGTCGGGCAGCCGCATATCTGGAGGGGAACTCGTGGAAGCCAACACTCCCAGCACAGGGCGTCTGCCGGCTGCCTTCCTGACGCCCGGGTCCTCGTCCTTCATGGACTTCCTGGGCGAGCACTCGCCCGAGCTGCTGCCGGGGCGGCGGGCGCTGCCGCCGGTGCAGGGGGCCATCGAGGTGCCGCACGGGACCACGATCGTCGCCGTCACGTTCCCCGGGGGCGTGGTGCTGGCCGGTGACCGGCGGGCGACGATGGGCAACATGATCGCGCAGCGGGACATCGAGAAGGTGTTCCCGGCGGACGAGTACTCGGCCGTCGGCATCGCCGGCACGGCGGGCCTCGCAGTGGAGATGGTGAAGCTGTTCCAGCTGGAGCTGGAGCACTTCGAGAAGGTCGAGGGGACGCAGCTCTCGCTGGAGGGCAAGGCGAACCGGCTGTCGACGATGATCCGCAGCAACCTGGGCATGGCCATGCAGGGCCTCGCCGTGATCCCGCTGTTCGCGGGCTGGGACCTGGACCGCGAGAAGGGCCGCATCTTCTCGTACGACGTGACCGGCGGGCGCTCCGAGGAACCGGGATACGCGGCCACCGGCTCCGGTTCGCTCTTCGCCCGCGGGTCCATGAAGAAGCTCTACCGCGAGGACCTGACCGAGCAGCAGGCGGTCACCCTGGTGGTGCAGGCGCTGTACGACGCGGCGGACGACGATTCCGCGACCGGCGGCCCGGACATGGCCCGGCGGATCTTCCCGATCGTCGCGGTGATCACTGACGAGGGGTACCGGCGGCTCACCGGGGAGGAGTCGTCCGAGGTCGCCCGGTCGGTCCTGGAGCGCCGCCTGGAGCAGCCGGACGGCCCCCGCGCCGAGCTGCTCTGATGAACCCGCCACTGACAGAAAGGGACGGATAGCCTGTGTCGACGCCGTTCTATGTCTCACCCCAGCAGGCCATGGCCGACCGGGCGGAGTACGCCCGGAAGGGCATCGCCCGGGGCCGCAGCCTTGTCGTGATGCAGTATGCCGACGGCATCGTCTTCGTCGGCGAGAACCCGTCCCGCGCGCTGCACAAGTTCAGCGAGATCTACGACCGGATCGGCTTCGCCGCCGCGGGCAAGTACAACGAGTACGAGAACCTGCGGATCGGCGGGGTCCGTTACGCCGATCTGCGCGGCTACACGTACGACCGCGACGACGTCACCGCGCGCGGTCTGGCGAACGTGTACGCGCAGACGCTGGGCACGATCTTCTCCAGTGCCGGTGAGAAGCCGTACGAGGTGGAGCTGGTCGTCGCGGAGGTGGGGGAGTCGCCCGAGGGCGACCAGATCTACCGCCTCCCGCATGACGGGTCGATCGTCGACGAGCACGGTTCGGTCGCGGTCGGCGGCAACGCCGAGCAGATCAGCGGCTTCCTGGACCAGCGGCACCGCGACGGGATGTCCCTGGCGGAGGCGCTGAAGCTAGCGGTGCAGGCGCTGTCGCGGGACACCAGCGGCGGTGAGCGGGAGATTCCCGCCGAGCGGCTGGAGGTGGCGGTCCTGGACCGTACGCGTCCGCAGAGCCGGAAGTTCAAGCGGATCGTCGGGCGGCAGCTCGCGCGGCTGCTGGCCGCCGAGGAGCCGGCCAGCACGCCGACGGACGCCGAGTCCGACGAGGGGGAGGGCGAGGGCCCCGGGGAGACCCCTCTGACGAAGCCGTAACCCCCGGTCGCGTCGCTGTGCCCCGGCTCGCCCTGCGGCGGACCGGGGCACCGGCGCGTCAGGGGCCGTTCCGTGCCTCGGGCGGCGGGGCCGTCGAGTCGCGGGCCATCAGGGTGACCGGGAGGTCGCCGGTCTCGGGGGTGCGGCCCTCCAGGACAGCGAGCAGGGCCTGCATGCCGCGTTCCCCGATGCGTTCGGCGGGGAGCCGTACGGTGGTCAGCTCGGGTTCCAGGGCGGTCGCCAGGGCCAGGTCGTCGAAGCCGGTGACCGAGACGTCCTCCGGGACCCGCAGCCCCAGGCGCCGCGCCGCCTTGCAGGCGCCCGCCGCCAGGATGTCGTCGTCGCAGATGAGTGCGGTGGGCCGGGGGCCGGGCGCGGTGAGGGCGCGCTCGGCGGCGGCGCGCGCTCCCGGGACGTCCAGGGGCGTGGTGGCGGTGCGGAGCGTGATGCCGCGGCGGCCGTTCAGCCGGTCGGCCAGGGCGCGGGCGCGGACGTGGAAGGTCCAGGACGGCACGGCCGAGGCCAGGTGCAGGAAGTGCCGGTGGCCGAGGTCCAGCAGGTGGTCGGTGATCTGGCGCATGCCGTCCGCGACGTCGAGATTGACGCGGGCGGCGGGGCCGGGGTCTGCGGGATCGCTGTCCAGCATGACGAGGGGCAGGTCGGTGCCACGGATGGCGGTGAGGGCGTCGGCGGCCATGGAGGAGGCGATGACTCCGTCCAGGGCGGCGCGCGCGGAGGCGAAGGGGTCCTTTGCGGGGCCGGTGCCCTCCGGTGACGGGTAGAGGACGACACCGAAGTCGTGCCGGGCGGCGACGGTGGCGGCGCCGGTGTAGACGCGGGCGAAGAACTCGCCGCTGAGAGCGGGCACGACCAGCAGGGCGGTGCGGGTGCGGCCCAGGCGCAGGGTGCGGGCGGCCAGATTGGGGCGGTAGCCGAGGTCGTCCGCGGTGCGGCGGACGAGTGCGGCCGTGCGTTCGGAGACCCGGCCGCGCCACTTGTCGCCGAGCACGAGCGAGACGGTGGCCTGCGAGACCTGGGCGGCCCGGGCGACGTCGCGGCTGGTGGGGCGGGCCCCGCGGTGGGGTTCCGGGGACGTCACATCTGGCTCCCTGTGCCGGCTGGGTGGACCTCTGGATGCGGACATGGTACGTATGACGGACCACGAAGTTATACGTAAAACCCCTGCGGTCGGCCGAAGAGCGGACACAGGGGGGAGGGGCAGGGGTTCCGGACATGGGCGCGGCAGGCGGCGGATACGCCGACATCCTCAGGGCTCCACATGCCGTGCGGCTGCTGGTGGGCACCCTGGTGGGGCGGCTGCCGAACGGCACCGCGCATGTGGCGATCGTGCTGTTCACCCGGGCGGAGGGCGGCAGTTACAGCCTGGCGGGCGCCCTGGCGGCGGTGTACGGGCTGGCGACGGCGCTGGGACAGCCGGTGCTGGGCCGGGCGGTGGACCTGTACGGCCAGCCCCGGGTACAGCTCCCGGCGGCGGTGGTGTCCGCGGCGGGCATGGCGGCGCTGGCCGCGGTCGGGATCGGGACGCTGCCGTCGGCGTTCGCGGCCGTCGTGGTGGCCGGGCTGTTCACACCGCCGCTGGAGGGCGGACTGCGGGCGCTGTGGCCGAGTGTGCTGGGCCGGGAGGACCGGGTGCACCGGGCGTACGCGCTGGACGCGGTGGCGCAGGAGGTGATGTTCACCGTCGGGCCGCTGCTGGTGACGCTGCTGGTGTGGCTGTGGTCGCCCGCGGCGGCGCTGCTCGTGATCAACGTGGTGGGGCTGCTGGGGGCGCTGTCGGTGGTGGTCTCCGAGCCCTCGCGGGCGTGGCGGTCGGAGCCCCGCGAGGCGCACTGGCTGGGGGCGCTGCGGTCGCGTGGTCTGCTGGCGCTGCTGGGTGCGTTCTTCTTCGTGGGGCTGGCGCTGGGTTCCATCACGGTGGCGGCGATGGCGTACGCGGAGGACGGGCACGGCGGCGAGGGCGTGTACGGGGTGCTGATGGCGGCGCTGGGGCTGGGCGCACTGGTGGGCGGGCTGGTGTACGGGGCCCGGCCTTGGGCGGGGGCGCCCGAGGCGCGGCTGCGGGTGCTGGTGGGGCTGCTGGCACTGGGCTACGCACCGCTGCTGCTGACAGCCGGGCCGGTGGTGATGGCCGTGCTGGCCGGGGTGGCCGGAGTGTTCCTGGCTCCGGCGATCGCCTGCGCGTTCATCGTCGTGGACCGGCACGCGCCGCGCGGGACGGTGACGGAGGCGTTCTCCTGGCTGGTGACGACGTTCGGGGTGGGTGCGGCGGTGGGAACGGCCGCCGCCGGCCCGGCGGTCGAGCTGTCGGGGGTGCCCGCCGGGTTCGCGGTCGCCGTGGCCGGTGGTGCGGCGGCGCTGCTGGTGCTGCTGCTGACGGGGCGGGCACTGGCGGTGGCCGTGCCCGGCGGGGCGGTGGCAGCGGGCGGCGAGGGCCTGGTGGACCGCGCCGCGGCCGCGGCCGCAGGGGACGAGGGGACGGCGGTGGCGCCGGGTGCCGTCGTCCGAGTTCCGGAAACTGAGTGAAACGGTCCTGCCCAACCCGGTTTGCGCGGGGGCGCTGAGGCGTAATGTTCAGTCATGGACCGCCGCATTTTCGGGCTGGAGAACGAGTACGGCGTCACGTGCACGTTCAGGGGACAGCGCCGTCTGTCGCCGGACGAAGTGGCGCGCTACCTCTTCCGCCGTGTCGTGTCATGGGGCCGCAGCAGCAACGTGTTTCTGCGCAACGGGGCCCGGCTGTACCTCGACGTGGGCTCGCATCCGGAATACGCGACGCCGGAATGCGACAACGTCGTGGAGCTGGTCACACATGACAAGGCCGGTGAGCGCATTCTGGAAGGTCTGCTCGTGGACGCCGAACGCCGCCTGCACGAGGAGGGAATCGCGGGCGACGTCTACCTCTTCAAGAACAACACCGACTCGGCGGGCAACTCCTATGGTTGCCACGAGAACTATCTTGTCGCCCGGCACGGGGAGTTCTCGCGGCTGGCGGACATCCTGATCCCGTTTCTCGTGACCCGCCAGCTGCTGTGCGGTGCCGGCAAGGTGCTGCAGACGCCGCGCGGGGCGGTGTACTGCGTCAGCCAGCGTGCGGAGCACATCTGGGAGGGCGTCAGCTCCGCGACGACCCGTTCGCGGCCCATCATCAACACCCGGGACGAGCCGCACGCCGACGCGGAGCGGTACCGCCGACTGCATGTCATCGTCGGTGACTCCAACATGTCCGAGACGACGATGCTGCTGAAGGTCGGTGCGACGGACCTGGTGCTGCGCATGATCGAGGCGGGCACCGTCATGCGGGATCTCACGCTGGAGAACCCGATCCGGGCGATCCGCGAGGTCAGCCACGACATCACGGGCCAGCGCAAGGTGCGGCTGGCCAACGGGCGCGAGGCCTCGGCGCTGGAGGTGCAGCGCGAGTACTACGAGAAGGCCGCCGACTTCGTCGACCGGCGCGGTATCCGCACGGGCACGGTCGAGCGGGTCCTGGAGCTGTGGGGCCGCACGCTGGACGCGATCGAGTCGGAGGAGCTGGACCGGATCGCCACGGAGATCGACTGGGTGATGAAGTACAAGCTCCTGGAGCGGTACCGGGCCAAGCACAACATGACGATGTCGCACCCGAGGGTCGCGCAGATAGACCTCGCGTACCACGACATCCACCGGCGCCGGGGGCTGTACTACCTGCTGGAGAAGAAGGGGCAGGCGGCCCGGGTCTGCAACGACCTGAAGATCTTCGAGGGCAAGTCGGTGCCGCCGCAGACGACTCGGGCGCGGCTGCGCGGCGACTTCATCCGGAGGGCGCAGGAGCAGCGCCGGGACTTCACGGTCGACTGGGTGCACCTGAAGCTGAACGACCAGGCACAGCGGACCGTGCTGTGCAAGGACCCGTTCCGTTCGGTGGACGACCGGGTGGAGAAGCTGATCGCCGGGATGTGAGCCGCCGGGCCGTGCTTCACGGGCCCCGTGCCGTGGGAGCGGTGCGGGGCCTTCGGCGTGTGCGGGGGCGGGACGGAACGCGGTGGGGGGTGCACACGTTGCTCGTGTGGCGCGTCCTTGACGCCGTAAAGTGGCGCGCACGTCAACCGCAAGACCGACCACCGACCAGATACGAGGCTTCCCGTGCGTCGTCGCTCCCTTCTTCTCACCGTGCCCGCCGGCCTGCTCACGCTCGCGGGCTGCGGTGACGGCAGCTCAGACAAGGCCCAGCCCGGTGACAGCCCGTCCGCCGAGGCCTCGCCCACGGCGAGCGCGAAGGTCGTGGACGGTCCGCTGCCGGAGATCACGGCCGGGACGAAGTTCGGTGAGAAGCCGACCGTGGCGAAGGGCCCCGGCAAGCCGTCCACGGATCTGGCCGTGAAGACGGTGCTGCCCGGCTCGGGCACCTCGGTCGCGGAGGGCGACTACGTGCAGGCCGACTACCTGGGCCAGATCTGGGACACGGCGCAGGTCTTCGACAACTCGTACGACCGGGGGGAGCCGCTGGTCATCCGGCTCCAGCAGGGCAGCGTGATCGACGGCTGGCGGATCGGCCTGGCCGGGAAGAAGGTCGGCAGCCGCGTCGAGATGGCGATCCCGCCGGCGCTCGGATACGGCTCCGAGGGGCGCCCCGGCATCAAGGGCACCGACACCATGGTGTTCGTCATCGACGTCCGGGACACCTTCAACGGCAAGAGCTCCGCCAAGGGCGAGGAGGTCGCGCAGAGCGACGCGAAACTTCCCGAGGTCGGCACCAACACCGACGGCAAGGCGCCCGAGATCACGGTGCCGAAGGCCGACGCGCCCAAGAAGCTCGTCTCGCAGTACATCCTGGAGGGCGACGGCCCCGAGGTGAAGCTGGAGGACAAGCTGCTCCTCCAGTACAAGGGCGTCCTCTGGGACGGCGGCAAGGAGTTCGACTCCACCTACGCGCGCGGCGAGCTCGCCGAGTTCCCGCTCCAGCAGCTCATCAAGGGCTGGCAGGACGGCCTCACCGGCAAGAAGGTCGGCAGCCGCGTCATGCTGGTGGTGCCGCCGGACCTCGGCTACGGAGACCAGGAGTCCGGGGCCATCCCGGCCAACTCCACGCTGGTGTTCTCGCTCGACATCCTGGCGAAGGTGTGAGCCTGTCTTCGCGTCAGTGGCGGAGATGTAAGACTGTGCAGGTTGTGCACACGCGATCAACAGGAGCACGTTCGTGAACATCGACAAGCCGGAGATCGACTTCCCGGAGGGCCCGGCGCCGAAGGACCTGGAGATCCAGGACATCTGGGAGGGCGAGGGCCCCGAGGCCAAGGCCGGTGCCATGGTGAAGGTCCACTACGTGGGTGTCTCCTTCTCCACGGGTGAGGAGTTCGACGCCTCCTGGAACCGCGGCAAGCCGCTGGAGTTCCAGCTCGGTGCCGGTCAGGTCATCCAGGGCTGGGACCGGGGCGTGCAGGGCATGAAGGTCGGAGGCCGCCGCAAGCTGGTCATCCCGCCGCACCTGGCCTACGGCGACCGCGGAGCCGGTGGCGGCCGGATCGCGCCCGGCGAGACGCTGATCTTCGTCTGCGACCTCGTGGCCGTCTGAATCCGGCCCGGGTGTCCGCTCGGAGCCGATCGAGGGCCCGCGCCTCCCGGCGCGGGCCCTCGTGGCTTCCTCCCGGCCCACGGACCGCCGGACTCCCCGGCCGCGACCTGGTGTTCGTCTGCCGCGACTCCCGTTCGGGCCGACACGGGGGCGACTTTTCCCGGGACACCCCGGGGCGGTACGGTCATCGGGCGATAGTGACTCGCGATAGTGACTCCATACGAAGAGGTGCTGGGCGTCGATGGCCATTGCCAAGGCCGAGCGGCTGATGAATCTCGCGCTGTGCCTGCTGGGCACCGGCAGACCGCTCAGCAAACGGGAACTGCGCGGCTCCATCGAGGCCTACCGGGAGGCGTTCGGCCACGGGGACGGCGCCGCCCAGACCTCCGAGGACTCCTTCAACCGCATGTTCGAGCGGGACAAGGACGACCTGCGGGAGCTGGGCCTGGTCATCGAGACCGTGGAGAACCTGGAGGGTGAGACCGGCTACCTCGCCCGCCGGGACTCCAACCGCCTCCCGCCCGTCCAGCTCGACGCCGAGGAGGCCGCCGCCCTCGGTCTGGCCGCCAAGGTGTGGCAGCAGGCCCGGCTCGCCGGAGCCGCCAGCGGCGCCCTCCAGAAGCTGCGCGCCGCCGGGATGCCCGAGGCCGACGACCCCTACGAGGACCGGGCGGGCGCGCTCGAACCGCGCATCCCCGTGCACGAGGCCGCGTTCGAGCCCCTCATGCTCGCCTGCCGCGACCGGCGCCCCGTCGTCTTCCCCTACCGCAGGTCCAACGCCGCCCACGCCGAGAACCGGCAGGTCGAGCCCTGGACCCTGGAGTGCTGGCGCGGCCACTGGTACCTGGCGGGCTGGGACCGCGACCGGGGTGCCGAACGGGTCTTCCGGCTGTCCCGGATCAGCGGCAAGGTCCGCTCCCGGGCGGGGAAGTACACCGCGCCCGTGCCGGACGTGTCCACCGTCCGCGAGACCGTGGAACGCTGGGCCGGGGAGAGCGCGACCCGTACCGCACGGATCCGGCTGCGCGCGGGCTGCGGATATCCGCTGCGCGCCCGCGCCCTGTCCGTGCGCGACGCCGGGGACGGCTGGGACGAGCTGGAGATCCCGTACGGGCACGGGCTGGACGCCTGGCTGGTCGAGTTCGGCCCGGATGTCGTCGTCCGGGAGCCCGCCGACCTCCGGGCCGAAGTGGTGGAGCGGCTGCGGGCCGTCGCCGGGGGCCGCTGAGCCCGTCGCCCCTCGGGGACGTACTGCTCAGGGACAGCCAGGAACTGCTGAAGGAAACGGACGGACGAGCGAGCGATGGCGCCCAACGCGATCGACCAGACCAGGCGGATGCTCTCCCTGGTGACCTATCTGCGGGAACGCCCCGGTGCACACGTCGGGGACGTGGCCCGCGCCTTCGGCATCACCGAGGCCGAGCTGATCGCGGACCTCGACGTGCTGCCCATGTGCGGCACCAGCTTCCGGGGCGGTGACCTGCTCGACATCGACACGGACGGCGAGCAGATCTGGTGGCACAACCCCGACGACGTGGCCGCGCCGCTGCGCCTCGCCGCCGACGAGGCCACCGCCCTGCTGGTCGCCGCCCGGGCCGTGGCCACACTCCCGGGGCTGCGCGAGGGCGACCGCGAGGCGCTGCTGCGGGCCACCGCCAAGCTGGAGGCCGCGGCCGGGGAGGCGGCGGGCGCCAGCTCCCGGCTGTCGGTGACCTTCGAGGCCGAGGGCGGAGTGTTCGCGGAGGTCGACCGGGCCATCTCCGAACGGCGGCGGCTGTGGCTGCGCTACTACTCGCCCGCCCGCGACGAGCTCACCGAGCGTGAGGTGGACCCGATCCGGCTGTTCGCCGTGGGCCACACCTACATGGAGGCGTGGTGCCGGCTGTCGGAGGCGCGACGCACCTTCCGGCTGGACCGGGTGGCCGAGATCCGGCTGCTGGACGCGCCGTCCGCGCCGCCCGAGATCGAGCTGCGGGACCTGTCCGAGGGCCTGGTCCAGCCGTCCGCCGACGATCCGGAGGTCGTCGTGGAGGTCGGTCCCGGGGGACGGTGGGTCGCGGAGTACTACCCGCACGACAAGGCGGAGGAGCTGCCCGACGGCGGGCTCAGGATCACGCTCCGCACCCCGGACCCGGCGTCCCTGCGGCGGCTGGCGCTGCGGCTGGGCCGGGACGGGCGGATCACCGCCCCGGCCGGGCTCGCGGAGAGCGCCCGCCTCGCCGCGCGGGAGGCGCTGGCCGCGTACGACGAGGCGGCGGCGTGACGCCCCATCGGCGGCGGTCGGACCGGGGACGCACACCGGGGCGGCGGTCCGCGCGGTGACGTACGACACGGGGGAGTCCGGTGTGGTGACGGATGCCGTCGTGCCCGGTACGGGGGCGGTCCGTCACGGCGCGCTCGGCGTGGAGGCGGCCGATGCCGTCGCGGCCGGGGCCGAGGCGGCGTGTGCCGTCGGACACCGTGCGGAGGCGGGGAAGAAGGGAGAGCGGAGACATGGGTGACATGCGAGACAGGGCCGGGCGCTCGCTGCTGCCCGGAGTCCCGGCACAGCGCGGCGCGGTCGTGTTCAAGGCCGCCTGCCCCGAGTGCCGCGCCCGCCTCGAACTCGCGGCGGGATCGCTGCGCCTCGCCATCGGCGCGAGCCGCCGTACCACCTTCTACTCCTTCACCTGTCCCGAGTGCGGCTCCGCCGTCCGCAAGCCCGCCGGGGAGCGGATCATCGAGCTCCTCACCGGCGGTGGGGTGCGGACGCTGCGGCTCCACTCGACGGTCTGACCCGCGACCGGCTGCGACCGGCCTGCGTCCGGCTCCTGTCGGGCGTGCGTCTGACAGGGACTAGGCTCTGCGCATGCTCTGGCCCATGCTCGCCGTCGCCCTGGGGTTTCTCGGGATCGCCGTCCTCGGCGTCCTCGGTATCCGGGTGTTCATCGAGGCCCGCCGCCTCGGCCGTCAAGTGACCGACGCCACACAGCGGCTCGGCCGCGCCGCCGACGACCTGGAGCGCGCGGCCACCGGCCTGGCCCGCACCGGGGAGTCCCTGCCCGGCCGCGGAAACGCCTGATCTCCGGGGCTGAACGCCCAGGTACGAGGCCATATGCGCGACCGCCGGAGGGACGCCGGGGCATTGCCGCGCGTTTACCCGCCAGGGTTACGATGACTACTCGTGCGGGCGGCTTTTCATGATCTGCGCCCACACTGTCCCGGTTCAGACGACCTCGGTCAGAAGGTAGGCAGTCATGGGGTTTCAGAACGTCGGCATCTGGCAGCTGCTCATCGTGGTGGGGATCATCGTGCTGCTGTTCGGCGCCAAGAAGCTGCCGGACGTGGCCCGTTCGCTGGGCAAGTCGGCCCGCATCCTGAAGAGCGAGGCCGCCGCCATGAAGACCGACAACTCTGCCAAGGGCGACGCGCAGGGCACCGCCGGCACCGCCGAGCAGACCGCCTCGCCGCGGACCATCCAGGCCGCCCCGGGTGACGTCGCGTCCGCCCGCCCCGTCGAGGAGCCGAAGCACACCACGCAGGGCTGACGCCCGCCTGTCCGGCTGGGGGCCGGGGGCTGTCCCCCGGAGAATGCAGACCGTAGGGAAGTGGACAGTCCGCCCGGTCGGGCGGCTGCCTTCGACGAGACAAGGGACGTGGGTTGCTCAAGTCTGCCCGCAAGAAGGACAAGAAGACCAAGGACCCCGAGGGGCGGATGCCCCTCGTCGAGCATCTGCGCGAACTGCGCGACCGGCTCGTCAAGGCGCTCCTGGCCTTCGTGCCGCTGTTCGTCGTGGCCCTGTTCTTCGCCAAGCCCATCGCGGAGTTCCTGAGCGAGCCCGTACCCGTCTGCACGAGCGGGGACGACCCGGCCGCGCAGGCCGGCCGCTGCGCGGTGCTCACGCAGATCGGCATCACCTCGCCTCTCGCGACCTTCGTCAAGGTGGCCGTGATGGCCGCCCTCGTCGCCTCCTGCCCCGTGTGGCTCTACCAGCTGTGGGCGTTCATCGCGCCGGGCCTCCACAGGCACGAGAAGAAGTACGCGGTCTCGACCGTCGCACTCGGCGTGCCGCTGTTCATGGCCGGTGCCTGGCTCGCGTACTGGATCCTGCCGAAGGCCGTGCCGATCATGCTGAGTTTCAGCATCGACGGCTCGCAGAGCCTGGTCACCGTGGACGACATGATCGGCATGACGGTCAAGCTGGTCCTCGCCTTCGGTATCGCCTTCCAGCTCCCGCTTCTGCTCGTCCTGCTCAACCTCGGCGGTGTGATCAGCGGCAGGCGGATGCTCGGCTGGTGGCGAACCATGATCATGTGCATCGCGATCTTCTCGGCGCTGGTGACCCCCACCGACGTCCTGTCGATGATCGTCCTGGCCGTTCCCATGACCGCCCTGTACTTCTCGGCCGTCGCGGTCGCGCTGCTCAACGACCGGCGCAGGCGGCGCCGCGAGGGGCCCGAACTGGCCGACGACGAGGCGTCCACGCTGGACCTGACCCCCGAGGACGTCGGCCCCGCCGACCCGGTGGGCGGCGCACGGATGCTGCCCGAGCAGGCGAGCGGTGAGGCCGACGGCTCCAGCGGGAAGCGGCTGAACGGATACGACGACATCACCTGAGGCACCCGGCCGCCGCCCCCGCCCGCGTCCGGAGGCCGGGGCGGCGGCGCCGTGAACAAGGTCGAATAAACGCTGAGCTGACTGTCGGCGCCGCCGGGTAGGCTCGATGGCAAGATGACAGACGACCACCTCACACCAGCGGAACGGTACGCGGCAGCCCGCCGCCGGGCTGCCGAGCAGGCCACCGCGCTTCACGCCTTCCGCGAGCTCTACGACTTCGAGCTGGACCCCTTCCAGATCGAGTCCTGCCGTGCCCTGGAGGACGGCAAGGGCGTGCTCGTAGCCGCTCCCACCGGCTCGGGCAAGACCATCGTCGGTGAGTTCGCCGTCCACCTCGCCCTGGAGCAGGGCCGCAAGTGCTTCTACACGACGCCGATCAAGGCGCTCTCGAACCAGAAGTACACCGACCTCGTCAAACGCTACGGCCCCGCCAAGGTCGGCCTGCTGACCGGCGACAACAGCGTCAACTCCGACGCGCCCGTGGTCGTGATGACCACCGAGGTGCTCCGCAACATGCTGTACGCGGGCTCGCAGACGCTCAGCGGCCTCGGCTACGTGGTGATGGACGAGGTCCACTACCTCTCCGACCGGTTCCGCGGCGCCGTCTGGGAAGAGGTGATCATCCACCTTCCCGAGTCGGTGACCCTGGTGTCGCTCTCCGCGACCGTGTCCAACGCCGAGGAGTTCGGTGACTGGCTGGACACCGTCCGCGGGGACACCGAGGTGATCGTCTCCGAGAGCCGTCCCGTTCCGCTGTGGCAGCACGTGCTGGCCGGACGCCGGATCTACGACCTCTTCGAGGAGGAGACCGACCACGGAGGCCGGGGGGTCGCCCGCCGCGAGGTCAACCCCGATCTCCTGCGCCTCGCGCGGATGGAGAACTCGCGCACGTACAACCCCCGCGACCGGCGGCGGGGCAAGATGGTCCGCGAGGCCGACCGGGAGCGGGAGCGCCGCCAGCGGTCGCGGATCTGGACGCCCGGCCGCGCCGAGGTCGTCGAGCGGCTCGACGCCGAGGGTCTGCTGCCCGCCATCACGTTCATCTTCAGCCGCGCGGGCTGCGAGTCCGCCGTCCAGCAGTGCCTGTACGCGGGGCTGCGGCTCAACGACGAGGAGGCCCGTCACCGGGTCCGCGAGATCGTCGAGGAGCGCACGGCCTCCATCCCGTCCGAGGACCTGCACGTCCTCGGCTACTACGAATGGCTGGAAGGCCTGGAGCGGGGCATCGCCGCGCACCACGCCGGCATGCTGCCGACCTTCAAGGAGGTCGTCGAGGAGCTGTTCGTACAGGGCCTGGTCAAGGCCGTGTTCGCCACCGAGACGCTGGCGCTCGGCATCAACATGCCCGCCCGCTCGGTGGTGCTGGAGAAGCTCGTCAAGTGGAACGGCGAGCAGCACGCCGACATCACGCCCGGCGAGTACACCCAGCTCACCGGCCGGGCCGGGCGGCGCGGCATCGACGTCGAGGGCCACGCGGTGGTGCTGTGGCAGCGCGGCATGGACCCGGGCCACCTCGCGGGCCTGGCCGGTACGCGCACTTACCCGCTGCGGTCCAGTTTCAAGCCGTCGTACAACATGGCGGTCAACCTGGTCGACCAGTTCGGCCGGCACCGCTCGCGCGAGCTGCTGGAGACGTCCTTCGCCCAGTTCCAGGCCGACCGCTCGGTGGTCGGCATCTCCCGGCAGGTGCAGCGCAACGAGGAGGGCCTGGAGGGCTACCGGGAGGGCATGACCTGTCACCTCGGGGACTTCGAGGAGTACGCCCGGCTGCGCCGCGACCTGAAGGACCGGGAGAACGAGCTGGCCAAGCAGGGCGCCGCACAGCGGCGGGCCGCCGCGGCCACTGCGCTGGAGCGGCTCAAGCCCGGTGACGTGATCCATGTGCCGACCGGCAAGTTCGCGGGCCTGGCCCTCGTCCTGGACCCCGGCCTGCCGGGCGGGCGGTCCAACGGGCACCGGGGGCTGGAGTACCACGACGGGCCGCGGCCGCTGGTGCTCACCGCCGAGCGGCAGGTCAAGCGGCTGGCCTCGATCGACTTTCCGGTGCCGGTGGAGCCGGTCGAGCGGATGCGGATCCCCCGTTCCTTCAACCCGCGCTCCCCGCAGTCGCGCCGCGACCTGGCGTCCGCGCTGCGCACCAAGGCCGGGCACCTGGTGCCGGAGCGGCACCGCAAGCGCCGCTCCGAGGCCGTCGACGACCGGGAGATCGCGCGGCTGCGCAAGGAGCTTCGGGCCCACCCCTGCCACGGCTGCGACGAGCGGGAGGACCACGCCCGCTGGGCCGAGCGCTACCACCGGCTGCAGCGGGACACCCGGCAGCTGGAGCGGCGCATCGAGGGACGGACGAACACCATCGCCCGCACCTTCGACCGGATCGTGGCACTGCTGACGGAGCTGGACTACCTGCGCGGCGATGAGGTCACCGAGCACGGCAAGCGGCTGGCCCGGCTGTACGGGGAGCTGGACCTGCTGGCCAGCGAGTGCCTGCGCGAGGGCGTCTGGGAGGGGCTCGGTCCGGCGGACCTGGCTTCCTGCGTGTCGGCGCTCGTCTACGAGGCGCGGCAGTCGGACGACGCGGTGGCGCCGAAGCTGCCCTCGGGCCAGGCGAAGGCCGCACTGGGCGAGATGGTGCGGATCTGGGGCCGGCTGGACGGTCTGGAGGAGGACTTCCGGATCAATCAGGCGGAGGGCGTGGGCCAGCGCGAGCCGGACATGGGGTTCGCCTGGGCGGTCCACCAGTGGGCGTCCGGCAAGGGCCTGGACGAGGTGCTGCGTGAGGCGGAGATGCCGGCGGGCGACTTCGTGCGCTGGTGCAAGCAGGTCATCGACGTGCTCGGCCAGATCGCGGCAGCGGCGCCTTCGGAGGGCAGCACGGTCGCGAGGAACGCCCGCAAGGCCGTGGACGGGTTGCTGCGGGGCGTGGTGGCGTACAGCTCGGTGGGCTGACGACAGCTCAGGAGAATCGCGGCCCCTGCCCGGTCGGGCAGGGGCCGCGACCCGTGTGCCCGCCGGGTCAGAGCGCGCGCTCGAACGCGCGGGCGGACTCGGCCCGGGGCGGCTCCGCCTGGCCCGGTGCGGTACGCAGTGAGGCGAAGGCCCCGGCTGCGGTGAGCAGCAGGACGACGGCGGCGGCCACCAGGGTGGGCGTGTCCGGACCGGTCAGCGGCCGGCCGCGCAGGGCCTGCCAGATGAGGAGGGCGAGCAGCGCCCCGTACGCGGTGCAGGCCGTCACCGTCAGGCGCAGCCGTACGAGCGGGTCCGCCAGGCGGGGGAAGCGCGGCGCGAGGGCGGCCAGGGCCAGCAGCACCAGGGGCAGTACCTGCAGGGCGTGCAGGCCGACGAAGTGCGGGACGCGCAGGTCCCCGCCGACGGTGGACCAGCCGGTCAGCGGCAGGCCCGGGCCGCCGTCGGGCACGCCCACGCTGTGTGCGCCGAGCAGGTCCGACACCCCGGGCTGCTGACCGGGCGCGGGCATGCCCATCAGGCCGCCGACCGCGCCGCCCGCGAGGGACAGCACGACGCCCGCACGGAGCGTCCAGGCAGAGGCGCGGTCCGCGAGGCGGGCCCGGAAGAGCAGGACGCCGACGGCGAAGGTGCCGGCCCAGAGGACCAGGGAGAACCCGCCCATGGTCTGGTACACGGCCGCGTCGAGCGGTGTCGCGTTGTTGAAGTGGCTCTGCCGCCCCCGGAACGCCTGCCCCGCGATGAGCAGCATCTCCACGACCATCGCCACGGCGAGGGCGGAGCCGGACCACCAGCCGGCACGCCGGGCGCCGGGGCGGTGGCGGGGGAGCAGCGACAGGATCCAGGCCATGGACAGGCCGTAGGCGACGAAGGACACCGCGAACTTGAAGGGCTTGTTCCAGATCGGCATGCCGACCAGGGTCCGGTCGTCGACGGCCAGCCCGACCGCGCAGGCGACGGCGACGACCGCCATGGCGGCGGAGACCACGACCAGAGGCCGGTGAAGCCGGGTCGGTGCGGCAGGTGCATCGGGCATGGGTGACCCCCCGTTGGCATCATGGATAGAGGCACTATGGATAGTGGCACTCTCCACTATCCGATAGCGACACTATCTATGATGGGGTGTCGCCCTGGCAAGGGCGGGAGTGGAAACGGGAGGTGAGCGCGGAGTGCGCGTGGGTGAGTTGAGCCGTCGGACCGGGGTCTCGGTGCCGACGATCAAGTACTACGTCCGGGAGGGGCTGCTGCCCGCCGGACAGCTGAGCAGCCCCAACCAGGCCAGCTACGACGAGTCGCACGTGCGCCGGCTGAAGCTGATCCGGGCGCTGATCGACGTCGGCGGGCTCTCGGTGTCGGGGGTGCGGGAGGTCGTGACGGCGGTGGAGGATCCGTCGCGGCCCGTGCACAAGGTGCTCGGTGCGGCGCACGGGCATGTCGTGCCGGAGGTGAAGGCGGAGTCGGACGCGGATCTGGAGGTGGCCGAGCAGGAGGTCGCGGCGCTCATCGCCCGGCGGGGGTGGGTGGCGTACAAGGACCACCCCGCGTACGGGTCCCTGACCGCCGCGCTGGCGGCCCTGCGGCGCCTGGGGCACGAGCGGTTCGCCGAACTGAACCTGGACGCGTACGCGCAGGCGGCGGAACGGGTCGCGGAGACGGACCTCGCGTACATCGCGCGCGAGGTGGAGCGGGAGGACCTGGTGGAGGCCGCAGTGGTGGGCACGGTGGTGGGCGACGCGGTGTTCACGTCGCTGAGGCTGCTGGCGCATGTCGACGCGTCGGCGCGCCGGTACGGGACGGGTGCGGGCTGAGCGTGGGGGCGCCGCCCTCCGGGCCGCCCGGCGTGGGGGTATGCGTACAGGCACGCCCCCGCCGCGATGGGCGGTGACGGGGGCCGCCGTGGGTGGGGCCCGCGGAGGCCGTCGTGAGGAGGCGGGCCCCGTAGCGGCCCCGACCCGTCCGTGCCGGGGAGGGCGGGACGGCCTGTGCGGGCCGGGCCGGGATCCTCGGGCCACGGGGCCGGCCCCGTGCCCGCCCGCCAACGGGCCTGCGCGTTCTCGGCTTCGCCCGAACGGCGGGCCGCCGCTGAGCAGGGCGGAATCCTCGCGCCCTGGAGTGGCCCCGCGGCGGGTGCCCGGGGAGAAGCGTCTCCCCGCAGCGGGGCGCCCCGGCTCACGCAGTCACTGCGGGCGTGGCGGGGTGCGGGCCGCCGGGCGAGGGTTCCGCGGGCACGGGGGCGGTCCCGCCGTGCCCACCCGTTCCGCTCTCGGCGCGGCGTGTGCCGCAGCAGGGGCGCGGCCCGCCGCCCGGGCCCGCGCCCCACAGGGCTACGCGGCTTCCTGTTCCTTTTCGATCCGGGCGTTCCATTCGCGCTTCACCGCGCGCCAGGCCTCGTCGGTCTTGCCGAGACGCCAGTAGCCCGAGATGGACAGGCGGTTCAGGGGGACGCCGCGGTCCAGGCGGAGGTGGCGGCGCAGTTCCCTGACGGCGGCGGCCTCGCCGTGGACGAAGGCGTGGACGTCTCCGGGCGGGAAGTCCAGGGCGCGGACCGCCGCGACCAGGGCCTCGCCGACCGGTCGGCCCCGCCGCGGCAGCCAGTGGACCCGAGCGCTCCCGGGTGCGGCGATCTTCAGCTCGTCGTCCGGCTCGGCCACCTCGATGAACGCGTACGCCACCGCGCCCTCCGGCAGCCGCTCCAGCGACGCGGCGATGGCCGGGAGCGCGCTCTCGTCGCCCGCCAGGAGGTGCCAGTCCGCCTCCGGGTCCGGCGCGTACCCGCCGCCCGGGCCCAGGAGCCGTACCGTGTCGCCGACGACGGCGCGCGCCGCCCACGGGCCGGCGAGGCCCTCGTCGCCGTGGACGACGAAGTCGACCGTCAGCTCGCGCTGCGCCTCGTCCCACGCCCGGACCGTGTACGTGCGCTGCGCGGGCCACTGGTCCCGGGGCAGCTCCGCGCGGATCCGCTCGATGTCGAACGGCTCCGGGTACGTGACCCCGTCCGGTGGGAACAGCAGCTTCACGTAGTGGTCCGTCCAGCCCGCCGTGGCGAACGCCGCCAGCCCGTCGCCGCCGAGCACGATCCGCACCATGTGCGGGGCGATCCGCTCGGTGCGCACTACCCGGGCCTCATGGGCCCGCGGTGCCTTGCGGGCCGACTGTTCCGATGCCACGGCGGCTCTCCCGTCTCGACTGACTATCACTTAGGTATGGCTAAGCTAACACCTCCGTGGGTGGTCAGCCGGGGAGGGCCGTGAGCACACGGTCCAGCGACCCGCCCAGGCCCCAGCGGTGCGCCAGCTCTCCCAGCGCCACCGGGTCGCGCGGCTCCTTCGGCAGCTCCGGGTCGAACGGCGGCAGCGGGACGTCGCTCGCGACCCGGACGACCTTCGGGGCGACCGCCACGTAGTCGCGGGCCTCGTCCAGCCGTCTGCGCTGCGACGGGGTGAGTCCGGCCGCCGGGTCGTCCAGCGCCGCCATGATTCCGGCCAGGTCACCGAAGGCCGCGAGCAGCTTGGCCGCCGTCTTCTCGCCGATGCCCGGGACGCCCGGCAGGCCGTCGCTGGGGTCACCGCGGAGGAGGGCCAGGTCCGCGTAGCCCGCGCCGTCCACGCCGTACTTCCCGCGCAGCCAGGCCTCGTCCACCGCCTGGAGCGTCCCGACGCCCTTCAGCGGGTACAGCACCCGCACCCCGCGCGCGTCGTCCACCAGCTGGTACAGGTCCCGGTCGCCGGTCACGATGTCCACCGGGCCCCGTGCCCCGGCCGTCAGCGTGCCGATCACGTCGTCCGCCTCGTACCCGGCGACGCCCACACGCGCGATGCCCAGCGCGTCCAGTACCTGCTCGATCACCGGGACCTGGGGGGAGAGGGTGTCGGGCACCTCCTCCTCGTCCGGCCGCCCGGCCGGCGTCTCCACAGCGACGCGGTGCGCCTTGTACGTGGGGATCAGCGCCACCCGCCAGGCCGGGCGCCAGTCCGCGTCCATGCAGGCCACCAGCTCGTCCGGCCGGTGGTCCTGCACCAGCCGGGCGATGAAGTCCAGCAGCCCGCGCACGGCGTTCACCGGCGTCCCGTCCGGGGCCCTCACCGTGTCGGGGACCCCGAAATAGGCCCGGAAGTACAGGGAAGCGGTGTCCAGCAGCATCAGGCGTCGCGTCACATCCCGCATCATGCCGTACCGCACTGGCAGCCGCCCGCTTCGGCCGATTGTGCTACTCGGCGGTACCCGTGCTGCGTAAGGTGGAGAGAGCAGGGAGGGAAGGGAGGGAAACATGCACGACGACAAGGAGACGCCCCGGCCGGGTGACGACAAGGACGCGCCCCGGGTGGGTGCGGCCGTGCGCAGAAGGCGCCGCGCGCTGTCGCTCACCCTCGCGGCGGTCGCCGAGCGCAGCGGCCTGTCCGTGCCCTTTCTCAGCCAGGTCGAGAACGAGCGCGCCCGCCCCAGCGCCCGGTCGCTGGAGTGCATCGCGGAGGCGTTGAAGACCACTGCCCCCGAACTGCTCGATGCCGCCGACACCGCCCGTACCGTCGACGTCGTACGCGCCGACGCGGGCAGCCGGGACCCCGCCGCCGACTCCGGCGCGCGCCCCCTGGTCCGCGGCGAGCACCAGCTGCACGCCGAGGAGTTCACCGGCGAGCACGACGCGGGACGGGAGCTCGTCCTGCGCAACGACGCGCTGCTGTACGTCGCGGACGGCACCGTGGAGGTGGAGGCCGAGGGCCGCGCCTACCGGCTGGAGCGGGGCGACACCATGCACCTGTCCGGCGGGGTGCGCCACCGCTGGCGTGCCTCCGCGCCCGACACGCGGCTCCTCGTCGTCGCCGTGGCGCCGCACATGGAGACGGGGCGGTGATCCGCCGGGGCCGGACCCCGCGGGTCGTGTCGCTGGTGCCGTCGCTCACCGAGGCCGTGGCCGTGTCCGCGCCCGGCCTGCTGGTCGGCGCCACCGACTGGTGCAGCCACCCGGCCGATCTCGACGTCACGCGGGTCGGCGGGACCAAGAACCCGGATGCCGGGCTGATCACCGGGCTCCGGCCCGACCTCGTCGTCGCCAACGAGGAGGAGAACCGGGCGCCCGACCTCGCGGCCCTGCGCGAGGCCGGTATCGACGTGCTGGTCACCGAGGTACGCGACCTGGAGCAGGCGCTGGCCGAACTGGAGCGCGTCCTGCGGGCCTGCGGGGTCGCCTCCCGGCCGCGCTGGCTCGACGAGGCCGAGGCGGCGTGGGCCGCCGTGCGGACCGAGGGCCCAGCGCTCGGCGCCGTCGTGCCGGTCTGGCGGAGGCCCTGGATGGTGCTCGGCAGGGACACCTTCGCCGGTGACCTGCTCGCCCGGCTCGGGGTGGACAACCTGTACGCCGGTCACCCCGACCGCTATCCGCGCGTGCCGCTCGGCGAGCTGCGGGCGAGCGGCGCCGATCTGGTCGTGCTGCCCGACGAGCCCTACCGGTTCACCGCCGCCGACGGCCCCGAGGCGTTCCCCGGGCTGCCCGCCGCGCTCGTCGACGGACGGCACCTCACCTGGTACGGGCCCTCCCTGGCCGCGGCCCCTGCTGTGCTGGACCGGGCCCTGCGGGCAGCGCTCCGCTGACCAGGCCCCGCACCGTCCCCGACGCCGCCGCCAGCCATCCCGCCGCCAGCAGGGCGAACAGACCCACCGCCAGCCAGCGGGGCGCCGCGAGTCCGGTGTGCCGCGCCAGCCCCTCAAGACCCGTCACGCACGTCCCCACCGGGAAGGTGAACGCCCACCACGTCATCGCGAACCGCATCCCCCGCCGCAGCGCCCGCACCACCAGCGCCCCCGCCCATGCCAGCCACAGCAACGCGAAGCCCGTGACCGGTGTCCCGTACAGCACGGCGAGCCCGGCGGCGTACGGGAACGAGGGCGCCGCGTCCGCCAGGGCGCTCGCCGCCGTCGTCGACTGGCCCAGCGGCCCCAGCACCAGCAGCAGCGCCGGAGCCGCCGCCGTCGGCGGCTCCCCGCCCACCAGGAGACGGCCGAACACCAGCGGCAGGACCAGCAGGACCGCCAGCAGACCGACCCCGAACAGGCCCAGGCACACCGCGAGCATCGTCGCCCGCGCCTGTCCCTCGGGCAGATGCGGCACCAGCTGCGGGCCGACCGCCGCCGACACCATCGGCGGCACCACCGGCAGCAGCCACACCGGCGACGCGTCCCCGGCGCCGATCCGGTACCGGACGACCATCAGGTACGGGATCACCACGGCCGTCGCGAGACCGGTCACCGTACCGGCGGCGAACAGCACCGCGGCCAGCGCCACGGCCGCGCCCGCGCCGACGGCGGGAGGGCCCACCGCCAGGGCCCCGCCACCGACCGCCAGCAGCGCCATCGCCAGACACCCGTAGAACGGCGCCACCGCCGGATCCAGCAGATGTGCCCGAGCCTGGTCCCGGTGGCGCGCCCAGTGCACCGCGCGGGCCGCCAGCAGGGCCGCCAGCATCGCCGCGGCCAGCGCCCACAGGGCCACCCAGAGGGTGCGCGGGAGGGGCAGGGGGAGCCCGGCGCCCGCTGTGCCGACCATCGCGGTGCCCATCACCACCGCGTACCAGTTGGGACCGAGATGGCGGACCCCGGGAGCGGCGT
Source organism: Streptomyces sp. MUM 203J (assembly GCF_022414595.1). Classification (GTDB taxonomy): domain Bacteria; phylum Actinomycetota; class Actinomycetes; order Streptomycetales; family Streptomycetaceae; genus Streptomyces. The sequence goes on along the minus strand of NZ_JADWYO010000009.1, from coordinate 10,738 downwards.
GCCGGGTCTGGCGAAGGGGGCGTGGGCGTACGAGCGTCGTGGACATGACTCTCACTCTCACTGCCGTGCAACCGCCTGACCAGGGACCTTCCTGCTATGACCCCATAAACTGTGGTTATGAGCCTGTCGCATCGTGTGCCTGATCTCGGCGCCCTGGAACTTCTGCTCGCCGTCGCCCGGCACGGCAGCCTCGGCCGGGCGGCGCGCGAGGTCGGCATCACGCAGCCGGCCGCCAGCAGCCGCATCCGCTCCATGGAGCGGCAGTTGGGCGTCGCCCTGGTCGACCGCTCGCCACGCGGCTCCCGGCTCACCGACGCGGGCGCGCTCGTCACCGACTGGGCGCGGCGGGTCGTCGAGGCGGCCGAGGCTTTCGACGCGGGTGCGCAGGCGCTGCGGGACCGGCGCGACTCGCGGCTGCGGGTGGCCGCGTCCATGACCATCGCCGAGTACCTGCTGCCCGGGTGGCTCATCGCCCTGCGGGCGGACCGCCCCGACACGGCCGTGTCGCTCCAGGCGGGCAACTCGGCGGCGGTGGCGGCGCTGCTGGTGGCGGGCGAGGCGGACCTGGGATACGTGGAGGGGCTGTCCGTGCCGGACGGGCTGCAGGGTGTGGTCGTCGCCCATGACCGGCTCGTCGTCGTCGCGGCGCCGGGGCACCGGTGGTCGCGGCGACGGGTTCCGGTCACGCCCGCGGAGCTGGCGGCGATGCCGTTGGTGCTGCGGGAGTACGGATCGGGGACGCGTCAGGTACTGGACTCGGCACTGGCGGGGCACGGAGGACTGGCGGCGCCGCTGCTCGAACTGGCGTCGACGACCGCGGTCAAGGCGGCGGCGGTGAGCGGGGCGGGGCCGGCGGTGCTGAGCGAACTGGCCGTGACGGAGGAGCTGGCGTCGCGCCGCCTGGTGGAGGTGCCGGTCGAGGGCGTCGACCTGCGCAGGGCGCTGCGGGCGGTGTGGCCGCGGGGGCCTCGGCCGACCGGGCCGGCGCGTGACCTGCTGTCGCTGTCGCGGGCGCGGTGACCCGCGCGGGTGCGGGGCCGTCCGGTGTCCCCTGCCGCCCCTTCCCCGGACCCGGGACGCCGCCCCCGAGCTCCCGCTCCGCGAGTTCCCCCAGGCTCTTCGCACAGGGGACCCCGGGCGCCGGTCCGAGCCGTCCGGACCCTGAGGAGGAGCGCCGAAGGCGCGCCCACGGTGACCGGGGTGCGAAGCCCCCGGTCACCGGAAGGCGCGAGGGCGGGGCCGCCTGCTCACGCGCCCGCCGCGCGCACCAGCCCCGCCATCACCCGGGTGTCCTCGCCCATCTCCGGGTGCCACTGGACGCCCAGAGCCCACGCCCCGCCCGGCAGTTCGAGCGCCTCGACCGTTCCGTCCTCCGCGTACGCGGACGGCTCCAGGCCCCGGCCCAGAAGCTCCACCGCCTGGTGGTGGTAGGTGGGGACCTCCGTCGCCTCGGGGACCAGGGAGGCGTACCGCGTCCCCGGGACCGGCTTCACGGTGTGGGCGCCGAAGCGGCCGACCCCGGCGGCGTGGCCGTCCAGGTGCTGTACGAGGCTGCCGCCGAGCGCGACATTCAGCAGCTGCATACCCCGGCAGATGCCCAGCAGCGGTGTGCCCGAGGCCAACGCCGCCTCGATCAGGGCCAGTTCCCACCCGTCCCGCTCCCGCGCGGGCGGGCCCGTACGCGGGTCGGGTGCCGCCCCGTACCGAACGGGCTCCACGTCCGCGCCGCCCGCGACGACCAGCCCGTCCAGCCGTGCCACCACCGGGGCCGCCGCCCGCGGGGCGTCGGGCGGGAGCATCGCCGCCAGCCCGCCCGCAGCCTGGACCAGCCGAGGGTACGCCGCGGGCAGCAGCGCGGCGGGCATGGCCCACGCCCCCCACTTCGCCGGGTCCAGATACGTCGTCACACCGATCAGCGGCCCGGCCACACCGGCTCCTCTCACGCGCGGTCCAACTCCGCCTCGGCCGCGGCCAGCGCCGCGAACTCCTCCTCCGGCGCGCTCGCGACCAGGCGATGCCGACTGTAGAACGCGAAGTACGCCACCGCGATCACATAGACCCCCAGCGCCACGAACGCCGCGTCCTTGTCCACCAGGAACGTCGCCACCAGCGCCGCGAGCGCGAGAACGAACGCGACCGACGAGGTCAGCACTCCGCCGGGCGTGCGGTACGGGCGCTCCAGGTGCGGCTCCCGGCGGCGCAGCACGATGTGGGACAGCGCCATCAGGGCGTACGAGATGGTCGCGCCGAACACCGCCATGTTCAGCATCCGCGCCCCGTCCCCGGTCCCGGCGGCCAGCGCGAAGCCGAGCGCGCCCGGGATCAGGAGCCCCAGGTACGGGGACTTCCGGCGGCTGGTCAGGGACAGGAAGCGGGGCAGGTAGCCCGCCCGGGAGAGCGCGAACAGCTGGCGTGAGCCCGCGTAGATCAGGGAGAAGAAGGAGGCCACCAGGCCCGCCAGTCCGGCGTAGTTGACGAAGCGGCTCAGGGGCGTCGGGCCGCCGTCGCCCTCCAGCGCCACCACCAGCGGGTTGCCCGCGTCCTGGATCGCCGCCGCGCCCCGCGCACCCGTCGCCGCGAAGAACGTCACCACGGCCAGCAGGATCAGCACCGCCATCGACAGCGACATCGCCCTGGGCATCGACCTCACCGGGTCCTTGGCCTCCTCCGCTGCCAGCGGCACACCCTCCACGCCGAGGAAGAACCACATGCCGAACGGGAACGCCGCCCAGATGCCCAGCAGGCCGTAGGGGAGCCAGGAGTTCGCACCGAAAGCGTCCGCGCTCACCGGGATGTCGGTCAGGGTCGACGCGCGGAACTCGGTGAACGCGCCCACCGCGAAGATCAGCAGTGCCGCCACCGCGATGGCCGTGACGATCAGGCTGAAGCGCAGTGCCTCGCCCACGCCCCACAGGTGGATGCCGATGAACACCGCGAAGCAGGCCAGGTAGACCGGCCAGCCGGAGGTCAGGCCGAACAGGCCCAGCGACTCGACGTAGTCCCCGATGAAGATGGCGATGGCCGCGGGGGCCAGGATGTACTCGATGAGGATCGCCGTGCCGGTGAGGAAGCCGCCCCAGGTGCCCAGTGCGCGGCGCGCGAAGCCGTAGCCGCCGCCCGCCGAGGGCAGGATCGCGGACAGCTCGGCCAGCGAGAAGACCAGGCACGCGTACATCGTGCCCATCAGCACCATGGCGACGGCCAGCCCGCCGAAACCGCCTTCGGCCAGGCCGATGTTCCAGCCGGAGTAGTCACCGGAGACGACGTACCCGACGCCGAGCCCGGTGAGCAGCAGCCATCCGGCGCTGCCCTGCCGCAGCGCGCGGCGTTTCAGGTAGTCGTCGGCGGGGCCCGTCCCGCTCCCCGTGGTGCCTGTGGTGTCTTCCAGCGTCATGGCAGCGTCAGCTCCCCGCCTCGGGTCCAGCCCAATGGAATGGCCCCATACCTTTGCGGCGAGCGCGGCCGAAACGCAAGCCCCGTGCGTTACTTTCGGGTTACGCGCCGCCCGGACGGGCTCCGGCGGCCCTCACGCCAGGAACCCGCGCAGCAGCGCCGCCGTCCCGGCGCAGTGCTCCCGCGCCACCTCCCGCGCCGCCTCCGCGTCGCCCTCCAGCACCGCCTCCACCAGCGCGTCGTGCTGGTGCTGGGCGTGCTCCAGGTTCCGCACGAGCAGGGGGATGCCGTCGAGCAGGTCGTTGACCGTCGCCCGGACCGCCGCGTACTGCGCCGTCAGGGTCTGGGAGCCGGACAGCTCGGCCAGTGTCAGGTGCAGCAGGGTGTCCCGGCGGCGGTAGTCGTCCAGCGGCGCGTCGTGTGTGGCGCGCAGCGCCTTCCGCAGCCGCTCGGCGTCCTCGCCGGCCAGGCCCTCCACCGCGCACAGCCCGGCCGCGCCCACCTCCAGCACCTCCCGGAACCGCAGCGCGTCCTCCAGGTCGACGGCCGCGATCCGCCGCCGCAGCTCCTCCTCGCCGGGTGCCCGGTCGCCGCGCAGCACGAACGTCCCGCCGTACCGGCCGCGCCGGGAGTCGACCAGCCCCTGCTCCTGGAGCACCTTCAGCACCTCGCGCAGCGTCACCCGGCTGATGCCCATGCGCTCCGCCAGCTCCCGCTCGGCGGGCAGCCGCTCGCCCGGCGGGACCAGCCCCAGCCGCACGACCTGGAGGATCTGCTCCAGGGCCTCCTCGAACCCGTTGCCCGCCCGCACCGGCCGCAGCACCGGCGTCAGCGGATCAGCCGCCTGCCCCCGTTCGGGCGTCTCTTCGGGCATCCGGCCGCACCCCCTTCCCAAGAAATGGTTGTCACCCATACCTTATGGCTTCCGGCTGATCCAAGGAGGACCCACCCCGTGGCAGACCGCACACCCCCGCTGACCGTCGACGCGCTGCGCGCCCTCGTCGCGGGCGGCGAGATCGACACCGTCGTCCTGGCCTTCCCCGACATGCAGGGCCGCCTCCAGGGCAAGCGGTTCGCTGCGCCCTTCTTCCTCGACGAGGTGCTGGAGCACGGTACCGAGGGCTGCAACTACCTCCTCGCCGTCGACGCCGAGATGAACACCGTCGACGGCTACGCGATGTCCTCCTGGTCCAGCGGATACGGGGACTTCGCGCTGCGTCCCGACCCCTTCACCCTCCGCCGTGTCCCCTGGCACCCCGGCACCGCCCTGCTCCTCGCGGACCTCGCCTGGCACGACGGGGCGCCCGTCGTGGCCTCGCCCCGCCAGATCCTGCGCCGCCAGCTCGACCGGCTCGCCGCCCACGGGTTCACCGCCCACGTGGGCACCGAGCTGGAGTTCATCGTCTTCAAGGACACCTACGAACAGGCCTGGGACACCGGCTACCGGGGCCTCACCCCCGCCAACCAGTACAACGTCGACTACTCGATCCTCGGCACCGGCCGGGTCGAGCCCCTGCTGCGCCGGATCCGCAACGACATGGCGGGCGCGGGGCTCACCGTCGAGTCCGCCAAGGGCGAGTGCAACCCCGGCCAGCACGAGATCGCCTTCCGCTACGCCGAGGCCCTCACCACCTGCGACCAGCACGCCCTCTACAAGACCGGCGCCAAGGAGATCGCCGCCCAGGAGGGCGTCGCGCTCACCTTCATGGCCAAGTACGACGAGCGCGAGGGCAATTCCTGCCACATCCACCTCTCCCTCCAGGACGCCGACGGGCGCAACGTGATGGCCGGGGACGGGCCCGTGGGCACCGCAGCCGCCCTGTCGCCGGTGATGCGGCACTTCCTCGCCGGGCAGCTCGCCGCGCTGCGGGACTTCTCCCTCCTCTACGCCCCGAACATCAACTCATACAAGAGGTTCCAGCCCGGCTCCTTCGCCCCCACCGCCGTCGCCTGGGGCCACGACAACCGCACCTGCGCCCTGCGGGTCGTCGGCCACGGTCCCTCCACCCGGTTCGAGAACCGCCTCCCGGGCGGCGACGTCAACCCGTACCTCGCCGTGGCCGGACTGATCGCCGCAGGGCTGCACGGCATCGAGCAGCGGCTCGAACTGCCCGAGCCCTGCGCCGGGAACGCCTACACGGGCGACTACGCGCACGTCCCCGCCACGCTGCGCGAGGCCGCCGAACTGTGGGAGACCAGCCCCCTCGCCAAGGACGCCTTCGGCGACGAGGTCGTCGCCCACTACCACAACATGGCCCGCGTCGAACTGGCCGCCTTCGACGCCGCCGTCACCGACTGGGAACTGCGCCGCTCCTTCGAACGCATGTGAGGACCGACCCTTGACCGCACCTGACGTGCCCGACGTGCTCGACGTGCTCAACCCCGCCACCGAGGAGGTCATCGCCACCGTCCCCGCCGCAACGGCCGCCGACGTGGACACCGCCGTCGCGCGGGCCGCCGCCGCCCAGCGCATCTGGGCCGCCCTCGCCCCCGCCGACCGGGCCCGGCTGCTGCGCCGCTTCGCCGTGACCGTCGACGAGCACCTGGAGGAACTCGCCCTCCTGGAGGTCCGCGAGGCGGGCCACGTTCTCGGCAACGCCCGCTGGGAAGCCGGAAACGTACGCGACCTCCTCGACTACAGCGCCGGGGGAGTGGAGCGGCTGACCGGACGCCAGATCCCCGTCCCCGGCGGCATCGACGTCACCTTCCTCGAACCTCTCGGCGTCGTCGGCGTCATCGCCCCGTGGAACTTCCCCCTGCCCATCGCCGCCTGGGGCGCCGCCCCGGCCCTCGCCGCGGGCAACGCCGTTCTGCTCAAGCCCGCCGAGACGACCCCTCTGACCGCTCTCCGCCTGGCCGGACTCGCCGTGGAGGCGGGTCTTCCCGAGCACCTCTTCCAGGTCCTCCCCGGACGGGGTCCCGTCGCCGGGGCGGCGCTCGTCGACCACCCGGGCGTCGCGAAGATCGTATTCACCGGCTCGGCCGGCGTCGGCAGGGCGGTCATGGCCCGATGCGCCACGCACATGAAGCGCGTCACTCTCGAACTCGGCGGCAAGAGCCCGAACATCGTCTTCGCGGACGCCGACCTGGAAGCCGCAGCCCTCGCCGCGCCCATGTCCTTCCTGGACAACAGCGGCCAGGACTGCTGCGCCCGTACCCGCATTCTCGTGCAGCGCGGCGCGTACGACCGGTTCCTCGAACTCCTCGCGCCCGCCGTCGAGAAGGTCGTCGTCGGTGACCCCGGCGACGAGCAGACCCAGATGGGACCGCTCATCTCCCGTGCGCAGCTCGACCGTGTGCGGTCCTACGTCCCCGAGGACGGCACCGCCGGCGCCGGTGCCATCCGGGGCAGCGCTCCCGACGGCCCCGGGTTCTGGTACCCGCCCACCGTCCTCACCGGGCTCGCACCCGACGCGCCCGCCGCCACCGAGGAGATCTTCGGACCCGTCGCCGTCGTCCTCCCCTTCGACGACGAGGCCGACGCCGTACGCCTCGCCAACGCCACCGACTACGGCCTGTCCGGCTCCCTGTGGACTCGGGACGTGGGCCGTGCCCTGCGGGTCTCGCAGGCCGTCCAGGCCGGGAACCTGTCCGTCAACTCCCACGCCAGCGTCCGCTACTGGACCCCCTTCGGCGGCTACAAGCACTCGGGCATCGGCCGCGAGCTGGGCCCCGACGCCCTCGCCGCCTTCACCGAGACCAAGAACGTCTTCATCAGCAGCGTCCCCGGCAGCACGGAAGGCTGACCCACCATGACCGAGAACCCGTCCCTCTGCCGCCGCCTCGTCGGCCGTACCGCCGTCATCACCGGCGCGGGCAGCGGCATCGGCCTCGCCGCCGCCCGCCGCCTCGCCTCCGAAGGTGCCCACGTCGTGTGCGGCGACATCGACGAGAAGGCCGGGAAGGCCGCCGCCGACGAGGTCGGAGGCCTCTTCGTGCGCGTCGACGTCACCGACCCCGAGCAGGTCGAGGCACTGTTCAGGACCGCGTACGACACCTACGGCAGCGTCGACACGGCCTTCAACAACGCGGGCATCTCACCCCCCGACGACGACTCCATCCTGGAGACCGGCCTGGAGGCCTGGAAGCGCGTCCAGGACGTCAACCTCACGTCCGTGTACCTGTGCTGCAAGGCCGCCATCCCCTACATGCGCCGTCAGGGGAGGGGATCCATCATCAACACCGCGTCCTTCGTGGCCGTCATGGGCGCGGCCACCTCGCAGATCTCGTACACCGCCTCCAAGGGCGGCGTCCTCGCCATGTCCCGCGAGCTGGGCGTGCAGTTCGCCCGTGAGGGCATCCGGGTCAACGCCCTGTGCCCGGGGCCGGTCAACACCCCGCTGCTGCGGGAGCTGTTCGCGAAGGACCCGGAACGGGCCGCGCGGCGGCTCGTGCACATCCCGGTCGGCCGGTTCGCGGAGGCGGAGGAGATCGCGGCGGCGGTGGCGTTCCTGGCCAGCGACGACTCGTCGTTCGTGAACGCGACCGACTTCCTGGTGGATGGCGGGATCTCGGGTGCCTACGTCACCCCGCTGTGACCGGTGACTAGGCTGACCGCGTGAGCATGACGACACCGCCGGGCTGGTACCCGGATCCCTCCACCCCCGCCGTCGAGCGCTGGTGGGACGGAACCGCGTGGACCGCGCACACCCGCCCGGCGGGCGGTGGACCGGTGCAGGCGCAGCCCGCGGCCGTCGTCATCCCACCGAAGCGCGGGCGGCGCGCCGCCCTGATCGCCGCCGCGGCCGTCGCCGTGGCGGCGGTCGCCGTCACCGCCGTCGTCGTGCTGCGGCCGACGGACGGCGCGGACACCCCGGAGTCCAGGCAGCCCCCGGCGTCCGCACCCGAGTCCCCGGTGCGGGCCACCGGCAAGGACGGGCCGGAACCGCCGCGCGAGCCCTCCGCCTCCCCGGCCGGGGAACCGTCCGTGCTGCTCGACCAGCTCAACGGCATCAGCCTGCCGGTCCCCGAGGGCTGGGAGAAGCCGAAGTACGGCTCGTACAGCGGGGCGACCATGATCACCAAGGAGACCTTCGACTGCCCCGTCGGCAGTCGGTACTGCAAGTACGGCCAGGTCAGCTCCCGCACCGTCTCCTCCGCCGAGACCGACCCCGAGAAGCTGGCGAAGGAGGACATCTCCAAGGCCGCGGAGGAGGCATTCGGGAAGGACTCGCTGGGCAACTCCCCCTATGGCGGTATCACTTCCCACAAGGTGGTCGCCCAGCGGCAGGCCGTCGCGGCGGGGCGCACCGGCTACCTCGTGCGCTGGCAGGTCACCACCGAGAAGGGCGAGGGCGGTCACGTCCAGTCGCTGGTGTTCCCGTCGCCCACCGGCGGCGGCACCCCGGTCGTCGTGCGGTTCGCCGTCGCCTCGGCCGAGGGCGCGCCCGGGCCGGAGCTGATCGACGAGATCGCGCAGGGGATCCGGCGGATCGGCGGCTCCACCGGCGGCGTGGGCAGCAGCATCGCCCCGGGCGACGGCTGAGGAAGGCCGGGGCGGCAGGTCAGAGGAAGGTGCAGCCCTCGCCGCGGTACGTCGGGACGGCCGCCGTCACGCGGTCGCCCTCCACCAGATGCAGCCGGTCGAACCGCTCACACAGCTCGCCCGCCTTCGCGTGCCGGAACCACACCTTGTCCCCGATCAGCAGGTCGTCCGCGGGCGAGCCCAGCAGCGGCGTCTGCACCTCGCCCGGCCCCTCCACCGGGTCGTAGCGCAGCCCCTCCGGCAGATACGGCACCGGCAGCCGGTCCCGGCCCGCCGCCCCCGAGGCCGGATAGCCGCCGCCCAGCACCGTCACCACGCCCACACCCGGCCTGCGCACCACCGGCAGGGCGAACAGCGCGGCCGGACGGCCGCCGAACGACGAGAAGTCGTCGAACAGCCGCGGCACGTACAGACCGGAACCCGCGGCGATCTCGGTCACCGCGTCCTCGGCGGCCGTGAACTGCACGCTGCCGGTGCCGCCGCCGTTCACGAACTCCAGGTCCGGCGCCACCGACCGCACCGCCGCCACCGCCGCCGCACGCCGTTCCGCCAGCTCCCGCCGCGCCACCGACTGCATCAGCCGCACCGCGTGCGAACGCAGCGGACGCGCCGCCACCGCGTCCCCCACACCTGCCACATGGCCCTCGTACGCCATCAGCCCCGCCAGCCGGAACCCCGGCCGCCGCAGCACCGACCGCGCCAGCCCGGCCAGTTGCGCGGGCTCCCGCACCGGCGAACGGCGCGCCCCGATCCGTATCCGCCCGCCCAGCAGCCGCAGCGACGTGTCCAGCTCCAGACACACCCGCACCTCCTCACGCCCGCCGCCCCGCGCCGAGTCGATCAGCCCGAGCTGCGCGGGGTCGTCCACCATCACGGTGACCGCGCGGGCCAGCTTCGGGTCGGCAGCCAGCTCCGCGTACCGGGCGCGGTCGGTGGACGGATAGGCCAGCAACACGTCGTCCACACCGCAGCGGGCCAGCCACAGAGCCTCCGCCAGCGTGAAGGCCATCACACCAGCGAAGCCCGGCCGGGCCAGCACCCGCTCCAGCAGCGCCCGGCAGCGCACCGACTTGCTCGCGACCCGGACCGGCTTGCCGCCCGCGCGGCGCACCAGGTCGTCGGCGTTCGCGTCGAAGGCCGCCAGGTCCACGAGCGCGAGCGGGGCGTCCAGGTCGGCGGTGGCCCGGTCGTAGCGGGCCCGGTCGGCGGCGCGGGGGAGCACGGGGGGAGTCATGCGCCGAGCGTGCCAGAAGCGACTACCGGGGGGTAGGGGGCGCGGACGGGACGTTCCGGTCAGAACGGCCCCGACCTGCGGTCGCGTTGTCGCCCGAGCGTGTCCAGCCTTTAGAGTGACGGCTACGCGTCGGCGAACGGGCCTGCCCCGGCGGCGTCCAGGCACGAGAACGATCGGGGGGCGGATGAGCGCCGAGACACCGCGCCCACGGCGCCCCGAGACGCCGACGGAGACCACGACCCCCCTCCGCGCGATACGCGAGGTTCCCCGCACGGCCCCCCGCCAGCGCCGGACCCCTCCGCAGCAGGAACCCGCCGCCCCGCCGAACCGCCCCCGGGCCGTTCCCGGTCGCGACGGCACGCCCCCGCCTCCCGCACCCCCGCGGGAACCGGTTCCCCCGGGCACCCCGCCGCCGGCCCCGCCCCGGTGGGCGGCACCGGTGGTGACACCCGCACGGCCCGGATCCGCCGAGACGCCGCAGAGCACCCGCGAGGCCGAGCGGGGCGCCGTACCCGGGCGGGAACCCGGCTCCACTCCGGCGGCGCCGGCACGGCCGGGTCCCGCCGTGCCGTCAGACCCGCCCCGGTGCGCGGATCCGGCGACGGCGCACGGCAGACCGGGCTCGG